>JANMQG010000053.1:0-19110 GCA_031370285.1 Chloracidobacterium sp. | reverse complement strand
ACGTAAGTCATTTCGGATGCGGTTCTCCTTGATGAGTAGGACAGACATTCCTGTCTGTCCTTTTATGATTTATCACAGCGCCACTATATTAAGCATGAATTGCAGACTTTTGAAAGAAGCGAAGAGGGACTGGAAGTTCATTGAAACTGCTCGAAACTACGAGGGCTTAGGCTGGTGCCAGGTATGCACCGGCTTGCCAGTCGAGAAATCGTAAAAGACCAAATCGACGTTGGCCAACATTTTCGTCAAAAGAATTATCTGCCCGGTGTGCATCGAGAAATGTTCCGTCACATGAAAGATCGCGGCGAGGGCGGTAGCCTTAGTGCCCTGTATCTGATACTCATCAAGCAGCCGCGCCGGGTCAAACCTACCTAGTACATCGTCGATGTCTGCGACTGTTGTCCTAAGCTTGCCGAGCAACTCATCACGAGGAATTCCCTCCCGCTCATCAAACTCAGTCTGGCGTTGACGCTGATCGGGTTCTCCTCCCAATCCGCAAACGATCCACTGGCGTGCGTTCCCGGAAATGTGCAGGAGAAGATTGCCGATGCTGTTCGATTCCGGATTAGGTCGCCACCAGATTTGCTCGTCAGTCAGCTTCTCAACGCAGCGTTCAATCTTCGGCAGGTATTCCTCCGTTATGAGCCGCCTAGCCTCCTGGATAAAGGTCTGCGAAACGCTGGCGTTAGACTCTGCATGCGGAGTTGTCATGGCAGAAACCTATCGCCACCCTCGGTCGGGTGTCAATGCTTCGGAACGTAGGGTCGTCTCAATCTGCCGTTCCCTGTGCAACCTCACAAGATACGATCCACTAAATCACACCAAACTACACTAACGACATTTCGTGTTAGTTCGTGTCCTTTCGTGGATCGCCGTTTTTGAGTCTGGGAAGCTCGTGGACGTGCTTAGGCTTCGCTGGCGCGAGGGTCGTCGGGCAACATCAGTTTGATGGCGTTCGCGGTTTCTACGTGGCGCTTCTGCTGCAGTTCATTAACCCAATTGGTTACGGTTTTGACCATTTCGCGCGCGGTTTGCGCGGTCGTGTTTCCCTTAGGCACGGGCTTTTGCTTACGCGTCCGCTCGTCCTTCTTTATGATTTTGATAGCTTTCTTTTCTGACATTTCATCCAACTTGTCTTTTACCCTATCTGCTAACGCGCAGTTCACGGGCCGTAAGGGCCACTCTTGAGTGCTTGTTTTGATTAAACGATCTTTCCTGAATAGAGTTCCCGGTTATTCTTTGCCACTCTGGAACGATTGCTACTGCTTGGTCTTGCGTTCTGGCTTCCACTGGAAACTTCACTAGCAAACACTAAGCCACGCGTTTGGACCTCAACAGACCGATCTTGAATGGTTTTGCTGGATATTACGAGGGAACTCAGGAAGTCGGATGTATGTTACCACACCTGGGTTGGTTAGGCGTTATCAAAACGTACGCTCTTTCGCCGGTACGTACGATTCCTCTAATGGCGGCACAGGCTTCATGGACGGCTCCTGGGCTCTCATATCAAGCTGCCAAATCTTCTTTTGGGTTCCATAGACCAGGAAAACCAAGCCAACTACCGCGCCGGCGTTGACCCACTTTAGTCCGCTAATCATATATCTCGTACCAAATGAAATCAGGAGCCCGTTGATGATAATTAAGGCCAGCCGAAACTCTGTCGGGCCGAATTTCAGATGGCTAATCTTGAGCTCATCCGTGGCGGAGAAAGCGAGAAAGGTGCTGAAATCGTAAGCCGCAAAGAGCGCCAACATCAAGAGCAGTTGAAACCGCGACCGCTCGGGCAGGATAAACGAATAGCCGATGATGACGGAACAGAGGAAAAAGTAATCGAGCAGGTGATCCATGTAGTAGCCCCACCTCACCAAGCCCGTTTTGCGATGCTTGCCGATTTTGCCGTCGTAGTGATCAGTCACCCACTGAAACGCGATCATCACTGAGACCAACCAAAGCCAGCGGAGGTTGCGGGCGGCCAGAAAACTGAAAAGGAGAATAAGGAGCGACCAAACAAGCGTCAACATGGTCAGATGATGAGTCTCCAGCCACAGCGGAATCCGCGGGATAACTATGGGCGCGAGGCGGCGCTCGAGCGGGGAAAGAAATGAGTTGTTGGTCTTATGTGCGCCGGCAAACTCTGATGTCTCTATCATGATTTGTTAATCCATCCTTTGATCCGTTGGGTTCCAGAGCAAAGTTGAGGCCGCTTGGGTTTTCGTGTCAGCCTGTACGCGTCGACTGTTTCTGTTGCTTAAACACCGTCCCAATAGCTGCCCTTTGATTTGTGCCGAGTCTGAAAGGGAATGGAACAGATCCGCTGCGTCTTTCAACAGAAAGATTTTTGCGACTATGCAGGTGTTGTCGTGGAGATAGGGTCTGGCACTGCCAGCCCGCCTGGCGATTGTTGTGAGGGGGATTAAAGGAATACAACTGACTGCGAACTGGGAATGTCAAAGCGGCGACGGCAACTCTTGCAGGCCAGCATGTCGTCAATTCGTACCATGTAGTCGCGCGACTTCTGATAGCGCATGCGGTCCTGCTCGTTGGCGCCTCGCGGCGGAGCTTGCTTTTTCGTGCGCTTCATCCAGCGGACCTCATAGTCCCCTCGTTCGCGACAGTGAGGGCAACTGTAAGTCGCCTTCTTCGATTCCTGCTTTTCGTTAAAGAAGTCTTGTTCGTTCATACTAGTTATTCCGTCTCCGGTCTCCGGTCGTCGGTCGTCGGTCGTCAATCGTCGGCTATCGTTCACCTAATTCCCGCAAATAGCGAAAACTGTAAATGCCTGTTTCGTGTCCATCACTCCAGCGAAAATTTAGTGCATAACGTCCAACAATACTAATGTCAGCTATCGTAAGTTCTTCCGAAACAGCTTCCGGCTTTAGTACGCGCTGGCCGGTCCACTCATTAACGCATTGCGCACAGGGGCAGGCGCGTCTGAGTTCAGCAGCGGTGTAGCGGCAGACGCAGTCGTCCGCCCAGGTGATACGCAGGCCCGAGTCGCCCTCCTGCTGGATCTCGCGCGGCTCAATTTCAGGCCCTCGTCTCTCGGTCGCTTCCATCATCTATTCGCGGATCTCGCGTTGTGTCTTATGTTTTTCTGCCCACTGCCCACTGCTCACTGCCCACTATCAGCCGCCGCACGCACCGCTTCAGCTACCGCATCTGCAGTAATTTTGAAGTGAGATGCACTCCAAACAACCTCGCCGTCGCGCAAAATGATAACCTGGGGCGACTCATGTGCCACTCCCAGGCGGTGCTCGATTTCTTCTGAAAGCGCGCGCGCGCGCTGCACCTCAACCAGCGCGACCTCTCCCTCGAATTCAGCCATCTGCTCGTAAGCCGCGGCACTAATGGGACAAGTCAAACTGTGTTTGAAGATGACTACGGGCCGCTCTTTTGAACGGTCGGCCAACTCCTCGATCGACTTGGTATCAGTAACTTTTACGAAGTGATTTTCCATCAAGCGCACCCTGGCACGAGGTAATTCAAGTGCGATTTGATAGTAGCGTATCGGTCCCGTTCCGACAAACAGGTGAGCCGGCGAGCTAGGGCGGCTAGGGGGGGCGCGCGGGCTTAGACAAACAAAAAAGCGGGAGCGAAGACCGTAGTCTCCACTCTCACTTCTGTGTCTAAGGCTGCCGGCGCTTTAGTAGCCCCTGTAACCGGCCTCGTAGCCGTTCGCAAATCCCTCGCGGAAGTAGCGTTTGTAAAGTTCCCGGTCGCCGAGACGCGAACTGTAGTCTTCGGTGGCCCGCTGGTAGTCGCCTTCATCGCGGTAGTCAAAGCGATCACCGCGACTCCGATCCTTGCGGCCTTCCTGGATGCCGTTATTGTAGCCGGCGTTCAGTGCGGTCTGGCGAAGTTGAGTATTGCCGTACCCGCCATAGTTACCGTAGCCGCCGTTATTGCCGTTCCGACGTCTCCAGTGGTCATTGTTGTCCTGGTTACGTCGCCACTCATCGTTGCGATTGCGCTCTGCCTGCTGGCGTCGCCATTCATCGTTACGATTGCGTTCCTCCCGCTGGCGTCGCCATTCATCGTTATCCCGGTTACGATCCCGGCCGCGAGCCTCGTCGTTGTCGCGACGGCGGTCTCCGCGGCGTTGGCCGTTATTCTTATCCAAGCGGCCATCGCGCGCATCGTGTCCATTTACAAAAACGTCAGTGGGCTTGCCGCGGCCCCTGCCATTGCCTTGCGCAAAAGCTGTCAGCGGCAGCGCCACGAAAGCTACCAGCGCCAACGTTAAGAATCGTGTTAACAAATTTTTATTCCTGCTATTCATTATTTCTCCCCTTCCATTGTCTTGGACCCGATGCGCAACGCTGTTGCCGGTCGAGCGATATGCCCGCCGCTCACGCAACAACCGCTATGCCACCGATAGTTACGGTCAAAAGGTGAGTACCCAGTCACCTTTGGCATAAAACGGGTGACTTCGTTACCCGATATAGTATTGCGGGCCACGCATTGAGGGCGTTTGGCAGAGTGGGCAGTAGGCAGTAGGCAGTGAGCAGCGAGTTGGTCAAAACAACGCAGAAGACAGCGACATTCTGCCTTCTGCTTACTGCTTACTGTGGCTTTCGGCGCTCACCGCCAGTCGCCAACAAGAACGAAGGGCGCCCAGTAGAATGGGGCGCTGTATTTCTTGCCGGCAATCATCGCGAGTTGGGCGCCTCGCATGGCGGTGGAGGCTGGGACGGCAGAGGAGTCGGTGACTGAGGACCCGAGCAGGCGCTTATAGAAGTCGGTCATCAATTCAGCGGTTGATTTGTCTGCGACGGACCACAGGCTAACGCCGACCGTCGGCGCGCCCGCATACATAAACGCGCGCGTCAGACCCATCACGCCTTCGCCGCGCTTCTCTTTCCCTAGTCCCGTCTCGCACGCCGAAAGCATTACGAGCGGAGAGCCCAGACGCAGATTAAACACTTCGTCGGTACGCAGAAATCCGTCTTCACTCTTATTACCTACCAGCGAAAGCACCAGGCCGGTGAACTGCGGCCGTTCGGCATTCAACAAACCGTGTGTGGCAATGTGCAGGACGCGATACTTACTGATATCGCGCGCATCAATATTATCTTCGCTGGCATCGAGGTCGAGCCACATGTCTGCTTGCGTGCTCGAAGTCTTTGCCAGTTTGACGATTTGTTCTGCTTCAGTTCGCGTGCCCGCGAGTCGCGCCAGCGGCAAACCCTGCATCTTCGCGGAGCCGGCAGTCACGGACGCATCCTGGCCGGTGACATCGGTCAAGGCGCTTTGAATTCCCAACCCGCGCGTCTCACCTGCATTTGCTCCGGACCCAGCACCCTTCGCGCGCGTGTCATTTGAATTAAAGACCGGGTCGGCGAGTATCAACATTGCCCGACCGGCCCGCTTATTGTCCTGTTGCCGAATTAAGCCGACCACGGATGCCGATGGCGCATAAATAATTTCATTCGACTTGATCAGATACGGAAGCGAAGAATAGTCCGCGCTCGCCGGCGACTTCACCAGCGCTTCGTAAGGAACATAATTCAACGCGCCGTCAGCAACGATCAATAGTCGCTTCTCTCCCAACACAGATGCGGCCGGCTCGACCGCTGCTTTGTATAGCGCGCTGGACGCCGTAACAAAAGAAGCTGCATCTTCCGCAAAAGGTGTGGCACTGACGCCCAGCCCGCGCTGCGTATCCGCCATCACATCGATGCCGACGATCCGCCGCTGAAGTTTCGAAGGGATCAATTGCGCGCGCAGATCGGTGGCCATCTTGTCCAGCACCGGACGGGCCGGCAATTTGTAGAGCGAGACGCCAGACTTCGTTACCGCCCAAAGATACGAAGCCTCTCGTCCCAAACTGTATTCGAGCAGTACAGTTTGATCGTCAAGCACACCGCTCTGGACTTCGGCGAGTGACAACGGTTTGCCAGCCGTTAGACCGGCATACCGCGGGCTGGCGGTTCTTATCTGATTCTCGACTTCCTCAAACTCTGTCTGCAGCTTTTCCAGGTCAGATTCCAGATCAGACGGTTTCTTCTTGTCGCTGTCAGCGGACAAACTAATTCCGGTCAGCGTTTCGGCAATCTCCTGTTGGCGGTCGAGGTTGTTCTGTTTCCGCTTGAGCAGATCGGGCGGAATGCCTTCAGTAACCGCGGCATTGGTTTCACTAAGAAGATCCAGCAGCGAACGAGCGCGCGACTGCTCGGTAATCTTGAAAGCCTCCGCAGCGTATTCCAGGGGCTTGCCAGACAACGCCTCAGCACCGCTGCCGGCAGCAGCCGCGCTCAACAAAGCCATCTCGGCGAAGGCGCTCGCGGCATCGTCGAACACATCCTTCGTCGTACTAAGAAAAATGGTGCGCGATTCGTCGGCCCGCAGACTACCGGCGCGCAGCGTTTCCACCGTTGCAATCGCGTCCTGATAGGTAGCGAGAGCTGACTCCCTCAACTTAGCGGACTTCTTCGCGTCTTTCTCCTGTCCAGCCAGCGCCCAGTTACTTCGGCCCATTCCAAGTTGCGCCGGCCACATCAAGTCCAGACGCTTATCGTCCTTCGCACCTTTCGCAGCTTGTTCGTAGAGCTTTACAGAGTTTTTGTAATCCAGTTGGCGCAGCGCAACGTCCGCGAGACTGGTGCGCGCTGCGGTGCGAAAGCGTCGCGTTTGGCCCAGATTAGCGATCATTGGCAGCGCGCCTTTGCTGGCGTCGGCGGCATTTTGAAAATGCGTTCGCGCCGTCTCGAGATCGTTTTCGGCAAACGCGATGCGGCCCATGCCCAGCTCATAGGTCATGTAAACGATGGAAACGCGATATTGATCAAGCTCGTTCTTCGCGACCAGCGCGCCGCCAACCGCGCCGGCGGCAGAGCCGATCGCGGCGCTATCGGTGGCGTTACCGAGAACGATGGAAGGCGCTAGCTTACCAAACATACCACCGGCTTTCTTGGCAGCGCTCTCCGGCTTCTTCGGATTCATCAGCGCATACGAGGCCGCGGCAGCGCGCAGTTCGCGAAGCTGGTAGTTTGTGTCACCAATTTTGGCGAGGAGTAGCTTGGCGTTGAAGCCAGTATCGCTGGCACTCGCTGCGGTGTCGACAGCTTGGCCGGCTTTTGCGCTGGGTACCATGCGGGCTGCGGTCCCGGCGGCGGCTGCGTCTTTTTGTTCCTGAATGACCACACCGGTGAGCGCGTCATAAGCGTCTTTATAGTGATCGAGTGCAGTCTTGTTCTGTCCCTGCCGCAGATAAAGATCGCCCAGCTCGTTCTGCGCGGCCGCGATACCCTTTCTGTTCTTCACCGCCGCGTACAGGGTAAGGGCTGTTTGCAGTTGCCCCAGCGCCTGGTCCGCTTTCCCGCGCTTGAGGAGGCGCCTTCCTTCCTGCAATGCGGTCCCTGCCTGGTCGGCTTGCTGCACAGGTAAGTTGGTTGGCCCGGAGTTTTCGTGTGAAAGTGCTGCCACAGCCAGGCCAAGCAATAGACTGGTACTAACAACAAAAGCGATGAGTTTCTTCGCCGTAGCGTTCACTTGTGACTACTCCTCCCGATTACTGCATTACTCATCTCATCCGTATCAACGAGCATGCTTATCGACTTGTGAACCAAATCCAGAGTCACGACGAGCATGTTCTTGCTTGTCGATCCTGTCAACATTATTAGCGACGGTTCCGGGTCGTCTCGATTTAGACCGATGCCGCGAGTGGCAGCCTGGTGCTCGCTTGAAGTCTGCGCGCTTCCCAAGCCTTCAACTTTGGCAGTCTGTACGGGCTCATTCCCCTCTTTCTGAATCTGGGCCCAGACGTCAGCTCCTGGATTCCACGGACATTTCCCATCATTCTCGCGGCAAAAGTTAATCAGATCGTCCTCAATTGGAACTGCTGCCAATGGCTCGCGAGTAAAAACAAAATAGAGTTTCTCCGCACCAGGATATTTGTCAAAGGTCAACCATCGCAGTCTTTCTTCAGCGGCGACACTCGAAGGAATTTCAAACGGGACGTGCGCTTGAAAGTAATTGCCCGCTTCGTCCAACTCCGGGTCGGGGTAAAGCATTATCGGCTTCCCTTTATCGGTAGTGTTGAAAACGTAAAGGTAACCGTCGGCGTTGGTCTCGATCAAAACGCGTACGTGATCGCCTCCGCGAAACTCGTGTGACGGATCGGTCCGTACGGCCAGGCCATTTGAGTCACGCATGAACAGCGTCAAGCCCATACCGATGCGCTTGGAATTGAGCTTAGCCGGAGTGCCCGCGGTCGGAATTGAACCATTTTTCGCTACCTCAGGGTTCGCGCCGGGGGAATTCTGGGCGACCGCTTTCGGATGCCGCCGGCTTGGCTTTGTGGTTGGGGTCGACTTATTGCCGGTGACCTTGCCGGTTGCTTTGGGCCGCGTTGTCATAAACGCGCCGCGGACATCCTCGTCCTGCTGGCCGAAAGCCAGCGTCGGAACAAAGCCCGCCAGGGCAATCAAGAAACTAAGAAAGATGGCTTTCATTCGCATTGCAAAAACTTCTCCTTCAAACCAAATCCGATCCTCCGATTAGGCAGGGGTTCATTTATGCTGGATCCGGACGGCAAAAACAACCGGGGCGCCCGTACCCTCAGACTGGCGTACCTTTACCGTAACGAAAGGCGCTGCCGCGTCTTTGTCATTAATCTCAGTGACGGGCTCTCGCGTTTTGTACTTTGCCAGGAGCTCCCGTAGTTCCGTCTGTTCTGTTTCGCTCAGCGGCTCTCCAGTTGCCTCTGAACCCAAAAAGGCCGGCGCCGTCATGGGCTGGGGCGAAAAAATGATTGTGTAGTTTTCGCTGCCCGGCGCTTTGTCCAGTGTAATCCAGTGAAACGTGGCAGCGGTGTCGGCGGGAAACACGAAATCCTGCCCACTCTTGACTTCATTTGTACGCAAGCCGGAACCATCGCCCGGCTCGGCTGTCAGAAAAGCCATTGGAACATTTTTTTCCCCCGGACCAATGATATAGAGATATCCATCCTGGCGCGCCACAAAATGAAACTTGAAGTCCTGACCCGATTTCATCGCCACTGGATCGCCGGCGAGAATAGCATCCGGCTGGTTCTTCTTCGTCGGGACCTGTAGCCAATATCGTCCGAATTCTTTAGTCGCCGCGGCTGTTTCCGTACCTGATGTTCCTGTGGGGCCTTTGGTTTCACCGTCATCTGGTTTTGCTTTCAGCCAGTTGACGGCAAAGAATCCGCCCACGCCAACGACTACCAAAACCAGGAGCAGAACGCTGGCGCCAACCAAAACCAGCGACTTGCCGCGAGATTTTGCCGGAGCAACTTCGGGCTTCGGCGCCCGCACAACCGTTATGCTTGATAATGAGTCAGCCCCTGCGACGGCTTGAGGCGTTGGCGCTTGTTCAAGACTCGCAACGGCTCCTCGATACCCAATCGGCGGTGGTTTGGCTGGTGGAGGAACACTTGGCGGAGTTGTCGGAAGGGCATCGACTGTAACAATCGTCGCCGCGTTTACGTCTGATCTGGTCAAGGCCCCAGGCGATTCTTGCGTATGAGCCTGTGAATCCTCGGCATGAGGAATATCCGGAAAGGTTCTCACTGAAGGCGCCTGTCCGCCTGCTTCGCCAAGTCCGGCACGCAACTGCACCGCTAGTTCGCCCGCCGTTGCCTGCCGATCGCTACGGTCCTTCGATATGGCGCGATCGATTGCTTCACTGAACGCCTGCGGTACGTCGGGAATCTTTTCAACTAACGGCGTGGGCGTGACCGCTATGTGTTCACGTCGCAGTTCGTGAAGCGTCCCGGCGGAATAGGGACGCTGGCCGCTAATCATTTGGTAAGCCACTAGTCCGAGGCTGTAGATATCGGTGCGGCCATCAATCTCCGGATTGCCGTCGCGCGATATTTCACCCCACTGCTCCGGCGACATGTAATAAGGAGTGCCGAGCACCTGGCCAGCCATCGTCAGCTCTGTCGTACCGCTACTTTCAACGCCCGCGATTTCGCGCATTTTGGCGATGCCAAGATCGAGCAGCTTTATCGGCGCTTCCCCATTGGTCTGCACCTTGCCGATCATTATGTTTTCCGGTTTGAGATCGCGGTGCACAACGCCCATCGCGTGCGCTGTGTTCAAGACGCTCATGATGGGTTCGAGAATTTCAAGGGCTTCGCCGGCGGTAAAGCGTCCCCGCTTCTTCAGTTCAGCATCGAGCGTGTGGCCTTCGACGTACTCCATCACCATGTAGATGGTGCCGTCGGAGGCCGTTCTCAGATCGTAAACCGTGACGGCGTTTGCATGACGAAAGCGCCGGGCCGCCTGACCTTCGCGGCGAAAGCGTCGCAGCCACTCGGCGTTGTTGCGCACTTCCGGCGGCAGGATTTTTATGGCCACTCGATCGCCCAGCAGGATGTGCCGAGCCAGATAAACTGCGCCCATCCCGCCCTTGCCAAGCAGCGATTCGATTTGGTACTGGCCATCGAGCACCGTGCCAACGAAAGAAGACGGATCGTCTTCAAGCACCTCGCCATCCGTGGCGCAGAAGCTCACGCTGTCTTCATATTTTGCTTTGCAAACAGTGCAGTATTTCATGCGGGTCTGGTTCCGAAGTATCGTTAGTCTAACATACGAGCGCGAGGCGGGGCGCGTCCGGCAAGTACCTCAGAACTGCGTCCGTGTTCAGTGGTTGCACGCCTGCATCTGTCGCCGCCTTTCCGATATCAGGTTAGCGTTTTACTGTTTAAGAAACGCTGGGCCCACTACGTAAATCACGAAATCGCCGGTGAAATGCGCAATCATTGCTGCTTCAAGGCCGTGCTTCCGATATAGGTGGCCAAAGGCGATCCCGGCAAAGCCGTTAAGCAGGAGCGCAGCAACAACCACCAGCGGCGTAATGGTCATGAGGAGAGAGGCTGCGGGGAGATGGCCGAGGCCGAACATAATCGCCACAAAAATATTCGCGAACCAGAAAGCGGAGTTAGAAAGTTTCGGGACTGGATTGCGCCAACTCCGATCTACGATCCAGGCGACCAGTGTTAAGAGAAAGAGGCGTGTTAGCAACTCTTCATAGACGCCGCCGTAAAAGCAGGCTAGGAACCGCTTCCAAATCGGCAGTTTGGCTGCGAGGACAAACGGAAGGTTTGGCAATCGCGGTACCAGCACCAACAAAGAAAGCAACAACACAATTCCGACCGCGACGCCGGTAAGTAAGCCTGACTTGAGTGTTTGCGCTATTCGTTTATTCGATTCAGCCTTGCCGCTTACCCAGGAATCGAGCAGCGGCGCGCCGAGACCGAGCCTTCCAGAGAGCTTGAGTCCCAACCAAAGTGTGAAAGCCAGCAATGCTAGATTCTGAATAACTCCAACCAAAATCAGAAGAGGTAGAGGAACGTTGGGGACTTCTAAGTTAGAAACAATCGCGCCCAGCATGTCTGTGGCAAAGGGGAGAATTGCCAGCACGCTGAGAACCTCGGCCGCGAACAGCAACCAAAACAGTCGCCAGGGATACGGTTGACGTGATGGGGACGGATTCATGTGGAAGGGCCTTTCGCTTCGGACGGTTGCCTGACAGCTTTCCGAAACGGTGTACTTCCAGTTTACGTATAGATGCGGCGCGCGTATTCCTCAACCATTCGATCACTGTTGAACTCGGGAACCAGCGTGGCGATTGAGTTCTTCATCAGCGCGATCCATTTGCGCGGTAGCCCGTCGCTGTCGCGATCATAGTAAAGCGGCACAACCTGCTGCTCGAGCACGCGGTAAAGTGATTCCGCGTCACTCGCGTCGATATCTGCTTTCTCAGTCACCACCGCGTCGTTGCCCACCGCGAATCCGTTGGTGCCGTCATAGCCTTCGAGCCACCAGCCATCCAGCACGGACAGGTTTAGTCCACCGTTCATCGCGACTTTTTCTCCGCTGGTTCCAGACGCTTCGAGTGGCCGGCGCGGAACGTTTAGCCAAACATCTACCGACTGCACCAACTGCCGCGCAATTTCATGATCGTAGTTCTGAAGAAACACTGATCTGTTGCCCACTCCGGCGCTGCTTTCCCACTGAGCGACCTCTTGCAAGATGAGTTTGGCTTCCTGGTCCTGTGGGTGTGCTTTTCCCGCAAACACAAACTGGACGGGGCAATCTGCGCTATTAATAATTCGCCGGAGTCGCTCAGGGTCTTTCAGTAACAGGTTCCAGCGTTTGTAACCCGCCACCCGCCGCGCAAAACCAATGGTCAGCGCACCGGGTTCGAACATATCTCGAGCGGCTTCGGTCGACTCCGATGACTCGCCGCGATTTAGGCGCGCAGTCAGCGAGCGTTGCCGAATGAATGCGACCAAGCGATCCTTCAAGAGTAAATGAGTGGCCCACAATTCTTCGTCAGGGATTTGGCGGACGGCCTGTGCCCACGCCGCCCGGTCTTGCAACCTGGCCTGCCAGTCGCTGCCTATATGTTTCTCGAAAAGCGATCGAAGCAAGGGAGCAATCCAGGTTGGCGCGTGGACGCCGTTCGTGACGTGTGTAATGGGAACCTGCTCGACCGCTCCTTCCGGCCACAGCTTTTGCCAAAGCGCGCGCGAGACTTCACCATGCTTGCGGCTCACGCCATTTGTCGAACGGCACATGCGGATTGCCAGCGGCGTCAAACCAAAAGCCTCGCGCGCATTCGTGGGATCGGTGCGTCCCAACGCAATGAATTCTTCGTGACTCAAGCCGAGTTCTTTTTCAAAGCTGGCGCCGAAGGAACGTGTCAGCAGATCAATCTCAAACTCATCGTTTCCCGCCGCGACCGGTGTGTGGGTAGTAAACACGCAACGCTCGCGCACCTGAGCCGCTGCTTCCGCAAAAGTTAAGCCTTCGGACTTAATCAACTCGCGGGCTAACTCGAGCGTGAGAAAAGCGCTGTGGCCTTCGTTGAGATGGAAAACGTGCGGCTTAATCCCGAGTTTGCGCAAGAGACGAACGCCGCCGATTCCCAGTAACATCTCCTGAACGATGCGCGTCTCGCGGTCGCCGCCATACAAATGGCCGGTAACCCAGCGGTCGGTTTCCTGGTTTGCGGCGATGTTTGTGTCGAGCAAATAGAGCGGCACACGACCGATGTCGGCTCGCCACACTTGAGCGAGCACCGAGCGCTCGCGAATCAACACTTCCACGAGCAACGGTGCGCCGTCTGCAGTCTTCACCGAATGAAGTGGCAACCGCGCGGGATCAGTCTCACCATAGAACTCTTCCTGCCAGCCCACGAGATTGAGGCGCTGGCGAAAGTATCCGTAGTGATAAAGCAGACCAACAGCCACGAGCGGCAGGCCCAGGTCACTCGCCGACTTCAGATGATCTCCAGCCAGCACGCCGAGCCCGCCCGAGTAGAGCGGCAGCGAATTGTGGACGCCGTACTCGGCGCAAAAGTAGGCGACTGGATTTTTGGCGGTAATGGCTGCAGCGCCAGGCACACTTGCTCCTGGTTCTGAAATCTGAACTCTGAACTCTGAACTCTGTCTCATGTATTGGTCAAACTGATCGGCCAGCTTGCGTATGCGCGCCACGAAGACTGGATCGGTGGCCATCTCGGCCAGGCGGTATTCAGAAACTTTCGCGAGCAGCAAGCGCGGATTGTGCTCACACTCGTCCCAAAGTTCGGCGTCGAGATCACGATAGACGCCGGCGCCATCTGAAGACCAACTCCACCAATAATTCCAGGAGAGCCGCTCGAGCGCCTGGAGCGGAGTCGGTAGTGTCGGAGTCGCGGTCACAGTTTTGGTATTCAGGGGCTCAATAGTTTCAATCATTAGATTAGACCAACCGGAAGCAGATTAGTATTTTTCGAACCGGCAGGCAGGAATGCCTACCTTGGCCGCCAGCTAAAAACAAAGCGGTTCTTATAACACGCCGCACCCGTTTGTTTGAAATTAAGACTCCGCAGCGAGGGTTGAGGCGGTGACGATTCAAGAGAGTGGCGTGCTAATTTCAACTTAACATTGCGCACCTAACGGTGCTTCCTACTCGCCAAATTTCTGATATTCCAGAAAAATCTCCGCACTGCGCAATTGAAAGAACACCAAACGTACTTCCCTAATCTGATCATCCGTTAGGAAATAGCTCTTAATGATTTCCGAGGACACTTGCGCGGCCTCCGCCTGAGGATAGCCGAACACGCCGGTTGAAATCGCAGGAAACGCTATTGAGGTTAAGTTATGCTTTGCAGCCAGAGTCAACGAATTCTGGTAACACGCTGTCAGGAGTTGCGCCTCGTCCCCGTCATGCCGGCCATACACCGGCCCAACGGTATGAATGACATAGCGCGCGGGTAGATTTCCGGCGGTGGTGATTACGGCTTCCCCCGTGGGCAGTCCATCCGGATATTCGGTGCGTCTGATTTCGCGGCAGGCCTCGAGAATAGCTGGACCGCCGGCGCGATGAATTGCGCCATCGACGCCACCACCGCCCATCAGCGTGGAGTTCGCCGCGTTTACGATTGCGTCAACCTCCAGGCGGGTGATGTCGGCGACAACTACCACCACGCGTCCGTCGAGAAACGTTTCATCAGTCTTGGTCTTTGCCACTGGATTCAGAGTCAGATGGGGATTCCGCCTGGATCAACTCTTCTGCTTCGTCGCGCGGCTTAACCTCGATTTCGTCAAACATATCCTGTCGCTTCAGGGCTTCGGCAACGCCTTTTGCCTTCAGTTCAGTTAGCGGATGCTGTGCGTCGGTGCTGGCGATTTCAAATAACCGCTCATCCAGCATTACTACCCCGAGCGAGCCAAGCGTGACGCCGGCGGTGACTTGTATGTCATCCATGTTGTGGATTTTGAAGTGGCCGGTTTGTTCGACCCAGTCTTCGATGAAGGGATCACGCAGGGCGTGCTCGGCTTCGGATTCCGTAAGATAAGCCCCCCCGACGATGAGACAGTATTCGCGCACGATGCCAGTTAATTGCCGTCAGTTAACAGTAGAGTAAATGCGAGCCGCCAGTGCTGCTTAATGGGCCAGAAGAATAGATTTGAACTTCCATTGCGAATCAGCGGAGCAGGTGTCATTCCTCGTGGTGTTTTTCGTCCCTGGCCGCTGCTCCCAATATGGGTAACTTTATCACCGCGGTTCTTCACAATCCAAGCAGAAAAGTGTAACCCGAACTCTTGGTTTGCGACCACGATGACAAATGCAGGTGCTGATGCAGTTTCAATTTACCAAGAATCCCATAACTGCTACGGCTTTGCCGTTCCGGTGCGCGGCAAGTCTCCGACTTGCCGCAAAGTTCAATTCACAATTCACGGTCTGTGACCGTCAAACCGCGGGTCAGAGACCCGGGAAATACTAAGGAAGGCTGGCCGGCAAGTCAGAGACTTGCCGCGCACCCGAACGGCCGAGCCGGTAACAAGATCGAAACAGCATCAGTACCCAGGTCTAGCGCCAACTGTTAGTTTGCGCTGTTATAACAATTGCCGCGTAGGGAGACCGGCAAACCTTCGCGCAAACTAACAGTTGGCGTTACAACAGAACACACCGCCGGGAGGTTGTCTCCTCGGCGGTGTGCTTGTTTGGAAAGGCGAGGCCGTCTATCGACCTGTCGTTTTGCAATCCTCTTAGGAAGCGCGGGCATACTGTTCGTTGAGCGTCTGCCTCAGGTGGTCAAAATAGGAATCGAATGTTACGAAGCCCGTTGTTCCCTGAAAGAAGGCCTTCCCGCCTGTGTCATCCGCCAAACGATTAAGTGAGTTTTGACCATAGCTGGCTGCCAGCCGGCTGCGACTCGTCAGACCAACCGAAGGAGCGTAGAAGGCATAAACTGCAACGCTGCGTTCGTTGGCTTTCTTTATCGCCCGTTCGAGGTCGACAGAGTGCGCCGAACTCGTGACGTCGAATCCTCGTGAAGTGTCGAGTCCATCCGAGATGAGCAGCACCGCATTCTTACCTTTCCAGCTCGCGTCGAACTTACGTAGTGCTTCGATCACTTCCACGTAAGGATTAAACGCCGAAGCGGAGGTACTGGAGCGAGGCACGCGCAATGAACGCGCCGCCTTGTCCAAATCGCTGGTGAATGGTTGGCGAACCTGCAGCGTTCCGGTGGTGATATAGCCCACCATTACTCGCGAACCACTGGGAAGCGAGCGTATGAACTCGCGCGTCACGCCGAGTTCGTTGCCTACTTGCGAGATGAGATCATCCTGCACCAGAACAGCCAGATTTAGCGGCTCCGAAACCGGTGCATTCTTTTGAGATGTGTTCTTTTTGTCCGTGGGGATTACATTGGTCGGGCCCGTCGCAAACATCGCTGTGGTGGCGCCTAGCGCCAGAGCAATTGTTGCAATAGACGTAATAATTCTGCGATAAAACATCTTCTTTCTCCTGGTTATACTACCCAATTTGTTCGTGAACCTTCGATGCCGGATCGATTGAAAAAGATGGCTTAACTTGCCTTTCCCCTTTCCGCTCAGATAAATTATCTCTCACCGAACATGTAGTAGGACAGGCATTCCTGCCTGTCCCAGGCAGCGCGAATGACAGGCAGGAATGCCTGTCCTACCGTTTCGCCAAAATTCGCTCTCTGAAAGGACTTATCATGAAAGCCTATGCCACGGAGTTTATTCGCAACCTTGCGGTCATCGGACACGGCGACGTAGGGAAGACGCAACTAATCAGTTCGCTTCTCTACGTCGCCGGAGCCACGCCGCGCTGGGGTAAGGTCGAAGAAGGAACTACCGTTACCGATTACGAAGAAGATTCCATCGCCCGCAAGATTACTCTCAATACCGCACTCGCTCATTTAGAACATCGAGATACCAAAATAAATTTTATTGACACGCCCGGGTACGCCGCCTTCGTGGCCCATTCGCGGCCGGCCCTCAGAGTTGCCGATTGCGCGCTTGCCGTCGTGGACGGAGTAAAGGGAGTTGAAGTTCAAACTGAAAAGACCTGGGCCTACGCGAATGAATTCATGGTTCCGCGAATTATGGTGGTTACAAAACTCGACAAAGAACATTCGGACTTTGGCGCCGCGGTGGAAAGTGCGCATAAAGCCTTCAGCCGGGCAATCATTCCTTTCACGTTGCCCATAGGCAACGAGAAGGACTTCCGCGGCGTAGTTGACGTCGTGCACATGAAGGCCTATGAGCTGGGCGCCGACGGGCAGGCAAAAGAGATTGAAATTCCCAGCGAGGGTCGCGATTACGTCGATAAGACGCGCGAGCGCCTGGTGGAGCTCGTTGCAGAATCTGACGACGCGCTGATGGAGAAGTATTTCGAACAGGGAACGCTTGATGAAGCTGACATTCTGCCTAACATCAATAAAGCGATCGCTAACAGCAAACTCTGTCCCGTGTTTGCCGTTTCCGGCGCCACGCTTGTCGGCCTGCCTGCATTGCTCAATGCAATCGTGGACTATGCGCCCGATCCGGCCCACCACTCCGCCGAGTATGGTTTGCCGGTTGACGCGGCCGCAGACGCAGAAAAGATCGCGCGCAAGTATGACGATGGCGAACCGTTTTCAGCCTATTGTTTCCGCACGGTCGCCGATCCGTTTGCCGGCCGCATCAACGTGATGAAGGTGATCAGCGGCAAGTTACAGAACGATGCGACCGTGCTCAACTCTTCTCGCGGCTCAATGGAACGCCTCGGTATGTTGCATTCCATTCAGGGAAAACAGCTCGACAAGATTCCTGAGGCCCACGCCGGCGACATCGTGGCCTGTGTCAAACTAAGAGAGACGCAGACCGGCGACACTCTTTGCGACAAGCAATCACCGATTGTTTACGGGCCCGTAGTTTATCCGGAAGCGGCAATAGCGTTTGCCATCGAGCCGAAGTCGCGGCAGGACGAGGAAAAGATCAGCGTTGCGCTCCACAAGATTTTGGAAGAAGACCCGGCGCTCCACTTCACACGCGATGCGCAGACCAAGGAATTCCTGCTTTCGGGCTCGGGTCAACTTCACGTCGAAACGGTTGTCGAAAAACTCAAGAAGCGCTATATCGTGGAAGTGACGCTTCATCCGCCCAAGGTTCCCTACAAAGAAACGATTACGCAGCGCGCCGAAGTGCAGGGACGTCACAAGAAACAGACTGGCGGTCGTGGCCAGTTTGGCGACTGCAAGGTCATCTTCGAGCCGATGCCGCGCGGTGGTGGCTTTGTTTTCGAGGATAAAATCTTCGGCGGCTCAGTGCCGCAACAGTTCCGACCGGCCATCGAAAAAGGCATCATCGAGGCCGCACAATCAGGCGCCATCGCCGGCTATCCCCTCGTGGATTTTAAGGTGCAATTGATCGATGGCTCGTATCACGACGTTGATTCGGATGAACATTCGTTTCGCGCCGCTGGTCGTAAGGCGTTTCGTGCGGCGATGGAAAAGGTCAAGCCGTCGATACTCGAGCCAATTATGGACGTGGAGATCAGCGCCCCGCAGGAAAACAGCGGCGACATCATGGGCGATCTCAATTCGCGGCGCGGGCGCGTGCAGGGGATGGAGACGAGCGGCAAGAATCAGGTGATCAAAGCCCAGGTGCCGATGTCTGAAATGCTCAACTATCAGTCAACGCTAAACTCGATCACGGCGGCCCGCGGATCATTCCACATGCAGTTTTCGCATTATGATCCGGTTCCCGGGAATCTCGCTAAGAAAGTCATCGAGCAATCAAGAGCTGAAGGAAGAATTCGCGGCGGCGAAGAAGAAGAGTGAATAACGCTGTGCGCATAACAGGAGCGGGGCCAAGCCCGCCATACCGACCTCGAGCTGATCAGAGTTGCGTCGCTGATTTTTTATTGAAAGGCCTTCAAGGCTGAAGGTAAGAGTTCAATGGAGCGTCTCTCAGGTTGGGAAGGCGGGCTTGCCCCCGCTCTTAGTCCTTGGGAAATTTTTTGCGGAACTCCGGCGAGCGCCGGCGCAGGTCGAGCCAATCGGAAAAAAGTTCGGCAGACTGCAGCCAGACGGTTAACAACTGAGAAAACTCCTTCAGTTGCTCACGCACACCACCATCAATAATTTTGCTGCGCGCCTTAAGCAACAAATCTTTTCGCGCAGCCACGACGATATCGCGCAATTGCTTATGACCGTTTGCTTCATTGTCAGCCTGGAGTTGCAGTCGCGTAACGTTGATTTTTAAAAAAGACACAAAAGATTACAAAAACTCCCTGTAATCCAATAAATCCACAAACAAACCAATATAAAAAATATTATAGCGCCAAATTTAAA
>JANMQG010000212.1:0-10918 GCA_031370285.1 Chloracidobacterium sp. | reverse complement strand
CAGGCAGGCGAGCGATATGTAGTCGATACCGGGCACCTCGTAGCTTGGGAAGGCACGACGCAGTACACGTTGCGCAAAGCGGCGGCCGGGTTCTTTCGCAGCATGGTGAGCGGTGAGGGCATCGTGGCGGAATTCAGCGGCCCGGGAGAGATCTTGATTCAGACTCGTAACCTGGCAGCGCTTGCCGGCCTACTGAAGCCTTTCTTCCCAACCCAGGGTGGCGGCGGCAGCGGCTTCAAAATCAACCTTGGTGGCTGAAGAAAACGAGCAATGATGTCGGATACATTTGTCGCTGCGGACATTCAAAGCGTGCCAGACTCCAAAGCTAAAAAAGGGGTCGGCGTTATCGGCGTGCCGCTGGCGTACGGCGCCAGCATGGCAGGCGTCGAACTCGGGCCCGCGGCGCTTCGCGTGGCACGGCTTAACCGGAGGATCGCCCAGCTTGGCTATAAAGTCCGTGACCTCGGCGATTTGCATGTCGAAGAAGAGCAAGCCGTACCCGACCCCGGCGATAAGCTGAAACATCTTCGGGAGATCAGCGCTACGTGCGAAGAGCTGGCGCAAAAATCTGAAGAAGTCTTGAACGCCGGCGAGCTGCCATTGATTCTCGGCGGCGACCACTCGATTGCTATCGGATCGATTTCCGGCCTCGCATCATATTGTCGCAAAAGGGAAGAGAAGCCGGGCCTGATCTGGTTTGACGCTCATGCCGACATGAATACGCCGGAGACTTCGCCGTCGGGAAACATTCATGGAATGCCGCTGGCAGTACTGCTAGGTTACGGTGCGCGGCAACTTACAAACATCGCGAACTTTGCCCCTAAGCTTGATCCCGCATTATGCGTACACATAGGCGCGCGTGACATCGATCGCGATGAGCGCGAGCTAGTGCGCAAACTGGGAATTCGTTTTATGACCATGCGCGAAATCGACGAGCGTGGGATGAGCGCTTGTATTGACGAAGCGATTGAAATCGCGTCGCGGGCCAGCGGCGGCTATGCGGTCACATTCGACGTCGACGCGCTTGATCCTGGCGACGCTCCCGGATCGGGGACGCTTGTGCGAGGTGGCCTGACCTATCGCGAGGCACACCTGGCGATGGAAAAAATCGCGGAAGCGGGCGGCATCCGGTCGCTTGAGGTTGTCGAAATAAATACCGCTCTCGACGTGAACAACAAAACGGCTGAACTTGGCGTTGAGTTAATCCTGTCGGCCCTGGGCAAAACAATTCTCTGATACTTTAGGAACCCTGGGAGTACTTGTTTGGCGAAGAAGCTCCGCGTAGGAATAATCTTTGGCGGACGGTCCGGCGAGCATGATGTCTCAATTCGCTCGGCAGCTTCCGTGATCGAGTCCATCGATCGAAAGAAGTATGATGTCCTTCCCGTCGCTATCTCACGGGAAGGGAAGTGGCTGTCACCGGCTGACGCGCTTCATCTTCTGCCAGACAATGCTCAATCGCTATTGCCGGCGAAACTAGGCTCTGGTTCACGAGATGCAGTCGCCATTCTCGGCGATCCGTCCCACACGGGATTGCTTTCCCTTAATCAAAAGGGTGCCACATCACATTTCCAAAAGCTCGATGTCGTGTTCCCGGTGCTGCACGGACCGTTCGGCGAAGATGGCACGCTGCAGGGACTGCTGGAAATGGCAAACGTCCCCTACGTCGGCTGCGGCGTGCTCGCTTCCTCGTGTGGCATGGACAAAGTGGCGATGAAGTTGTTGTTTCTACAGGCCGGACTGCCGCTGTGTAAGTATGTTTGGTTCTTGCGCACCCAGTGGCAAAGCGATCGCGCGACAATCATCAAGACCATCACCCGCAAGCCTGGCCTGCCTTGCTTTGTTAAGCCTGCAAACCTTGGCTCATCGGTGGGAGTTTCCCGGGCTGACGATAAAGCATCACTTGAACGTGCGGTGGAGTTAGCCGCTCAGTACGATCGCAAGATAGTTGTTGAAGAGGCGGTTGACGCCAGGGAAATTGAGTGTGCGGTTATCGGCAACAATGAACCAAAGGCTAGCCTGCCGGGGGAATATGTAATCCACGACAAGTCGGCAGCATTTCTCGATTACACCGAGAAGTACACAAAAACAGGGCATGTCGAGTTTGTGGTTCCGGCCCCGGTTTCAAAGTCCCTGGCCACAAGGATTCAAAAGATGGCGATCCAGGCGTTTCAGTCGATCGACGGATCCGGCCTCGCTCGCGTAGATTTTTTCCTCACCCGCGACTCGAAGAGACTGCTGATAAATGAATTGAACACGATGCCCGGACTCACTGAAGTCTCGGGCTACCCAAAAATGTGGGCGGCTTCAGGCTTGAGTTATACTCGAATGCTCGATGTCTTGATTGAACTTGCTTTGGAGAGGCATCGCGAGAAGTCGCTTAACAAAACGACGCGGAGCTGATGGAGGGAGTTCAAGCAGTTCAGAGTTCAACCTTTAGGTTGTTGTTTTGTAAGAACAAGCTGAAGCTTGAACTCTGAACTACTAGACTGTAACGCGGGACTGCTAGCCTTTTGGCGCGCGATACGCCTTACGAGATCTCACAACTAAATCAATACGAGAAGTCTTCACGTCCAGCTTGTGCCACTTGCCATCCCGTGTCTGATTCAGCGGGCGAAAGGCAATAGTGTATTGGTGGCCTAGCTCATCCGCGATACTCGCAAACGCGTCGCGCAATGCCGGACCTCCTGGCGTGGCTACAAATCGCCCGCCGCTCTTCTCCGCAAAACCTCTCAAGACTGCCGCACTCTGCCGATTACTCGAGGTGCTTCCATTCGAAGCCGACATGTCGACAGCATAGATGCTCGCACCGACTGCGAGCGCACTCTCAATTGCCTTATCAGCTGATGCTTTGCTGGAGGTATCCAGGCCATCGGACAACACCACGATGGCTTTGCGTTTCTCCGGCCGCGCCGCTAGCGCCTTCGCCGCATCAACGATCGCATCATTGAGTGTGGTCATGCCGGTTGCCTTAACATCGTAGACCATTGGCGCCAAATCTCGGCCGCTCGAAAACTCCTGCACCTGTTCCACCTTCGAATCAAATTTGTAGACCGCTACGACATCTTCTTCCCGCAGTCTGTCGAGAAAGCGAATAGCGGCCGAGCGAGCCAACGAAAGACGACTCTCCATACTCCCGGAGGTATCCAGGAGCACAACCGAGGCGAAGGGAGATTCGTGAACGCTAAAACTTGAAATCACTTGAGGCGAGACTGGCTTCCCGTCTTCGAAGATTGTGAAGTCGGAAAGGCGCAGGCCCGGCACATATTGTCCCGCCTTGTCCGTAACCGTCACGTTCAGCACTACCAGTTCTGTGTTAGTGCGAATCACGTCGTCATCTTGCTGAGAGCGGAGCAGGGTGGGGCAGACCAAGGCAGTAATGACAAGTGCCGTCAGTTTGATTAAGTTCCGATGAGTTCGCTCCCGGGAATTCTGGGGCAAGTGTCACACCTTGGCGGGCAGAGTACGAACGATGCGAATCAGCTCAAGTAAAACATTGGCTTCGTCAATCACGGCCGCAGAAATGACATGCTTGGGAGTTTTCTCGACCTTAACTTTCAAGGATTGGCTCAGGTCGCTCAACATTTCCATTGCCGCCCCCAGGTCTTTGGGAGGCTTCTCCATCGTAACGTCATCTTCAGAACCACCGGCCGCGCGGCGGATGCCCTTCGCCAGTTTTTCTACCTTCTCAAGCTTCTTGATGTCTTCCCTATCGAGCCCGTTCTTCTGCTTGAATGAGGTTACTATCGAGACGCCGAGGGATGAAAGGTCGCGCGCTCTCCCTAAATTCTCGTGGTATTCCCTATCAGCCTCTTTGATGGCGCGTTTCGCCCTCATCTCTTCTTCAACTGCGGTAAACGGCTCTTTGCTGTCATCGCCTTTCGTCGGCTCAATAGAAATCGGCTTTTGGTTTTGAATATTCTGCGTGGCAGCGGCAAAGCTGTGGAGCGCCGCCATGAGGCCAAGGATGGCCAGAGCCTTGCCAAATCTTGCTGCCAGCTTTAACAAACTTGGAGTCATCATTCTCGGACTTAGAACCAAGACGTCTTGAAAGGGAATGTCACGCTGCTATTGGACGAGCGTCTCAACCCATGAGTTGCACCAACTAATCGCAGGAGCCTGCTCGATTCAAAACCGCCAGCAGATGTGACACGCTTAGCTTACAAAAAGCATTAACTCTCGTCGTCATGCCGACTTCTCATCGATAACTTGAAGCGCGGGTCCGGTATGAACGAAACTCTCTCACGTCACTTTAGGCATTCCTTTAGCCAGAGATCACGGAACGCGCGCCGGATTCTCGGGTGAGTTTAGAAACTCACTTCCTTTTCCCGACGGCCTGCCCACTATGATCGTCTTTGGCTCAAGTCGCTCTGGTGGACGTTTCTGTCCCAGGGCAGTCGTATAAGGTAACGGCAGCAGATTCGGACCTGCCTTCAATGCGACTAGCCGGGCAGAGCTGTAATCCTGAGCTTTCACCTCCAGCGAATAACGGCCTTCCTGTTGAGACTCAAGTTCCGCCGGATCCAAAGGCACCAATCGCGTCTCCGTCACTCCATCCTTGCGATGCTTTAACTCTAGTTCCACTGACAATCCTTCTAGCTTCTCGGCGGAGGTGTTTCTGACTATGCCTCCGATAGTCGTCTTCCCACCATGCAAGAGCGCCTCGTCAACTATGATCAAAGCCCGAGGCGGCTTTGTTGTGGCGGTAGTAGACACCGGGGCCGACAAAGCCAGCGAGCCAGAATCTTCCGCGTGCCGCTTTCTGAGTAGCGCGTAGCCGGTGAACACCAAAGCAGTGATGACGAGAGCTGAAATGCCCGCTAACAACTTAGGCCACACCGAGCCTTTTGGTTCTTTGAACAGTTCGTCCTGGTGGGGTTCAATCATCAGTGAATTCAGTCCAATTCAAGTATTACCTTAACTAGGGCGCCGCTTACTCCAGGCGACCAGGAGGCGGAGCGCCGGTAATTTTAGTGATGAGCGCCGAGAGAAACTCCTCCTCAGCCAGGCCGGAAGTCTGGAGAGTAGTCCATTCGGCTCCAGTGGCTCCATCGGTGCGCCCTTCTATTCTGGCGTTGACAGAAACATTGGCTGTATTTCCGTCGATGGGTTGGACCTCGACAGTTATCGTGTAACGCCCGCGGGTCCAGCCTCTTGAGGCGTTAGTTGTAATAATTGAATAGCGGCCCAATTCGGATTGACTGACAACCGCGCCCTTGATGAACGTAAAAGGCTGGCTGACAATTATGCCCTCGGCAGGTCTTGAAGCGGCTTCGTCCACGATCAACTTACGATCCCCCATTAGTTCCGTGATGGCATTTATGATGACGTCACGGCGGGCAGCGATGCGATAAGGGTTGGGAATGGGCGGCACTTCAGGCGTCCGGCCTTTGCCAAAGTCAATGCCCCTGCCGGCGCCCGTATCGGTTTTTGCGCTGTTACTGCCAGCCGCGCCACTGTCACGAACGCGCTCACCGGTCTTGTCAACACCCTTGCCTTGCGCCCATACCGAAACAGCACTAAACAGAATTATCAAGGTCAGACTTGCGAACTTCATCATAAGAAACACCTTTGTGGATAAGTACCGATTGCCAAGACTGCAAGGGAGATCGCAAAACGAGAATAGATTAACGACTCATCAATTTCAAGGAAGACTGCCCTAACCCTTCCGACAGGCTTTTGATAACTACCATGTGAGCCCTTTATGAAAACCGGATGCCCTCGTTACTTCGATGCAGCGGCATCTCTTTGCTGCTCCCAGTTTCGCAAGGCTCTTACGCCGCCTGCAAAATCGGTGTCGTTGCTGTAGAAATTGTGCTTGCCATCATTGCGCGATGGTTCACGAACGTAATACAGATAATCAGTTTGCGCCGGATTGAGTGCTGCTTCGAGCGAGCTCCTGCCAGGCGAGGCAATTGGCCCGGGCGGCAGGCCAGAGTGCAAACGAGTGTTGTAGGGCGAGCGTCGTTCGATGTCGCTCTTGTACACCTTGCCATCGTTCCGCCACTTTCCTGCAAGCTTCGAAGCATAGATAACGGTCGAGTCGACGGCCAAAGCCATTTGTCTGTGTAGACGGTTGTAAATTACCGAGGCGATTAAGGGACGATCCTCGTTGAGCTTGGCTTCAGTTTCTATCAACGAGGCTGTCGTAACAACTTCGCGTGGCGACAGATTCATGCTGTGCGCGTGTTGTGACCAATCCGGTTTCCACTCTTTGCGAAAGCGTTTCACCAGGATCGCGATCACTTCGGCTGGTCTAGTATCCGGCGGAAAGTCGTAGGTGTCAGGAAAGAGATATCCTTCGAGGTTCGTGGCCTTTGGATCCAAATCGCTTATCAGGCTCACGTTATTCATTAAGGTTAGCGCAGCAGAGGGATCAGCCAGCTGCAGTTCGGGAATCTTGTACATTGCGTTGGCAATGTCCCACCGCGTCCAACCTTCAACTATCGTCAGCCTGGTCAGGCGTTGCTCGCCTTCGCGGAGCCTGGCAAAGACGCCGAGGGGCGAAATTGGCGAAGGGAAGTCATATTCGCCGGCCTTCAATTGAGAACCGTTGGCCGTGAACTTAAGGTAAAGCGTTAGCGGCCACTTGTGCTTGATGATTCCCTCATCGGCCAACTTGCTTATCACCGTCGTCGGTGAAGACCCGCGCGCAATTTCAACGTATTGTCCATGTCTTGCGTGCTTGATTGGCGTATGAAGATCCCGGTAAATCCAGATTGCGGAGGCGCTCACCGTTAGCAACACCAACAAACCAATAGCCAAAAGGATGCGTTTCATGTGAATTATTTAGAGAGTTCTGAGAACTAAAGAGTTGGCTCTGGTGGCGACACAAGGGTCCTTTCCTGATCGCTGACGAGGAAATCGCGAAGAATCACCGCCGCCGCTTCGCTATCAACCAGCGAGGAGACTCTATGTGCCTTATGCCCATCTGCCCGAAGGTTTTCTTCCGCCTCTACCGAACTTAGGCGTTCGTCCTGTACGTAAACCGGAACGCTCAACGAGCGTGCAAACTTGAGCGCCAGCGCCCGAACTTTTAAAGCCGCGTCGCCCGTAGAACCATTTAAGCGCAGCGGTAAACCAATTACCACAGTTTGAGCGTCAAAGCGACGTACCAGATCATCCACATCTCGAAGCATTTGTTTCCAGTTGGTACGAGGAAGCGCCTCGAGCCGGGTAATCACAATTGATAATGAATCTGAAACGGCGACGCCGACGCGCTTTTCGCCCAGGTCCAGAGCGACGATCGGAGCCCGGGGAACATCGGCCACGTTTTTCTGATCGGTTGTTTCCATAGATCGAACTCGCCAGCGGGCTCATTTTAGTTTCGGGGGAATTGCAAAAAGACTTAGCAAATACCCAATAAAGTTAGGTTGCACCGTTCATTAACCGCCTGTATGATACGACTGGCTAACGAAAAGCGCATGTGCGCAAGCGGTTTTCACGTTCAGTCTCAACGCAGAGCACGAGGTAAATAATGTCATTTCGTACGAAGTTTGCACTGATTCTTGCGTCAGCTACTCTGGCTCTTTATACCCTCGTCGGCGGCTGGATCTCTACGCGGGCCCAGCAACCAGCCAACGATCCGAATGCACAGCTCAGGATCTTTGAGAGCGTGCTGCAGCACATTCAAAATGATTATGTCGACGAACCGAATATGGAGAAGGTTCGGGCCGGCGCCTTGCGTGGTTTGGCTTATGGGCTTGATCCCTATTCGACCTATCTCACACCCGAACAGGTTCGTGAGTTTGGCAAAGACACAAAGGACACTCAGGTTGGAGTCGGCGCTGAACTTTCTCAGGTTGCCTCTTATCTCTACGTCATTGCACCGATGAAGGGCTCACCTGCTGACCAGGCCGGAGTTCGCGCCGGCGACATTATCGAGTACATCGACGGTAAGGCCACTCGAGACATTTCGCTCTACGACGCCAAACAACTTTTGAACGGCGCTGCTGGCTCGGAAGTGAAGCTGCGTATTCTGCGTGCGAACGCTCGTCCGCTCACCCTGACAGTGAAACGAAGTGCGTTTCGTGCTCCGGCAGCTGAAGGCCGAATGGAACCTGGACGGATTGGTATTTTGCGTGTAAACAGTTTTGCCCAGGGAGAGGCGGCCGACGCCCGCGCGCGTCTTCAGGACCTGGTCAAGCAAGGGGCGCAGAAGGTGGTTGTGGATCTGCGCGGTACTGCCGGCGGTTCCATAGACGAAGCGGTGGTAGTAGCCAATCTGTTTATCAAAGATGGAACGATTGCGCAGACATCCGGGCGAGAGGGCAAGTCGTTAAAGACATTTACTGCTGACCCGAAGTCCGCGATTTTTTCGGGCCCGGTGGTAGCGTTGATTGATTCCGGCACGGCGGGAGCGGCCGAAGTGGTAGCCTCTGCATTGCTCGAAAGAAATCGCGGTCAGGTCGTGGGCGAGAAGAGCTTCGGGGCCGGCGCCGAGCAGCAGCTTTTCACCTTGCGGGGCGGTGACGGCTTGTTGTTGACAACGATCAAATGGGCGTCCGCCAGTGGTAAGCCCTTCTTGGGCGAGGATCGCAGCCACTCCGGTGTAACGCCGTCAGTCGAAGTTAAGCGATCCGAACTTGCTGACGCAGTAGACCCCGACGATCTGACTGGGAATGATGACGACGCGGCAGTCAAGCCGGGTCAATCAACCGACAAGCCCCCCGTAACTCCGGAGGCAATTACTCCGAAGCCTTCGGTCGAAGACCTTCAGATGAAGAAGGCGCTCGAACTTCTGCGCGAAAAGCAGCCTCTGCAACGCGCAGCCTAAACAGGCTTCCGAGATCGAAACGAAAGGTCAGGGACGGTCCCTGACCTTTTTTGTTGCCAGCTAGGACAAGCATTCCTCCGGTACATTTTCCTCAAATCTCAGAAAAGACAGACAAAGAATATCGGTCCTATTAACAGCCCGATATCGAATATTAACGGCCCGATATCGAATATAGAACGACTCCATATCGGGTAGCGGCTGCCTACGGCCGAAGGAATCCATGTTGGGTTTGGATTGCGAACTCTTTGCATTTACCAAAGTCGCTTAAAGAAAAAGCGATTCGTTATATTATCGACGCCCGGCACTTAAGACCAATCCGTCGAGGGAACGCCTATTGCTGAACAACAGCGTAGTTAACACTGCGAACACGTTTAAGTAAGCTGAAGGAGAATTAGAGCCATGATTATGACAAACAAATTGCTACCGGTTGCTTTGGTTGCTGCCCTCATCGGTGGGTCAGTGGGTGCCATTGTGATGCACCGAACTCAAACTGCTGCGGCCGAGCCGCAGAACATTAGTCCTCTTGCGCCAAGTGCTCCAGCTACTGACGCCCAATACCAGGCCAACGCCTCTGGTCGCGAACAGGTTATTCCGGCTGAGTTCAACTCCGCAACGGAACAGAATGCCTACAAGACAGGATTCGCCGACGGTTTCCGGGCGTGTGAAGCTGGGGCGACGGGAAATAAGGTTAGCACCTCGAGCTATCAGAATAGTCAGCCTCGGGTAGTCTATCGGAATACCGGTCGCAACTATTCGCGTAGTTCGACGAGCTCGCGGAGCGTCTCGTCCTACTCGCAGAGACGGCAAGGCCGCAGTTTTTGGCAGAAGCATCGTGACAAACTCACAGTAGCCATGGGCACGGGTGGCGGCGCTCTGATCGGTGGTCTGATTGGTGGCAAGAAGGGTGCAGCTATTGGCGCCCTCGGCGGCGGCGGCGGCTCCGCGTTGTACACCTATAAGATCCGCAAGCGTAACAGACGTTACTAGTCAATTAAGCGGGAGAGTGCAATAGCATGAGAGCAAACCGCTTCATCGCATTAAGCGCTCTGGTAGTAATGTTGTGGGCAGTTCCCAACGCGGGGACTGCCCGTTTCATTGCTAACGAAGCGCCTCGAGAGCCTGGCACGCTCGCGCCGAGCGCGAGTGCGAGTCCGACGCCGCCAAACACGTCATCTGAACCCGAGGCTGAAGTAGTGCGTGTCGAAACCAATCTGGCCAACGCGCTCTTCACCGCGACCGACAGAGATCGCCACTTCATAACTTCGCTCCGCGCCGCGGACATCGCAATCTTTGAGAACGACGTCGCTCAAACAATTAGTCTCTTCGAACGCGAGACGGACCGACCGCTGTCGTTGACGATTCTAGTAGACACTAGTGGTTCGCAAGAGGCGGTGTTACCGGCGGAAAAAAGCGCGGCGCGCGCGTTTATTGATTCAGTGATCCGCCCGAATATTGATCGAGCCGCGGTGATTTCATTCACCGGCATTCCCAAAGTCGAGCAAGCCTCCACTAACAGCTTGGGAAGGCTGCATGCTGGAATCGAACGTGTAAGAGTTGAACTACCTCCTGAAAGTCTCAGCGACAAGGAGGACCAGGCCAGCGATAACGATCCGCGCGGGTACACGGCTATTTGGGACGCTGCCTGGATGGCTATCGAGGGCCTCGCGTCGAAAGCGCCCGACCACACGCGCCGGGCGATTATTCTGCTCACTGACGGAGATGATACCCGGAGCACGATCAAGAAGCAGGATGTTATTGACTTCGCGGTGAAGTCTGACGTCGTTATTTATTCGATTGGTATCCGCGATCGGGATTTCCCGGAAGGGAAACTTGATGCGGGTTCGTTAAGAAAAGTTTCTGATCGCACCGGTGGCCGCGCTTTCTTTCCCACGCAGCCCAGCGAACTGCAAGCTTCGTTTGCGCAAATCGATCAGGAGCTGCGATCGCAATATCTGATTGCTTACTCGCCGACTAACAAGAGCCGCGATGGCTCTTACCGGCGCCTCAGGATTGAAATCATCAACCCCGATCTACGCAAGAACAAACCGCAGTTGGTTTACCGCCAGGGCTACTACGCCAAAACAAACTAGCCCGCGGGTTACTTGCGAACGAACAGAAAGAAGGCCCTGAGCGCTCAGGGCC
>JANMQG010000166.1:0-20092 GCA_031370285.1 Chloracidobacterium sp. | reverse complement strand
CCAAGTTTCGAGTTCGCAGTTCTTCGATTAGTCCGAACTCGAAACTTGGAACTCGAAACTCGAAACTAGGATTCAGCGACGATTAACCCCTCACGCGAGAACTTCCAATCGAGTACTTCGGCGCCTAATTCCCCGTTCAGGGCTCGCTCTACATCAGCCTTTCGTCCCTCGGCACACAGAAAAGCGATGCAACCGCCGCCGCCCGCGCCGCAAACTTTAGCAGCCTCGGCGCCGTTAGCCAGCGCCTTTTCAACCAGCTTTTCCATTTGCGGGGTTGTCACGCCCGGCGCGAGGCGCTTCCGATTCGGATATCCAGCGCGCATTGTTTCGCCCACCTCGTTCCAATCGTCGGCCAGCAGGGCCGCACGCAGGCGCAATGCGGAATCACGGATACCGCTGAAAAGTTCGAAGAGTTCCGCGTCACCGTCGATGTGGCGTTTGAAAATCTCCCAGTTGTTTGTACCCGAAAGGCGCGGCTCGCCGGTGTAGCAGATCGCAATCCGGTTTTCGAGTTTCGTTTCATCGACCTGCAGCGCTTCCCGCTCAATACCATCGGCACGAAAGTGGATACAGGAGGTGGAGCCATACTGCGCCGAATAATAGTCCTGAAAACCGGCTGGCACCCGAATCACGGTGGTCTCGATATTGGCAGCGATGGTGATGAACTTGCGTTCGTCGTAGCGATTTCCCACCAGGCTGTTAAGGGCTCCAATACAAGCTATTGCAAGCGCCGACGATCCGCCTAGGCCGGCGCCCGCCGGCGCCTGGCTGTTCGCAATTAAATGAAAACCGGTGGTTGGTTTGAAGAAGTGAACCAGCTTTGAGATCAGTTCAAGACGCTCCTCGCGCACCAAATCTTCAATGGCGGCGAGTTCTGTTTCAAAAGCGACCTTGCGATCCCGCGACTCGAGCACGATACGATCGTCATCGCGCGTTTTGATCTGGCAATAAGCACGAAGCGAAGTGGCAAAATTTACCGTGGCAGCGCCAGGATGAAAAAGATAGAGCGGCCAGATGTCGATCGTGCCTCCGGCAAGATCGACGCGGGTAGGGGCGGAAGATTCAATGAGCACTCAGTTTATTCCGGTTCCTTTCCAGACGTGGTTAACGTTGGCGAGAGTGAAAGAAAGAAAATTTTCCGTTTCTCATTTGACATTTTTCATTTGTCATCGCAGCTCGTAGTTGCCCGGCCTCCCCAGACGCCGGCAATCGGCCACTTTCTTTTGAGTAATAGCCAATGGTTCCAATGGCAAATGAAAAATGTCAAATGAGAAATGGAAAAGTTTCAGTGTCTTCTAACCTTGCGACGCCTGGAGCGGGTTCGCTTCTTCTCGGCTTCGTGGCGCGAATGCTTAAAGGGGATATGCTCCTGAAACTCTTGTCTGAGGCCCTGGAACTTCTCCTGCGCAGCCTGCTCCAGTTCCTGCAAGCGCTCGGGGTCGGCTTCTTCAACCTTCGGTGAAAGCCAAAAACGTTCTGCCAAATAAAAGCCGGCAATTCCAGCAACGACAATAACCAATAACACTTTGCCGAGCCGCTGAAAGTCGCCGATGACTCCGATTACCGCACCGCTGAAGAAATAGCCGGCGCCGCTAAGCAATAGCACCCAGGCAAAACAACTAGCCAATGACACTAGCATAAAACGCAAGTAGGGCATGCGTCCGACGCCATGAAATATGCACGACGCCCAACGCAGTCCGTAAATATATTTCGAAAGAAAGATCGAGAGTCCACCGAAATTCTTCGTTAGACGCTCCATCCGCGGCTTGGCGGCGCGATAGAAGCGGAGATCGCGAACACCTTTGCGAAACTGACGACCGGTGATATAGGCGATGTTGTCGCTGGCAGCGCCGCCCAGCGTTCCCGCAAGCAGCACGCCGGCAAAGCTGTGATCGCCAAAAAAATAACTGTGAGCGAGCACGCCGGCCACGAGCAGCGTGATGTCCCCCTCAATCATTACCAGGAGAAAAACTGCATAAAGACCGTAGCGGCCGATGAAGTCGTAAAGGAAATCGAGATGCATATTTTGAAAGTGAGCAGTAAGCGGTGAGCAGTAAGCGGTGAGCAGTAAGCGCTATGAAGGCGGCCGCGCCGATACCCGAACAAACTGCTTACTGCTCACAGCTTACTGCTCACCACTTACTGCCCACTGCCCACTACGTTCCTTATTCGTCCGGCGGCGGTTTCACGACCAGGACGGGACATGACGCGTGGCGCACAACTGCTTCCGCGGTAGAGCCAAAAAGTATTCGTCCCAATCCGGTGCGCCCGTGCGATGAGACAACAATCAAATCGACCTGGCGGTCCCTGGCGACGCGCACAATCTCAGCAGCTGCATCGCCGTGAACGATCAATTCTTCCACTTCCAGGCCGGCGCATTCTTCACATTCCGCGAACTTTGGCAGTTCGCGTTCCGCGGAGTCTTCGATCTGGTCGGAGATATCTGCAATCGGCAAAGGCTCGGTCATGCCGGAGTAGCCCACGGTTGGCACGATCGGCTCAATAACGTGAACACAGATTATCGAGGCCCCAAACGTGCGCGCCAACGAGGTCGCATATGATAGCGCGTAGTTGCCGCATTCACTGAAATCGGTCGGCAATAGAATTGATCGTACAAGCATGAATTTGGCCTTTGGACTTTGGGCTTAGGTCTTTGATCGCCGCGCGCTCGCTCGAAAACCAAAGACCAAAAACCAAAGACCGCTTTTGAGTGGGCAGCCATTCTACACGCAGAAGGACGTGTTTGACAGCCCTAGTACCCTCGATTATGCTTCCGCTTGTTTCCTCAGTTGCTAAGCAGGTCACAGGAAGGTTTTTCAACCGCAAATGCCCTCTAAATCGGAACCGAGTTTCATTGGCATCGAGCTTTCCGAGTCCAAACTCAGGGCGGCGACGGTAAATAACGAGGGCGTCATTGGCGAACGCCGCGAAGCAAAGTTTCAGGCGGACGGCCTGGTTGGGCAGGTGGCCCAGTTAGTCAGTGAGTTGCGTCAGAACGCGAATGACGTCGAGGCGGTCGGGATTGCCATACCGGGTTTGGTTAACCGGCAAACTGATCGGGTCGTTGCTTCGAGAGACTTGCCCGGCATAGTTCGCGAAAATCTTCACGCCGAATTCATGGAAGCCACCGGTTTGCGCTTCGAGCTCGAAAACGACGCCAATGCCGCCGCGTATGGTGAATTCAAGATTGGCGCCGGTCGGGGCAGCCGCGATCTTTTCTACATCACCATCGGCGAGGGAATCGGCGGCGCGATCATTCTGGACGGAAAACTCTGGACTGGCGCCTCCGGCCTGGCAGGTGAAGTGGGCCACATCACGATCGACACTGAAGGCGCGGAATGCGAGTGTGGCAACACCGGCTGCCTCGAAACTGTGGCCTCGGCGCCAAACATTGTGCGTCGCGCCAACGAACGGCTGAATCGAGATGCCACTTCATCGCTTTCAAAGTTGGCGATGAATAAGGATTTCACTGCCGACGATATGGCGCGCGAGGCAAAAGAGGGCGACGATTTTTCGCTGATGATGATTGAGCGCACCGGACGGTTTATCGGGACGGGCGTGGCCAGCGTCATCAACCTCTTGAACATCGAGCGCATCGTGCTGGGCGGCGGAGTGATGCAGGCGGGTGACTTGATCCTCAACCCGATTATTCAGGAAGCAAAGCGACGCGCGTTCCTACCTTGTTTCGAAGCAACTCAAATCCTTGCCGCAGTCCTGGGCGAAGATGCCGCGACCATTGGCGCAGCGATGCTGGCGCGCGACGCTGCAATTAGCTGAGATCTCAGATTTCAGATCTCAGATTCAAACTTATTCAAACTATCTCATTTCGCAGTGCCGGTCCCCCACCAAGCCCACAAAAAAGTAACACCTAGATCGCAAGAATTTGAAAAATTTTGGTCATCTGATAAAGTACCTAGCACTCTGTGTAAGAAACTAATTTGAGCCAGCCGGGTTTTGTGACCGCGTCGGCTACGTGTGATTCGGACCAGGGCGCGATATTCAGTGCCGCTCGTTTCAGGTACTTCTAAGTTCTCTGAGTTCTGTATTGAAGGATTAGCAAAGCCGCGGCGATGCCTCAGATTTTTCATCACAGCACCAACGCACTCGCGAAGCTGACGATCTATGGCGCGGTGTTTATTCTCGTGGCTGCGCTTTGGGTAACCGCGGAATTGAATCGTTCCTCCTGGAACACGGGCCAATGGGTCGAGCGCCAACAGCCCGTCCAGTTTAGTCACAAGCATCACGTGGGCGACGACGGTCTGGACTGCCGCTACTGCCACACCTCGGTCGAAATTGCCGCGTCGGCCGGCATGCCGCCAACCAGCACCTGCATGAATTGCCATAAGCAGATTTGGGCCGAGAGCCCTTATCTCGAGCCGGTTCGCGCCAGTTTTCGCAGCGGCAAACCAATCGAGTGGATCAAAGTGCACGATCTTCCTGACTACGCTTATTTCAATCACAGCATTCATGTGAACAAGGGTGTGGGCTGTTCGACTTGCCATGGGCGAGTAGATCAGATGCCGATCGCCTATCAGGCCTCGACGCTGCAAATGGAGTGGTGCCTGGGCTGTCATCGAAACCCGGAAAAGTTTGTGCGCCCGAAAGATAAGATTTTCGACATGGAATGGCGGCCGGAGAACAAGACGAAGGAAGAAATTGCGGCAGGTAGTTCACTGGTGGCGGAGTATCACATTCAACCACCGAAGGTGTTGACGAGTTGTTCGACCTGTCATCGTTAATACTGGGATCGCGGGCGTCCCGCCCGCAATGAGCGCGAAGCGCGAACAAACTGAGTTTTAAGATGTCTGAAGACCGACACATAAATTTCAAACTGATGCGTGAGCGCATTCTCGCCGAGCAAAGCGGTCAGGATGTCCGCACGCCCGGCAAAAGCTACTGGCGCAGTCTTGAGGAGTTGGCAGACTCCCCCGAGTTTCGCGAATTCGTCGAACGGGAATATCCGCAGCACGCTGAAGAGTGGAATGATCCGTTTGAGCGTCGTACGTTTTTGAAGTTAATGGGCGCGTCGCTGGCGCTGGCTGGTTTGAGCGGCTGTGCGTTTCAACCCGCGGAAAAGATTGTTCCCAACGTCAAACAGTCGGAGGACAGCGTTCCCGGTAAGGCGCTCTTCTTCGCAACGGCTTCGTCGCTTGGCGGCATCGCGACGCCGCTGCTGGCCAGAAGCAACGATGGGCGTCCGACGAAGCTGGAAGGGAATCCTGATCACCCAAACAGCCGTAACGGCGACCCGCTTGATCGCGGATCAAGCGCCACCGACATTTTTTCGCAGGCGTCAGTCTTAAGTCTTTACGATCCCGACCGGTCACAGATTCCGCTCTACCGCGAAGAGTCGCGCACCTGGTCGACCTTCGTCGGCGAGATTCGCACCGCGCTCGATGAGCAGCGTCCGAAGCAAGGCGCCGGAATTCGATTTCTGACGGAGACGATCACGTCGCCGACACTCGCGGCGCAGTTGAAATCAATTCTGACTGAGTTTCCGCAGGCGAAGTGGCACCAGTATGAGCCGGTTAACAGCGACAACGCGCGCGCCGGCGCGATGATGGCTTTCGGTCAGCCAGTGAATACGATCTACGACTTTAGCAAAGCGGACCGCATTCTTTCGCTCGACGCCGATTTTCTTTCCGCGCATCCGGGAATGTTGAAATACGCTCGCGACTTCGCAGCGCGTCGGCGGATCACTGAAGGCAAGAAGGAGATGAGCCGGCTTTACGTGATTGAGACGACGCCGACGACGACCGGCGCGGCCGCGGATCATCACTGGTCCGTTAAGCCGAGCGGGATTGAAACTTACGCCCGGGCTCTTGCTCTTGCCATTGGCTTGGTAGACAAGCGCAGTTTGGTTGCCGGTACGCTGCAAGGAAAGCCCGGTCCGACTGCCGGCAACCAGACCGTGACCATCAAGAGGGAACTATTAGCGAGTGTAGGTCCCAGCCCTTCTGAGTCCCAAAATTCCCCTGATGTCGAAGCCATCACGCATGACCTTCAGCAACACCAAGGCACGAGCATCGTCATCGTCGGCAAAGAAGCTCCGCCTGTGGTTCACGCTCTCTGCCATACGATGAATAGCGCGCTGGGGAATGTCGGCAAGACGGTTTTCTACACCGATCCCGTTGAGGCGAACTCCGTCGATCAAAGACAGTCGTTACAGGAGTTACTGAAAGACATTGATGACGGTCATGTCGAGATGCTCGTGATCATCGGCGGCAATCCCGTTTACAACACGCCAGCCGATTCGAAACTCGACAAGGATCGGATGTTCAAGACGAAGCTGCGCGTGCATCTCAGTCAGTACAAAGATGAAACTTCCAATCTCTGTCATTGGCACATTCCGGAGTCACACTATCTCGAAGCGTGGAGCGATACGCGTTCCTACGACGGCACCGTCACGATTGTGCAGCCGTTAATCGAGCCGCTCTATCAAAGCAAGAGCGCGCACGAACTGTTGGCGGTCTTCACGCCCCAGTATGACAAGAAGCCGTACGACGTGATTCGAGACTATTGGCGAGGCGAGCAGACGGCAGACGGCAGACGGCAGACGGCAGGAAACGGAACCGCGAGCGTTAGCGAGCGGATGCCAAACTCAACGCCCACTGGCCAACCAATTACAGCGTTGGCCGACTTTGAAACGTGGTGGCGCAAGTGTGTACATGATGGGTTTGTTCCCAACACCGCGTTGCCGGCGAAGACCGTTTCACTGAGAACGGATGGCTTGGCGTCGGATGCAGGCAAGATGCCTGCGCTCCCAGGCTTCGAAGTCGTCTTCCGCACGGATCCAACAATCTATGACGGCCGGTTCGCAAACAACGGCTGGTTGCAGGAACTGCCGAAGCCACTCTCGAAATTGACCTGGGACAATGCCGCGCTGGTTAGTCCAAACACCGCCAAGCAACTGGGGCTAACAAAAACTATCGGCAAAAAAGGCGGCGACATTTACGTCGACACGCTCCGGATCACTCATCAAGGACGAACGTTTAGTGATGTCGTTCCGACGTGGATAACGCCTGGCCAACCTGATGGCGTGATCACAATTCATCTTGGTTACGGACGCACGCTCGCGGGCCGCGTCGGCAACGAGCACGGCTTCAACGCCTACGAAATCCGCACGTCGGATTCGCCCTGGTTGGCCAGCGGCGTGCAGGTTGAAAAAGGCGCCGGCCAGGCTCTTGTTGCCGTTACGCAGCTTCATTTCATGTTGGAGGATCGCAACTTCAGCAAAGAAGACCGCGATGTGCTTCGTTCGCAAACGCTCGACGAGTATCTCAAGGGCACGCCGGCTGGAGAGTCGCACGATCCCGCGCCCGATGACACGCTCTATCATCCCGAACTCTTCGACTACCAGAACCAGGGCAATGGTTTGAACTACGCTTGGGGCATGGCGATCGATTTGAACAACTGCGTCGGCTGCAACGCCTGCACCATCGCCTGCCAGTCAGAAAACAACATCCCGGTAGTTGGTAAAGAACAAGTGGTGCGCAGCCGCGAGATGCACTGGATTCGCGTCGACACTTACTTCAAGGGCGAGGATGCCAACCAACCGGAAGCGACAAACTTCATGCCTGTGCCCTGCATGCATTGCGAGAACGCGCCGTGCGAGCCGGTGTGCCCGGTGCATGCCACGGTTCACAGTGCTGAAGGCCTCAATGACATGGTCTACAACCGCTGTGTAGGCACCAAGTATTGTTCGAACAATTGTCCCTACAAAGTTAGGCGCTTCAACTTCTTCTTGTATCAGGATTGGGAGACACCGACATATCAGTTGATGCGCAATCCGGAAGTGACCGTGCGCAGCCGTGGTGTGATGGAGAAATGCACTTACTGCGTGCAGCGCATTCAGGGTGCGAAGATACAGTCGGAACTCGAGGGACGAAAGGTGCGTGACGGCGAAATCGTGACCGCCTGCCAGGCGGTTTGCCCAACGGAGGCGATCGTTTTTGGCGACGTCAACGATCCCAAGAGCCGCGTTTCCAAACTGAAGGCGGAACAGCGGAACTATTCGTTGTTGGGTGAATTGAATACCAAGCCGCGCACCACCTATTTGACGGCGCTGAGGAATCCGAACCCAGAAATAAAAAGTTAGCTACAGAGCATGAAGACGGGGAAGAGTCATGGAGACAGTCTCACAGGTTGGGAAGGGCGGCTTGCCCCCGCTCCGGTTGTGCCCATTCAACCAGCGGGGGTAAACCACCCTTCCCAACCTGGAGCTCATGCTTCTTGAATCAGCCTCTATGCGGCAGTGCCTCCCGGGCTTGATTGAGATTAATGCCAGACGAAGAACAAAAAGAAAGTCCGATACATCACACGACGGCGCCGGTAGTCGCGCCGGGGCTGACGTTTGCATCCGTAACGGACAAGATTAGCTCGATCGTTCTGAAGCGAAGTACGCCGATCTGGTGGTTCGTTGGTTTTGCGATTTCGTTTATCCTTTTCCAGTTGATGCTGCTGACGATCACGCAACTGCTCTTCGTCGGCATCGGACTTTGGGGCGTCAACATTCCCGTCGCCTGGGGAATGGATATCCTCAACTTTGTGTGGTGGATCGGAATCGGACACGCCGGCACGTTGATATCCGCAATTCTGCTGTTGCTGCGCCAGCAATGGCGTACGTCGATCAACCGTTTTGCCGAAGCAATGACTTTATTTGCAGTTGCTCAGGCCGGCATGTATCCGATCATGCACTTGGGCCGTCCCTGGCTGGCTTACTGGCTGTTTCCCTATCCCAACACCATGGGCATGTGGCCGCAGTTTCGCAGTCCCTTGATGTGGGACGTGTTTGCGGTTTCCACCTACGCCACAGTTTCAGCGATGTTCTGGTTCGTCGGTCTAATTCCGGACTTCGCTACGCTGCGCGATCGCACGCGCAGCAAGCCCTTCCAAATCGTCTACGGAATGTTGGCGATGGGTTGGCGCGGTTCAGCGCGACACTGGCATCGTTACGAAATGGCGTATCTGCTGCTGGCCGGCCTGGCGACGCCACTCGTGCTTTCAGTGCACACGATCGTCAGCTTCGATTTCGCAGTCGGTGTCATTCCGGGCTGGCACGCCACGATCTTTCCGCCTTACTTCGTGGCCGGAGCCATCTATGCGGGCTTCGCGATGGTATTGCTGCTCACCATTCCCCTGCGGAAACTATTTGGTCTGCAAGGTTTCATTACGATGCGTCACATGCACAACATGGGCAAGGTGATGCTCGCGACCGGTTTGATTGTCGGGTATGGCTACGTGATGGAGGCCTTCTTCGGCTGGTACAGCGGCAATCGTTACGAGCGCTACATGGTTTGGAACCGGATGCACGGGCCTTACGCTTACTACTACTGGGCGCTGATCCTTTGCAACATCATCACGCCGCAGTTTCTCTGGATCAAAAAAATACGATCCAACCTGCTGGTGCTATGGCTGATCTCGATCGTGGTCAGCATCGGCATGTGGCTGGAGCGATTCGTGATTGTTGTAACCAGTTTGCATCGCGACTTCCTGCCTTCGTCGTGGGGCATGTATCAGCCGTCGATGTGGGACTGGACAATGTTTATCGGCACGATTGGATTTTTCTTTACGCTGTTGTTTTTGTTCATCCGCTTCCTGCCAATGATCTCCATCTTCGAGATGCGCACGATCCTGCCGGAAGCGGAAGTTGAGGAGTAGCGACCAGCAGTGCAAAGTTCAAGCCTTAGCTTCCACGGCAGCGAAATAGCAACCTAAAGGTTGAACTCTGAACTACAGGCCTGTTAACTGAGTTGAGTAATGGCTGACGACGATATCAAAGAAGAGCCATGGGAACATGATTTGGAGGACTCTGAGCCTTTCCATCATGCAGCCTCCGACTCTGCCCCTGGCCGCCCGCGGGGAGGGCCAGCGCTCTACGGCATCATGGCCGAATTTGATAATCCGTCGGACCTGGTGGCGGCAGCGAAGCAAACTCATCAGGCCGGCTACCGGCGCATCAACGGTTATTCGCCTTATCCGATTGAGGAACTTACCGAAGCGATTGGCTTCACTCGTACCACGCTGCCGTTGATTGTTTTAGTCGGCGGGATTCTCGGCGGGCTGGGCGGCTTTTTCATGCAGTACTGGATGGCAGTGATCGATTATCCGTTGAATGTTGGCGGCAAGCCTCTCAACAGTTGGCCCGCCTTCATTCCGATTACGTTTGAATGCACCGTTTTGATGGCCTCGTTTGCGGCGGTATTGGGCATGCTGCTTCTTAATAAACTGCCCCAGCCGTACCATCCGGTTTTCAATGCGCCGAATTTTGCGCTGGCTACGCGCGATAAGTTTTTCCTGGTGATTGAGGCAAACGATCCGAAATTTAGCCACGCTGAGACAACTCAGTTTATGAATACGCTGGGAGCGATGGGTGTCAACGATGTGGAGATATAGGAAAGTGGGCAGTGGGCAGTGGGCAGTGGGCAGTCAGCGGCGCTCACTGCGCACTGTTTTTGTTCTGCTGCTCACTGCACACTGCACACTGCTCACTGTTTCCTGCCGTCGCGACATGCAGGATCAGCCGAAGATGAAGCCCTACCGAGCATCCACCGTCTTTAGAGACGGTTTGTCAGCGCGGCCGCCAGTTGAAGGAACGGTGCCACGCGGTTACTTGAAGACAGACACAGAATTCTTTACCGGCAAGAAGGCGGGTAAAGCCGGTGGCGCCGCATCATCAATCGCCCAGGCTTCGGTGGGTCGGCAGCCGGCTGGGACAAGTGCCCCCGCAGCGCTCCAGGGCCCAGCGGCTTATCCTGACGACGTTGAGGTTTTTCCCATTGCAGTGACGAAGGACGTGGTTACTCGCGGCAAAGAGCGTTACGAGATCTTCTGTTCAGCCTGTCACGGGCTGACCGGCAATGGCGATGGCATGATTGTCAGACGCGGCTTTCGCCGGGCAGCTTCGTTTAATGACGACAGACTGCGACAAGCGCCGGTGGGTCACTTCTTTGACGCGATCACGAACGGTTGGGGCGTAATGCCGAGTTATGCGCCGCAGATTCCGACGCCGGATCGCTGGGCGATCATCGCCTATGTTCGCGCATTGCAGTTGAGCCAGCAGAGCCAGACGAATCAAAAGGGGCAAGCGCCCGCCACGGCGGCGAGCGCGCCATCGCAAAGCGGAGGGCACCAGTGACCAAGCCCTACAACGCACCTCCGGGCGGCCCTTACAACGCCCCTCCGAATGTGAATCGCGTTCAGCAAGGCGCGCTGATTGTTGGCGTTGTGTTCACGCTGTTCCTGGCGGTCGGGTTTGTCCTGGATCGCAATCAGTTTTTTCATTCCTACTTGTTTGCATTCAGTTTTTGGGCGGGAATCTCTATTGGCTCGCTGGTGCTGCTGATGCTGCAACATCTGACCGGTGGCGGCTGGGGGCTCGTGATCCGGCGCGTGCTCGAAGCTGCGACACGGACGCTACCGCTCGTCCTGATCCTGTTTGTGCCAATCGTGCTCGGCGCGCACCGGATTTATAAGTGGACGGACGCGCATGAGGTGGCGGAACACCCAGTGCTCCGGGAGAAGTCGAAATATTTGAATCTGACGTTTTTCACGGTGCGCGCGGCGATCTACTTTGCCATCTGGCTGGTACTCGCTTATTTCCTGAATCGCTGGTCGCTGTTACAAGACCGTACCGCCGATCGGAAATACACCAAGAACATGCACGTGCTCAGCGGACCGGGAATGGTGCTACTGGTTTTCACCGTAACCTTCGCCGCTATTGATTGGTTTATGTCTCTCGACCCCGAATGGTCGTCCACCATCTACGGTTTCATTTTTGTTGCGGCCTGGTCTTTAAGCGCTCTAGCTTTCACGATCGCCGTGATGGCTGCGTTATCGAAGCACGAACCGATGAACAACGTCGTGGCGCAATTACATTTTCACGATCTCGGAAAGTTGCTGCTGGCGCTGGTTATGCTGTGGTCCTACTTCGCGTTTTCACAGTTTCTGATTATTTGGTCGGCTAATTTGCCGGAAGAGATTCGCTGGTATCAGCCAAGAATCCATGGCACCTGGGGCGCAATTGCGCTTGCTGTAATCGTGCTTCATTTTGCTTTTCCGTTTTTGTTTCTGTTGTCGCGCTCGTTCAAACGCCACGCCGGCAAGCTCGTCATCGTGGCGGTGCTGATTCTCGTGATGCGCTTGATCGATCTCTTGTGGATGATCGCGCCAAACTTTACGGGCGAGCATTTTCAGTTTGGCTGGATGGATCTGTTGGCGCCCATCGCCATGGGTGGCCTGTGGCTTGGCGTCTTTGCCCGCGCTTTAACTAAGCGACCGCTGATACCGATTAACGACCCGCTTTATGAGACGGTGCTCGAACAGAAACACGCGCATGCGGGTCATTAAAACGGGGAAACAGGGTAAAGGGGAACAGGAGAAGAGGGGCAGTTCGGAACGATGGCGAGAACCACACACAACGGCAATGGACGCGATCCGCGTCACGCTACGGAGACGCCAGACGTGTCGCACATCAAGAATCTGGACGTGACGCACGAAGCCAGCGACGTCAACATTTCGGGTGTGTTGAAGTTTGTAATGGGCTTGACGGTTTTGGGAGTCGTGGTCTTTCTCTTGATGTGGGGCATGTTCCGATTTCTGAATGCCCAGGAGACCGAGAAAGAGCCGCCCGCCGGGCCGATGGCGATGACTGAACAGGAACGACTGCCACCGGAACCGAGACTCCAGGCAGCAAAAGGGTTCGGACTAAAATTGGAAAATGGCGAAACAGTTAACCTCGAGAATAAAGAGCCGCAGGCTGAATATCGCGTGCTGCGTGAGCAGTGGGATCGTCGCTTGAATTGCAAGAGCGGCGAAGGAACTCAAGAGATCAACTGCGTCCCAATCGATGTGGCCATGGAAAAGGTGCTCGATGGTGGCGGTTTGCCCACGCGCGGCGCCGCGAACAATTCCGGGAAGCCGGCAGATGTGGCGGCGCCGACAGCCTGGAGTTCAGGACGCGTGCCGTGGAAAGGGAACGAATGAAAACAGTGAAGGGTGAGCAGTTAGCAGTGAGCAGTAAGCAGTGTGCAGTGAGCAGTGGGCAGTGGGCAACCAGGAACGGTCGCCGCTTGCTGCCCACTTCCCACTGCCCACTGCTCACTGTTTTGATCCTGCTGCTCACTGCTCACTGCTCACTGCTCACTGGCAGCGCGCAGTTCAGTCAGACGCAGGGGAACTCGCCGCTCTACAGTTCACGGCCTTACGAGGCGCGCGCGCCGAGTGGTTTGCCAAAAGCTCTGGACAACGTAGGCATCGATCAAAAGCTCAATGAACAGCTTCCGCTTGATCTTGTGCTCAAAGATGAGAACGGCGCGAACGTGAAACTTGGCAACTACTTCGGCAAGAAACCGGTGCTGCTTTCGCTCGTGTATTACCAGTGCCCGATGCTTTGTAATCAGGTGCTGAATGGCATGGTGACCGCTTTCAAAGTTATGAATTTCAAACCCGGCCAGGAGTTTGAAGTTGTAACTGTAAGCTTCGATCCGCGCGAGACCGCCGCGCTCGCGGCAGCGAAGAAGAATACCTATGTGAACTACCTGCCCGAAGACCGGCGTTCGGGAGCAACCAGTGGCTGGCATTTCTTAACTGGCGACGAGGCGAGTATCAAGAGTCTTACGAACGCGGTGGGATTCCGTTATCACTGGGATGAAGCGACTAATCAGTTTGTGCATGCCAGCGCGATTTACGTGACGACCCCGGAGGGAAGATTGGCGCGCTATTTCTACGGGATTGAATATGCGCCGCGTGACGTACGTCTGGGTTTGATTGAAGCAGCAGACAACAAGATCGGATCGCCAGTCGATCAGTTGCTGCTTTACTGCTACCACTACGATCCGGCCACCGGGAAGTATGGCGCGGCGGTGATGAACATCATGCGCGTGGCAGGCGTCATCACTGTGTTCGCGATTGTCGTGTTGTTGTTTGCGTTGCGCCGGCGGACTACGGCGCGGATCGATTTACGAGCAAGTGTTTAGACGGGAAAAGTTCAAGAAGTTCAGAGTTCAAACTATAGCTTGCGCCTTTGCCAAGCAGCAACCTAGAGGCTACCACCCCACGCGGGCTGCCCGCGCGGGGACCCCGGGTTGAACTCTTCAGGGCTCTGGGCGAAAAAAGGTTTTATGCAGACTTCGTGGATTCCATTTATTCCAGAGAGCGCTTCCACTGTTTCAGGGAAGGTCGATGCGCTCTATTTTTACCTGTCGGGTGTGACGGTATTCTTTACGCTGCTCATCTCGGGCACGCTGATCTTTTTCGTTATCAAGTATCGCCGCCGCACGGCCTTTGAGATTCCCCGGCCCATCGCCGGCTCGCATAAACTGGAAACGGTTTGGTCAGTTATTCCTTTCATCATCGCGATGAGCATGTTTGCCTGGGGTGCGCAAATCTATTTCGAGAATTCGCGCCCGCCCAAAAATGCAAACGAAGTCTACGTGGTCGGCAAGCAGTGGATGTGGAAGATTCAGCACTCAACCGGGCAGCGCGAGATAAACGAGCTGCATGTACCGGCGGGCCGGAAGATCAAGCTGATCATGACTTCCGAAGACACGATCCATGACTTTTTTATTCCGGCGTTCCGTATCAAGGCCGACGTGTTGCCCGGCAAATACACGACGCAGTGGTTTGAAGCGACCAAGCCGGGCACCTATCACCTCTTCTGCGCCGAATATTGCGGGATGAATCATTCCGGGATGATTGGGTCGATAATCGTCATGCAGCCAACCGACTTTGATAACTGGCTGAGCGGCAATGCGAGCCAACAGTCACCCGCCGTCGCGGGCCAGCAACTTTTCCAATCGTTGGGCTGTGTTTCCTGTCATGGCGCCAATGGCGAAGGCGGGCGCGGTCCGGCGCTGGTGGGCTTGTTTGGCAGCAAGGTGTTTCTCACTAATAACCAGACGTTGACTGCCGATGAAGCCTATATCCGCGAGTCGATCGAGAATCCGTCGGCCAAGGTGGTCAACGGGTTCAGTCCGATTATGCCGACGTTTCAGGGGCAGGTGACGCCGGAGCAGTTGATTCAAATCATGTCATTCATTAAGTCGCTGCAGGTTTCAGGGCCGCAGTCGCCACCGACAACAGCGCCCGCGCCAAAAGCGCAAGCTCCGGCGATGGGCACGCCGACGGCCAAATGAAAGCAGTTTTATAGCGGGAATTATGAAAGCATTCGAAACATTCGAAACACCAGCAGCAGCTCGCGTTAACTACATCAACGCGCAGTATGGTCTGAAGTCGTGGCTGCTGACGAAAGACCACAAGCGCATCGCTTTGTTGTATCTCGGCTCGATCAGCTTCTTCTTTATGGTGGGCGGCGTTTACGCGATGCTCATCCGTCTCGAGCTGTTGACGCCGCAGGGCGATCTGCTTTCTTCGTCGACATATAACAAGGTGTTTACGCAACACGGGATCATCATGATCTTTTTCTTCCTGATCCCGTCGATACCAGCAACGCTTGGTAACTTCCTGGTGCCGATGATGATTGGCGCCAAGGACCTCGCTTTCCCGCGTATCAACCTGCTTAGCTGGTACATCTATGTGCTCGGCGGCATTGTTACGATTTATGCTTTGCTGGCGGGTGGCGTCGACACGGGTTGGACTTTTTACGTGCCCTACAGCACCACCTTTTCCAACTCCTATGTGATTGCGGCGGGCCTGGGGATCTTCATCAGCGGCTTCTCCTCGATTCTGACCGGACTAAACTTCATCGTCACTATTCATACGATGCGCGCTCCAGGCATGACCTGGTTCCGGCTGCCGCTGTTTATCTGGGCCCACTATGCGACGTCGCTGGTTATGATTTTGGGAACTCCCGTCGTCGCGATCACGATTCTGCTGCTGGCTTTCGAGCGCTTGTCGCACGTGGGGATTTTCGATCCGGCCAATGGCGGAGATCCGGTGCTCTTCCAGCACCTCTTCTGGTTTTATTCACACCCGGCCGTTTACATCATGGTCTTGCCCAGCATGGGCGTAGTTAGTGAATTGATCGCCAACTTCTCGCGCAAGAATATTTTTGGCTACCGGTTTGTGGCCTTTTCGAGCCTGGCTATTGCGGTGTTCGGTTTTCTTGTTTGGGGCCATCACCTGTTTGTCGCCAGCCAGTCAGTCTATGCGGGCATGATTTTCTCGTTCCTGAGTTTTGCGGTAGCGATTCCGTCGGCCATCAAGGTGTTCAATTGGACCGCGACGCTTTACAGAGGCTCGATCTCCTACGACACGCCGATGCTTTACGCGCTCGGCTTTATTGGACTGTTCACCGTTGGTGGCATGACCGGGCTCTTTCTCGCATCATTGGCGATCGATGTTCATGTTAGTGATACCTATTTCATCGTGGCCCACTTCCACTACATCATGGTTGGCGGCGCCCTCTTTGGCTATCTCGGCGGCTTACACTACTGGTGGCCAAAGATCAGCGGGCGAATGTATCCGGAAGGTTGGGGCAGATTCTCAGCGTTGGTGATCTTCGTCGGGTTCAACCTGACTTTCCTGCCACAGTTTGTAGCCGGCTACCTCGGTATGCCGCGGCGTTATCACGCCTACCCGCCCGAGTTCCAGGTCTTCAATGTGTTGTCGTCGGCGGGTGCATCGATCCTGGGCTTCGGTCTTTTGATACCGGCGATCTATCTCATCTGGTCGATGCGTTACGGCAAGCACGCCGAAGCAAACCCCTGGCACCTGCCGGGTCTGGAATGGAGGACTGCATCACCTCCGCCAACTGAGAATTTCCTGACCACTCCGATCGTTACGTGGGAAGCGTATGAGTTTGCGCCGCCTGACGAGATGCAGGTGATCGGCAGGATGAAAGATGAAGCAGTGAGCAGTGAGCAGTGAGCAGTGGGCAGAAGGCAGAAGGCAGAAAGCTAAGAACCAAGCGCTGAGACTTGGGACCTGAGACCTGAGACATCGAGGAGACAGATACTTGGCAGATAGCGTTGCAACTGAGCACGAGGCAAGCCACGCGGCGCTCCAGCACCACTTCGAGAATATGGAGCAGCAGCGCGAGGCTGGGGCCCTTGGCATGTGGGTTTTTCTCGTCACCGAGCTCATGTTCTTTGGTGGGATGTTTCTTGCCTACACGCTTTATCGCACTAAGTTTCCCGCAGCCTTCGCCTCGGCCAGCAACCATCTCGATCTTACCCTGGGAGCAGTCAACACAGTCGTCCTCATTCTGAGCAGTCTGACGATGGCGCTGGCTGTCTACAGCGCCCAGGTGGGCAAACGTCGTAATCAAATCGTCTGCCTGGTGGTAACTATCGTGCTGGGTTTGACGTTTCTCGGCGTCAAGGCCGTCGAGTATCACGACAAATACGAGGATAGTCTGATACCGGGACAGTTGGTCCCGGGACGACCATTCAATCCGGCAGTCCAGGAACACGGTACTCCCTACGACAAGCACAAGCTGCACCTGTTGCCGGGAGCGACCGTCAAGAATGTCGAGATGTTTTATTGGATTTATTTCGCCATGACCGGCATGCACGCGCTGCACATGATCATCGGCATCGGCGTGCTGTCGGTAATTCTCTTTTTTTCGTGGCGCGGCCGCTATGGGCCTGAGTATCACAACCCGGTGGAGATCTCAGGTCTCTATTGGCACTTTGTAGACATCGTCTGGATTTTCTTGTTCCCGCTGCTTTATTTGTTGGGCAGGCACTTGGAACACATGTAGGAAAGGTAAGTCAGTCATGAAAGACAGATTTTCCATTCACCATTTCTCATTTGCCATTCGCCACTAATACAGCAGTTAATGACAAATGAAAAATTTCAAATGACAAATGGAAAATCTTACGGCTGACCTGTGACCTAGAAATTACCTGCTATGAGCGAACACATCGTTTCACTGAAAGTCTACGTTGCGATCTTTCTTGCCTTGATGGCGGGAACAGCGCTCACTGTCTGGGCGGGCCTGCACGATTTCCCGGGGCAGTTGAATGTGATCATTGCGCTGACGATTGCCGTGGTGAAGGCCACGCTCGTCGTACTCTACTTCATGCACGTTCGCTACAGCTCGAAACTTATCTGGGTGGTTTTCACGTCGGCGCTATTCTGGCTGGTAATTCTCTTCGCTTTCACTTTCAGCGACTACTGGACAAGATGCTGGTTAGGACCCTGCTAATCCTTTCTAAGCCCGCTTCGCTAGTTTGAAGTCTCCACAGCGTAGAGCTTCTCATCACGCACCGCCACCACTCCCTGACAAGTAGGACATTGCAATCTGATCGTCGAATCCAAAGTCTTGATCGGCACTGAACAATAAGGGCAGAGACCGGCGACTTCATTCTGTTTGAAGAACCCGCGCATCATGATGAGCGGCACGATCAGACCGGCGAGGAGCAGGGGAACGCCGAAGATGAGTCCGAGGCTTGAGCCGCCACCGAGCGTAAGGCTGATGACCAGCCCTGCGATGAAAAGAAGCAAACCGATGGCAATAGCAAAGGAAAAAGTGTAGGCACTATCAAGACTGCGGCCGGGCTTCGCTGTAGTTGGCTCGTTGGCGCTCATTGGTAACGTCCTTCTTTCGGTTGAACTCGTGATGCTGGGTTGGCAGGATTGATTTTTACTGCGGCCAGTAACCACTTGTCAACTTTTCCCTCAAGCGACAGAAAAGGGGAGCCTTCAATAATTGGGTGCGCGGCAAGTCTCTGACTTGCCGACTGTCTCGCCCATTCTTCAGGTCTTTGACCTGCCTTCGACGGTCATAGACCGTGAAGGGTTAAGTTGGAGTTTCCGGCAAGTCAGAGACTTGCCGCGCACCGGAACGGCAAAGCCGTATGATGGCTAATGAGGTCTATTCCGGGTTGAAACTAGTCAGTGCTTCCGCTCCGCTGTGAACTTTTGTCCTTCATGGTTATAATCATCGTTTCCTATGACTACCACATTTATGACAAGCAGCACGCGAACACCATTCGAAAAGTTTCTTAACCAAAACGACGAGGAAGCCTGGGCCGCGGCGCTAACTACGTTATTGCGCTCCGTTCATGAAGTAGATAAGAACGCCACGCAGATTTGGTTTTCGTTCTTCCCGCTGTCATTGTTCCGCGCTTTTGAGGCGGCCGACGATCGGGAACTCCTGGCGGCGCAACTGCTAATTCGGGGCGTTTACCCGCTCAAGGACCAGGTCGATTCGTCACACAAGTTTCTCTACGGCCATCGCTATTGGCCGGAGGTTAAGAAAGCCGTCGAGACGTTCGCTGCGAGCTTTAACCACGGAAACAGCGACGGGCAAGCGAATCAGGCTTTGGCAGATCAAATTTTGAAAGTAGCGCGTGACGCGGCCGAGGCAGCGAAGGTGGATCAATCGCTAACTGTCGGCATAACCGGGGTCGCGTTCATGACGGTGCGCCAGGCGGGCCTGCCGGCGTTCAAGAATGCTAAAGGCGAGATGCTGCTTGACCGCAAACATGCGAAGCAGTCGCCGGAGCAGGTTCTGCGTGATCGCGCCGTTGACGATAGCCAGGGTCTGTTTGGTTTTCTGAAAACTGTGGACAAGAAGTGGACCGTCACTCACGATGAGAACGACGAACAGGCGAAGTATAAACTCAACCATGCACAAGACCTCGCCTGGGGCGCGGAGGCTGATCGTTCGCGCAACTGGCGCGAGATCGATCCGCGGCGACCTGAAGGTCCAATTCCGGTTGAGTGTCGCTCGGCATCGTGCGGCACTTGCTGGGTGGGAGTTTTAGGCGGCGCGGAAAAGCTTTCCGACGTGGCCGTGCGCGTAGGCAAGCAGATTAAGGAGTTTGGTTACATCGACACAACGGAACCAAAGCCACTCATCCGCTTGGCTTGCCAGGCGCAGGCGCTCGGTGCGGTGTCGATCGTAATCCCGCCGTGGAATGGTGTGTTTGGGAAATATCTGAAGTCCAGAGAGAATCAGAAAGACAAATCGCAAGAAGAGTTCTAACTAGAGTTCCGTAGGAACGGAATGTTTATAGTTGCACTCGCAACCCTGAGGTCTTTTGCCGGAGCGAAACCTGTTAAGCAGGTTTCGCTCCGGCAGTTTTGTTTGCAGGGAGTTTGGCGTTTGCTATAAACATTGCGTTCGAGCGCCAAGAAAAGCTGGGTGTTTCTGACTGGGTGAAAGTCCCAGTAGAGAAGGTCT
>JANMQG010000164.1:0-19629 GCA_031370285.1 Chloracidobacterium sp. | reverse complement strand
CCAAGTTTCGAGTTCGGACTAATCGAAGAACTGCGAACTCGAAACTTGGAACTCGAAACTCGAAACTCGAAACTTAGATCAGCCACTGGTGCCGATTGTCATAGTAAGACGGCGAACGATCCGGATAGCGTTTCTTATATTCCTGGTAGCGGGCATGCAGCTTTTCATATCGCTTGTCTGAAGAATGAATGTGCTTGTGTGGCAGCTCGCGAAGATGGTTCTCAATCTTTGACATGTTGCGCGGCGAGAAACGCCAGTCGTAGTTTCCCAGGTCGTAAAGATTCGTGAGACCGTAACCTTGTATGCGTCCCGACATGTCCACGTAAGGATCGAAATAACTCCACGTCAAATCCCGCAGCGATCGAAACAACGGCTTTCGTCCGTGTAAGCCGATATCACGCGAACGCGCAATCGAGCCCCACAAGCCGTGGTATTGAAACACAAAAATTACGTGATCCAGCAAATCCCACGACTCGATATCGAGTAGCAGCGGCGGATAGCCGTGTTGTTCGAGGATCACCGCCGCGCCGACCGCAGCTTCCAGGCAATGGGCTTCGTTTCGTTTTACGACTTCGCGGAAAGAGCGCAGCGTGCCACCGTCACGCTCCCAGTTGTAGGGCATGGTAGTGAAATAGCGTTGCACCTGCGCCGGCTGGCGCAACGACTGGATCAATTGCCACTCGCGTTTAGTAAAAGATTCTCTGCCAGGTTTCGAACTCATCGCGCCAGAGCTTTAGCAGATGAATAAGGGAAAGGCAAAGAGTTGGACTTCAACCAGCAGACACTACCCCGGAGGCCAGTTCATTGCGCGTCCGCCAAGCACGTGTACATGAAGATGAAAAACTGACTGCCCAGCGCCGGCGCCGTTATTGATCACCGTCCGATAGCCACCTTCAGCAAGGCCGGCGGCGTTTGCTACACGCGCGGCCACGCGCAGCAAGTGGCCCAACAACGCCTCATCTTTCTGCGCAGCATCGTCGAGCGATTCAATGTGTTCCTGCGGAATCACCAGCAAGTGAGTCGGGGCCTGGGGGTTGATATCACGAATGACTACGGACCGATCGTCCTGGTGGACGAAGTCGGTGGGAATTTCCCCGGCGAGTATGCGGCAAAACAAGCAACTTGGTTCTGACATCTTCTTTGTGTTTCCACCTTGTTCTGTTGTCATTAACTTATTTCTGCGGCCATTCCTGGTTGAGAAGCCTGCGGCAGCGAAGCCGTTACCGGCTCCCGAATCCGCTCGATGTCGGCGCCCAGCTTCCGCAGTTTTGCTTCTATCTTTTCGTACCCGCGATCAATGTGATAGACGCGATCGATGATCGTCTCTCCCGTAGCAACCAAACCGGCCAGGACTAGCGAAGCCGAAGCGCGCAAGTCTGACGCTATCAGCGGCGCGCCAGTTAATGGCGTTGGCCCGGTAACAGACGCGTGGCGGCCGTCGATGGAAATATGCGCACCCATTCGCTGCAGCTCTGACGCGTGCATGAAACGGTTTTCAAAAACTGTTTCCTCTATAACTGCTCCGCCTTCCGCCTGCGTCATCAGCGCCATGTATTGCGCCTGCATGTCTGTGGGAAACTGCGGATAAGGCTGCGTCGTTACGTCTTTCGCGGTGAGCGCTTTCGGACAGGAGACGCGGAGCGTGCTCGGATTGATTTCTTCAATGTTGACACCAACCTCGCGAAACTTTTCAATCACAGCGGCAAGATGCAGGGGTTCGCAGTCTCTGATTTCGAGATCGCCTCGCGTAATGGCCGCCGCGGCAATGAAGGTTCCTGTTTCGATGCGATCGGGAATGATCGTGTGCTCGGCGCTGCCTAGCTCTTCGACGCCTTCAATTTCAATCCGGCTCGTCCCGGCGCCCCGCACTCGCGCTCCCATCTTGTTGAGCAGTTCCGCAAGATCTGTGATTTCAGGTTCACAAGCCGCGTTGTGCAGAACCGTCAAGCCTTGGGCCAGCGTTGCGGCCATCATCACGTTTTCAGTTCCCGTGACGGTGACCTTGTCGAAGTGGATCTTGCCGCCAACTAAACGCCCGTCCCTGGGTGCGCGCGCGATGACATTGCCGGCCTCAAGCTTCACCTCGGCACCCAGTTTTTCGAAGGCTACGAGGTGCAGGTCTATCGGCCGCGTGCCAATCGCGCAGCCACCCGGCAATGAAACTTTGGCTTTGCCAAACCGCGCGAGCAGTGGTCCCAAAACCAGCACGGACGCGCGCATGGTTCTGACCAGTTCATACGGTGCTTCAAAGAGTTCGATATGGCTGGCGGCAATTTTGTGCGTTCGCAGCTCGGGAGTCAGCACCGTAGCGCCGAGATCCTCGAGCAAGCGACGTTGCGTAATGATGTCGCGAACATAGGGCAGGTTGTGCAACGTAACTGTTTCCGCACTTAGCAACGCCGCGGCCATGCAGGGCAGCGCCGAATTCTTGGCGCCACTTATCGAAACGCGGCCACTTAACGCCTGGCCACCGATAATGCGAAATTTATCCACGCTGCCAACAGATTAGAATAAAACGCGGAAAGGTTAAAGCGAACGGAATCCGGGCTGCTGCCTTGAATTCGATTTCTCTGTGTAATCTCTGTGTTCTCTGTGCCTCTGTGGTGAGTGGTTGTCGGGCGTGAAATCACCACAGAGACACAGAGGACACGAAGGTGGCACAGAGGAAAAGCTTGTGCTTGGTTCAGCCGACCTTCTGTAAAGCCACAGTTCGTGGGATGCCCTGCAGGTCCTTGTGAATGTCCAGGAGTTTCCAGGTTTTCGGAGCAAGCAACTGCTGAACCGCCGCTGCTTGATTGAAGCCAATCTCAAATAGAAAGTAGCCGTCAGCCTTCAAAAAGCGCGCAGCTTCAATGAGCAAACGGCGAATAATTGCCAGGCCATCCGCACCGGCAGCGAGAGCGCTACGCGGTTCAAAGTCGCGCACTTCTCTTTGCAGGCCCGCCATTGCGCTCTCCTCGATGTATGGCGGATTTGAAACGATCAGGTCGAAAGGTGATTGGCGCGGCTCTCGCGTCTTCAACGCCGCTAAACAATCCGAGAGAATAAAATTAATGCGTTCGGTCACTAAATGGCGCGCGGCGTTTCGCCGAGCAACCACGAGCGCTCCTGGCGAGATGTCGATTGCGATGGCGCGGGCTTGCGGAAGTTCATGAACCAAGGTGATGGCTATGCAACCTGATCCCGTGCCGACGTCGCAAATGAAAGCGGCGGCGGACCCGGCGAATAGTTTGAGTGCAGTTTCAATAAGCAGTTCGGTCTCGGGCCGGGGAATCAAAACGTCCCTCGTCACTTCAAAATCAAGACCAAAGAATTCCTGATGGCCGGTGATGTACTGCAGCGGTTCTCCCTGCGCGCGTCGCGCGAGACACTCACGAAACCGCTCGGCCTGTTCCTCACCGATCGGGTCTCCTGCGTGGCTAAGAATGAAGGAGCGATCTCGACCAAGCACGTGCGCCACGAGCGATCCTGACTCGCGCCGCGCTTCCGGCACGCCAGCCTGTCGCAGTTTGTGCGCGCCTTGCAATATCGTCTCGGCAATTGAAGTGGTCATTTCTGCTGTAAAGCAACCTGTTAGTTTGCGTGTTGCTTGTTTGCTTGCCGCCGGGGGCCGCGACGCAAACTAACAGTTTGCGCTACTTCGGACTACGTCTATACTATGCCGCACAAGCTCGGCACGAAGAAGTTGAATAACGCGCGAAGTCGTTCGAGGATTTCGGGAACAAGAATCTCATTGCGAGTATCTTGATAGTACAACCGTACGAGTCTCGTTCCTCCCGTATGACGACAGGACCTCCAGGCCATTCGGCTTCGGAGGTTCTGGCGTTAATAGGAGCCCGGGTTTAACAACGTTTCCCAAGGAGCAACGTGGGAGCACTTTCGAAAGCCCTTCTCTTGTTCACGATGAATTGGCTGGATGCGCAGCTGACCATCCTCTGGCTGCGGTTGAATATTGCCACTGAGGGAAACGGCATTATGGCTGGTCTGCTAAATCACAGCGAGGCCTCGTTTCTTTCGGTCAAACTCTTAATCGGTGGTCTTTCAGCCTACACCCTCTATCGCTTTGCAGAAATTCCTATGGCCCGGCGCGGAATGAAAGTCGTGTTGGCCGTCTACCTCGTCCTGATGATGGTGCATATGGTAACAGGCTTCTCAGCTCTGGGCTGGCATGCCCCGGCTACCGTCCTCTCCTACTTTGTCAGTCTGCCCGAGGCTTTCGTCGCTTCCTTTTCCTGATCGCCGTTCTCTCAATCAACCGCTTCATAGCCAGTCGTTCTCTAAGGTCTGCCGCGCTTTCGCTTCCGGCAGCGGTTGCGTCCCGTTCCGTCTAGAGCCGCCGGGCAAAAAAGGAAACCTTGCTGCGCCACAAACGTTCTAGTAAACCGGACCAAGCCTGCTCGGTGCAGTCAGATTTTTTGGACTTGCCTCCGGGGCTGCGGAGTCTTAAATTTAGACCGTAACGCGGCTCGGTCGTTGCAGGGCCGAGCCAGAAGCAGCAACTACTGTGAGGGACCGGGCATCTCATCAAGGCTCGTTGCAGACGAGCGTTTCTTAACTAAAATAACTAAGCGAGAAATAAGCCATGTATAAACTTTCAGCACGTCAAGTATTAGCCATTGCCTTGCTTTCGGCTCTCTTTGCGGCTGGCGCGATCGCCGTTGTAGATCGCCTGGCAAATCGATTTCAGCCGTCGAGCTACGCCTTAAGCGAAGCTACGCCTGCGGGAATAACCGATCCCGCCACCGCCACCGATGAACAAAACAACATCGAGGTCTATCGCACTCTTTCACCAGGGGTCGTAAACGTTCACTCAACCTCTTACGCACGCGACTTCTTCGGCTTTGTCGAGCCGCAGGAAGGGTCGGGCTCCGGATCAGTGATCGATCCGGAGGGCAACATCCTCACGAACTATCACGTGATCGAGGGGGCCACAAAGCTCGCGGTCAGTTTCGGCGGACAAAAGAACTACGCGGCGCAATTGGTGGGCGGCGATCCGGACACTGACCTGGCCGTAATCAAGTTGATTGAAAAACCAAAAGAGCCGTTGACCATAATTACGCTGGGCGACTCGGATAAGCTCGACGTCGGACAGAAGGTTTTGGCGATCGGAAATCCTTTCGGCCTCGATCGAACACTGACTACCGGCGTTATCAGTGGCTTGCAGCGCCCGATACGCGCGCGTAATAACCGGCCCATCGAGGGCGCAATTCAGACTGACGCCTCGATCAATCCGGGAAACTCTGGCGGCCCATTGCTCGATTCGCACGGCCGCATGATCGGAATCAACTCGCAGATTCTTTCGCCATCCGGCGCGTCAGCGGGCGTGGGCTTCGCGATTCCCGTGAACATAGCCAAGCGCATCGTGCCGCAGTTGCTAAAGTCCGGCGAAGTGCGCCGGCCCAAATTGGGAATTGGCACTCGTGATGTTGCTCCCTTGAAGAGTCAACTTGATCTGCCAATCTCAGACGGTGTGATCATCCTGCAGGTTGCGCCCGGCGAAGCTGCCGCGAACGCGGGTTTGCGCGGTGTCACTCAAACTGAGAATGGCGACTTTGCAATCGGAGATATCATCCTTGGCATGGACGGCGAAAAGATTGCGAACACGGATGATCTTTACCGCCAGCTGGACAAGCATCAGGTTGGCGATACGGTGCAACTACAAATTCTTCGAAACGGTCGACGGACAAGCGTGCCGGTGCGTCTAACCGGACCGGTTGCTCGCTAGTGAATCAAACAAACCACTTCTTCGATCTCGGTTACGGTTGGCTCTGCAAACACTGCAGTGCGGCCGACACCGAGGCGAAGCACGGGCCTCCAGAAACTCGCGGTGGGCAGCAAGAGAAGACGCCCGCGTTGGCGCTTGCGAGCTGGACCGACTCTTCCCGTCACGCCCTCACTTGCCCGCGCTGCGGCATCGAAGAGACGATTACAAACGCGTAGCCTCGCAGCCTATTCAGCTTTCAGATCTGGTATCTCAGAACTCAGAACTCAAGACTGTCTCGAACCTCAAGTCAGCCGCTTGAGTTTCTTTGTGCGACTCTCGTGATCGCCAAATTTCGTTTGGTAATCGCTAATGCTGCGCGTAATAACATCCAGCGCCTCTGCCCGATCATAAACGTCAACAATCTCGACGCGCCTCGGAGCGTCCCCCGGCAGTTGCTTGTAACTGAGGAAATAATGCTTGAGGCGATCTACCAGCGCTTTCGGACACTGATCAATATCCTTGATGTGGCCGTAGGCAAGGTCGGCCTCGAGCACGGCGATGATCTTATCGTCGGCCTGCTCGCCATCGATCATTCTGAGTCCGCCGATTGGTTCGGCCTGAAGAAAGAAATTGCCCTGCGCAAACGTTTTCTCCGTCAGCACGCAGATGTCCATCGGATCTCCGTCACCCTTGATGCCGGTCATTCCAGTTCGCTCCGCGCACAAGTCGGCCACGTGATCTCCGCAAAAAGTTTGCGGAATGAATCCGTACAACGAAGGGCACATCGATGAGAATCGCTGTGGCCGATCGACGTGCAGATGGCCCGACTGCTTGTCCAATTCATACTTCACCGCGTCGGTCGGTACGATCTCGATGTAGGCTTTCACCGTCTCCGGCGCTTTCTTGCCCGGAGCGACGCCATGCCATGGATGCGCCTGGAACATAAGTTTGAAAAGACTGAAGGGAGAATCTTCTTTGGACATGCGCGTGGGCCTTTCTTCCTTCTGCGTGTAATTACGTCGGTGTTAGAATCCTAGCTTCGCAGCCGGTTGTTTTCAACAGCGAACGCGCCCCGGCTGCCAAATCATATGGCGACCAGTGTGGATGTAATTGGGCGGGCTGAACCGCGCGCAGTCTCGGTGCGTTGGATCATCAGCACGCGCGACGATCTCGTCTGGTTGATTGGCTCGGTTGCTTCGAGCTACCTGTTGCTTGTTCTTTACGTGAAGGGCCTTCTGCCGCTGGTGCCGATGGTGGCGCTCTGGGCAATCCTGATCGATGCGCCGCACGTCTTCGGCACTTTCTCGCGAACCTATTTCGATCGCACCGAACGACACAACCGCGGCCGTCTGCTTTGGGGCTCGCTACTCTTCTTCGCAATCGGTCCGCTTATGGTTTACGCCGGCGCCGGCCTCATCTTCTTTTTCCTCGCCGCCCTCTGGGCTTACTACCATCTGGTGAAGCAGCACTACGGCTTCATGGTGCTCTACAAAAAGAAGAACAACGACCTCGCGCCGGTTGATAACGCGCTCGACCGGCTGCTGGTGTTGTTCGCGTTTAATTATCCGTTTGTCGCCTTCATCGCGCGAGATCCGGAAGCGATGAAGCGGGTACCGGCGACGTTGCAGTCGGGCGTCAATGGGCTAGCCACAATTCTATTGATGGCCACGATTGTGCTGGCCACCGCCTGGCTGGGAAGACAAGTTCAGCGCGTGATCACTGGCGAGCCGCTGGATGTTCCCAAGTATCTGCTACTCGTTGCGGCGATTCCGATGCATTGGATTGTGTTGCTGACGCCGATGCCGCACAAGCCAATCGCGATCGTGGCTATTCTGACTATCTATCACAACCTGCAATATCATCGGCTGATCTGGTTTCATAACAAGAAATACACCAGGACCGCGGGCATTCGGGGCAGTAGCCCGACTGTGAAGGAGGGCTCATCTTCGAATGCCACAAACCTTCGCCAGCAGTACGGCGCCGCCGAGTTGATCAGCCGCCGCCTGCTTTATTACATCGCTTTCGGAATTCTTTTCGGACTGATCTACCAGGGGCCGAGACAAATCCTCGGCTACATGACTTTGAAGAACAGCGATGGCGGTCTCGGCGATCCGTCATTCGCAACCCAGCTCGGCATTGCGTTTCTCTGGGGCTACGCCTTCATTCATTACTACCTCGACTCCAAAATCTGGCGCATCCGCCGCGACCCTTCCGTTGGTAAAGCCCTGAACATGGGATAGACGGTTTTGGCCAACTACGAATTCGTCACCGTCTGGCGCTTCCAAGCTCCGCAAAAGAAAGTCTGGGATCGAGTTTTCCATTCTGAAAACTGGCCGGAGTGGTGGCCCGGTGTTGAGCGAGTCGAAAGGTTGAAGGACGGCGACGCCAATCACGTCGGCGCTATCCATCGCTACACCTGGAAAAGCAAACTCCCCTACCGCCTCATTTTTGAAATGGAGTCGCTGCGCGTCGAGCCCATCTCAATAATCGAAGGCCGCGCGATTGGCGAACTGCAGGGCGTGGGCCGCTGGCAACTCTCAAACGACGGCGGGATAACTACAGTACGCTACGATTGGCAAGTGGAAACCACCAAGCCGTGGATGAACTTGCTCGCGCCTATTGCCCGGCCGTTCTTCAGTTGGAACCACAACGTCGTGATGGGCTGGGGCGGTGAGGGATTAGCGAAGCGTCTCGAAGTTCCTTTCAAATAAAGCCAAGCACAAACCGCTACGATTCTTCTCTCTAGAGCAGGCTGCTGAATAACCAGACTACGATCCACGAAACCACACCAACAACACTAAGCAAACTCCCATTTCGAGTTATTTCGTGTGATTTCGTGGATCGCCTATGTTGCTTCAACCGGCTCTACTATCTCAGCAACCTGCCGGGAACAAAACTCCAAGACCAGCTTAACAAAAGTTTGCGGATATTCTTCATGCGGCAGGTGGCCACACTCGCGAAAGACTATCAACCGCGACCCCGGAATCGCCTGGTGCAGCCGCTCGCCATCCCCGAGCGGCACTTCCCGATCAGTGTCGCCCCATAAGAGCAGCGTCGGTTGCGCGAGCAGGTGTGCGTCGCGCGAGACGCGTTCTGCGTCCCAACGCCGCACAGTGCGAATGATCGCTCGATGTGCGTCTCTGGTGCGCAACGGCAGATGTCGCGCATCGACTCGACGCTCGTCAAGCACCCACGAATGCCGGTCATAAACTCGCTTCATTCGCAATCGCAGCAGCCGGCGCGAACCAACCAGCAGCGGCGAAAGAATGTCGCCGATGATCGGCGAGCTAAAGAGGCGCATCAACAAATAGCGCGTCGGTTTGTTGTTATTGACCGCGCCCACCATGATTAACTTCTCAACCAGAGCTGGGTGATCAAGCGCAATCGTCGCCGCGATCGCCGCACCGTAAGAACTGCCCAGGAAAACTGCGCGATCGATTTTCATTTGCTTCAGGAAACTTACAACCATCTCGGCCTGGCCCGCGATCGTGTAGTCGAGATGTCGCGGCTTTGCCGAATAGCCATAACCGGGAAGATCCGGCGCGATCACTCTGTAACCCGCTGCCGCGAATTCCAAGAACACTTTGCTCCAAACGAGGTTGGAGGCGGCGAAGCCGTGAATCAAAATCATCGGCGGCGCGTTTGGATCGCCGGCTTCCTGATAGTGCAGGCGCACGCCGTCAACTTCCATGAAGCGCGAGTAGTCGGCGTGAAAAACCGCTTCACGGTTCTGCTCCCACTCGACGTCTTTCGGGCGCAACAACAGCTTCGCCGCCACCGACGCCGCCGCCAGAGTTGCGGATATACTGCCAATCCAGTAACGCTTCTTCATGACCTTTATGTCTCGTCCCGCGTGATAACAACGCTTGGGTGTAACGACCCTGACGCCGCATCAAACTCCGCCACTGCGATCAGGTTGCCCTGCTCATCGCGCATTCTCACTCGCTCTCCATTGCTCCACGCTGTTCCTGAAACGCGAACGGAGATGCCGTTTTGCACCTTGCGCACGTCGTCGCCGCTCAAATCGACAGAAGGAAAACGCGCCACCGCCGCATCGGTCGGCAGCATAATCTTGCCCAGCGCTTCCTCAGCAACATTCACCTTTACCTGTTCCAGTGTCTGCGCCTGTTGAATCTGAAAGTCGCCCACCCGCGTGCGACGCAATTCCGCCAGATGCGCTCCGACTCCCAATCGTTTGCCAAAATCTTCCGCCAGCGTTCTGACGTAAGTGCCCGCTGAACACGCCACCCGCACCGCGAAATCGAAAGTGCCGTCCAAATTATCTCTCAGCGGCTCACCAGTTGGTTTGATTGTCTCAAACTTGTCGACGCAAACTCTTACCGGCTTTCGTTCCACCTCTTCACCGCGCCGCGCCAGCTCGTAAAGCTTGCGGCCACCCTGCTTCTTTGCGGAATACATCGGCGGCACTTGATCGATCTCGCCGCGCAGACTCGCGAGCGCCGCTTCGATTTGCTCCTTGCTCCACCCGCCGATTAGTTCGCCTGTTGACTCGGTATCTTCTTCGCTACTGCGAATCGGTTTGCCCGTTACGTCTCCCGTATCGGTGGCGTAGCCCAGACGAATCACCGCCTCATATTCCTTTTCCACCCCACTAAGAAACTGCGCGAGACGCGTTGCGCGATCAACGAGAATCACCAGCACGCCGGTCGCGAAAGGATCCAGCGTCCCCGTGTGTCCGACACGTCGCACGCGCAAAATGCGCCTGATGTCGTCAACCACATCATGCGAAGTCACCCCGGCAGGCTTATCGATCACTAAAACTCCATCCATGAGATTCATTCTAGATGGTCGAGCACGCAATTGGCGATTCAGCAGTCAGAACACCAAATGATTTGCCGTCCTCTGTGCGTCCTTCGTGTCCTCCGTGTCTCTGTGGTAAATGTCTTAATTCCAAATGCGTCAGCGTCGCTCAAAACCCAAGACCGCCGAGGAGGAGTCGCGCACTAGCAGGCTGACTCCTGAAGAAATTCGCGCGCGCGCCTTTCAACGCGCGGTGAAGCTGCTGGCTGCCAAGCCACGCTCGATTGCCGAACTGCGCGAACGGTTAGCGGAGCGATGTTCCAGTAAGACGGTAATCGAAACTGTGATTGCGCGGCTGCGCGAGTAAGGCTATCTCGATGACGAACGCTACGCGCTGGGCTATGCGTCGTCGAAGGTAAGGCAGCAACCGATCGGCCGGCGCCGTTTGGAACTTAGCCTCGCCAGAAAGAAAGTTGATCGTGCGGTTGCTGATGAAGCGCTCGATCAGGTCTTTGCTGAAACGCCAGAGGAAGATCTGCTCGATCGCGCACTGGAGAAACGCCTCCGCCTGCGCGGTAGGCCGAAGACTCGCGCGGAGGCCAAAAGCCTTTTTGATCATCTGCTACGCCAGGGTTTTCCATTTGAACTCGTGCGCGACAAAGTCCGCGCTGCCTCGCGAACAGACCTGGAAGAGATTGAATAGATCCTTTGTGTGAACTCTGTGTCCTCTGTGTCTCCGCGGAGAGTCTTTTTAAGCGCATAGTCACCACTGAGTCACAGAGGGCACAGAGAAGTTCTCAAATTGGGACCCGACCAAATTGAGCGCAATTTCAGTCGCTTGAACCTGCGTGCTAAACTCACGATAGTCAGTTGTCCGTTGTCAGTGGTTTCGTTGAAATAGTTTTTTCGACTGCCCACTGCCCACTGGCCACTGCCCACTGATCATGACTGGAAACGAAATTCGCGAAATTTTTCTGAAATACTTCGAGCGGCACGGGCATACACGTGTGCGCTCGTCGCCGTTGTTGCCTGCCAACGATCCGACGCTGCTCTTTACCAACGCCGGCATGAACCAGTTTAAGGATGTGTTCCTGGGAGTTGAGAAACGCGAGTACGTGCGCGCCTGCTCGTCGCAAAAGTGCGTGCGCGCGGGAGGCAAACACAACGATCTTGATGAAGTTGGGAAGACCGCGCGGCATCAGACCTTCTTCGAGATGCTCGGCAATTTTTCGTTTGGCGACTACTTCAAGGAAGACGCAATCAAGTTTGCCTGGGGCTTTCTGGTCGATGAACTCAAGATGGATCCGAAGCGCCTCTGGTTCACTGTGTTCGGCGGCGACGACGAAGTGTCAGCAGATGAAGACGCCGAAAGATTGTGGGAACAGGTTGGCGCGCCGCGTGAGCGAATCCTGCGCTTTGGAAAGAAAGATAACTTCTGGCAGATGGGCGAGACCGGACCGTGCGGACCCTGCAGCGAGATTCACTATTATCTCGGCGAGCATCCAGAGAACCCTGAATTCAACCGCGTCGATCTGGTCAACGGACCGGGCGACGCCACCATGGAGATCTGGAATCTGGTCTTCATGCAATACAACCGTGTCGAGGTTGAGCCTGGTCAGTACAAGCTCGAGCCGCTGCCGAAGCCGTCGGTCGACACCGGCTTGGGCCTGGAGCGCACGACCGCCATCATGGAAGGTAAGTTTTCAAACTACGATACCACTCTGATTCGTCCAATCATCGACCTTACCGCTCAGCTTGCAGAACGGAATTACGAACCGGAGAAACAAGAAGGCTTTGCGCTTCGCGTCATCGCGGACCATGCACGCGCCACAGCCTTTTTGATTGCTGACGGAATCTTGCCTGGCAACGAAGGCCGGAACTACGTCCTGCGCAAGATCATGCGTCGGGCGATATATCAAGGCCGCCACACGCTTGGCTTCCAAGATCTGTTCTTCCACAAAGTGACGAACTACGTCGTCGATCGAATGCACGGGGCCTATCCGGAGCTTGCAGAGCAGCGAGATTTCATCGGGAAGATGGTGCGACTTGAAGAAGAGCGCTTCGGTTCAACGTTGACAGTCGGGTTGAATAAGCTTGATGAACTTATCAAAGCTAGTTTCGTTGAGGAAATAGACGAAGTAGTTATTCCCACTCTTGAACTCGCTAGACTATACGACACATTTGGTACTCCGATTGACCTAATGTACGTGATTCTCTCTCAATCTCCACACACGTTACAGTATCGTGCCAAGTCGATACATGATTCCGTTCCGGACATCAACGTCCGAGAGGATATCCTGAAATTCACGGAGGAGGAGTTTAGAAAGATAATCGAAGGATTACTGAAAGAGCTGCAGCAAGGAAAGACAACGAGGAATGTCAGTGAAATTAGAAGGGTAAGCCCAGTTTATGTGGCTCTATCCCGTCGACGCGATACGAAATCTCTATTCCAAGGCTACGAGACGACACAAGTTAATTGTGCGAAAGTCGTAGCGCTAATCAAAGGTGATCTTGAAGTTGAAGGGCTTTCAGGAGACTTTGGTGATGGTGAAGGTGAGGTCGTTCTTGATCAAACCCCGTTCTACGCCGAGGGCGGAGGACAAGTTGGCGACGTCGGCAAACTAAGCAACCCACCCGCTACCGCGGGTGGTACTGACTTCATGGCATCGGTTCTCGACACTTACTCGCCGGCCCAGGGTTTGATTGTCCACAAGGTGAAGGTTGAAAAGGGAACCTTGAAAGTGGGCGATACGGTTGCGGCTGAAGTTGATGTCGAGAAGCGCGATGCCACGCGCCGCAATCACACCGCCACTCACTTGATGCATGCCGCGTTGCGTGAAGTGCTGGGAACGCACGTCAAGCAGGCTGGCTCAGTTGTCGCGCCAAACTATCTGCGGTTCGACTTCTCCCACTACCAGCCTTTGACGCGGACCGAGATCGAGGAGATCGAGAATCTCGTCAACTATCACATCCTGCGCAACGAGCCGGTGCAAACGGACGAGATGGCAATTGAAGACGCGATGCGCTCGGGCGCGATGGCGCTGTTTGGCGAAAAGTACGGTGAGAAGGTGCGCGTACTTTCCATAAAAGGCGCGGAGAACATTTTTTCGCGTGAGCTTTGCGGCGGCACGCACGTGCGCGCGACGGGCGACATCGGCGTATTCAAAATCACGAGCGACGAGTCGATCGCTTCCGGTGTGCGACGTATCCGAGCGGTTACCGGTGTAGATGCTTTCAACCGCTTTCGCGAAGACGAACTCTTAATCGATCAGGTTGCCAGTGGCCTGAAAACTTCGCGCGCGGAATTGTCCGCCGTTATCGGCAAGCTGCAAGACGAACTGAAGAAGGCGCGCCGCGAAGCTGATGAGCTGCGCATGAAGATTGCAACCGGCGCCGTCGATAGTGCGTCGGCAAATGGCGACGACGCGCGCGAGGTCGCGGGCGTGAAGGTGCTGGCGCGCGAAGCAAGCGAGCTCGATGCCGCCGGCATGCGCCAGCTTTCCGACACGCTGCTCGCACGGATCAAGTCGGGCGTGGTGGTGCTCGGCCGCAGCAGTGACGGCAAGGTTTCGCTGATCGTGCGCACATCTCAGGATCTAACCAGTAGAGTCCCGGCCGGCAAAGTCATTAAAGAACTCGCGCCGATTGTTGGCGGCAAGGGTGGCGGCAAAGCCGACATGGCCGAAGGCGGCGGCGCCCAGCCGGAAAAGCTCAGCGAAGCGCTTGAGGCGAGTTACGCTGTCGTTGAAAAGCTGCTGAGTTAGGCGAGCGAAGAAGCGGGGGCAAGCCCGCCTTCCCGACCTGAGAGACATTCCATGAGCTCGGTAGCCCTAGCCTTGAAAGCGTCTCAATCGGGAATTAGCAACTCAATCAGATCAAGCTCGCGGTCGGGAAGGCGGGCTTGCCCCCGCTTCTTCGCTAACGCAAGAAAAAGCGCGAGCCGTCTACGCATGGAGACGCGCTTGCGCTTTTTGATGGCTTGTTTCTCAACAAGCCTCCTCCGCAAGAAGGTTCAGCGACCGCTGACGCACACCTTACATTGCCTTCTGTTTTTCTGTTAGCACGATGCCCATCTTTTCAAGAGTGACCTTGTTAAGCGTGCCGGTAACCTTCAGGTTCTCCGCTGCCTGATACTTCTTCAGTCCGGCGCGTGTGTCGTCGTTAAGCTTGCCTGTCTGTTCGCCTGCGTAGAAACCACGGTCTTTGAGAATCTTTTGCGCTTGCTGGATCTGATCCTTGCTGGCTCTAAAGATTGGCCTCCTCGGCTTCGCTGCCGTGTTTGAGTTGTTGGAAGTGGTCGAGCTGTTTGAGTTCTGAGCTGCCACTGCTATTGCAAAGATGAACAGCAGCGACAAAATCGTCGAAAGCATTTTTTTCATATGGTCCTTCTTCTAGTGAAGACGCGCAAATGCGCGCGCACTACTGAGTTGTTGGGAAAGCGCCGGTATCATTGCTGGCTCCAGTCAGGAACTCAATCGCCAGAGCTCAACCCCCCTAAACGGAGAATTGCAAGTGATTTTGCAGCCGGGACACTTGCAAGAATTCTGTTATCGGCAAAGGCCCTCGCTGACTGAAGGCGCACCTCACGCACGAACCTTGGCCCAACCAGAATTCTCTTTTCCCAAGGGTCTCATCTTCGGGGTCGCAGAATTCAAATCGCCCAGGCTGGAGGCTAAACTCAAGAGGGCCACCAGCCTCGGAATCAGACCTGATCCTCCGGCTAACTCCCAACTACGCGCGCTTTCGCTGGATAAAATCCAGGTGTTGGCAATGGTTTAACCGCTGTGTTAATATCTAGTCCGGTCTTATTGGAAGGAAAAAAAAGGCCGCTCCCCGAAATACTTCACGCCCGAACGCATCTTCCTGCTGCCGCTGAATTGAATAGCATGAAAAAACTCCTCCTGGCTGTTGCACTCTTTCTCATCACTGCCTTGCCGGCGTTCGCCCAAAGCGAATCCAGCGAGCCCAGCTATCGCGTCGACAACTTTGACCTGAGCGCGGTGCACATTGAACTGCCTCCGCCTCCTCCTTCAAGGAAACTCCGCCGCGGACGAGTGTTAACTTCTTCGCTTGATCTTGACCATTCATCCTCGCCCACGCCTCTAACGCGCACTACGAACATAGACTGGACAGGCTCGTTGAGTGGCTTCACCACCGGCAACGCGACGGTCGACAGTTACATTCTCGACTCGGGCCGGCGCAACTCAGTCGATCCACTTCTGCTTTATGCCATCATGCATCAGGAATCGACCTTCAAGCCTCGCGCGATGTCAAACAAAGGCGCGCGCGGTCTGATGCAATTAATGCCCGGAACCGCTCTGCGTTTCGGCGTCACCAGCATCTGGGATCCGAAACAAAACATCGAAGGTGGCACGCGTTACATGCGTTTCCTGCTGGACAAGTTTGATGGCGACGTCAGACTGGCGCTGGCAGGTTACAACGCCGGCGAAGGCGCTGTGATGAAATACGGGTTTCGCATCCCGCCTTATAGCGAGACGCAGGAGTACGTGCGCAGAATTAGTCGACGCTACGACTTGATTCGCGATCCGCTGGCTTACCGCTATGCCAGCAGCTACACACGTCAGCAGGTAGCTGCCAACCAGCGCAAGGAATCGGCGCCGCTAACAATGTACGAACGGAGCGTGTTTGCAGTGAGGCTTCCTGATGGTCGGTTGCAGTTGATCACGCAGTAAATAGATGCAGAAATGAGATGACAGATGTGAGATGCTAACCTCTGTAGCGTCTGACATCTGACATCTAGCATCTAACATCTGCTCCGTTCAGCTCACTGGTTGGCTGATTAGGGCAGGCAAGGGCGTGACTACTCGCGCTGCCGGCACGCACAGCACTGGGCACGGTGAATTTCTCACGACGCGTTCGATTTCGGACCCTAGCACGGGAGTGCCACCAAAAAGCGAAGCGTGAACGCTGTTGCCGATGACGATCAAGTCAGCATCCGTCTCCGCGGCGAGGCGCACGATCTCTTCGTAGGGACGGCCTTCGACGATGTGTCGTACAGCGCGAGCTCCATCCCCGCGAGCAAGTTGGGCCATGCGTTCCTGCACGTAACTACGCAAACGAGTCAGCGCGTTCAGACCGCCTTCGGGAAACATCACCGAGATCTGTTCCAGGTAGTCTCCGATCACAGACACCGCGTGAAGTTCTGCTCCGGTTTGATTTGCGAGCTGCGTCGCCACCTGAGTCGCCGCCGCAGCAGATGGTCGAAAGTTTGTCGCCAGCAGAATCCGGTTCAAGCGAACCTCGCTACGGTCACCTTTGTGTTCTACAAAATCATGCTGCGGCGGCCGAATGGTCAGGACCGGGCAAGGCGCTTCAGCAATAATCTCTTCCGCCGTCGAACCCCACAGCGCGCGCGATAGACCCTTGCGGCCGTGCGTCACCACAGTTACGAGATCGATGTCGTAATCGCGAACCGCTTTGGCAATCTCTGTCGCGGGCTCGCCTTCAACGATTACCGGTTCAACTTCGAGCCCGTTGAATAGCGGGTCGGCCAACAGCGCTCGCACCTCGGTCCTCAGTTGCAGTAACCACCGGTTGTCCTGCTCCACGAAAATCCGTTCCGGCAACGTCAGCAGATTTGCGGGCACGCTCGCGCTCTGCACACTGAACAGCACTACGCGGCCGCCACCGCTGCGGGCAAACGCCGCGGCATATTTCAACGCCGCGCGGGCGTGTGGCGTGAAATCGGTCGGGAAGAGAATGTTTCTGAAGGGATACATTTGTAAATTTCGACTTGCGGATTTCGAATTGCTGATTTCCTCTCTTCCGTCTCAAGTGGGTGACCAACGAATGAGGGAGGGCAAACTCACAATCCGCAATTCGAATTTCGAAATTCCAACTGCTTTCGCCCCGGAGTTTAGCAAGAAAAAACTTTCGGGGGAATAGAAACCGACAGGTGAAGCGTGGGGAAAGGGAAACGGGTAATGAAGAAAAACAGGGAGAGTGGAGCAATCCGATCTCCGTCTTTCTCTTTACCCTTCGCCCGTTCCATGCCAAACTCCGCAAGCATTCCTTCGGTCAGGGGCGACATTACACAAGTTCCCAATCTAATCCATTTTGGAGGAAAACGTGCTCAAAGGAATCTTTCGCACCAAGAACCTCGACGAAATTCTGTCGGCATTAGGTGATGAAACGCACCGACTGAAACGGAGTCTGGGGCCACTTAGTATCACGTTGCTCGGAATCGGGGCGATTATCGGTGCGGGCATCTTTGCCACGGTCGGAACGGCGGCCGCCGGCGATGCTTCGCGCCCTGGCGCCGGCCCTTCGCTGATGCTCAGTTTCGCAATTACTGCCGTGGTCTGCGCCTTTACGGCGCTCTGTTATGCGGAAATGGCGGCGATGGTGCCGATCTCGGGCTCGGCTTACACCTATTCTTACGCCACCCTGGGAGAGTTGGTCGCGTGGATCATCGGCTGGGATTTGATTCTCGAGTATGCGATCGGCAACGTGGCCGTGGCCATCAGTTGGGCCAACTATTTCAGGTCCTTCATGCATGACGCTCTGGGAGTGGATATCCCTCAGTGGCTCTCAACGGATTTCCGCACGGCCAGAAAAATCCCTGGGCTTATCGAAAGCGCCCCTCACGTTTTTGGTGTTCCGGTAGTTTTCAATTTGCTTGCCTTCGGAATCGTCGCCCTGATCACAATTGTTCTGGTCTGGGGCATCAAAGAGTCATCTGAATTCAACGCCGTGATGGTAGGCGTCAAGATCGTGGTGCTGACTTTTTTCATCGGCTTCCTGCTCTACATGGTTACACCGGCGAAGATGGCCACCAACTGGCACCCATTTCAACCGATGGGGTGGGGCGGCACACTAGCCGGAGCCGCGGTAGTGTTCTTTGCCTACATCGGCTTTGACGCGGTTTCCACCGTGGCGGAGGAAACAAAGAATCCGGCGCGAGACCTGCCCATCGGCATTATCGCTTCCCTGATTATCTGCACGATTTTTTACGTCGTGGTGGCCGCGGTCTTTACCGGCGTGATGCCTTATCCAGTATTGGTAAACAAACTGGCTACCGAACAGGCTGAACCATTGACGATGGCCCTCAGATACGTCGCCCCTGACGCACGGTGGGCTACTGGACTTGTCGACTTCGGCTCAGTTGTCGCGCATACGGCGGTGTTACTCGTCTTCCAACTCGGACAGCCTCGCATCTTTTTCTCGATGGCCCGCGACGGCTTGTTGCCGCCAGTTTTTGCGAAAGTGCATCCTAAATTCAAGACACCGCACGTGACGACGATCCTGACCGGCGTAATTGTCGGCCTCTTTGCGGCGGTGATGAGCATCGACGAGATGGTCGACCTCACCAACATTGGGACGTTGTTTGCATTTACGTTGGTTTGCGTCGGCATTACAATTTTGCGTTACAAAGACCCGGGCAGGCACCGGCCGTTTAGAGTGCCATTTGGCGCCTGGTTTTTGCCAATGCTCGGGGCTCTCTCGTGCCTTTTTCTAATGTATTATCTGCCACCCACCTCATGGTGGCGCTTTGTCGCCTGGTTGATGATTGGTCTTTCGATCTATCTCTCATATGGTTACGCGCGCAGTGAGTTAGGTAAGAAGTCAGGACGCTCGCGAATCACGCCCGGTTGGCTGTCGCTGACGGCGCTCGGGTCGTTCTTGATCGCCGGCGGTATCTTGACCGTGCCACATACTTCCAGCCCGGGTGAACTCTACTCAAAGATGATGACGGGAATGGGCGAGGGTAAACGAACGATCATCGCTTTCGGAAGCATCGGGCTCGGTTTAGCTTGCATGGTTATTGGCTTCATTGCAGGCCTGGTGAGAGGAGAAACAGCTAAGTCTGGCTGAAGCCGCTGGATATGAACGCGCTTCCCATCATCATCGGCTCGCTCTGCGTCATCGCAATCGCCTATCGCTACTACTCCGCGTTCATCGCCGCCAAGGTGCTCGCGCTTGATGATTCGCGCCCGGTGCCGTCGCAGACGATGTACGACGGGCACAATTATTATCCAACAAACAAATGGGTTTTGTTTGGGCATCACTTCGCGGCAATCTCCGGGGCTGGTCCATTGATTGGTCCGGTGCTGGCGGCGCAGTTTGGTTTTCTGCCGGGTCTGTTGTGGCTGGTGATTGGCGTGTGCCTTGGTGGCGCTGTTCACGATTTTATGATTTTGGCC
>JANMQG010000155.1:0-38828 GCA_031370285.1 Chloracidobacterium sp. | reverse complement strand
AACTCCAAGCTACCACCGCTGGGGCGCCCTTTCATATATAGAGTAGCGACCGGGTCATCGGGGACTGGTCACCTATCTGAATTGAGCATTCAATCATGCTTGAGGGTGAAGGATCATACCCGGTCGCTACCGCTCCCGGTTCTGACTTTGTGTTGTGCGCGCAAATCTGCGGCTAACATCTTTACGCGGCCGACACCGAGTTTTCGCGAGCGTTGCTGCTGATTTGGTAGATGGCTTCCATGACCGCTGAACGAACCTCGGTCGGCAGCGTGCCTTTAACGGCAAGACTACGAAACGCCGGAATGATGGCAGGCTGGTTACAGAAAGTAAGGAGCCTGATCACCGACAAGCGCACGGCAGCATCCGGATGCTTCTCAACAGTCTGCAGTAGTGTTTGCACCTCACCTGCTTTGGCCATCAAGAACAAGATTGAGAATGCGTCGTAGGTTTTTTCCTGGCCTTCCCCGCTCAGGCTATCGATCGCTTCGGCGGCCAACCCGGAGCCCTTGAGAGCCGCAGCAATGTTGCGCCGGCGGCTGGCTGACCCTTCGCGAAGCGCGCGGGTGAATGAAACAGCGCGATCAGGTTTGAACTCATGGAGCGCCCGGGCCGCCGCATTTCTAACGTCTGTAGAGCTATCGTCAAATAGGTTGGTAATCAAACTAAAGGCTTCGTCTTCGTCCAGCTGGGCCAATTCGTGAAGAGTGGCGGCGCGCTTCACCGGATCGCCACTCTTTAGGTTTTCAACCAGGGCTGAGATCGCCGAATCGTGGCCGGAGGTTTGGATACCCTTTTCGGTTTGGGCCAGATCCAGTGACTTCTCAAAATCCTCCTTCGCGGTTGGCAACAGCGAAGTTTCATCCTCTGACCGGGATAGTTCAGCCTGCAGGTCGACCTCCAGGTCTTCTCCAATCCCGAACGGTTTCTCTTGAGCGACGCTTTCTGCGGTTGGCTGGACAGGCTGCGAGGTTTCTTCCAGACCGTTTACAGTCTCCGGCTCGTCATCCAGGGGAAACTGCCACGTTTCCAGCGGCTGCAGCGACGCAGCCTCCGCGCCTGTCTCCGGACGATTCTCTGGGGTTGTTATATAATCGGCCGCCGTCTGTTCCGGTGTCTCGGTTTCAGCGGAGACGACTTCGGCCTCAGCTTGCTGGCGAATCACATTGACCAGCAGGCGTTCTTCCGCCGCTTGCGCCTGCAATGCCTCTTCCTGAGCCCGGAGACGTATCTTCGCTTCCTCGATACGCTGTAAGTGCTCAACCTCAGCTTGGTACAAAGCCTGGATCTCGGTACGGAGTTGCTGCTCCTTCTCAGCGTGCTGTTTGACTTCGATCTCGGTCTCGTCGCGGATTGCCTCTAACAGCGCAACTCGCCGCTTCTGGTCCTCGCCGGGCTCGCCAGTTTTGGTTTTCGCCGTCGATTTAGCTTCTGATTTCGCGCCGCGGGCTTTCGGCTTCAGTGCGGCCTTCGCCTCGGCATGAAGTAGCGCCTCGACCTTCTCGACGCGTTTGAGTTGAATAGCCTCGGCTTTGCGGAGAGCTTCAATCTGAGCCTTGATGCTCAGCTCTTTCTCTGGCCACGCTTGTTCGTTTTGTTCTACTCGCGCGCGGAGGGATTCAAGTTCTACGAGCAACTGCGCTTCCCTCTCCACCTGCTCGCGCGCTTCAGCCTCGGCCTGGTTGCGTCGAGCTTCCAGGTTCTCGATCTCTTTGAGTTTCTTCGCCTGAGCCTTCCGCAGAACTTCAAGCTCGGCCTTGAGTTGTTTTGCAGCGATCGCTTTGAGTTGGGACTGTGCTTCGGAATCCTTGTGCAGGGCCCCTAGTTCGGCAAGTTGCTGTTCTTCCTCCGCCGCCACGCGACTGGCCTCCACTTCAACCACGTGCAGCGCCTTTTCGCGGGCCATGATCGCAGCGTCGGCATCTTCAATCCGCTTGAGTTGTTCTGCTTCCACCTTTTCCAATGCCTGAATGTCTGAGGCTTGCTGCTTTTCTCTCTTCAGGTTCTGCGCAGACTTCGCTGCCAATTCGCTACGAACCAGATCGAGCGCTGCTGCGCGTTGTTCTGCTTCCTGCTCGACACGGCGCGCCTCGTCTTTAGCTTGAGCGAGCGCCTCCTCGTAGCTTCGTTGACGAGCTTCTGCGTCTGTCTGGCGACGTGCTTCTTCTGCCGCCGCTAACTGAGCCGCCTCTTCAGACAACCTTTGACATTCAGCTTCAAACTCGCGTAAACGCGCTTTAGCTTCCTGAATTTGATTCGACTGTTCGACCTCGACTTTGCGAAGGACTGCGAGGTCTGCGTTGAGGCGATCGACTCTCTCGCTGCGCTCTTGTGCAGCCTGTTCAGCGGCGCTGCGGAAGGCTTCCAGCTGGTCGGCACGCTGTTGTTCTTCGTGCGCCTGCTGTTGCGCCCGCGTTTCCTCCAGGCGAATTTGTTCCTCGAGCGCTCGTTGACGCGCTTCCGCATCGGCCTGGAGACGGGCTTCCTCTGCGGCCTGAAGCTGTGCTGCTTCCTCCGTCAAACGCCGTGATTCGGCTTCTGCTTCCGCAATGCGCTGAAGTTGATTCGTCTCTCCCTTGCACAGCGCTTCAATTCCGGCGTTTAGTTGTTGCGCTGTTTCTGCCCGCCGTTGCGTCTCTGTCTCGGTCCGACTGCGAATTGCCTCGAGCTCTTCCAGCCGCTGAGTCTCGTCTGCGGCCAACTGGCGTGCAGCAGCTTCCATGCTCTGCCGCTTTTCTTCGGCTGCCGCTTGACGCGCTTCAGCTTGCTTGATTTGCTTGGACTCCTCGACCTCAGCTTCGCGAAGGGCCGCGATGTCTGCGTTAAGGCTCACAATTTTCTCACGGCGCTGTTGTGCTGCTTGTTCAGCGGCGCTGCGCATGGCTTCCAGATGTTCGGCGCGCTGTTGCTCTTCCTGCGCCTGCCACTGCGCCCGCGTTTCCTCAAGGCGAACTTGCTCCTCTAACACTCGTTGACGCGCTTCGGCTTCCGTCTGGAGGCGAGTTTCTTCTTCAGCCTGAAGCCGAATTCCTTCTTCCGCCAGGCGTCGTGACTCAGCTTCAGCTTCCGCCATTCGTTGGAGCTGTAGCCCCTCGGCCTTGCGGAGCGCCTTCAGGCCGTCGTTTAGGTGTTGCTCTGTTTCTGCTCGCTGCTGGGCTTCCGCCTCGGTCCAACGACGAATGGCCTCGAGCTCTTCCAGTCGCTGCGTCTCTTCTGCGGCGCGCTGCTGCGCTTCGGTTTCCAGCAGCAGTCGCACTTCTTCGGCGGCGGCTCGCCGCGCTTCAGCTTGTTCTTCTTGCAGAGTTTCGGCTTCTGTTCTTAAGCGAATCTGTTCCTCCGCCAGGAGTCGCGCTTCCGCCTGCGCCTCGCGAAGTTGAGCCTCGGCCTTCGAGATGCGCAGGCGCTGTTCCCCTTCCAGCTTGCGCAACGCCCCAATTTTGATATTGAGCTGTTTTTCGGTTTCAATCCGAAGATGAGCATCCTGCTCGGCTTTGATCCGGATTGCTTCAAGCTCAGCCAGGTGTTCCTCTTCTTCCTTCGCACGACGGTGGGCCTGTGCCTCGGCCTGCGCCCGCCTCTCTTCCGCGGCACGCTGGTGCGCTTCGTTCTCTGCTTGTTGGCGCGCTTCTTCTTCTCCCTTCAAGCGAGCTTCCTGCTTCGCGAGCCGGTTCGACTCTGCCGTGCCATCTGCAATGCGTTTGATCTGAGCCGCCACCGCTTCGGTCAACTCTTCCAGTTCCGCGCTGAGGCGGTGTTCTCTTTCGGTTTTTTGCCGGGCCTTTGCTTCTGCTTTATGACGTGCCTCTTCAAGGTTAACGAGATTGGCCTCGGCTTGGGCGACGCGTGTTACCTGCTCTGCCTCGAGCTTGCGCATACCCTCAATTTCAGCGTTCAGCTTTTTTTCTCTCTCCGCGCGCTGGTGTGCAGCTAAGGTGGCTTTGTTTTGCAGAGCCTCCAACTCGGCGAGCCGGCGTTCTTCCTGCTGCGTTCGTTCCTGTGTCTCCGTGTGCATCGCCTCGATTTGCTTGATTTGTCTGGCTTCTGTCTTGCGCAACACGTCGATGCCGGCGCTGAGTTGTTGGGCTATCTCCGCTCGCTGCTGGGCCTCCAGTTCTGCCTGGGCACGGATGGCTTCAAGCTTGGCAATTTCTTGTTCTTCTTCCTCAGTGCGGGCCTGAGCTTCGGCTAGCGCCTGATTGCGCTCTGCTTCAGCAGCCTGCAGGCGCGCTTCTCTATCGGCCTTTTGGAGGGAGTCTCGAGTAGCCTGCAGACGAGCCTCCTGGTCGGACTGCCGGCGCGATTTTGCTTCAGCTTCGCGAAAATTGGCTTCCGCCTCTTGAATTCGTTGGAGCTGCTCGGCGGCTGCATTACTGAGAACTTCAAGTGCGGAATTGAGCTGCTGTTCTATCTCTGTGCGTCGCAGCGCTGCTGCCTCTGCCTTCGTTCGAATCGTCTCTAACTTCTTGATTCTGGCTTCTTCGTCGTGAGCCCGACGACGTGCCTCGTCTTCCGCCTGCTGGCGCTCATTTGCCGCGGCTCGCGCGCGCACTTCCGCCTCCGCCTTGCGTCGTGACTCTGCCTCGATTTTCAAACGCGCTTCTTCCTCACTTAGCCGGCGTGACTCCGCTTCGGCATGTGCGATGCGCTCGATCTGTTCCTGCTCGGCCTGGCGCAAGGTTTCAATCTCAGCCTGAAGCCGGGTCTCACGCTCGGCACGTTGTCCTACTTTTGTTTCCGCCCGGTGACGCATCTCTTCCAACGCCGTAAGACGAACTTTGGCATCTTCCATGAGGGCAATCTGTTCGTCCGCCACTTTGCTGAGATTCTTTACCTCAGCGCTGAACCGCTGTCTTTCGGCCGTTCGGGCCTGGGCTTCGCTGGTGGCCGTACTGCGAATGATTTCCAGTTGAGCTACCTGATTTGCTACTTCCTTGGCACGCTTTTCGACTTTATGCGCTTCTGCCTCGGCATGTTTGCGGGCTTCTTCGCGGTCATGAAGTGAGGCGTTGCCTACCTCGATGCGCCTAAGCTGTTCTGCCTCTCCCTTTCGTAACGCAGCAATCTCCGCGCTGAGCAGTTGTTCCGTTTCGGATCGCTTTTGCGCCGCAGCATCCAGCTCGCAGCGAACGCCTTCCAGCTCCGCTACTCTTTTCACGTGCTCGTTGCTCTGGCAACGCGCCTGCGCTTCGGCTTGTTGTTGTGTCTTTTCCTGCGCGGCCAAGGCGGTCTCCGCTCGCTTCATGCGCTCGAGTTGGTCTGCTTCTGTTTTGCGCAGCCGCTCGATCTCCGTAGCCAGTTGCTGCTCTTTCCTGGCGCGCTCGCGCGTGTCAGCTTCCGCCTGGCGACGGCTCGCTTCCAACTCCGTCAGTTTCTTTAGTAGCTCTTCGTTTTGGCGATGTGCTTCCGCTTCAGCCTGGCGTTTTGCTTCTTCCTCGGCGCGGAAAAGAGCCGCAGTTTCTTTCAGTTGCTTACTCTCTTTCGCTTCGGCTTTTCGCAGTTTCTGGATTTCGCCATTTAGTTGCCGCTCTCTTTCGGCTCTTTCGAGCGCCTCTGCTTTCGCCTGCTGTAGGGATTCCTCCAGTCCCTGCAAAGCGGCCTCCGCCTTCTTCATGCGCTCTGCCTGTTCTGCTTCTGCCTGGCGCAGTAACTCGATGGCGCTAACCAGTTGGCGCTCTTTTTCAGTGCGCTCTCGCACGCCGGCTTCCGTCTTGCGACGGACTGATTCCAACTCGGCCACTCGTCGCGTCTGTGCTGCCGCGTGCTCTTGAGCCTCGGTTTCGGCGCGCCGGCGAGACTGTTCCTCAGAGCGCTGGCGAGCTTCCTCCTCAGACCGCCGGCGAGACTCGGCGTTAGCCTCCTGGATGCGTTTGAGCTGGTCTGTTTCCGCCTTGCGTAAGGCCTCTATTTCAACGGCGAGCTGCTTTTCCTTTTCGATTCGTTGTCGCGATTCAGCCTCGGCTCTGTTCCGGTTTGCCTCGATCGCCGCCAGTCTCTTCTTTTCATCCGCCGCGCGCTCGAGTTTTTCCGATTCCGAGATGCGTCGCTCCACTTCCAGTGCTGCTTGTTTCACTCGAGCGCCTCCGTTAGGCGGAAAAAACTCCTGATCCAGTGTGGAAAACTCTTTTTGATTTGTGGCGAGGTCAATCGCCAACCCGGCAATTACCGGCGTTGCAGAGGACTTCGCGGCACGTGCGGAGATGGATTGAATCGCTCGGGAGATCGCGCGTTGCAGCAACCCATCCTGGTTGCCGCGGTCCAGCAAATCCTGCAGAGGCGCTATTGCTTCCGACTCACCGATATGACCCAACGACTCCACCGCGGCTTGCCGTACTTCCCAGGAGTTATCAGAAAGCGCCGCGACGAGGTAGGGCGAGGCTAACGGCCTTCCCAGGCCTGCCAATCGATGTGCCGCCGCCGCACGCCCGGGCGCGGATTCATCCATGAGCAGATCGTGAGTAGCTTCAGCAAAGTCACCCATGAAAGACTGAGGCGACGAATCTGCGGCGGATGGGAAGTCAGACGGCGGATTGGTTCTTGTGGAGTTGAGGTGAGATGTAGATGGTTGTTCCATAATCGGTCCTGGGTACTCACCGAAATCCGGACGAACGTTCAAGACGTGTCGTGTTCCCTGTATAAGTCTTCATGGCGACTTAACAGACCCGGACTGGGTTGGGGCGGTTCTAACTATTGATTGTGGGCGAAACCCGATGTGGTTAATCGATGGCTTCGAAGCGGCGTACTTGGTGAGAGGAAGCCTACTGGCTGGCTATTCTGAAGTTTCGAACTCTCGGATGTTCCTGATCCGAGGCTTTCTGGATTCTCCCCGATTTTGTCTGGAACGTCAATAGGTTGTTCCAGAATTACAATTTCCTCAGCAATTCGCCTGATTTGAGGGAATGGAGGTCCGATTGGGACCGGCCCCAAAAGGTTAGTGAGAGGAGGATTCTGAACCAGCGGCCGCGGAGCGTGCGATAAAGGCCGCGCGAGCCAGAGAGTTAAACTTTTCAGGCTGCTCCTGCTCAGGCATCATCCGGCAGTAGTCAAACACTTCCAGGCTGGCCCGAGGATTCAACTCTGAAAGTAATAAACCCTTCTCCAGTGGCGTAGTGGCATCTTGTTTCCCCCAAACCAAAACGACCGGCTGGGTGAGACGAGAGAATGGAGACTGCGTGTCAGTATTGAGGTAGCCGGCCAGGAAAGCGGCGATTGCATGCTGTGCGCCCGCCTGATGGCTGGTGGCATATAGATTCGCGACCAGTCGATCGGTGACGCGACGATGATCGTAAAACAAGTTGTCGCGCGCGTAGTCTCGAATGCTACGTTCGCTGGCCATCACATTGTAGAAAGAGGTGCCGAGCACTGGCGATTGCAGCAGACCATAGAAGGCAGCTCCAGCCATTCCGGGCCGCCGGTTTAGCGCGTCAGACCCAGCGGGCCCATTGAGTACCATTGAATTGATCAACTCCGGATGTTCGTCAGCCACTCGAATCGCGTAAGCAGCCCCCAAAGAGCTGGCGATTACATTGGCTGGGTAAGCTGACACTTCGCGAATGAAGTCAGTAATCAATTCGACGTAGAGATCGGCAGAGTAGGAAGCGATGGCCGGTTTGTCGGAAAAACCGAAGCCCAGCAGATCGAAGGCATAAACGCGGAAGTCTCTTGCCAACTCATCAAAATTCTTTCTCCACATGAAACTTGAAGCGCCGGCGCCCACGCCGTGGATGAAGACCAATGGCGGCCCGGGGTTTTCCGCACCCGCAGTCTTATAAAACACACGACCATGTTTCCAACGGAAGAAGTGGGCCTTGCCGCCAAGCGCGCTGTCGTCAGGCTCGCTGGCATTGCGTTGAATCGCCGCATTGAGCGCGGCCAGGGCGGCTACACCGGCGCCACCGGCAAGCATCGTTTTCCAGATGTTTCCTAGTTTGCCCATCGGTAATGAAGTTTCAAGTTTCAAGTTCCAAGTTTCGAGTTCCAAGTTCGAGTTTCGATTAAACTTGGAACCTGGAACTTGAAACTCGAAACCTGGTCTTAGATGAACGCAAAATCAAACTGTTCCTGGTGCACCGTCGGATCGCTGCTGTTGATGTCCACCGGCCCGAGATACTCCTCGATCTCATTCAACACATCTCGTTCGGAACTGCGCAACGCTTTTGCGACTTCGGGATGAATACGCAGCGTTGCCTGCCTGTTCTTTTTGTCACCATTCATCGCTCTTCCAAGCGTGCGAGCCTCCTCGAGAAGTTCATAACAAACTGTCTGCGGCGATTTAATCAGTCCTGCTCCCTGGCAGTAGTTACAAGGCGCGCACAGCGTGCGTTCCAGCGACTGCTTCACGCGCTTCCGGGTCATGATTACCAGGCCGAAGTCATTAAAAGAAAGCACTTTGGTCGGTGACTTATCTCCGCGCAGCGCATCCTGCAGGGCCCCCATTACCCGGGTGCGATTCCGGCGCTCTTCCATGTCGATCAAATCGAGCACAATGATACCACCGAGATCACGCAGCCGAATCTGTCGCACAATTTCATCGACTGCCTCCATGTTGGTGCGCGTAATTGTATCTTCTAGGCGCCCACTGCCGCGGCCGACAAACTTTCCGGTGTTGACGTCAATTGCCACCAGCGCCTCGGTCTGATTGATGACCAGGTAACCACCTGACTTCAGCCACACACGCGGTTTGATCGCCTTATCAATCTCGGCCTGGACACCGTAGCTTTCGAGGATAGGCCGGTCGCGAGTATATAGTTTCACGCGTTTCACCATGCGCGGCTGAATGCGATTTATGAACTCAACTATGGCTTCGTATTCCTCTTCGGAGTCGACGCGGATGGCAGCAAAGTCGTCTGACAACTGATCGCGTAGAATTCGTTGCACCAGATCCAGATCTTTGTGAACGAGCGTGGCCGGCTTCGATTTCTCGGCCGCGGCGCGAATGTCCAGCCAGGTGCGCACGAGGTAGCGAACATCTTCACGCAAGTCGGCTTCGCTGATCCCCACGCCGGCGGTGCGCACGATGAAGCCGCCCGAGGGAATATCTTCACTTCCGCGAATCAGAGTAATCAGTTTGCGCAGACGCTGGCGTTCACTGTCTGACTCGATCTTCCGGGAAACACCGACGTGCTCAACGGTCGGCATGTAAACTAAGAACCGGCCGGGCAGCGCTATATGCGAAGTGATGCGCGCGCCTTTCTTGGCGATGGGCTCCTTCGCGATTTGGACGAGTATCTCCTGCCCTTCGCGTAAGAGGTCTGTGATAGTTGGTTGTTGTTGTCGATCCCTGCGCCCAGAGCCTCTTTGGCCGCCGCGGGAATCGCCGCGTGCGGTGCGACCGCGGTCGCGAGAATCACGACCGCCGTGCGAATCGCGGCTATCGCGTGAATCGCGGGCGGGTGGCGCCAGACTGGCTGCGGGTGCGGTGACTTCGCCCCCTTGTTCATAAGCTGGTTCGTTAGCTGTCTCGACCGGCTCTGGCGCATCGTCTGTTGCCACAACTTCAGGCTCCGGCTCGTTGCCGTCTTCCGGCGCTTCCCCAGCGGGCAAATCCGCAGCAGGAGCGTCGAGATCAGTAGGGGCGCTCGCTTTGCTGGGCCGGCGACGGCGGCGACCACCGCGTCGCGTTGCAAACTCAGCGCGCGAATTGTACTCATCGAGGCTTGCCTCGGCATCTGCGTAGCTGGTTTCCGCCGGCGCGTCATCTGGCGTTTCGGCGTCGTCCGACACGGGTTCTTTAGCAGCCTTCTTACTCGACGAGCGCTTGGTTGGCGCCTTCTTCTTCGCGCCCAGACTGCTAAGAAGTTTTCCCACTCTGGACTTTTTGGCGGTCGCGCGTTCGCGAGGTTGTTTCTCGGCTAATTCAATCTCCCTTGTATCGGGGCTGCTCGAAGCGCTTTCGCTTTCGGCGTCATCATCGCTGACGCGCTGAAATGAACCGCTCTGAAGCCGGTTGTCGTCAACGTCATCAACGAAACTTTCGATACGCGCCGCGATTGGCTCGCGAGTCCGGGGCGGAGCGCTTTCGCCGGCCTCGGCGTTGTCTCCGTCGTCCACTCGCTGAAACGAATCGTCGCGGTAATCAACACTGGAGATAACTGAGCCGACCTCAGCGATGCGAAAGTCATCTTCCATATTAAACTCGCTGGCGTGTATTTGATCGAAGAGTCGCTCCTGAAGGCGGGCGTCCTTAAACATCTCGCCGGTGGCGGCAGTCTCCTCTTCGTCGACGATTCTTTGAATCGAAGGATCAGCGGCGACGAAAGGAGTATCAATGTCCTCCGCCCTGATTCGAGCTTGGCTGGGAACGGAAGCGTCTTCCGTATCGGAGACCTCTCTGCCACCGCGGCGACGGCGCCCACGCCGGCTGCGACGCTTGGTGGAGTCGCCGCTGTCGGCGGCTTCTTCGGTCGGCTCGGCCAATGATCCGGCTTCAATCTCCGCCTCCTCCTCCTGCTCCATATCGCGCAGCGGCTCAACGCGTTCGTGAGTAGCTTCGATGTGGCGTTCGCGTTCCACCCGGGCCAGCGCGATCTGTTCGGCCGCTACCCGTTGCGCGTCTTCGACATTACCCTTCTGCGACTTGTCTATGACAATTCGTTCAAACTCTTCTTCCTCATCGAAGAAGTCAGATACATAAAGAAATGCATCACGTTCGAGCCCGACGTCGACAAAGGCTGACTGCATACCGGGCAGGACGCGCATGACGCGCCCCTTGTAGATGTTGCCGACAATTCCCTGATTGCCTTCGCCGCGTTCGATGTAAAACTCGGTAACCTTTTCGTTCTCGATGATCGCGATCTTCTTTTCGCGTCCGTTGACGCTGACTATTAATTCTTTTGCCATTGCGTAATTGATGTCTCCTGATACATCTCGCGCGAACCTGTGGACCGAGCGCCAAAGTTGAAAAGCTTTCCAGCCTCCAACTCTGCATGGCACGTAATCGGGTCTGCAGTGTGGCGAGAGAAGTTACTCAAAATTGTGGATTGGCCGAGGTGCGCTTCAAGCTGAAGAGCGAGACGCACCGGCCACGGTTTAGCAAGACGGCATTGCGTGTCGCCAGAAATTGATTTGCTGGAAATTGCCGGCCGGGTATGGGGCAGTCGCGGGAGGGAAAAGATGTGCAGACTGGATGTCTGCGGTCCCTGGAGATCGCCCGTTGGCCAGTGATGAATCGGTTGTCGGTCGCGTGCCGATTGAGTTGAGCCTGGATGTAGTTTGTCCAGAACGCGACAGTCACTAAAACTAATCAAAAAGGAAACCTAACTAGCCGCTTTGCGCGTCCAGAGAAAAACCCGGCAACCGGGAGCGCCTTATCAATAGCGCAGGCATTAGAACATCCGAACCCGGGCCGGGTGTGCTTGCGACCTGTTTGCACTTCGTCTGGATGTCAACGGGAACCTTGAAGCTCCCAACTTGTTTTTGGCCTGCTGGCCTATTCGGCGGCGTACTGTAAAGTATTAAAGATACGTCCGTTAAAATTTGGACGATCGCTAAAATTCTGACTCGCTTGTCGGGCGCACGGTGCTTCTCAAATCGAGCTTCCGTCGTGCTGCTTGTTTGTTTCAAAGGCTCTGACGGCTGAAACAGGCATCCTCCGCAGGGCGAGCTCAGGCGAGTATAAACCCAAGCTGCGGCAAACGCGAAACGAATCGCTACAGGTCTTAGTTTACGAATCTTCTCAACTGCACACTGATCGCGAAGCCGATGGCGATGAAGGTAGCAATCAGCGAAGCGAGTCCAGCGCTCATCAGCGGCAGCGGTACGCCAATCACCGGCAAGATGCCCACCTCCATCCCGATGTTAATAAAGATCTGGCAGGTGAGGCCGCCCACAATCGCCATGATCACCAGCATGCCCATGCGATCCGGGGCTCTTTTGGCGCCGGCGATCAACCGGGAAAGCAAAACCATGTAGGCCAGCAACACGAGGATGCAGCCAACGAATCCGGCATTTCCGGCAGTAACAGCGAAAATGAAATCGGTATGCGGCTCGGGCAAGAACTTTAGGCTGCTTTGCGAATGTACCGCGCTGGTGTCTGCGCCCAGGAGCCCGCCTTCGCCTACCGTGAGAATCGATTGCCAGGTGTTGTACCCAAAGCCGCGTCGATCTGCCTTTTCCGGATCAAGGATTACGTTGATGCGTTCCTGCTGGTAGTGCTTCACCAGGTCAGTCTTGACTCCTACCCAATAAGCAAGCGGCAGGAGCACCACACTCAGGACGACGGCGGCGACGACGTAACGCATTCGGATCGCGGAAAGAAAAAGAACAATAGCCAGGATAGGCAGGTAAGTGATGACCGAGCCTACATCCTTCTCAAGCAGAATAAGGAAGATCGGCAGCGCCAGAATCAAGCCGCCGACAGCCACCTCTTTCAGTGTCAAGGCGCCGGCGCGGTGATTCCCAAAGTAGCGGGCCAGCATCATCGCCGTAGTCACTTTTACAAACTCCGACGGCTGGAATTGACCAATGCCAGGAACCCTAATCCATGCGCGTTGGCCATTAATCTTCAAACCAATTCCGGAATCAAAACGATTACTAGGAGCAGAAGACCGAAGACATAGAACGCCGGAGCGATGTTGATCAACTTCCGGTAATCGTTGAAAGCGACCAGGAGCATCACCACTATCCCAATTCCCAGACCGATTAGCTGCTTCACCCAATAGTTTTCGGTTGGTTGCGCATTTCGGATCTGGATGGTGCCAAAACACACGATGCCAATTGCCAGCAGGGCCAGCAGCCAGTCGAAATCACGGAGTCCTCTTTTTTGGATTATTGCAACCATGCGAACTACAGTGATGAGTGATGAGTGATGAGTGATGAGTCAAAAGCAGACTTCTGCCTGACTTGTTCCATCTCGGTGGTGATTAGTTCCTTGCTCATCACTCAGTATTCATCAATCATCACTGGTTTTTGGCTATCTGTGTCTCCGGTTTCTTTGGAGACTTGTCTTCCGGCTTGGGAGTCTTGGCAACAGGCACTGCGCCCGGTGGTTCTTCATTGCGTGTCTTGCGATAGTAGACGTCGTACACGCGACGAACTGCCGGCGCCGCATGCTGACCGCCGAAGCCCGAGTTTTCGATCAAAGCTACCAGCGCAATCTCAGGTTTGTAAGCCGGAGCATAAGACACAAACCAGGAATGGTCCTTGTTTTTCCCAGTGTCTTTTCCGAGACCGACAACCTGGGCCGTGCCGGTTTTGCCGGCGATGTCGAAGCCCGCCATACGAATGCTCGCCGCAGTGCCGCCGTTATTAACCACGCCCCACATTCCTTCAACCACGAGGTGATGGATGTCCTCGGGAATTGGTAGCAACTTCGGATTGGGCCGCGTGGAATCAAACGGTTGAAAACCACGGCTGGCCCGGTAATCCGGTGTGCCCTCTACGCCCACCGGCTTGAGTTCCTTAAGTAGATGCGGGACGTAAAGCTTGCCACCGTTGGCCACGCCGGCGACCGTCCGCAGCAAAGCTATCGGAGTTATTATGTCGTAAACCTGACCAAAGGAGGCGTAGACGGTATCAATATCTTTCCATTCGGAGTTCTCGGGCTGGGTGCGTTTCTTAAGTTCGCGGGAAGGAGTCAGGTCGAGTACCTCATTTGGCAGATCGATTCCGGTACGTTTATTCAAATCAAACTCGTCGACCATCGCCATAATACCGTCGAGGCCCATCTTTAAACCCAAACGATAAAAGTAGCCATCGCATGAACGGGTAATGGCCGCCTTGATGTCGGGCGTGCCATGATTTCCCATGCAGCGCGTAAACTTGTTTCCGACCATGATGCCGCCGCCGCAAACGAGATTTGAATCGCCGAGGGTGATTGCTCCCTGTTCAAGCCCAGCGACAGCCATGGGAACTTTCCAGGTGGAGCCTGGCGGATAGCGGCTTTGAACGGCGCGATTGATCAGCGGTTTTTGCGGGTCATTCAGCACCGCCACATATTCTGCCCGCCCTTCTTTGGTGCCGATCCGCGAAAAGAGATTAGGATCGAAGGTCGGTGCGGAGGCGAGCGCAAGGATTTCGCCGTTATTCGGATTCAAAGCCACAATAACGCCGCGCCCGGTGGAGGAAGTTAGCAGCTGTTCTTCGGCAACAGCCTGCAAGTCGAGATCGATTGTGGTAACTAAATCCTGACCCGGTTGCGGCGCAATGGTTTCGATCTCATCCTGGATGCGCCCGCGACTATCAACAATTACTTTTCGATAGCCGTCCTTGCCGCGCAGGTAATCGTCATAAGCTTGCTCGAGTCCACTCAGTCCGATGATGTCTCCTGGCTTTAGTCCCTTGTCTTTGACGCTACCCTGCTTCAACTGTTCCGGACTAATCTCGCCTACATAACCAAGTACATGCGCGAGCATGCCGTTAGCGGGATAACGACGCTGTGGCTGTTGCTCGACGCGCAACTCCGGAAATTCCAATTCGTGTGCCTCGACCCAGGCGATGTCGCCGTGAGTAGCGTCCTGCTTTACCAAGATTGATTCAAATGCCGGCTGCGATCCGATCTGCTCGAAGCGATCCAGGAGTATGTCAGCGTCAACCCCCAGCGCTTCCGCGAGGGGTTTGGCAAGGGAGATAAGTTTGCGATCCCGCAAGTCCTCACGTGACAGGATGACGTTGTAGATTGGGGTGGAGGTAACCAGCGCATGACCGTCGCGATCAAATATCACTCCTCGCGGCGCCGGTATGGGCAACAGTCGGATGCGCTGATTCTGGGCAATCTCCGCGTAGTATTGTCCGCGGACAAGTTGCAGGTAATAGAGGCGGATTCCCAAAAGAGCAAGCAACAGAACGACAAAGCTCTGCACAATCCAAAGCCGGCTGCGGAGGTTTTGCGAGGTGTCTTCGAATTTCATGGGATCAAAAACCGACCGCTGACTGAGGACCGGTGACCGGAACCGGGAATCGTGCCACCGTCGCCGGTCGTCCGTCCTCCGTCGTCTTTCTCATCTTCTCTTCAGCTTGCTCGGGCCGCGACGCGCGCCTTTTCGACGCGAAGCGAAAGTGCGGCGTTGCCGGGCCTGTTCTGTGAAAAGTGAATTCAGTAAATAAAGAGCAAAGGTTCCTACAATGGTTGTGCCGATCAAGCTGTAAGACATCGTCTGCATAAACGGCCTGTTCGGCGGGTAACCCAGCGAACGGTGCCAGAAGACGTAGATTGCCGAGTCGATCACTGACGCCGCCGCCAGCACCGGAATCCTTAGCAATGCATTTTCAAGGTTAACTCGGGTAGCCGCAATGTAAATCAAGTAGGCAGTCAGTGTCTTGGAAAACCCCCCGGCCCCAATAAGTCCTCCGCTCGCGGCATCGACTGCAATGCCGGCTATGGTGCCAACGATCAGCGCATGCCAGGCGTGGCGCTGCAAAGCGATATAAACAACGACAATCAGCGGAAAGTCAACATAGGCGAGCGGAGGCCAAACACGCCCCAAACACAACTGCAGGATTATGGCTATTGCGAGCGCGGCCGCAATTTTAAGTTGAGGCATTGTGAAAATCGACCGACGACGGATGACGGGAGACCGTACAAAGAACTTATTGCTTCGGTCGTCGGTCGTCGGTCTCCGGTCAGTTTACTTCTTCGTCTTATCTACGTTTGGCAGGGTCTGTTCGGGAGCAGGCCGCGGTGGCGGATGATAGAGCAGCACCGCCACTTCCTCGAGTTGATCCAATTTCGCGCCGGGCCGGATCAGAATCTCGTGCGACTGTGTTGCCGTGCCTAACCTTACCTGGACAACCTCACCTACAGTCAACCCCGGCGGATAAATGCCGTCCTGGCCCGTTGTCAGGATGTAATTGCCAACTTCAACTTTCTCGAGTCCAGAAACGTAACGCATTTCAAGCAGACCTTTTTCACCCAGGCCCCTGACCGAGCCGAGCGCTCCCGACCCGCCAAGCTGTCCCACAATTGCACCGGCCGCCGCCTTTTCATCAGTGACCATCATCACTTGCGCCGTCCACGGACTCAGAGCAATCACGCGACCGACTATGCCGCCACCCGTAACCACGGGCATGTTGAGAGCGATACCAGAAGAACTGCCGCGGTCAATCGTAATGGTGTTGAACCAGACAGATGAGTCGCGCGCGATCACGCGGGCGGGAACCCGATCGTAACCAGTTTGCTCTTTGAGATTGAGGAGACCCTTGAGGCGTTCGTTCTCAGCAGTCGCTTGCTGAGCGTTGCGTAACTCAAGCTGGGCGGTTGACAGCTCTTTCTTCAACTTTTCGTTTTCATAAGCGGTGCTGCGGAAGTTAACGATTTGCCTGACGAAGTTTGTGCCCGCGCCACTGGCGCCTGACGATATGCTTTGCGCTGGAGAAACCAGGGCCTGGATCCAAACTCTGAGCAGGCGTTGCCGGGTTACGCTGTCTCGCGCATCAACTGCCATGACCAACAGATTGGTCAATAACAATACCGCGAGCCAGATAGGCGCGCGCTGGCGAATCTCTCTTTGGGTGCGAATGGCAGCCATTGAAATAGTGAGCAGTGAAAAGTGAATAGTGAAAAGCAAGAACTGAAAAGGAAGAGTATCTTTTCACTCTTCACCTTTCACTATTCACTGCTTTCTTACATGCCGCTGGTCATTGTGTTTTCCCACTTCACTCGCTTGAGCAGATCGAAGTCGGAAAGCATTTTGCCGGTGCCAAGCACAACCGAGGCTAGCGGGTCCTCAGCCACGGATACCGGCAAGCCAGTCTCAATCGAGAGGCGCTTATCGAGGTTCTTCAACAAGGCACCGCCGCCTGTCAAAACAATGCCGCGCTCGACTATATCGGCGGAGAGTTCCGGCGGAGTACGTTCCAGGGCCACGCGCACGGCATTAATAATCGTGGCGATAGAATCGGCGAGTGCCTCACGAACTTCTTCGTCAGACATCGTTATCGTCTTGGGTATTCCTTCGATTAAGTTTCGACCGCGTACTTCGTAAGACAACGGTTCATCGAGCGGATACGCCGAACCCAACTCAATCTTGATCGCTTCGGCAGTTCTTTCGCCAATCAGCAAATTATACTTCCGCTTGATGTAGGAGATGATCGCTTCATCCATCTCGTTTCCCGCCACGCGAACCGCGCGCGAGTAGACGATCCCGCTCAAACTGATGACGGCGATGTCCGTCGTTCCGCCGCCAATATCAACCACCATGTTGCCGTGGGGTTCAGTGATCGGCAGTCCAGCGCCGATTGCCGCGGCCATCGCTTCCTCGACCAGATAAACTTCCGAAGCCTTGGCTCGGTAGGCGGAGTCTTCAACTGCGCGTCGTTCAACCTGGGTGATCTCAGAGGGTATGCCAATGACAACCCGGGGGCTGACCCACGTCTTGCCGTTATGAGCCTTGCGAATGAAGTGCTGCAACATTTTCTCGGTGACTTCGAAGTTGGCGATGACGCCATCTTTCATGGGACGAATCGCAACGATATTGCCGGGCGTTCGTCCCAACATCTCCTTCGCATCGCGTCCTACAGCTTCAACCTGGTTAGTAACCTTATTAATCGCCACTATTGAAGGTTCGGACACAACAATGCCTCGTCCCTTGGCGTAAACGAGCGTGTTAGCTGTTCCTAAATCTATCGCTAGATCACTGGAAAACAAGCTGAAAATCGATTTAAAAGCCATTTATTGATCTTCTTCCCGCAAATATGAATATGAGAGCGTCCGTCGGGTGGGCACTCGGGTTACCTTATGACTGTTCGCCCGCCAATAGTTGAAGCAAATATCGAGGGGTAGAACAACTATCGAGTTTGCCAGTTAAGACGGCAAGCCCGCTGGGCAGTCACCATTCGCCAACTACTGGTCGATCACAAGGTCAGTACCAACTGACCAAGATACACTTATTTTCGATCTTTACGCTATCAAGAAAAAGCCTTTCCATCGTCTGTCTCCGCGATATCGGCGGGCGTGCCCACTTCGCCCGGTACTTTTGACTCTCTGGATCGCGATGCCGAGAAACGGATGCAGTTTTTGTTCGCGGCCTTGGCCTCGTACATGGCCGTGTCAGCCGAGGCTATCAGCTGTTGCGGCGAGGAGGCGTGCATCGGGAATACGGCGACCCCGAAACTCGCGGTCAAGGTCAGTTTCAAGTTACGACCCGCGTTAAAATGATGCCGCGCGATCTTTTCTCTGATGCGCTCGGCAACCGTTCCGGCGAGTTCTATCTCCGTGTCAGGCAGCACGATCACAAATTCGTCACCGCCATAGCGCGCCACTGCATCAGTGTCGCGAATGGAAGACAGAATGACCGCCGCCATCTCCATCAGCACGTGAGAGCCGGCCAGGTGGCCGTGAGCGTCGTTCACGCGCTTGAAGTCATCGAGGTCGAGAAACAAGGCCGCCACGCTGGAACCATAACGGCGAGCGCGACGAATCTCATTAAGCAGAAACTGCCGCAAGTAACGCGCGTTGTGTAGTTTTGTCAGGTCGTCAGTTTGCGACAACCGCTCGGCTTCGCCAATGCGCACCGCGTTCGCGAGGGCGGAGGCGATGGGCAGGGACAGCGCATTGAGAATCCCGAGCTCTGACTTAGTAAATGAATTTCGCAGGCGAGTTCCCTCGAGCACGCCGAGAATTCGTTCGCCGCAAATCAGGGGCACGGCGATGAAGTGTTGCCCGCGTTCTTTTTTCTTGATCGTGCCCATGCCGGCGCCCGCGAGTCTGGCAGCCTTCGATTCTGAGCCCGGCGGAAGATTTTCGTCTCTTAGCAACAACCGGCGCCAATCATTTGACTGATCAAAGACTGCTTCGTCAGCCGGGTTCAGTGAGGCGACTGCCTCCAGGATGGCGGCGTCGGGGCCTTTAGCATCAGAGAAAAGATATATGGTCCAACGGTCGGCTTGCACCAATGGAGCAAGGCCGGCGAGTGCAGTTTGGGCAGCGCTGTTTTGATCGCCGATGAAGTGGAGCGAAGCAACCAGATCAAACGCAGCGCGCACGTTGCTCGATTTCATTCGCGCGGGAAGAAAGGTAGCGGCGCTGTTGGCGGGAGGACTAACGATGTCCGGCAGTTTCAATTCGCCGGTAGCGCCGTGTCCTTCAATCTCCCGCAGGATCGCCGGCAACTGCGCGGCCTTGTCTGCGATGGCGCGAAAGCCGAGGCGCTTCAGGGCCGCCCCATCAAGACTGCGCCAGCTCTGGCCATGAAAGCTACTCAACTGGCGCCGACAGGCAATTAGTGGCGTGCCCGGCCAGGACGTGGTTGCCTGCTCGATTGCCCCGTGAATCTCGACCATGTCGGCGCCGGGAACGACTTCATAAAGAACCGCCAATGGGACCTGTTCCCAGATTTCATCCGTAGTTTCAAGGTCCGGGCGCCTCACCGGCGCTACTGTGCCAGCTTCCCGCAACCCTTCGATTAGGGTTTTCACTCCAGCAAGCCGCAGGGCCTCGATCAGCTCGTAAGCCGGTGCTTCGTGGGCATCAGTTAAAAGAATTACATGCCTTGACATTGAAAAACTTACATCCTCAGGGATGTCTGGTATCTAACGGTCCTGCTCAACTTTTCCCGCGGCCAGAGCGCACGGAAAGCGACAGCCGATAAGGTGTGACATTGCCGCGCGAGTCTTCTGCGTCGATGGTGATCTCCGCCGTACCCGGAGGCGGCGTAACCTGAAGCTGAAACGTTCCTTCGGCCGGTACGATAGCTTCGCGCCCCGCAGCTCGAATGGTCGTGCCCGGCTCTGAGCGGCCGCGAATCAAATAGATCTGCCCGCCCAGCAACTCCGCCACCAGATTGGAAACGGGAACACGCGAACCGGTCCCTCGGGTAGCAATGATAAATTTCCTAGGCTCGCTCCAGTCGCTTGTTTGCCCGCTCGAGGCAATGGCGCGCACGCGCCAGAAGTAAACCGCCGGACGCAGATCGCTAGCAGTAAATTCCGTCGACCCCAGTTGGTCGCGCTCTATTACTTTGCCACCGTCAACGAAGAATGGAGACGTGGCCACCTCCACTTTGTAAAAGCCAGCGGTGCCAGACTGAGGTCGCAGCCACTTCAAAGAGATGCTGGCCGAACCACTTCCTTCAATAAAAAACTTTTCCAGATCGTGCGGCAGGGACGGCTGCGGAATATCCAGCAGTCTCTGTGGCTGCGACAGTGTTCCCTGTCGATTGACCGGGACATACTCCCCTCCATGGAACGTCGTCTTCTCACCAAGGCGATTTGTAGTTTCGATGGCCCCAGTGTTTATGCGAATCTCCTCGGTACCGTCTGAGTTCACGCCGAAGCTTGCCCCAGTCTGAGAGCCGACTTTGCTGCTGGTCTTGGGCGTCTCGACAACGTTGGTCGTACCTTCCGGTTGCTGCTGAGTGCGGACGTACATCTGCCCGCTATCCACCACGACGTGTACGTTTGTCTTCTTGCCATCGTCATCGGTGGCGTTGTCGCGCACGATGATTGTGCTGTTTGGCCGAACGACTAGCGTTGAACCGTCGGCCATACTGACGCGTGCCCGCCCGCTGGCCTGTGTCTGTACCGTATCGCCGGGATAAAGCTCCGTGTCCGCGCCGGGCACAACGGTCTCGCGCGTGGCTGAGCGAATCACGCGCACGTCACCTTCAAATGAAATGAATCGCGCGCCCGACGGCGGCTTCACCCCGGTGCCGACATTTTTCAGCGGGTTGCCATACTTCCAGACGTAAAGGGCTCCGCCGGCAGCGAGGCCGCACAGGATCAAGAAAGCGACGAGGAGGTAAACGACGCGCGTCTGTATTACCCACCAATCAAAAACAAAACGCCGGGTCTTTGTGCTCATTTTTTGAAGCTATTTGTGACTGAGGGGCAACTGCTAATCGCGAAAACGTCCGCTGGCGTAATCCTGTGGCCCGGGACGGGCTACTGATTAAGGAATCTGCCAGTTGTGAAAAGTCGGGCAGCCGTGTCGGCAGCAGATGTTCTGTGTTAACGCGCGACTCTCAACGGCAACACTACCAAAGCGAATCTAGCACAGCCGCGAGAGCCCATTCAAGCTTGTCTTTTGCGAGGTTGTGATACTGCTGCGATGGAAGCTGAAACCGAACCGGCGGAGGCAGGTTTACTTTCCGACCGGACTTTCCTCCGACTCGTCTTCAACCGGACCTTTCTCCAAGTCGTCTTCAAAGGGCGAGCCGAAGTCTTCCGGCAGATCCACGTCGATATCCATCTCGGCCTCTTTTGGCCAAAGGATTGAGGCACCGACAGAGGCAAGCAGCACTGTCGCAACCACGATCAGTGAAATCCAGACGGGAATCACAATGTGGAAAGCTTCAATCAGCATCTTCAAGCCAATGAAGGTAAGAACGATTGCCAGTCCCATTCTGAGATACTGAAATTTCTCCACCACTCCAGCCAACAGAAAGTACATCGAACGCAGTCCGAGAATGGCGAAGACGTTGGAAGTGTAAACAATAAAAGTGTTGGTGGTGATCGCGAATATCGCCGGAATCGAATCAACCGCAAAGACCAGATCCGTGACTTCAACAATCACCAGCACAAGCAGGAGCAGAGTTCCCGTGAGTTTCCCATCAACCCTGGTAAAAAAGTGTTTCCCTTCGTAGTGGCGAGTGATGGGTATGTAGCGCGTCACTGCGCGCACCACCGGATTCTCTTCGGGTTGAATGTCGGTGTCTTCCTGCCGAAACATCTTGATGCCGGTGTAAACGAGGAAAGCACCGAAGATGTAAATGATCCAATGAAAGCGGTTGATTAGGGCAGCGCCGACGAAGATCATCGTCAGCCGCATCACGAGCGCGCCCATGACACCCCAGAAGAGAACCCGGTGCTGTACCTTCGCCGGCACCTTGAAAAAAGAGAAAATCAAAAGGAAGACAAAGAGGTTGTCAACAGAGAGCGAGAGTTCGATGACGTAGCCGGTTAAGAACTTCAGGCCGAGATCGGCGCCCTGGTACCAGAAAACGATCCCGGCAAACATCATTGCCAGAGCGACCCAGACAGCGCTCCAGATCGCTGCTTCGCGATATTTAATTACGTGAGCTTTGCGGTTGAAGAGTCCCAGATCCAGGCTCAGCATGAAAAAGATGAAGAGGGAGAAACCGATCCATAGCCCTGCTGAGTTGCCAATCGAGTTCATTCGTGTCAACTAAAATAGCATCTGGAATCGGAAAGCGGCAATCGCTCGGAACTGACTGTCAAGCCAATGAAATTAATACTACTAAACGACTGGCCCGGTTGCACGCTCATCCGGTCTCCTTTACAATCCGCCCTTTGCTAGAGAGGTAAATAATGCTCAAACAACTATCGCGGCTGGATCGCACCCGCAGAATCATTATCTTCGGATTCGTACTCCTAATGGGAGTAAGTCTTATTTTCTTCTATGCCCCGAGGAATACTAATAACGTAGAACCCAGCAGAAACAACGGGTTGGTGGCCAAAGTTGGCGGCGAAGAAATCACCGTTGCCGAGGTGGCGCGACTCAAGGAAAACTACCTGCAAATGTTTGGCGGCCGCGTCAGCATGGCGCAACTGGGCGGTTACAAGCGTTTCGTTGATGGCTTGATTCGTAATCGCGTGGTGGCCCAGGAGGCTGCCCGCCTGGGACTTTCGAGCAGCGACGCGGAAGTTCGGGAGAAGATTTGGAAGCAGTTTTCCGACGCTTCAGGTGTATTTGTTGGCTTCGAACGCTATAAACAATCAGTCACGGCGCGTTACGGTGACATAGAAGCGTACGAGCGAACTGTTCGCGACGAAATCGCGCAAGATAAACTGAGGGCTTTCGTCACCGCCGCGGTGAACGTGGCAGATGCCGAAGTTCAGGAAGACTACAAGCGTACGCACTCAACTTTTGACGTCACTTATTCGGTCATATCCGCGGATAAACTCGCCGAAAAAATCCAACCCTCCGACGAAGAGCTGAAAAGTTATTACGAACAGCACAAGACCGACTTTCGCATTCTCGCGCCACAAAAGAAGCTTCGCTACGTTTACGTCGACCAGGCGAAGTCTGGTGAGAAGCTTCAGATTTCAGACAAAGATCTGCGCGAAGAATTTGACAGGCTGTCTCCTGAAAACAAGCAGGCCGGCGTCAAGGTGCAGCAGATTCTTTTGAAGGTTGCGCGTAAGGATCTCGATGCGCAAGTAGAAGAGAAGGCGAAAGACCTGATTGTGAAAGCTCGGGCGGCGAGTCCCGACAGCGCCGAGAAGGTTTTCGCTGATCTGGCGCGCGGAAATTCTGAGGATCCGGCGACGGCAAAGAGCGGTGGTTACCTGGCGCGGGCTTACAGAAGGAACGCGAATAAGGTTGACGGCCTCTATGATCGGACGATCGACATGCAGCCTGGCGATGTTTCGGATATCCCGATCAAGTATGCGGGGAACTGGTACATCCTGCGTCGTGGCGAGTCGGTGCCCAAAACCTACGAAGAAGCAAAGCCGGATTTGTTGGCTTCCTTGCGCAACCGGAAGGGTTACGTGGCGGCAGCGAAACTCGCGGAGCGCGCCCAGAATCGCCTGAAGGAAACGAAAGACCCGCAGAAGGTAGCGCAGGAGCTGGCCCTGGAAGCCAACATGAAGCCCGCCGAAATGGTTAAGGAGACGCCCTTCATCAAACCGGGCGATGACGTACCGGGTATCGGGAGCAGCCAACAATTCGAAGCGGTGATAGCTCCATTGAACAAAGCCAACGACGTCGGTGATCGAACGGGCGTAAAGGGCGGCTTTGCCATTCCCATGCTGGTTGAGAAGAAAGAGCCACGCATTCCTGGCTTTGAAGAAGTCAAGACGAATCTTGCTACAGTGCTGAAACAGCAGCGCGCGAAGGAGCAGTTGGAACAAAAAGCCAAAGATCTCGCGGCTTCAGTGGGTAGCGCAGCCGATTTGAAAGCCGCGGCTGAGAAGGCGGGATTTGAAGTTGCTACCGAAGCGAAGTACAAGCTCGGATCGCCGCTGGGAACGGCAGGTGCGAGTCCCGCTCTCGACGAAGCCCTTTACGCGCTGAAGACTGGAGAAGTCACGAAGAGCCCCATAAAGGTTGGCGACAACTTCGTTGTTTTTGGAGTGACGAATCGCCAGGAAGCTGACCTCGCCGAGTTTGCCAAGCAGAGAGAGCAATTAACCCAGACGATGCTGGCGACGAAACAGAACCAGATCTTCGAGGACTACATCAGCGCGGTTCAGCAACGCATGAAGCAGGACGGAAAGATAAAGGTCTATCCAGAAGTGCTGGCCAGCCTGGAAGAGAGCGAACCCGAGGTTGCACCTGTGCCGCAGCGTCCGCAATTTCCAATTCCCACCAGATAAATCGACAGACGACGGACGAAGGGAAACAGACAAGACCCGCGACGCTACACAAACTTTCTACGGTCGCCGGTCGTCCGTCCTCCGTCGTCTTTAGTTCCCCCGCATCAACGGAGCAACCTGCGACTGCGCGATCGTTGTCCTGATCTGAAGCTCGTTGCCCGTCGTGGTAGCTCTCAAATTATCCAGCGCGCTTCTTGCCAGCGTACCCTTCGCTCCGGTAAGCCGGTTGATAAAGAACCCGCCGAGTTGTTTCAATCCCTCGACAGTGTCGCCAAGATTTTTTGCGGAGTAGGTGTCAACCGTGCGTGCCGTCAACATTAACTCGAGGTCAGTGTTTGTCATGCCCAGCGTGCCATAAAGCTGGCGGACTGCCGTCAACTCGCGCGCGACGGTATCGTTACTAAGACTCAGGTTTTCCAGCAGCTGCGGCGAAACGTTGCCACCGAAACCCAGGATGGCATCTGCGTCACGGCTTGCGAGCGCCACCAACTCGGGGTTGGCGTGCTGTCCAGCCCTGGTCGAATCAATCACGCCGCGCACCGCGTCAAGATCACCCAAAGCAAGCGTGTTGCCATCAAGCGCAGCGACTGCCAGGTCGCGCACCTTCATGTTCCATAATCCGAACAGCCTGATTTGCCGTTCAAGGCTGAAGATGTAAAGCGTTTTCCCCTGATACTTCTGTTCAAGATACTTGCCATTGGCCGCTAACCTGCCGGCGGCAACCATGGCTCCGACGTTAAAGGTTCCACGCGCCAACGCCACCGCTGAGACCTTCGTAATACTTTCACGGGGATATTTGTAACTAAAGCCGAGCGCGATTTGATCGAACGAGCGCGGGTCAAGACCGGTCTGTGTCCTAAACTTCGTCAACTCGTTTGTGACTTCGGCCAACTTCGCAGGGTCCTCCGCCAGCAGTTTGGGCAGCGCTTCGTTGAATACGCGAGCTACGTTAATGATCGCGACAGCATCAGACGGCGGTAAAGAAGACAATAAGGTTGGCGCCGGCTTCGTGCTGGTTGCCGAACGATTTCGTTGCGCGAGTCCGATCTCTGAAACGCCAAAGGTAAGCAGCAGCGCCGCTGCAAATGATTTGAGAATACAAGTTTTCACGATAGAAAAACCTTTCTTGAATTTTGGCCCGCCTGAGCCATTGCCTCGACGTAAAGCAAACTGTTAGTTGCAATCCACCCATCCCGAGGTTGGCCCCTTATACTGGGACCGCGGGCGTCTCGCTCGCAATGAGCGCGCCGCGCGAAAACAAGTTATGATCTTCCAATACTTCGCGCCTGCGGCGCGCTGCGGGCGGCACGCCCGCGGTCCCACAACTTCACACGCTTTCCACCAGCAGCGCGAGTCCCATCCCTCCGCTTACGCAAAGTGTCGACAATCCCAGCCTGACGCCGCGCTTTTTCATTTCATGAAGCAGCGTGGTGGTAACACGAACGCCGGTGCAACCGATGGGATGACCCAATGCGATCGCGCCGCCATTGACGTTCAGTCGATCCGGATCAAACCTCAGCTCGCGATCGCACGCGATCACTTGCGCGGCGAAAGCCTCGTTCAGCTCGACGAGATCGATGTCCGCGAGCGAAAGCTTTTGCCTTGCCAGCAAAGCCCTGATCGCCGGTACGGGCCCGATGCCCATAATCTCGGGCGCAACGCCGGTCACCTCGTAATCAACGATTCTCGCTTCAGCCTGGGCGCCGGACTTTTCTAACGTTTCTTCGCTCAACACAATCACCGCCGCAGCCCCGTCTGTTATCCCTGACGAGTTTCCGGCAGTGACCGTTCCAGCTTTGGAAAACACCGGCGCCAGCTTTGCCAGGTCCTGCTTAGTTGTACCGGCCCGGGCGTGTTCGTCGCGAGCGAAGTTAGTCGTTTCACCTTTGCGGCCTTTGATCTCCAACGAAACAATTTCCGAGTCAAATCGTCCTGACTCAATCGCCGCCTGTGCGCGCTGCTGGGAGCGCAATGCGTACTCGTCTTGTTCAGCTCGCGAAATCTCGTATTGACGCGCGAGGTTCTCCGCCGTCTCGCCCATTACCAGTCCCGACAACGGATCGTTGAAGCCGTCGCGATACATGCCGTCGACCAGTTCCGTATTGCCCATGCGCATTCCCCAGCGCGCTCCCTCAGCGAAATAGGGCACGCGCGACATGCTCTCCGTGCCGCCCGCGAGTACCACTTCAGCGCGGCCAAGCATGATTTGCTGCGCGGCCAAAATGATTGCCTGCAATCCTGAGCCGCACGCCTGGTTGACTGTGAACGCCGGCACCGTCTCAGGCGCGCCCGCGCGATAGGTGATCTGGCGCGCTACGTTTGGTCCGCCGCCGGCCTGTCGCGCGCAACCCCAGATCGATTGTTGAACCTGACCTGCGCGCAAGCCGGCGCGTTCCAAACTAGCCTTTGCCGCCGCCACACCAAGATCCGCGGCGGTCCAGGAAGCCAGCGTCCCGCCAAAGCGGCCGATGGGCGTGCGCACGGATGCTGCAAGGTAGACGTTTTTCATTGATAGTTTGTTAGCGAGTGATTATTTGAAATTGATTGACTAAAAATGGTAGCACACGGTAGAAGTAACGACGAAATACGCTGCCGAAACCGCTTTACACCCTCAACTCCGCTTCATGTCACGCAAACCGCTAGTTTGCGCGACGCATACATTCACCATCAGCCGGTCGCGGATGGACGTAGAAAAACAGGATGCCAGCGCCAAAGGCGCGAAATGTGAAAGCCTGGGCCATCGGCCCAGGGCGGAAACCCGTTATTGCTCCGTAGCGCTGAAGGCGCGAAATGATGTTGGGTGCGGCGCAATTACCACTGCTCTTGGTCGCGACTTTCTATTTCGCTCCTTCAGCGCTTTCCAAAAATCAGGGACTCTCACCCAGGGCGTTGCCCTGGGCTTTCACATTTCGCGCCTTTGGCGCTGAAACCTTTAATCTTGTGGTCCCTCGCTCCCGGTTCTGAAACGATGTCCATACGCGTTAACACACCGGCTCGTCTCGAAGCGGCCCGATCGAAAATCGCCGACTTGCTGACAAGCCATGCCGAGTGGTTCTGCACGCTGAATGGCGGAGATTCGCAGGCGCTGCGACGGAGCGAGTTGGATATCGCAGTCGCTTATGGGCGACTGGTCCTGACAAGTTGGACTGAAAAGGGAAGTCGCGCGTGGAAGATTTTTGACTGGGAATTGGCGGGCGAAAAGTTAACGCTCCGGGCCTCACGCAGGATGGGAGCGGAGCGCCCGGTAATTGAACTTGTGCCGCGCGCCGCCGCCAACGCCATCGCGTTAACAGTGAAGACGGCGCGTCAACAGCGCTCAGCACAACTCGGCCAACTGGCTTGTTCAATCCAATCAGGCGCGAAACTGGAACGCGCCGCGCTGAGTCCCGGCGCGCGACGCGGACAGCCCGGCCGTTATGCGCGAATTCTTCTGCGACAAAAGCATCAGCGTTTGGCCGTCAGCGGATCGGTTGCGGCAAGCAAGTCGAGCGATGCGGACGCATTCCTCTCGTCGGCCCTGATGTGGTTTAAGCGCACCAGCGAGCGTGCGCGGCCTCCTTACATTCAACAGCTCTGGTTGGTAGTCGATAGCGATCTCGTCAAACCGCTAGCTCAACGAGTTGCCATGTTGCGCCGTGGACTGCGCGAGGCGGTTGCTGTTTTCGAAGTCGATCAGCAGTTGACCGAGATGAAACTGGCAGACGTGCCCACGCGCGAAGATTTATGGAAGCGGAAGCTCGCTCGCTTTCCGCCAGTCCCAGTTATCGAGTCGAGCGAGATTGCCAGGCGACTCATCAACCTTGCGCCGGACGCGATTGATGTCGTCCGCGCTCGTCATGGTGAAACTCTTCGTTACTTCGGATTGCCTTTTGCGCGAGTTCGCCGGGTGATGGAAAGCGAGCGGCTTTGGTTTGGCACCGAGGGCTCGCGCGGGTTTGGCGTCGAAGGCGCGCGGCGGCGGCTGCTGGACGAAAAGACCGAGAATGAATGGCGTAATCTCCTGACCGAATTGCTGGAGCATAGATCTGCTAGCGCTTCCGACCATCACCACGCGCTCTATCGAAACGCCGCGGAAGCCTGGCTTGAATCTCTGCTGCGACGAGACATCACCCGCCTCGATCCCGGCCTGATTATCGCACCGCTGCACGCTCAGTTCAGGACGGCGCGAGGCGGCGTGCTCGGCGTCCGTCCAGTTGATCTGCTGGCCCTGAGACGTGATGGCCGGCTCGTCGTTATCGAGTTAAAAGTCGCCGAAGCGCGTGAGCACGTCTTGCAGGGAGTCGACTATTGGCAACGTGTCGAAGCTCATCGGCGTCGCGGACACATCGCGCGCGCCAAACTCTTCGGCGACAGACAAATTAGCAACGAGTCGCCGCTCGTGTATCTGGTGGCGCCGACGCTGCGAGTCCATCCAGCCTTCAACGCCCTGGCGCGCTCAATCGATCCCGACATCGAAATCTATCGTTTCGATATCAACGAAGATTGGCGCGCCGGCGTGCGCGTGATGCGACGGCTGCGGGTTAATTGAGCCAATATCAAAATTTAACCTGGAGGGTTATGCAGAAAGTAGCCGGTGGTCGAAGCGTAGCGTAGACCACCGGAACCAAGTGAGTGATTGACGCACCCCGGAGGGGTGCAACATCCTGCCTTCCGTCTGGCACCTCTTCAAGGTGCGAGTCATTCTTCATTTCTTTTCCGGTGGTCTGCGCTCCGCTTCGACCACCGGCTACTATCTTGCAGCCTTTCAGGCTGCTATGCCATCAAATGCACCTACTTCAATACGACGACAGCGCCTTCATTTGCAGGCCAAACGCTTGCGGGTTCTCGCCGATGATCGCCGCGGCAAGAAAGCGCGGGACGTAATAGACGCTCTCTGATCGGAACGTATCGTCTAGTTTGCCGCGGTCAGCGTTTAGAGCACAGATGCTGCATTGCTTGTTCCGATCGTTAATAAGCAATTTCAAATCACGCATCGTTTTGTGCTCTCCTCGATTGTAAGCCAGCAGCGCCAGGGCCTCCTTCATCGGATCATCTTTGAATTGCTCGCTGCTGTCGGTGATGTAGCGCGCGGCGGCGTCTGCGGATTTTCCCACGTCCAGTAAATCCTGCGCCGAAAGACCGAATCGTTCCCCAGTCGTCGGAAGAAACTGAAACATGCCGATGGCGCCCATGGAGTTTGGCGTCTGAATGTTCCTGTACTCCGACTCTATCCAGGGAATGTAAAGGCCGATAAGCGGCGAAACGTTACGCGCCTTGAATGCGGCGATGAGTGTTGGCGCCTGGGCCTGGCCTCGCTCGAAGACGAGGCGCAGATCTCGTTTACCCAAACCAGCATCGCCGTCCTTTCCGATGCGGCGCGTGTACTGGTCAACCGCTTGCTGAATGTCCTCAACAAACGCGGGCGTGAATTCATAATCCCTGCCGGATATCTCGCTCGCGATGCGTCGCGCTTGCGCAGCGACAAACTCCGAGCGCTCACTTTGCGCCATCTGTTGGTAGATCCGGGCCGCAGGCGCGGTTTGCGCAAGGAGTTTCTGCGGGTTGGTTGTTAAGGAAAGTATCAGGGCTAAAAGTAAGAGCAGCATCTTTTGCAGTTTCATTTTGTTGTTCCTCATCTGTTTGAACTGAAAATAGCACGAGGCTTCGCTAAATCCCCCGTCAACTAGTTAAGCGAGAAATCTGAATGAGAGTGTTCATCCACTGAAACTGCTAGCGAGAAACCTAAGCGAAAGTGTTCATTGATGTCCGATAAACTTCAGTTTGTCGATGAGGTTGAATGGCGCGCTGTGTAGACGACAAACTGAAAGTTTATCGGACAACAAGAACAAACTAAAAGTTTGTCGGACATGCGATGTTAGAATCTGCGCCGGATGACGACGTTTAATGCGGATGACTTAACGGGACTGCTGATCGAATGGGGCCAGGGAGACAAAGCCGCGCTCGATCGGTTGACCCCGTTGGTGTATGACGAAATACGACGCATTGCGCATCGTTATGTGCAGCGCGAGCATGAAGGCCAGACGCTGCAAACGACGGCGCTCGTAAACGAAGCTTACTTGCGACTGGCGGGATCGGCGAACATCGCATGGCAGAATCGCGCGCACTTTTTCGCTGTGACCGCGCAGGTGATGCGCCGCATCCTGATTGACCACGCGCGGCGGCGACATTACGTCAAACACGGCGGCGAAGCGCAGCGGGTAGCTTTTGAGGTCGCAATTTCAGAAGCGGCCCAGATGTCCGAGCCCCGCGCCGCGGAACTGTTGGCGCTTGATGAAGCTTTGGATGAACTGGCAAAACTCGATCCGCGCAAAGGTCGGGTCGTGGAGCTGCGTTACTTCGGCGGGTTGAACCTCGAGGAGACGGCAAAGGTTTTGGCTGTTTCGCCGATGACGGTGCGCCGCGATTGGCGGGCGGCGAAAGCGTGGCTCTACAAAAGAGTGATGAGTGATGAGTGATGAGTAAGAGACCGCCCCCTTCCTGTCTTTTACTCATCACTCATCACTCATTACTCATCACTCATCACTCATTACTCATCACTCATCACTGAATTAAATGACTCCTGAACGATGGCAAAAGGTGGAGGCGGTGTTGCAGGACGCGCTTGATCGCTCGCCGCAGGAGCGTGTCTCGTTCCTCGATGAAGCATGCGCCGGCGATGAGCAGTTGCTGGACGAAGCGACATCGTTAGTCAACGCTTACGACGAGGCCGGCGATTTCATCGAGCAACCGGCGATAGCGCAGGATGCGCGCGTGCTTGTCGGCGGTGACATCGCCGACAAGGTTGGACACGAGATTGGTCCTTACAAGATCGTCAAGCGGTTGGGTGCCGGTGGCATGGGCGAAGTTTGTCTGGCGCAGGATGCGCGGCTTGATCGTCTCGTCGCCTTGAAGATATTGCCGGCTTACTTTGCGTCGGATGATGCACGCCTGCGCCGTTTTCAAAGAGAAGCGCGAGCCGCCTCGGCTTTGAACCATCCAAACATCCTCACCATTCACGAAGTAGGTGAGTCAGCGGGCATTAGGTATATCGCGACGGAGTTTATTGACGGCGTCACGATTCGCCAGTTGCTCACGAAACAGGAATTGTCGCTTGCTGAGATTCTGGACATCGCCGAACAGGTTTCATTCGCACTCGCCGCTGCCCACGCCGCGGGCATCGTGCATCGCGACATCAAGCCCGAAAACATCATGCGACGCACAGACGGCCTGGTGAAGATTCTGGACTTCGGTATTGCGAAATTGATGGAACCCGAAGCCCCCGACTACCGGGATGAAACTCAACCCGGCGGCAGAACACACACGGAAGCGGGTCTGTTGTTGGGGACGGTGAATTACATGTCACCGGAACAGGCACGCGGACTTCCCGTTGATGAACGAACCGACATTTGGAGTTTAGGGGTTGTCGTTTATGAAATGCTGGCGCAAAGATTGCCGTTCAGCGGCGCTACCCGCATGGACACGATCGTCGCGATTCTCGATCGCGAGCCGCCGCCGCTTTCCGAAGTTGCGAATAGTCACCACTGCGTGTCGGCCCTACTTCGGCAAACCATCGACAGCTGCCTCCGCAAGGAAACGGCAGACCGCCTTCGCTCCGCGAATGAGTTGCTTGCCGAACTGAAGTGCGTCAGAGAAGAACTCAACAGTGGCGCTTCCTTGACCGGCTCCGCGATCAATCCCAGTAAGCAAGATGCCGGCGTTTCCAGCAAGCCGGCCGCGCGTTCCTTGCCGCGTCGTTATTCCTGGCTGGCGCTCAGCCTGGTCATAGTGTTGCTGGCCGCGACAGCAGGAACCATTCTTTACCGGCGTTCCGAAACAGCCGCGCCAGCGAACGCTCACGTCACAGTAACAAGCGGAAAACTGTATTCGCAGATGAGCGAGCCGGAGCAACTCAATTTTATAGACCAACAGGAGCAGCGGATTGCAACGATGATGGGCGACCGTCCGGTAAAGCTTAACGGTGACGCCGTGCGAGTCATCAAGACATACGTGGATCGTTATGCCGCTCGCGACGGCCCGTCAGCCGATCTGGGCTCGGAGAGTATCAGCGAAGTCTACGCGCGGGCGCGGCCATACGTGCCGCTGATTGCCCGTTCGTTTGCGGCGCGTAAGGTTCCGATCATCATCGGCATTTATTTGCCGGCTATCGAGTCGGCGTATCGCAATTGTTATGAGAATAGTATTGGGGCGAAGGGCCTATTTCAGTTCATGCCGCAGACGGCGGAACACTACGGGGTCGCGCGTCAGGACATGTGTGACGTGGAAAAGATGACCCCCGCTGCCGCCCACTACATCGCAGATAGCATGGCCGAACTCGGAGAAGATTCAGAAAGTATGACGCTGGTCTTGCTCAGTTACAATCGCGGAGCGAATTCGGTGCGGAACAATTTGCGGCAACTTAGAGGTACAGAAAACTACGAGAGAAATTTCTGGACGCTGTTTGCTCATCGCGACCAACTCGACGACGCCTTTCGAAACGAAGGCGCTCACTACGTCCCGAGTTTCTTTGCGGCTGCGATCATCGGCGAGAATCCGCAAAACTTTGGTTTGCCTGAGCCGCCGCTCTCGAGTCTGGCGGAAGCCGGTAAGCAGTAGGCAGAAAGCAGAAAGCAGAAAGCAGAAAGCGGTCAGTGGTAACCTAAACCATTACCGCTTCTTTTTCTGCCTACTGCTTTCTGCTTACTGCCTTCTGTCCCTCAGTGTTTCACAAAGATATCTTCCAGTTCGCTACTGCTGGAGACCGCTGGGGCTGAACCTGGGACAGGACGCATCGTAGTCATAGCCTGCTCGGCCGAGAGTATTCCCGAAGCCCGCATTCTAAACTCGTCAACGTTGGTGGCGTTGTGCAACGCTTCTTCCATGGTGATAAGTCCGGCCTGGACGAGATGGAATAGCGACTGATCAAAAGTTTGCATGCCATACTGCGAGGCTCCCGCCGCAATTGCCTCACGAATCAGGTACGTCTTTTCTTCGTTGATTATGTAGTCTCGAATCAAAGCAGTTGAGACCATTACCTCAACTGCCGGCACGCGCCCCGCGCCTTTGGCAGCGCGAACGAGTCTCATCGAAACAACGGCCTTGAGAATGCCGGCGAGCTGGATGCGCACAGACTTCTGTTGATGCGCCGGAAACGACGAGACGATGCGCATTACGGTTTCCGTGGCATCGAGCGTATGGAGCGTTGACAAGACGAGGTGACCAGTCTCGGCTGCTGTCAAAGCGGTTTCAATTGTTTCGTCGTCGCGCATTTCGCCGACTAGGATCACGTCTGGATCCTGTCGCAGGGCGCCGCGCAACGCTTCCGCAAAGGACCTGGTGTCAACGTCGACTTCGCGTTGCGTCACAAACGATAGTTTGTCTTTATGCAGAAACTCGATTGGGTCTTCGATGGTGACGATATGCCCGCTGCGCCGCGCATTTATTCGGTCGATCATCGCCGCCAGCGTCGTGGATTTACCTGATCCGGTTGAGCCGGTTACCAGAATCAGCCCGCGACGTTCTTCAGTGATGCGATCGATTACCGGTGGCAATCCCAGCTCCGCAGAGTTTCTCGTTTGGTCGGGGATAACGCGTAACACTACGCTCACGGTGCCGCGCTGTTGAAAGATGTTCGCGCGAAACCTGCCCAGCCCACTGACGCCATATCCGATGTCAACTTCGGAGACTTCTTTGAAGCGTTGCTTCTGGCGATTCGACATTATGGCGAATGCCATGTCGAGAGTGTCGTCCTGCTTTAGCCGGGGGGCATCCGCGATCGGGTGAAGTTCACCAGCGATGCGCATGACCGGAAAGGCTCCGACTTTGAGATGCAGGTCGGAGGCGCCATGACCGGCGGCAACTCGTAGCAGATCGTCGATTTTTGTGGACATTGCAGGACAGACCTTTCGAAAGTGTAGAAAATCCGGGCTAGCGGGTTTATTGATTTTTCGCGCTGTAAGGGGCGCTTGTTAGCACTTGGGGGGCGCATCACCCAGGACCGTGGCCGGATAATGCTGAACCGAATATAGCGTGACGGAACGAGCAGCGTCAACGTTTATCGAAGCGTGAGCAGTTCAGTGGTCAAGCTCTGGTTCTAGTCAAGAGCGGGGGCAAGCCCACCTTCCCGACCTCGAGCTTAATCAACTTGAGTTGCTGACTATTGCTTGAAAGCCCTTCAAGGTAGGGACTAGCGAGCCGATAGGAGAGCCTCACAGGTCAGGAAGGCGGGCTTGCCCCCGCTGCCTCGCCAGCACTCCGGATTGGTTCCTTTAATCAGTCGCGTTAGCCGCCGTTTGAAACTTCAGGGCAGGCTCTGCCGCTTGATTCCTGACGCTGACGTTCTTCGCCGTTTCCGGTTGCGAACCGTTGCTGCCTGGTTGCGCGCTCTTGGATAGTTTTACATAGGTGAGCCAGTCGCCGGGCGCTTTGCGCTCGCCTTTGGTGATCTCAAAAAAGGCTTTTTGAATTTTTTCAGTTACCGGACCACGACCACCAGCACCAACCGTAATGCGATCGACGGAACGGATGGGAGTGATCTCGGCAGCCGTGCCGGAGAAGAAAAGTTCATCAGCCACGTAAAGCGCAGCGCGTTGAATGCTTCGTTCCTTCACCATGATCCCCAGTTCCTGGCAAATTTGAATCACGCTGTCGCGCGTAATTCCCGCCAGAATTGAAGAAGAGAGCGGCGGGGTCAGCACGGTGTCGTTACTCACCGTGAAAATATTCTCGCCCGAGCCTTCTGAAACGTAGCCGCGATCGTCCAGCGCAATGCCTTCCGCGAAGCCGTTGAGCAGCGCCTCCATTTTGATTAGCTGGGAGTTCATGTAGTTTGCGCCGCTCTTGGCCATCGCCGGCATGGAGTTTGGCGTCAACCGGTTCCACGTCGAGACGCAAACGTCAACACCTTTTTCAATCGCTTCGTCACCGAGATATTTGCCCCAGTCCCAGGCGCCGATGTAACAGGCGAGCGGGTTGGGAAATGGGTTGACTCCAAAGGCGGGTCGCGCCTCGTCGAGACTTCGGAAAAGAATGGGACGGATATAGCACTGTTCCATACCGCTGCGTTCCACTAACCCGACCGCCGCGTCGCATAACTGATCCAGAGTCCAGGCGTGATCCATGCGATAGATCTTCGCCGAATTCAGAAACCGCTGCATGTGTTCCCGCAAACGGAAGACTGCCGGACCCTGTTTGGTCGCATAACAACGGATGCCCTCAAAGATGCTCGATCCATAATGAAGAACGTGTGACATCACGTGCACGCGTGCGTCGTTCCAGGCTATGAATTCGCCATCGTGCCAAACGACGTCGCAAATACGCGTAGTTGCCACATCTTTCGCTTTGCCATCTTTTGAGAACATGGTGTTCTACTCCTTTAGATCAATTTCAGGAAACCGACAGCGAGGAAACTCTAACTTCAAGGTGTACGGAAAACGGGTTCTTGGAAACCTATTCTACAGGAAGACCGGGTCCTTTCAGAAAGGTCGAGGGCGATACTTACCAAAACGGTTATCGAGAACCCGGGCACGATACAGTAAGCCTACTTTGCTTGGCAAGGCGCGCTTGATTCAATAAGGTTGGCACGGGTACCATCAAAAATGCTTCAGCAAATAGCAAAGACTGTTAATCCGTCGCGCTTTCCGGTGAAGTATGGAATATTTCCGGCGCCCGATCTGACTTGGGCTATCTTCGACCGCCCGATGCCCTATCTGATTTTCGTGATACTAATTCTGCTTTCTGTTCTTTCTACCAACTGCCGCATGATTGAAAAAACTGAAAATCCAACTCCAGCAACGCAACCAAACACCAGGACGAATGACTCAACCGCGGTTCACCGCCGGGCGATTGCTATCGATATGCATGCTGACACGCCACAACGTCTGCTTGATGAAAAGGTGGACCTATCGCAGCGCCTTCCTGACGGGCACTTCGATTCGGTCCGCGCCCGCGAAGGTGGACTCGATGCGCAGTTTTTTTCGATCTGGGTTGAGCCGCAACTGTTCGGTGGCGGCGGTCCGACGGCGATGAAGCGAGCCGACGATCAGATTGCCGCGGTACGTGCGTTGGCCGAGCGTCACCCGGAAACCTGGCAGTTCGCGACCACGGCGGGTGACATACGCCGCATCGCGGCAGAAGAAAAACTAGCTGCGTTAACCGGGCTCGAGGGTGGCTATGCGATCGACGAGAAAATCGAAAACGTCGAGCGCTATTACAAGCTCGGCGTGCGCTACATGTCGCCCGCCTGGACGGAGAGCCTGAGTTGGGCCGGTTCATCCGGTGATGAACTGGGCAAGACGCGCGGCTTAAATGATCTTGGTCGCGCGGTGGTTCGTGAGATGAACCGCCTTGGCATGATGGTTGACGTTTCTCACGTTTCTGACAAAACGTTTTGGGACATCGTCAACACTTCAACCAAACCCGTCATCGCTACGCATTCAGCCTGCCGCGCGCTGGTAGACGAGCCGCGGAATTTGACGGACGACATGATCGTCGCGCTCGCGAAAACCGGCGGCGTCGTAAATGTCATCTTCTATCCGGCCTTTATCGAGCCCGGCTGGAATGAAAAGAAGAAACAGGTTGATAACCAAATAGCGCCGTTGCTCCAACGCGCGTCGGAAGAAGAGAAAGGCGATGTGGCCCACAAGAAGCTGGCGCGCGATCGGGTGCGGCGCGAAGAGTTTGCCAGGCGACTGCCACCGGCGACGGTGTCGCGACTGGTCGATCACATCGATCACATGGTGAAGCTGGTTGGCATCGAGCACGTGGGGATCGGTTCTGATTTTGATGGAATTCAAGCGACGCTGGTTGACCTTGCTTCCGTTGCCGATCTACCGAACCTGACCCGCGAGTTGCTGCGCCGCGGCTATTCGGAAAGCGATGTCGACAAGATTCTCGGCGGGAACATGCTGCGCGTCATGGAAGCGAATGAGTAGGACAGGCATTCCTGCCTGTCCGCTTTTGATATGAGACAGACATCGAACAAGGGAAGAGTCGAACGAAGGCCGCGGATTGGATTCCATGCGCCGATCAAGGGGGGCTTGCACGAGGCGCTGATTGTCGCCAGGGATACGGGTTGCGATACGGTGCAGATCTTCTCGCGAAATCCACGAGGCTGGATGGCCAAGCCGCTTACAGCCGAAGACATTTCCCTATTTCGCAAGACACGTCGGCTAACCAAGATCAATCCCGTCGTCATCCACTGCAACTATCTCGTAAACCTCGCCGCCGCCGACGAGTTGATTCTGCAAAAGTCGCGCGCGTCTTTTCGCGAAGAAGTTGCGCGGGCAATTCTGCTGGGTGTCGATTATCTGGTTGTTCATCCTGGCAGCGCGCGTGGATCGTGTGAAGCCGACGGCATTCGCACCTGCGCCGAGAGCCTTAAGTTCGCTAGCCGCCGCTTGCAACTCGGCAAGCTTCGGATTCTTTTGGAGAACACCGCGGGACAGGGCGAGTGTATTGGCCATCGCTTTGAGCATCTGCGTGAGATCATGGATGCGTGTCCGAACCTTCCGTTGGGTGTTTGCTTCGATACCGCCCATGCCTTTACCGCCGGCTACGACATCCGCGACGAAGATGGTCTGGAAGCGTTAATCGATAAACTCAAAAGCACGGTAAGAACGCGCAACATACGCGCCATTCATTTCAACGACTCTCGCGCCCCCTACAATTCGCGCGTGGATCGCCACTGGCACATCGGCGAAGGCCATATTGGCAGCGAGGCGCTGCGCCGCGTGGCCCAACATCCTAAACTCGCGCACGCCGCCTTCATCCTGGAAACGCCCTACGACGATCCGCGCGCGGACTTGAAAAACTTGAATATGTTGCACTCTTTCGTGGGGGACGAAATGCCCGCAAGCTAAGAAACGGATACTAACGTTTCAACCCAACTGACGCCTGCGGCTTTGCCGTTGCGGTGCGCGGCAAGTCTCAGACTTGCCGACTAGCATCCGACTGCATCCTTCGGGTCTCCGACCCGCATTCGGCGGTCATAGACCGTGAATAGTGAGTTGAGCTTTCGGCAAGTCAGAGACTTGCCGCGCACCGAAACGGCAAAGCCAAGACGCGTAATGGGATCTAATTCAATTTGAAAGTTTCTACTGGTTGATGGGTTAGACAAAAGATTAGATGTTACGTTAAAATATTGTTCGGAATAATTAGAACGATGAACAACCTTCATCCACTTACTAAACTCCTCCTAACGGTGCCGCTTCTGCGACGCGCATTCTGACGCGCGGTCTAGCGGAGCGGCGCGCCTCCTACTCAACAGCAACATAAACCAACGGATGACGCAGGCTGATCCGTTTGCGTCAGCCGCGCGGGATCGCAAACTGACAGTTTGCGTTACAAATAATTCGTGTTAAGTGTAGACACCGTCAGGAAAACAATCATGGACGAAAAATATTTTCCGGAAAACATAGAAAACAAGTGGCAGCAACACTGGGAGCAGACTAAAGCGTTTCAGGTTACTGAAGACGACCCGCGCCCAAAGTTTTATTGTCTCGAAATGTTGCCTTACCCGTCGGGTTTCCTGCACATGGGTCACGTGCGCAATTACGCCATCGGTGATGCGCTTGCCTGGTACAAACGCCTGCAGGGGTTCAACGTGCTGCATCCGATCGGTTGGGACAGTTTTGGTCAGCCGGCCG
>JANMQG010000127.1:0-66101 GCA_031370285.1 Chloracidobacterium sp. | reverse complement strand
TCTTCGCCGGCTGGCGCGACTGGTAGTTTCAGCCTGGTAACGTTCGAGCGTGGCTGGCGAAGGATGCAGTATGACTTCGTTGCGAGTTGCATCGACGATGATTCTGTCGCCGGTTTTCGTGCGCCGGTAGAAATCGCGCAGACCAACTACGGCGGGAATACCAACCCCGCGCGCAAGAATCGCCGTGTGTGACGTCCAACCGCCAGTGTCGGTTGCGAGCGCTCGAGTATGATCGAGATCCAATTCAGCCACCGCGGAGGGTAGCAAATCCTGGGAAACTACTACTGCATCCTCGAAAAGATCCCGATTTTTAGACTGCCCACCGCTGAGGGCTACCAGCAATCGTCGCATCACGTCCTCAATATCTGACCCGCGCTCGCGAAGGTAGTCGTCCTTGATCTCCGAATAAAGATAGAGGAGGCGATCGCCAATTACCTTAACGGCCCACTCCGCATTCACGTGTTCTGCATTGATGTACCGCTCAACGTCGCCAATTAGCTTCTCATCCTCAAGCATAAGCAGGTGAGCATCAAATATGTAAGCGTGATCCTTGCCAAAACGTTCCTCTGCCTGCTCCTTTATGGCCAGCACCTGCCGGCTCGCAAGGCTCACTGCCGCGCGGAAACGCAGGCGCTCCGCTTCGACTTCAACTTGCTCAATTCTCCACTGATACACCTGCCGGGTGCCGTCGTGCATGCGCAGCACCTGCCCGATCACGATACCTTCGGAAACGCCCACGCCCCTGAAGCGAATTTCCTGAGGCAGTTGCGTCATAACAAAGACTCCGACTCCATTTCGCCGAACCCTTCGGCAAAAAGCCGCTCGATAGCATTCATCGCCACTTCTTCATCAACTCCATCGGCGCGGGCCTGCAACTCGGTTCCACGGCTGGCGGCCAGCATAAGCACACTCAGAATTGACTTGGCATCGGCTGTTACCTCGCTGTCGGCACGACGTAACACCACCTGGCTTTGAAAGCCACTCGCCACCCGAACGAGTTTCGCGGCCGCCCTGGCATGTAGCCCGAGTCGCCCTTTGATAAGAAGAGTGCGCTCGATCATTACCTGGTGCTGCTTTTTTCGGGAGGGGCCAGCAGATCGCCGGCCAAATAGATCCCCTGGCGTCCGAGATCACAAACGCGTCGAGCCGTCTCAATGAGAGATTCCTTGCTCGTTTGGCCGGCCAGCTTGATAACCATCGGCAGATTCACGCCAGTAACCACCTCAACGTTGCCATCGTCTAAAAACATCGACGCGATGTTGGTGGGCGTGCCGCCAAACATATCGGTTAGCAACAACACGCCGACGCCCTGGGAAACGCGAGTAATGGCCCGCTGCACTTCATCGCGAGCCGCATCCACATCGTCGTGCCAGCCGATCGAAACCGCCGTGATGAATGAAATGGGCCCCACGATCATTTCAGCCGCCGCTAACAATTCGCCCGCGAGATGTCCGTGCGTGACAATCACACCCGCTATGCGGCGCGTATCTTCTTTCGGCGCGCCTGATGGTGGGTTACCGGTCATGAAATTGTTCTCCTCACAAAAAAGCCGTTAACGATGTCGGTTTGATTTTCTCACGTCCCGGTGGACCACGTGCGCATCGAAGCCGGCGCGTCGCAACTTACGTCCGAGCGAATTTGCTACCATTACGGAGCGGTGCCGCCCGCCGGTGCAGCCAATTCCCACCGTCACGTACGACTTTCCTTCACGTTTGTACTGGGGCAAAAGATAGTCGAGCAGATCGTAGAAGCGGCTAAGAGTTTCTTCGACCTCCGGTTGCGCCTTCAGGTATTTCACCACGCGCCTATCGTGTCCTGACAGTGGCCTTAACTCGGGAATGAAGTGGGGGTTCGGCAGATGTCTGACGTCGAACAGCAATTCCAGATCGCCAGGGCTGCCATATTTATGGCCAAAGCTCAGCACCTGAACTCGCATGGGACCGCCCTTGCGGTCGGGACTGAATCTCTCAAGGAGATGGCTGCGAAGGGTATGAACAGTGTGATCTGAGGTATCGATGATCTGATCGGCAGAAGAACGAAGGCGCGACATTGCAGTACGTTCTGCGGCAATCGACTGCAAGAGAGTTTGTCCCGTGTCGGCCGGGTGTGGCCGTCGCGTCTCACTGAAGCGATGCTGCAAAACGTCGTCGGACGCCTCGAGAAATAGAACGTAAACAACCAGCCCGGCAGCCCGCAAAGCATTTAGTTGTTTGCCGAAGTCGGAAAGAAACGTTCCTTCTCGGATGTCGATAACCAGGGCAGCCCGCTCGATACCCTTCTCATCCTCGTTTGCCGTGACCAGACGCGCAAAGGTCGGCAACATCGTTACGGGCAGATTGTCTACGCAGAAGTAACCCAGATCCTCGAAAGCGTTGGTCGCCGCCGACATTCCCGAGCCGCTCAAGCCGGTAATGATGACGATGTCAGGGGCTGATTCGCTCTTTTCCGGATCGCTCTGGTGGGCCCTCTTGGCGGTTTTCTTCATCGAAAGGTCTTGCGCGCTTCAAGATCGGTTTAGTAGAACTCAAATGTTTGTCTGACGAAACATGGTTTGTAACAATTCCACAACCAAGAGCAGCGACCGCCAGAAACCGCGCGTTGTGGGTCGAGAAATACAGAACCGGGAGCGGTAGCGACCGGGTCATACTTGCCTGCCGCCTATTCTGGAGTTAGTAGCTCTACTTCGCTTGAGTTAGACCGCAGCATTAACGGCCCATCTTCTCGTGGTTGATTGACAACGCCAATTGCACCCGGTCGCTACCGCTCCCGGTTCCGTATTTGTTCGCCCGACACAACTCATTACTTCTAGGCTCGCCAAATGCCATCACACCTGACCCACCGGCCTCCTCAGGGTTCGATCAACCCAAAATTCCCATCAGTGCGCTTGTACAAAACGCCGACGCGATCTGTATCAGCGTCGCGAAAGACAAGAAACTGATCCGGATCAGATGACAGTTGCAAAGCCGCCTCTTCGGCGGTCATTGGCTTAATTGTATAACGACGCGCGTTGATGATTCTGGGCGGACGGGGACTGGCTTCCACACTTCCATCCGGGCTCGGCGCCACTTTCGAGGCCTTCTGCGCTCCCTGTTTAGAATCGATCTTTTTCGTCTTGAACTTGAGCGCTTGTTTCTCAATCTTCGCTATGGCGCGGGTTAAAGCAAGGTACATATCGGCGTTAATGTCTTTAGCGGTCAACGTATGATCCCGCCAATGCACTATCAACTCCGCAATGTGGCGACTCTTTTCAACGTCGATAATGGCGTGGACCCACTCAGCGCTGCCATTAAAAATGTATTCCAGCTTCTTGAAATGATCTTCTACGTGCTTGCGGATGCCTGGAGAAACTTCAACGTGCCGACCCGTGTACTCAAACCTCATGTCCCTTTTCTTCCCTTCTCAACCCTGCTATACCAGTCTCTAGTTTTGAGTTTTGAGTTCAAGTCAAATGAGACCCAACTTCGGAACTTGAAACTCGGAACTTGAAACTTCTCGCTAAACCACGGCGCGACGCTCGCGCGAACCAGGAATACTCATTTGGTCGCGATATTTGGCGACCGTACGGCGCGATAGCTTGATGCCGTCTTTGATTAGAATCTTCACCACTTGATCGTCGGTGATCGGGTTATGCGAATCTTCTTCTTCAATAAGCTTCTTGATCTTCAACTTGATAATGCGCGTGGAAATTTCTTCGCCGTCCTCATTCATCATGCCTTCGGTAAAGAATCGCCGCAGCTCGATCACGCCCTGCGGCGTATGCGCATATTTTCTATTGACTACCCGGGAGACGGTCGACAGGTGCATGCCAATGTCCTCGGCGATATCCTTCAGCATCATCGGCTTGATGTACTGCACACCTTTATCAAGAAAATCCTGCTGCCGGTGCACAATCGATTCCACGACTTTGTAAATAGTCTGGCGCCGATGCTCGATATTGCGTAACAGGTCGACGGCCGAGCGCATCTTCTCGCGAATGAAACTCTTGGTCTCATTGCTCACGTCCGCCTTGCCAAGCATCTGCTGATACTGTTGGCTGACCCGAAGGCGCGGACTGCCGTCATCCCCGAAATAGATCACGTATTCCTCGTCGGCTTCATCGAGTTTTTCAATGTAGATTTCCGGCGAAATAAGGATTGGCTCTTCAGACGAGTAACGCCGTCCGGGGTAAGGATCGAGGGTGCGAATGAATTGCAATTCGCTTAGCAGCGTGTCGACGTCACTGTTGATCTGCTTCGCCAGGTGCGGCAGCTTGTGTTGCTGTAGCTCCGAAAAATGATCGCTAATCAACCGGGCCGCAAGTCGGTCACTTTCACCTTTGACCTCCAGCTGCACCAGCAGACACTCTCTTACATCACGAGTTCCACAGCCTATCGGGTCGAGACGCATGACAGCCTGCCTTGCGATTTCTACTGTCTCCGCACCCCACGAACCCATCGCAACCATCTCTTCATTGGTGGCATTCAGCCTGCCATCCGCGTCGAGATTGCCAATGACGCTGATCGCTGCCTCGCAAATCTCCTCCGCGATCGGACTCATGTGAAGTTGCCACTCGAGATGATCGGCAAGCGACGGGGCCCTGGTTAGAAACTGTTCAAAGGTGGGCGCATCTTCCTTGTATTCGATCTCCTGAGTCTTGTAGCCAGGGTCGAGGTAGTCCTGAAACTCCCGGCCAAAATCAATCTCCTCAAACGCATCACGGGAGCCTTCCTCGCCGACAATCTCATCGCCGACTGAGTCCTCACTCAAATCGGCGGTAGCAACTTCATGTCCCTCACCATCGCCGCCAGCGCCACCCTCGCTTTCGGCGTCACCTTCGGCGTACACAGCCGGCACCGCTTCCAGATCACCAGATCCATTTGAAGATGGGCTACCCAGTTCGGGCTCGGCAGCCTCCAGCCGCGGCAGTTCATCGGGCGCGGCTCCGGGATCAGAGCTGGCGAGGTGGTCGAGAATTTTTTCCGCCAGCTCACCGACCTCTTCCTGCGTAGCCACCTCTTCAAGAACTGGGTTCTCGAGAATCTGCTGCTGAATCAGATCCGTCAGCTCGAGAGTAGTCATCTGCAACATCTCGATGCGCTGCCGCAACTGCGGCGTCAGCACGAGTCGTTGAGATAGGCTGGTAGTTAGTTTTAGAGACATTCCTTGCTTCTAATAGAGCACTCTTGATTGTTATTTTTGCGACTGTACGTCGCAGGGGGATTATACTCGATTGGAGCGCCTTGCGCGTACCAGTTTCGCTTTCGCGTTCAACTGGCGAATTACATGCGGAATTTGTCGCCCAGGTAAAGCCGTCGCACTTCCGCGTCTTCGGTCAACTCGCGCGGAACGCCGGCGCGGAAAATGCGACCGTCGGCCATAATGTACGCCCGGTCTGTGACTCCCAGCGTCTCGCGGACATTATGGTCCGTGACCAGGATTCCAATGCCACGATTCCGTAAATAAAGTATGACATTTTGAATGTCATCAACCGCCTTGGGGTCAATACCTGCGAAAGGTTCGTCCAATAGGATGTATTGTGGTTCAGTTGCGAGCGCACGAGCGATCTCGGTTCTCCTTCGCTCGCCGCCAGACAACGTATCGCCACGCGTGTTGCGAACGTGTGCGATACCGAATTCTTCCAACAACTCCTCGAGCCGCTTGAGTCGTTCGCGCCTGCGCAGGCCCATCGTTTCGAGCACGGCAAGAATATTCTGCGCCGCGGTCAGCTTGCGAAAGATCGAAGGCTCCTGGGGTAAATACCCAACGCCCAAACGCGCCCGCAGATACATTGGCAACTTAGTGACGTCGCGATCGCCCAGGCTCACGGTTCCCGTATCCGGACGCTCGAGGCCGACGATCATGTAAAACGTCGTAGTCTTTCCGGCGCCGTTTGCTCCCAGCAGGCCGACTACCTCGCCCTTTTCCACGTGCAGGCCGACATCGTCTACTACCCGGCGTCTGCCATATGTTTTTTCCAAATGAGATGCTGCCAGCGCGGATGCTGTCGGTGTCGGGGTTGATTGGCGTGCAGCACGAGAACCATCGACAACCAACTTATCGTTGCGACGTATATCGACACCCTCAGCCTGTATACTCATGAACATTTGCGATGATAAATCAACTGCTTCTCTCGTGAACTACTGTTTCTTTACTTTGTGCGTGGATCTTATGCGTCCAGGTGCCTGGGAACCTCTAACGTCATCCGCAATCACTCTACCGTCTCGCATATACACGGTCAATCGGTTCCCTTCCGTGCTGCCCTTCTCCACGTCTTCAACTCTGGCCGGGTTGCCCTTTAACACCGCAACTTCGTCCGCGCTCGTATACTGAACCCAGTCGCCGGTGCCTTTTCTATTTGGCTGCGTTAGGACAACATCGTGCTGCGCAATTGTCTTCTCGACCTCGCTCGACTCCTTTAGAAGATACACATCGGCTACGCCACTCGTCAGGCGATCGGTTCCCTGACGAATGTCAACGTCAACTTCGTAATGCAACGTGCGACTAACATCCGAATAAGTCATCGAATTTGCGGTGGCGAACACTGGCACCGTACTGCTGGCACCCTCTAGCCGGCGCCGCGCATTGTAAATCTGGCTTTGCACCTGCCCATTTGCGTCCATCCGCTTCTCGTTTACATAAATCGTTAGTCTGTCGCCGCGCACAAAATTGTCGTCTTGCCAGGCCCGCGCATTTCCGGTGTAGATCGCTATTCCGGTTTCATTATGAAACTCGCCTCGGTCGCTGACGACGTAAACCGGACTCTTAACTTTGGAAAACGGTGTGGCGCCGTTGGTCTGCTCCTGGCTGTAATAAGTTGTCGCCGTTTTCCCACGGCTATACGAGACTTTGTTACTTAGATCAGAATCAAGCTCGATGCCTTTGGTCCGCGCGCGTGAGTCCCAAACCGTTGGCTCACCGCCACGCAGACGGACCGTGTTATCCGCGGCCGTGTAGGAGATGTTAGTCGCCACGCCGCTGCGGTCGTTCTCATTAAACTTCGCATCGCCCTGCGCGTCCATTCGCTGAATATCCTGCGTGCTCGGAACAAAGACTCCAGTCATCTTTTGCGATGTCAGCGTGCGTGTGCCGCGGTCTTCTACTTTCTGCACCGGTTCAATGACGGCCTTCGCGCCGCCCGTAGCGACAGCGGTACGAAGCATATTTCCGCTTTCGAAAAAATCGCAGTCGATGCGTGGCGCGGTCAGTGTTTTCCTGTCGCTCGTCGCGCTCTTGACCACGGGATCGACAAATAACTCGGCATTGCCCACCGCCTCCGCCTTGTCGAGGTCGCGACCGGTGATCCGCCAGTTGAGTTTTACGGTGTCGGCGGTCAGACGCTTATTCGCGGCGTGTGGATCGTTTGCTTTTGACTTCGGTGCGGAAAGGTTGATCACGGAGCGGCCTTCCGTGCGCATCTGTTTCAGCAGGCTACGATCGCCCTGCGCCTGAAACAGCACTTCGATCAAGTTCGCGCCAGTCAGCTGTAAATCCGAATCGGCATCCAGCGTTTTACCGCCCGCACTCCGCATTGCCACGGCGCGCTCGAGGCGTTGGTCTTTATCGAGGAAGAAATCCATGTCGGCGGAATGGACTTCTGCGGCCCTGCCTTCTGTCATCGAACGCAGATAAGAGTTAGTGCGGACCTCCAGTTTTTGCAGGTGCTTTTGCTCGTTAAGAGTGGCGTAGAGAGTTTCGCCGCTCATCAGGTCGCGATCCTGCTCGGCCGTAACACCGCCAGAGAAGGTCATCTTCATCGAGGCCTGTTCGAACAAGGCATGGGCCGAACGAATCGTTACGGGTCGCGATCTGGTGGCGGAAGGCTTGGCTTTCGGATCCTGCTTTGAATCCTTGAGGGCTTCGGGCGCCACGGTGATCTCGACGTCTCTCTTTAATTCAAGCTTCTTCGTCTTCGACTCGACAACCGCTCCAGTCGAGTGGCCGGCAACGTTTTCGCGCTCGAAGGAAATTGCCGCCTCTGTTTGCGCGACCTCGCTGTTTTGATCGTAAGCAATCGCCTCCGTGCTGACTTTCAAGGCATCTCTAGTTTCCACCTTCACATTGCCGAGAAACGTGATCACAGACGTTTTCGGGTCGTAGATCGCCTTGTTCGCCGTAATCTGATCAGGCTTGTCGCCGACCGGAGGATAAACCGCAAGGTTGACCTGCTCGAGCTCATGGTGGTCGTCTGTAAAAGTGATGTCGCGTGCCGCTCGCAGCCAAAGATACAAACGGCCGTCCTTCATTAACCTCTGCTCGTAACCTTCAACAATCCCCTTAATCTCTTTGGAAAGCTCGGGCGTTTCCGACTTGAGTCGAAAAGGTTTGTTATTGCGCAGGCGATAGTAAGAGATAGCTACGAAGACGAGCGCGGCGGCAAGAATCAGCAGCGCGCCCGCACGCACCACCAGCGGGGCGCGCGCACGCAGCCCGATAGCGATCGCTCTCTTCTTGGTTATCTCTTGCATGGATCAATAAGTAGCCAGTAGTCGGTCAGCAACGAGCAACCTCCTGTCTACTGTCTACTGTCTACTGTCTACTTCCTCACGTCCTGCACCGACAACTGCAAAAACGTTTCGCCCGTCCAGCTGCTCGTCTCGACCGTGTAAGCCATATCGACGCCATTTTTCACAGTTGCGATTCGCTCCGCTCCATTCCACCAAATCGTTTCGAGCGGACGGCCTTTCGGACCAGCAACAGACATTTTTAGATGCCGCTGTCCAATTAAACGCGGTTCGGAGGCGATGCACAAGTTGCGAGCCAGGAAGACTGGCCGAGAATTGCCCGCGCCATAGGGCTCCAACGCGTTTAGTTCACCCACGAATTCAAACGTGATTTGCTCGGTTGGTAACTCTGCGTCGATGTAGACACACGGTTGCAAATCTTCTGCAGTCAAACACGTTGCAGCGTGCCGGTTTAATCGCCGACGAAGTTCGGCAATACGGTCCGGCCGAATCGTGATTCCCGCCGCGTGAGAGTGCCCGCCAAACTTTTCGAACAGATCCGCGCAGGAGGTTAAGCCATTGAGCAGGTGATACGGCTCGATGCTGCGCGCCGAACCATGCGCCATGTCGCCGTCAATCGACAACACCACGCAAGGACGATTAATGCGTTCAGCAATTTTCGACGCTGCGATGCCAATCACACCACGGTGCCAACCTTCCCCGGCGATTACGGCCACATAGGAGCTAGCCGGCTCGGTCGCTGCACCTTCCAATTCAGCAATCGCCAACTCCACGATCTGCCGCTGAACTTCCTTTCGTTCGCGGTTGCGCGTGTCGAGATGCAAAGCGAGCCGCCGCGCCTCCTCGATGTCCCTGGTGCCAAAAAGTTCGACGACCGCACGCGCCGCATCCATGCGACCGGCGGCGTTGATCCTCGGTCCGAGACGAAAGCCAATATCGTAAGCCGTCATGCCTGCGCCGCATCCCGCCACTTCCATCAACGCGCGCAAGCCGGGGTTAGTAGCTTTGGGAAGGTCCTGCAAACCAAGCGCGACGATCGTGCGGTTTTCTCCAGTCAACTTCGCAACATCAGCGACAGTGCCAATAGCAACAATCTTCAGGAACGCATTCACCTGGCGTGCACGTCCCTGCTTGCGAAACAAAGCGTCGACGAGTTTGAAAGCGACGCCCACGCCGGCAAGGTTCTTGTCGGGATAATTGCAGCCGCGTTGATTGGGATTCAGCACAGCGTACGCAGGCGGAACACCTTCAGCTTCATCTGGGAGGTGGTGGTCAGTAATGATTACATCGAGGCCATTGTCTCGCGCCCAGTAGAGCGGTTCATGTGCCCGAATGCCGCAGTCGACGCTGATTGCAAGTTTGTAACCTTCAGCGACGGCTCTTTGAAGCGCGGCCTGCTGAATGCCGTACCCTTCGGTGAAACGGTGCGGCACATGGAAGCCGGTCTTCGCGCCCAGCAGGTTCAAGGCCCGCAGCAACACTGCGGTTCCCGTCGTGCCGTCCACGTCATAGTCGCCGTAAACGAGTATGGATTCGCCCTGCTCGATCGCCTGCAACAGGCGAGGAACGGCCTCGCTCATGCCAAGCATGAGGTCAGGATCGTGAAGTTGATCGTAGGATGGTTTAAGGAAACTTCTGGCAGCTTGCTCGTCGTTGCAACCGCGCGAAAGAAGCAGCGCCGCGACAGTGGGCGAGACAGCCAAAACGCGAGCAAGCGAGGCAACACGCTGCGCGTCCTGCTCCCGCACAATCCAACGTTTGGCGCTCATGTGAGGTTCACTAATAGCTCGAATTATTCAGTAAAACTTAGTCGGCAAACCAGCCATCTGCGTCGAGTAGTTTAACACCAATCTGCCGTCGGCCATCAATCGGGTCACTCCAAACTCCATTTACTTCAGCGTTCAGCTCCCGCCCAAATGGAGGGGTTAGTTTCAGAATAGATCCCAATGCCACGTCGGCGTCCAAGACAATCGTAGCTCCGGCTCGGCTTATCTTGATCGCCTGCGCTCGAACGTTGAAGGACTCACCGCTGGGCGTCTTTCCTTCAACTCCAAGGGCAAACTCTACCGGGACGCGCGGACTGCGAGGCCGTTGGGAGGGCACAGTCGCGCCTCGGAGATCTTTGTCAGTCATCAAACTCACCGCCTTTAGAAAATTGTGCGAGGACCCGCCTCCAGTCGGGAGGAGGAGGGCAAAACCAGTGTACCTGAACTTGGAAAGCTTTTGAAAGCGATTTGATTCTGGAACTGTTGTGGAAATGTTCCAGAGAATGAATTCAGGAGACAAAACAATGGAGCGGGTTCATCGCTCCCCAAAGAATCGCGACGCTAGCCGGCACTCGCCGACATATAACCACCGAATAGCGCGAAGAGAATCACAGATCCGACTAGCAAACGGTAAACGATGAAGACGCCGGTGGAGTGCGTTCTGAGAAATCGCAGGAGAAACCAAATCGAAGCATAGCCAACCACGCCAGAGACGATCGTCGCCACGATCAACGGCAAGTGAGTTCCAGCAGGAAGTTTGTGCATTGCTTCCTTGAGTTCCAGAACGCCGCTGGCAGCGATGGCAGGGATTGAAAGCAGGAAAGAAAACCTGGCGGCGGTTTCGCGCGTTAAGCCGGCAAAGAGGCCTCCCATGATTGTTGAGCCCGATCGACTGGAGCCGGGAACAAGAGCCAGCACCTGCGCGCAACCCATCGCCAACGCATCACTAATTCCCAGTTGCTCCATGGAACGTTCTCTTTTTCCCACGAACTCCGCCAGGGCTAACAAAACCGCGACCACGATCATCATGGTCGCGATTACCCAGAGGTTCTTGGTAAACGTTCCCTCGATCTGATGTTTGAATAACAAGCCAACGACAGCAACCGGAATCGAGCCGAGAATTACCAGCCATCCCAGCCAGGCCTCATGCGACAACTGTACGCTGCCGTTGACACGACGCTTGCCACTCAGCAACGCGACGTGGTCACGCACAAAGGCCCTCGTGATGTTGATAGTGTCTCGGGCAAAATAGACGAGCACAGCCAGCAGCGTCCCCAGCTGAACTACAGCTATCGTGGCCGTTGTTTGCTCAGCTCTAAGCGCCGCGTCCGCGCCGTTGTAAAGACCAATCAGGCGCGCTGCAAAAACGAGGTGGGCGGTGGAGCTGATGGGAATGAATTCGGTTAATCCCTGGACGATTCCCAGGATGATGGCTTGAAGAACTGTCATGAAGATTTGTGATTAGATCCCGTTGGTCTTTGATCTTTGGTCTTTGGTTTTAGGTTTTGGGTCTTAGGTCTTGGGTTTTTAGTCTTGGGTTCCTGCGACTTGAATTTGAATCTTCGGTTTGAGCACTATCAAAGTCCAAAGACCTAAGACCCAAGACCGTCTTTATTCCCTAAACGAATTCGCGCGTGAAATCTGGTCATACATCCAAATCGGCATGATCATCCCGGCGCGGACAATAGTCGCCAGTTGCCAGGGGAATGAATAACGTTTGCGTCGCTTCTCAATCGCCCGCGCCATTTTTTTCACCGCGTCGTCCAATTCCATCAGGAACGGCATCTGCGCATCTCGGCCCGTCGTTAGTGGCGTCTTGATAAAGCCCGGGTGAATTATCGTGACGTCAATGCCCCTCGGCGTCAGGTCAAGCCGCAGACTTTCGAAGAACGCCGAAACCGCGGCTTTGCTGGCGCAGTAGGCGGCCGACTTTGGCAGGCCGCGGTAAGCCGCCAAACTCGAAATCACTACCAACTGCCCGCTTCCCCGAGCGACCATCGCCGGAATCACCGCCGCCGCACTATTCGAGGCGCCAATGACGTTCACGTTAATGACTCCGGCAATCTCCTCCGCGTTAATTTCCGCCGCGTCCCTGGTGGGGCCAATTCCCGCGTTCGCGATCAGTAGGTCGATTGGGCCGAACTCGGTGCGCAGCTTCTCCGCCGCGTCAGACATCGAGCTTGCATTTTGAACATCGGCCGGCAAGGCGACTGCTCTGCTGCCAACCTCCTCAATCTCGCGGATTACTTCCGCGAGCACGTCGGCGCGCCTTGCAACCAAGCCAACCTTCGCGCCGCGGCGGCCAAGTTCAACCGCCAGTCCGCGTCCGATGCCAGACGAAGCGCCGGTGATAATTACGACTCTGTCTTGGAAAGATTGTTTCAGGTTTCGAGTTCCGGGTTTCGAGTTTCGAGTTCGGGGCTCCGGTTTTCAGGTCTCGTGCACAAGATCAAACTCGGAACCCGAAACTTGGAACTCGAAACTCGAAACTATACTTGAACGACAACCGGCAAGATCACCGGCTTTGCGCCCGTGAGTTTCTGGATGAATCGCTTCAGCTCCACGCGCACGTGCTCTTTCAGGAGTCCCTCGTCGTTTAGTGTTTGACGTGAAGCGCCGGCGATAGCGGCAGCCACAACTCGCCGCGCGTCTTTCAAGGACCCGTTCGCGGAGTCAAAACCGCGCACGCCCCGCGTGACAATCTCCGGTTCGCCCTGAACCTCGCCTGTCTCAGCGTCAACAGTCACTATCAGCGTTACTAGTCCTTCATACGCCATTTGGCGGCGTTGCTTAACAGTCTCGCCGGTAATCTCTTCGAAACCGCTATCATCAATAAACGTTCGCGGTACCTCGCGCTTCTCGACCACTTGCGCGCGCTCGCCGTCCAGCTCGAGCACGTCGCCATTTTCGATCAGGATAATGTTCTCTTCCCGGTAACCAAGATGATTCTTTACGAACTCTTTATGACGGAAGAGCATGCGATACTCGCCGTGAATGGGCACGACAAACTTCGGTCGCACCGCCTCGGTCATGATCCGGATGTCTTCCTGCGAAGCGTGTCCGCTAACGTGCACCAGGCGCCGCTTCTCTTCGATGATGTTCGCACCGCGCTTATAAATCATCCCAATCATGCGAGAGATCAGGCGCTCGTTTCCCGGAATGATGCGTGCCGAAAGCACCACGGTATCGCCTTCGTCGATTGTCATTCCTTTGTAGCTTTGCGACGCCATCTGCGAAAGCGCCGCGCGGGATTCACCCTGGGAGCCAGTCACCAGGAACACGACGTCCTGGTGACGCGCCTGCTTGGCTTCGTTCAGCGGGATTAGTAATCCGTCGGGAATGTCCAGATAGCCCAGACGATCCGCAATCTCGACATTCTTAAGCATCGAGCGGCCCAGCACACAAACCTTGCGGTTAAACTGCTGCGCAATGTCGAGCACGATCTGCAGGCGATGAATTGAAGACGCAAACGCCGCCACTATTATGCGCCCGGGCGCCTCGGCGAAAATCTCTTCAAAGGCTGGTATGACCGCGCGTTCGGATGGAGTGCGTCCTGGCACCGTGGCATTCGTGGAATCCGATAACAGTGCCAATACGCCTTCCTGCCCGTAGCGTCTGAACGAACGCAAGTCGATAGGCTCGCCAATCACCGGCGTCTCGTCAACCTTGTAATCACCCGTGTGTATGATCGTTCCCACCGGCGTTTTGATCGCCAGTGAGAAACAATCGATCAGCGAGTGAGAAACGCGAATAAACTCCACACTGAAGACACCGATATCAACCACATCGCGCGGCTCAACGCGGTGCATCAGGGTGTCGCCGAGCAGGTCATGTTCTTCCAGCTTGCTCTCAGCCAGTCCGGCCGTGAAGTGGGAACAGTAAACCGGCACGTTGAATTTCTTCAGGATGTAGGGCAACGCGCCCAGGTGGTCTTCGTGGCCGTGAGTGAGGATTATGGCTGTGATGTTCTCGCGATATTCTTCGAGGAAATCGAAGTTAGGAATACAAACGTCGACGCCATAGGCTGACTCTTCAGGAAACCCCATGCCCGCGTCGAGGATGATCATGTCATCCTCATAACGCACTGCCATGCAATTCATTCCAAACTCGCCGATTCCGCCGAGCGGAATGATCTCTAAGACACTACTCACCTTTGGTTATTACTCAACTCTCAGGGGCTTTTGGCCAGGCTGTAATTACGCAGCAGTCGGTGGCACTGGAAGAACGTCGCAGTATAGCATGCGCAGAGCAAACCCGCGGATCGCTGCCGGCGGTCGCGTGCCGGCTTGTTGTCCGATAGGCTCCAGCCTGTCGTTCCTGCCACAAGCTGAAGTTTATGCGACAATAGCCTGGGAATTGAACGACCACGGGCGGTCCGCCACAACCAAATGAAAACTGGTTGATATCGGTCGGGGATAGTATTATTGAACGAAGATGGCAGGTGCCCCATCGCTGGGGACATCTTTCCAAGGATAGGCGTCAGGCCCCTGACTGCCTGAGCAATAGAAGACACTAAAGTAACCGCGGTTGGGCTAATGATGATGACGGATGAAAAAAGAAAGCATGGCCGCCTCCCTCTGGTGATGGAGGTATCATGGGAAGGATCCGGCAACAAGTCTCTGGCGCGCACTACTGACATCAGCGAAACGGGATGTTTCGTCGATACGCTGGGACCAGTGGGGGTCGGTGACACCCTCAATATCAACTTGATAGCACCAGACGGAAAAGGCATCTCGGTGCAGGGTCAGGTGATGTATCAATAAACCGGCGTAGGCTTTGGCTTACGGTTCACAAAAGTTTCGGATGCCGATCGACTACGACTCGCCGCCATTCTCAAGACACAAAACTAGGCATTCAACTCCAGACCAGATAACCAGATCAGTAAGAGCACCTTACTATTAACGTTTCAGCCTTTTCGCGAAGGCTCTTTTCGGCTACGTTTGCCGCCATGACTAAGAACATTACCGGCCTGCTGCTTGCCACCATGATGCTCATCGCCTGCTCGATTGCCGTTTTTGCTGCACCACAAACGATGCGGCTGGACTACTACCACACCGGCAACTCGAAGCAGGAAGTTTTCAGTGTCGATCGAATCCACATCGAGCCACTGCCGTGGCCCGGCGACATGAGCAAGTCAATCGACGACACAAACCTCGGCAAATACTTTTTCGAGGTTCGCGATCACAAGACGGGGCGCGTGCTTTATTCGCGCGGCTTCGCTTCCATCTTCGGCGAGTGGGAAACGACGGACGAAGCCACGACGATGATGCGGACCTTCAGCGAGTCGCTGCGCTTTCCTGCGCCTGACGCTCCAGTCGAGATCGTCTTGAAGAAGAGAGACGCAAAGAATTCCTGGCGCGATATCTGGTCTTTCGACGTCGATCCGAAAAATATCTTTATCGATCGCTCTAAAGTTCCGGCACCTGCGCGCCTAATCGAGATTCAGAAGATGGGCGATCCGGCAACCAAAGTCGATTTCGTGATCCTGGGCGACGGTTACACCGCCCGCGAACAGAGGAAGTTTGAAGCCGACGCGCGACGGCTAACGGAAGTGCTCTTCGGCACCTCGCCGTTCAAGGAGCATCGTCGCGATTTCAACGTGTGGGCCTTGTGTCCTCCCGCATCCGAAAGCGGAATCTCCCGGCCATCGACTGGTATTTATCGCGACTCGCCCCTGGGCGCGACCTACGACGCTTTTGGCTCCGAGCGCTACGTACTCACTCTTGACAATCAGGCGCTGCGCAAGGTGGCGCAATTTGCTCCTTACGAGTTCATCGAGATCCTCGCAAACAATCGCACCTATGGCGGCGGCGGAATTTTCAACCTCTACAGCACCGTGGCCGCGGACAATGCTTTCGGCAATTACGTTTTTGTTCACGAGTTTGGCCACCACTTTGCGGGACTTGCGGATGAGTACTACACCTCGTCGGTCGCCTACGCAGCCGCTACCGAACGCACCGAGCCCTGGGAACCGAATGCGACCGCGCTCCTGGATCCGGCGCAGCTCAAATGGCGTGATCTGGTTACGCCCAATACTCCGATTCCGACGCCCTGGGACAAGGAAACTTTTGAAAACTATTCCCGCGAGATTCAAAAGCAGCGCGCACAACTGCGCAAAGACAAGCGGCCGGAAAGCGAGATGGAGGCACTCTTTCACGAAGAGCTGAAGCACGAGCAAGTGATGTTTGCGCGTGAAAAGTATGCCGACCACGTCGGCGCCTTCGAAGGCGCGATCTATGAATCGCGAGGTTACTACCGGCCGGAAGTAGACTGCATTATGTTTTCACGCGCCGACCACTTTTGCACCGTCTGCCGGCGCGCGATCGAGCGCATCATCAAGATGTATTCTCGCGGCTAAACGGCGCGGCAGCTAGCCGTGGTTCAATTAGGATCACATGGATCAAATCAAGGTTGACGATCTCGCGCGCCCGCAATTCAAGGCTAACCCGTATCCGCTCTACGCACGTTTGCGCTCCGAAGCGCCGGTGTGTCCTACGAAACTCTTGCGACAGCCAACCTGGCTCGTAACCCGCTATGCAGATGTCTTTGCCGTTCTGAAGGACGATCGCTTCGCGAAGGATTGGCTGCCGCGAACGCGTTGGGTGCATCGTTTCGCCGGTGCAATCACGCGTCACATGCTGAATCAGGATGGCCCGGACCACATGAGGCTGCGTGCTCTCGTCCACAAGGCGTTTACGCCGCACCTGGTTGAACGTTTGCGTTCACGAATTCAAGACGTCTGCGACCAATTGCTCGACGAGCTCGAGTCTAAGGGTCACCTGGAACTCATGAGCGGTTATGCTCTGCCTTTACCGTTGACAGTCATCGCAGAGTTGCTGGGGATACCAGCCGAGATTCGTAACCGCCTGCATGTCTTGTCGCGCAGCACTTTTTCCGCCACCAGCATTCTCGATGTCTTGTTTTCTATTCCGGATCAACGACTCCTGATTAGCCGGATTCGCAATTTGGTAGCGGAGCGCCGCCGCGAACCGTGTGACGACCTGATTACCGCCCTGGTCCAGGCGGAAGAGGCCGGCGATAAACTCAGCGAACCGGAACTGGTCGCGACAATTGCCCTGCTACTGGTTGCCGGCTACGAAACAACCGTCAACCTGATAGGCAGTGGCGCCCTAACGCTAATCCAGCATCCGGAGCAACGTAAACTCCTTGAGGAAAGCCCGGAGCTCGCGGCGTCGGCAGTTGAGGAGCTTCTGCGCTACACCAGCCCGTTGGACATGGCTTCGCAGCGCTTTGCACGCGAGGATCTCACGATTGACTCGGTGAAAATTTCGCAGGGCGACCTTGTAGTTGCTGTCCTTGGGTCAGCGAACCACGACGAGACTCAGTTTCCAGATCCGGAAACTTTCGACATCACCCGGCAGCCAAATAAGCATCTTGCCTTTGGGCAGGGCGCGCATTTCTGTCTGGGCGCACCACTTGCTCGACTGGAAGGTCAGATCGCCGTAACAACATTGTTCCGGCGCTTCCCTGATTTACGTCTGGGCCAGGCGATCGAGAGTTTGCGTTGGCGCAAGAGTCTGATCATCCGTGGCTTGGAAGAACTGCCGGTTGCAATTTGACGGGAATTACTTACGCCGAGATAGGCCGGAAGTTTGATTGATGCGTCGCTACAAACCGCCAGCAGCACTCATGAAGTTTCTTAAGCCGTATGATCGCGAGATTCTGAAACTCGCATTGGATCTGCGTGCGCTCGTGCTCGAAGAGATGGCTCCCTGCCACGAAAATATCTACGACGCCTACAGCGCAGTGGCGATCGGATATGGTCCGACGGATCGGTTGAGTGATGGGATTTTTCACATCGCGGTCTACGCGAAAGGCGTGAACCTTGGATTTAACCACGGCGCGACGTTGGCGGATCCTTTGGGAATTCTCGAGGGCACCGGCAAACAGATTCGCCATATCAAAATCAGGACTCCGTCAGATCTCGCGCGTCCGGAGATTCGCGTCTACCTGCGGCGTGCGCGAAAGATAGCTCTCGACGACGCACGCAAGCTTGGCGAAACTGCACCGAAGGTGGATGGCGTCGTCTCTACGGTGAAGGCGATCTATCCCAAAAAGCGCCGACCGGGCCCCATTAGCTAGAGGTTGTCGTTGTTTGCTGATTGCTGATTGCTTCTAACTTCGCTGGCAAATCCAATTTGCAGATTGACGCGTATATTAGGTCAGGGGAGAACAACAAACTATGTATAGATATTTTTTCCTAAGTGCTGTCATTTTTCTTATTGTCACTGCGATGGCGGCTTGCAGCTCAGCCACCGCTTCTGCAGCGGCGATCCCGGATCCCGCTCTCGATGCGCCGCTTGCGAAGGCCAAAGGTGAGCAAACCGCCGTACTCGCGGGAGGCTGCTTTTGGGGCGTGGAAGCCGTCTTCGAACATGTGAAGGGAGTCACCGACGTAAGATCAGGATATTCGGGAGGCTCACCCAGGACGGCGCGATATGAAAAGGTTGGCACGGGTGAAACCGGCCACGCTGAGTCGGTTAGAATCACTTATGACCCAGCCCAAATCTCTTATGGGCAGCTCCTGAAGGTGTTCTTTTCCGTGGCCCATGATCCGACTGAACTTGACCGGCAAGGACCCGATACGGGCACGCAGTATCGCTCTGCGATCTTTTATTCGAACGACGAGCAAAAGCGCATCGCGCAAGCCTATATCGATCAACTAAACCGCGCCCAGGTGTTTGCGCGGCCCATCGCCACTCAAGTCGCCGCCCTGCAATCCTTCAATGAGGCGGAGGCCTATCACCAGGACTACCTCGTCAATCATCCGGATGAGCCGTACATCGTCATCAACGATATGCCGAAGGTGGAGAATCTGCGCACGCAACTCCCTGGTCTGTACAAAGCGAAATGATGTCGCTCGGCAAGGTTCAAGTCTGTAGATTTACAACCGGACACCACTCGCGGGAATGTCTCTGTGGGTCCTCTGTGACCTCTGTGCCTCCGTGTTGATTCTTGAAGCGTGCAGTAAACCACTGAGACACAGAGAACACAGAGGTGGCACAGAGATCGACGGTGGGTCAATTTCGACACCTACCATTCAGATCGAGTGAACACGAGCCCTTCTGAATTTGTTCGGGGCTTTATCCCAGCTTTAGGCCGTCTTATCACAACCGCCTTGCCTCGCAACACGTTTTGGCCTCGTTTACCTAAGGCCTTTCAGAAAACTGAGAAAGCTGAGTCTGTTCCAAACGCAAGTCAGCGATGACGGGATCGCGCAGCTAAAACTCATGGGAAGTCTTGAAGTGCTTTTGATTGGCGGCTCGAAGATTACGCCGGCAGGCGCCGAGCATTGCAGAAGGCTTTGCCCAAAGTACGGTTTAGCGAAAATACTTCATCTCTGGGTCCGTTTCCTTCGTTATCGGCGCCTGCCTCCTGCTCCTGCCTCCTGCTCGTGACTGAGTGCTACAATCGTGCCACCAATGGACTGGGAGCACTTACCTACAATCAACACAAGGCGCCTCTCTCTGCGTTCAATTTCGGTAGCAGATGTCGATGACTTCTACGCTGTCTACTCCAATCCTGAAGTGATGCGGTATTGGAGCACGCCACCACTCGCAAACAGAGAAGCGGCAGGTAAGTTAATAAATGAAATCCACGAGGGATTTAAGCGCCACGACTTCTTGAAGTGGGGCATCGCGCTGCGCACTAACGACAAGTTGATCGGCAGCGTGACGCTTTTTCACCCGGAGTTCACCCACCGCAGAGCTGAGATCGGGTATGCCCTGGGACGCGCTTATTGGGGAAATGGCTACATGCAGGAAACGCTCAAAGCTCTACTCAACTACGCCTTCGAAGTACTCAACTTCCATCGCATTGAAGCCGATGTGGATCCGCGCAATGACGCGTCAGTGCGTACCTTGGAGCGCCTGGGCTTTCAACGCGAGGGCTATCTTCGGGAGCGCTGGCAAGTAAACGGCGAGATTCAGGACGCATTCTTCTATGGCTTGCTTCGACCGGACTGGAAAACTGTTAACAGCTCGACTTGATAACCGATAATGCCTGATCTGCTTGTAAACCTTCTGAAATTGCCACCGCTGAAACCCGCGTTGCTGGAGCTGGATGCCGCAAAGATCGTTATTCGTCGCGCGCAGCCGTTCGAGATCACGCAGGTGCGTTCATTTATCGAGAATAGTTTTTCTGTTGCCTGGGCGGATGAAGTAGCAGTTGGCTTTGCGGCTAAGCCAATCTCTGTCTTCATCGCAACGAGGGAAAAAGAAATCGTCGGCTTCGCGGGCTACGAGTGCACGCGGCGGAGTTTCTTCGGGCCCACCGGTGTTAGTGAGAACACGCAGGGTCGCGGCGTTGGCAAAGCATTGCTGCTGGCCTCTCTCTGGGGGCTGCGGGAGCTGGGGTATGTTTACGGCATTATCGGGCGGGCCGGGCCGGTTGAGTTTTATGAGAAGGCCGTCGGCGCTGTTGTAATTCCAGACAGTGATCCAGGGATTTATATTAACTTATTGACGTGAATCGAGGGGCATCCTCCAAGGCCAGGTAAATTGAGCAACATTCATTTATGAAGACCACGCGAGAGCTTCCGCTCGGGCCAATCACCTCGGCGAGGGCGCAGCTGGCGCCGGGGCCCAAAGGCAACCTGATTCTCGGCGTGATGCAGGAATTCAGTCGGGACACGTTTGGTTTCATCGAACGTTGCCGCGATTATGGCGACGTCGTCAGCATGCGTTTTCTGTACCTCACGGCCTACTTCCTCTACCACCCGAATGATATCGAATACGTTGTCTCAACCAACGCGAAGAACTTCATCAAGTCGCGCAACCAGCGCTCGCCGCTGTTCCAGCGACTGGTGGGCAACGGGTTATTGACGAGCGAAGGCGAAGTATGGAAGCGGCAACGGCGTCTTGCACAACCCGCGTTTCACCGTCACCGGATCAACGCGTACGCCGAAACAATGGCCGACTTCGCCGAGCGGATGGTCTCAACCTGGCAAGAGGGCGAAGTGCGCGACATTCATCGCGAAATGATGCGACTGACGCTCGAGATCGTAGTCAAGACGCTCTTCAATTCGGACGTGTCGGCCGATGCTGACAAGGTTGGACGAGTGCTTTCTCGGATCGTGACCCCGTTTGCCGGACAGGCAACCCTCAAGTGGATTATGGATAATCGGCTCCCAACCGCGACACACAGATTATTTAATCAGGATGCCCGAGAGATAGACCTGATTGTTTATCGAATTATCAATGAACGGCGCCGTAGCGGTCAGGATCAGGGAGATCTGCTGTCCATGCTGCTAAAGGCGACTGACGAAGACGGCAGCCAGTTGAGCGACCAACAACTGCGGGACGAGGTGATGACAATATTCCTGGCCGGGCATGAAACGACGGCGCTCACACTTTCATGGGCCTGGTATTTACTGGCCCAGAACGCCGAAGCAGAAAATAGATTTCACGCGGAGTTGGCTGAGGTCCTTGGCGGAAGATTGCCCACGATGGAAGATCTTTCGCGCTTGCCGTACACGGAGATGATCGCGAAGGAGTCGATGCGTCTTTACCCACCAGCTTACGCGTTAGGCCGCGAGCCAGTTAAGGAATGCGAGATTGGTGGTTTCAGAGTCCCGGCCGGCGCGCAGGTGTTTATGTTTCAGTGGTCAACGCAGCGCGACGTTCGATTCTTCGCGCAGCCTGAAAAGTTTTGTCCGGAGCGATGGACGGAAGAATTTACTAACAGCCTGCCCAAGTATGCCTACTTCCCTTTTGGCGGCGGCCCGCGGGCTTGTATCGGCAACTACTTTGCGATGATGGAAGTGGTGCTCTTGCTGGCGACCATCGGTCAACGATTTCGTTTCTCACTCGTACCCGATCATCCGGTGAGCTTGATGCCGGCGATGTCGCTGCGGCCAAAGAACGGGATCAAAGTGGTTGTTGAGAATCGCCGAGGCTGAGACTAGCCTGAAGCGACGCGCGGAACACGGTCACGAAGTCTAGTCAAGATGAAACTAATTTTCTCACGCGCTTAAATGCACCTGCTCTCATTCACACCCGGTTTTAACCGGACGCGAACCGAATTCGTTTCCCTAACCGTTTCAACGGTTTTCCTCGTCGCGCCATTCCAAACCATACCGCTTGACGAAGGTCTCATACTCCTCGCGTCCGTTATGCCAGTACTCGTGTGATGCGCGCCCACTCGTCGAGCGTCAACGTCTCACCGCGGCGTTGCAAATCAACCTCAGCCTGGCAAAGCACAATGCTGGCGCCGCCATGACTCTTCACAGTCTCTTGCAATGGACTCGGTGCGTTTCGCAAGTTATTGAGAATTGTCTTCCGTCTTTGGGCAAATCCCGCGCTGACCACCCGCCACAATAGTTGCTCGTCCTTCACCGCGGCCGCGATCTGCGGTCGCAGTCTCAGCCGAATCACACTGCTCCAAACCTTCGGCGCGGGACGAAATGAGCTGGGCGCCACGTCAAACAATTTCTCCGTCTCGCAATAAGCCTGGACAAACACAGAGAGGTAGCCACGCTCGGTTGTTCCCGGCGGTGCGGTAATTCGCTCCACGACTTCTTTCTGCAACATCACAACCAGCTCGGTTAGACAGTGGCGCTGTTCGATCAATCTTTGCAGAATTGCGGTCGCCACGTTATAGGGAAGATTCGCAACGATGCGAGCCTGGGCGGCCGGACGAATAGCATCGCAGAAATCTGTTGTCAGGGCGTCGCTCTGAATCAGTTTGAAGTTTTGTTTCGCGCTGAATTGTTCGGTTAGGAGTGGGATTAGGTTTTGATCAAACTCAATTGCTACCAGCGTTCCCGCGCGCTCCAAAAGGGGCGCAGTAAGCGCGCCTCTGCCGGGGCCGATCTCGACGATAGTTTCGTCCGCCCCCGGCTCAAGCGCTTCAACAATGCGCTGAATGATTCTTTGATCGGTGAGAAAGTTTTGGCCGAGACGTTTTGAGGGGTAATGAGTGCCGGTGGAGGGTGGAAGGTCGGATCGATCAAGTTGTCGCTTCATCCTTCATCCTTCCGCCTTCATCCTTCCGTTCGCGGGTATCCAGTGAACTCAACGTCCTGGCCTCGCTGCGTCACTTCAACGTCCTGCAACTCGATGCCCTCTGCCAGCTTCCGAGCGCCCTGGCCACCAACCGCCGTGGGCGCGTCGCTGCCACCAATTATCTTTGGCGCAATGAAGAACGAAACCTTATTAACCAAACCCGCGTCGAGAAACTTGCCAGCCACGTTGGCTCCGCCTTCAACCAGCACACTTTGGATCTCACGTCGGCCAAGTTCATCCAAAACCATCGCGAGGTCTCGTCCGTTCGCAGCATCTCGGACAACCTCTACCCCGCGCGCCAGGGAATCGCTTTTGGATGTTGGTACAGAATCGCCGGCGAAAATAAGAACAGGTGATTCGTCTGCTGTTTGAATGAGCTTCGACTCCGCTGAGATCTCAAGCTTCTCGTCGAGCACTACTCGAACCAACGGCTTTCTTCTGTTCTTTTGTGAGCGATCGGTCAACAAGGGATCGTCTGACCGCGCGGTGCCGGCGCCGATCAGTATCGCGTCATACTCGTGCCGCAACTCATGAACTCGCGCCCTCGACTCGGCGCCGGTAATCCAGCGCGAGTCGCCGGTTCGCGTGGCGATCTTTCCATCCAGCGACGACGCGAGTTTCAAGTGAACAAAGGGTCGTCCCGTGTGCATGAAGTGCAAATATTTTTCGTTGAGCCGTTCCGCTTCGTAACTTAACAAGCCAACCGACACTTCCAATCCGGCCGTTCTCAAGTGCGCAAACCCTTTCCCTGAAACTTTCGGATTCGGATCCTCTACGGGCGCAACCACGCGAGCAATGCCCGCCCTGATCAGCGCGTCAGTGCAGGGCGGGGTGCGACCGTGGTGCGCATGTGGCTCCAGCGAAACGTAGGCAGTCGCTCCCTGCGCACGGGCTCCGGCCTGCTCAAGCGCATAAGTTTCTGCGTGCTTGAGCTGTTCATAAACGTAGAAGCCTTCGCCCACAACCTCGCCCTCAAGACTGGCGATGACGCACCCGACCAACGGACCGGGACTGACCAGGCCATTACCTTTTGCAGCGAGCTCCAGCGCACGTCCCATGAGACGCCGATCCATCGCGCTCCAATCACTGGCGACACCTGCTCCTATAGAGGGTTCCTGTTGAGCTGTCATCTGTTGGGCCCTACTCGAACAGGCCGTTCACATAGAGTTCCGGATCAAAGACGACGAGGTCGTCGACCTTTTCGCCAATTCCGGCGTAACGAATAGGCAGGCCGAGCTCGTTGGCAATCGCGACTGCAATGCCGCCCTTCGCCGTGCCATCGAGCTTGGTCAATACGATGCCCGTCACGCCAGCAACCTTGAGAAACTGTCGCGCTTGCTCGAGACCGTTCTGGCCCGTGACTGCGTCTACGACCAGCAATGTCTCGTGCGGCGCGCCTTCCACTTCGCGGCCCGCGACCCGTTTCATCTTCTCGAGTTCAGCCATCAAATTTGATTTGTTGTGCAGTCGACCGGCAGTGTCGACGATCAGTACATCCGAACTGCGCGCCTTCGCCGCCTTCAAAGCGTCAAACAGTACCGCGGCCGGATCCGTTCCCTGCTTCTGCTGAATCAACGGAACACCGGTACGCTCCGCCCAAATGGCGAGCTGATCCGAAGCAGCCGCGCGAAAGGTATCGGCGGCGCAAATCAAAACATCATTGCCCTCGGCCTTGATTCGTTGGGCCAGCTTGCCGATGGTGGTAGTTTTCCCCACACCGTTCACACCAACGATCATGATCACGTAAGGCGAAACGTTGGCGGCGACGCTCGTCTCGGAAGCAACTCCTTGTTCCTCCGACTGCCGCAGGATTTTCAGCAGTTCGTCTTTGATCGCTGCCTTGAGCGCATCGAGATCATTAATCTGTTTGCGGGCGACCCCGCGCCGCACCATTTCCAAAATATGTTGTGTGGTAGCGACGCCGATGTCAGCCGCGATCAAGGCCTCTTCAAGTTCGTCAAGGAGGTTCTCATCTATCTGTTTGAGACCCTGGAAAACGGTGTCGAGTCTTTCAGAAAGCGACTCGCGCGTGGCTGACACAGCGCGGCGAAATCGTGCTGAGAATTCCTGCTCGAGTGCGGCTTCCTGAGCCTGCAGTTCTTCCATCGACAGGTTTAGCCCGAGGACCGAAGTCTGAAAAGAGGAGCGTGAACGCGCCGAAACGACGGGTTCTTGCTGCGGGACTTCGGTTCGAACAACTTCAGCTTCCCGCGAAGGAACTTCCGGGCGCAGCGCAAGAGTTGGAGTCTGTGCTGCTGATGTTGCAACCGGAATCGGAGTTGGACCCGCGCCGGCCGGAACAGGCTCCAGCGCTGGAGCGATAGCTGAGGGCATAGACGAACGGGACGAAGCTGTCTGCTCTTTAGAGGTAGGTATAGGCGAACCAGCCTCGCGGCCGTTGGTTTCCGCCGCTTCTGCCTCAGTCGCGCGGGTTTTCGCGGGCAGCGGCTCGCTTAGCCCGAGCGAGACAAACTGATCGCCGCTCTTACGTTTCCAGAAAAGTCCCATAGAATTGATCCATCAAGTATTAGTGCTGAAACGGAAATACTGATTATATGCGCAACAGCCGCGTCCTAACAAAAAGGACACGGCTGCTGCAACTCTGGAAGCCTTGAAGTAATTAAGAAACTGAGACTGACTCTAATTCGCTGGGCGCTTCGCAGGAGGGTGGCGGTGTTTTCACACTGGGCGCGGTGCGGCTCTTGAGTTTGACCGAACCGGGACGGATTTGCCCGTCCTCGCAAGCCGCCACGAAGGCGGCAACCACGCCCGCATCGTAACGAGTACCAACGAAGCTTTGAATCAACTCTATCGCGTCTTCAAACTTCTTGGCCTGCTGATAGGGCCTGTCAGTCGTCATGGCGTCAAACGTATCAGCCACAGCAACTATTTTCCCCATCAGGGGAATTTCGTCGCCCTTCAAACCTTGCGGATACCCCTGACCATTGACCATTTCGTGGTGCATATACATGCCGGGCAGAAACTCCTTCATCGCCCGTATCTGTGACATAATCTTATACCCCTTCTGCGGGTGCGTCTTCATGATGACGTATTCCTCGTCTGTCAAGGCGCCGGGCTTCTTCAAAATGCTGTCATCGATAGCAATCTTTCCTATGTCGTGGAGCAGCGCACTGATTCTGATCTTTTCACATTCATCGTCGGAAATTCCCAGGCGCTGCGCTATCGCAACGGACATTCTCGAGACTCGTTCTGAATGCCCGCGCGTGTACGGGTCCTTTCCGTCTATCGCCGCAGACAGACCCTTCACGGTGCCCAGAAACAACTCCCGATTCTCAGCAGCCGAGCGCTGCAGGTCTTTGATGTAGCTCTCAATGCGATCCGTCATTAGATTAAACGAATCACCCAGATCGCCTAGTTCGGTACGACTGCGCACGTCGATGCGTCGTGAAAAATCTCCCGCCGCAATGCGGTGAGCACCGACAGCCAACTCCTGAACCGGCTGCGTCAATTTCTTCGCAAAGAAAAAACCGATGAAGAGAGTCAGCAACGCAGCAATCATGCTGATCCAAATCGTCTGCCGTCGCATGTCGCTCACCGAAGCAAGCGCTGCGGATTCATCCTGAATTGCAATTACTCCCAGCCGCGAGTTCTTGTCCAACTCCGCACTGGCATATGAGCCGAGCATCACGACGTTGCGCCCGTCGCGTACGAGTGTGAAAGGTTCCAGCGCCGACTGCACTTGCTTCCCCGACTCCTGCCAGTCGCGTACAACTTTGAGGTCAGTCATCGGCTTCTCTGAAAACGCTACACTCGCTTCCGGATGCGCAACTGCGCGGCCGTTTTGATCGACTACAAAAACTACGGGGAGTCCGGCATCCAGCAGCTCGTGCTCGCTCTGCGAGGTTGATTGATGCACTGCTTTGAAAACTTCCTGAAACGAGACTATGGCCACGACGGCGGCCACCACGTCATGTCCCGTCTCGCCACCCATGACGGGTGCAGCCACTGTCATTGCCATTTCCTGGCCCGAACGAATTATCTGCGGCCGGCTTACCACCATGCCGCGACCGTTCATTTTCGCGAGCACTTCACTGACGCGCTGATCAACTTCCGCTTTCTGAATGTAATCTGGCTGGAATGCTCTGTGCAGTTCGCCGCTAACTGGCCAGATGGCCAGGGCAATCAGGTTAGGATCCTCTTCGAGTGTTTTCTGCAGGCGCGAATCATAACCAGCGTCATTGAGCGCCTTGATTCCACCAGCGATCTCAAACGCTCGCGCGAGGCCGTTGACGACATCCCGGTAGCGCTGACCGTAGAGTTCGATTTGCCTTGCCTTGTCCTGCACCAACTGGGCCTGATAACGTCCCTCTACCGACCGCAGTTCTTCAGCGCTGCGTCCCGAGAGTAGGGTTCCGGCAAACGCCAGTGGCAAGAGGCCGACTACCAGCAAGACGGCGAGAACTATGTATAGCAGGCGAATTCGCCCAATCTTTTCCAGCATTTAGATCGAAGATGGGTTGTGGATCAGTCTTAGAAGTGAATTTTCCTCGGAAGGCTCACGAAGAACGGGCCGGAATGGCCGCTAGCTCATTATGTCGAGTAAACTTAGGCATGTCAACGCGTTTTGTTAAACTAGGTTGGCAATAGGTTTACTCGTGTGGTGGCTCAAAACGTGAGTCTTACCATCGAGGCAATGGATGAGACCCCGCTTTTTGTAGACTTAACTGGTAGGAATGGCGTCTAAAGTCATGAGCGCCACGCCTTAAGAGCGGAGCGACAAGCACTTGAGCGCGGGCTGCCAATCTTTGCAAATCATAGGATGGGAACGGCTACGAGCGACGAGCAGATCGTAGAGCGGGCTTTGACGGGCGACGCAGAAGCTTTTGGCGAGATTGTCCAGCGCTGGGAGCGACGCATCTTCGTGCTTTCTTTTGGCATGCTCGGCCGCGAAGAGGATGCCCGCGATGCTACGCAAGAAACATTTCTGGCGGCGTTTCGGAATCTGCGCGCTTTCCGTGGCGAGGCCAAAGTCTCCTCGTGGTTGCATCGGATAGCCGTTAATCAGTGCATTACTCGGCAGCGTCGCGCAAAGGTAAGAAGCGAAAGCGCGCTCGAGACGGAAGAGGAAAAGAATGCTTCGAGTTTTGCGGCACCGATTCGCTATTCGCCGGCGCGCGTGGTTGAAGGCCGGGAAACTACGGCGGCGGTAAGACTGGCGGTTAATAGTTTGCCGGTAGAACTAAGACAGGTTGTTGTGATGAAGGAATTCGAGGAACTTACTTTTAAGGAAATTGCAGACGCGCTCGATCTGCCGCTGAGCACAGTTAAGAGCCGGCTGTATACAGCACTGAAACAGTTGCAAATGCGGCTACAAAAGTTTAGTCAACACTCAGCGTAAGAAACGCGGGAGTAAGTGAAATGAAAGAAGTGAATGCCCCAAATTGCGGACTAGAGAACGACTTGATCGGCTTCCTCTACGGTGAGTTGAATGAGATCGAGGGGCTGGCTTTTCAGCGGCACCTGCACGAGTGCAGCGCTTGTAGCAAGGAGCTCGCGGGCTTCGGGGATGTCCGTGAATCGGTAGTGGCCTGGCGCAATGAATCACTTGGCAGTATTGGATTACCCGCCCAGATTACGGCTTCCTCCCCCACCAGGGCGGCGCAGGGAAGACCTTCAGGCATGGCGGCTTTGCGAGAGTTTTTCAGTCTGTCGCCGCTATGGATGAAGGGCGCGGTAGCCTGCGCCGCTATTTTGTTTTTCCTGTTTGCCGGGCTGGCTCTGGCGCGTTTGCGAGATTATCCGCCAGCCGTTGTTGTCAGAGCGCCAGTCGCGCCCACCCAGTCGCCTCAGGAACTCAAGGCCCTGGTTGACCAGCGTGTGCAGGAGGAGCTGAAGCGAATCCAAAATTCTCAGGAACAGCCCTCGCCGCCACTAAACGCTAACAACTCGTCGCAACAGCAGCGTGTTAAGCAGATTGGCTACCGGAGCAACGAGGTCGTGCTCAGTGCTTCGTCTCAGAAGGCGCGGCGTCCGCTGTCAAGAACCGAACGCGAGCAATTGGCCGCTGATTTAAGGTTAGTAGCCGCAAAGGGTGACAGCGACCTCGATCTGCTCGAGGATACAATTAATCAGTAGTTACTGATTGTGAAATGCGCGTTTGAGCGCACTCGAGAACTAAATGAGGCTTGCTATGAAACACATTGGTCGAATCTTAACGTTGCTTGCGTTACTTGCGGTAATAGGTTTCCCTGCCGCAGTCGCTTCTGTTTCCGGGCAGACTGCTCAGCAACCATCGGCAGCGCCAGAGCCTCAACAGGGCGGAGATCCTGTCCGCCAACTAAACCTGACACCCGAACAGCGTGAACGAATACGCTCCATCCGGGAAAACAACCAAGCCGAACGGGCTGCGGTCAATCAGCGACTTCGCGAGACAAATCGCGCGTTGGAAGAAGCACTAGATGCGGATATTCCAGATGAAACCGTGATCGAACAACGCGTGCGCGACCTCGCCGCATCACAGGCTTCCGCAATGCGTATTAGGATTTTGACAGAAATCAGAATCCGGCGGGTGTTGACTGCCGAACAGAGAAACCTCCTGCGATCATTGCAACAGCAGGCCAGAGAGTTACAGCGCGAGCGGGCTCTGGCTAACCCCGAGGAGAGACAAAGAGCCCAACGGGCGCGTAGCTTGCAAAATCAGCGCAATGGACTCGGACCACTCCTTCCTCGACGCGAAAATCAACGCCGGCCTCGCCTTTAGCGCCTCGCCGCGCTGAACATTTGTGACGCTCCCAGAAACTAGACGATTGGAGCCGGCCGGGCGCTGCCTGGCCGGCTTTTTGTTATCAAGCCCGCGGTCACCTCCGGTCAGTTAGGACGGCGGCAATACCTTCAAGCTTGACGCATTGCGCAAATTTTGCGCATGATAAGCCGCTCTTTTCAGATGTGACCATGGTCCCGGCGAGTCTCAAGCTTCTTCGAGAGTCGGTCGGCGGTCACTGTTCTCAGTTGTCGCAATAGCAGTTCGGGGGAGTCCGACAGAAACAGGCAGGACTTTCTAACAGCTAGCTTCCCTTTTAACCTCTAGATGAACTTCGTTACGCGCTCTATCTTCGAGCTGCAAGAAACCACGCTGATGACCGCGCGAGCGGTTGGCGGCATTTTCACAGGACCGCGCTATGTCTCTGAAACAATCACGCAAATGGACGTGATCGGAGTCGGCTCGCTGACGATCATTCTGCTAACCGGGTTCTTCACTGGTGGCGTGATGACGTTACAAACTTTCCCGACCCTCGCGTTTTACGGGGCTCAGGCGCAAACAGGAAAGCTCGTTGCAATCTCTTTGATACGCGAGCTTGGGCCGGTGCTATGCGCGCTGATGGTCTGTGGTCGCGTTGGTTCAGCCATAGCAGCGGAGTTGGGCTCGATGACTGCCTCGCAACAGATCGACGCCATGCGCGCCCTGGGCACGGATCCGATCAAGAAGCTGGTTGCGCCGCGCTTGATTGCTCTAATAGTCACCTTGCCATTGCTTACCGTCGTCGCTGACGTGGTCGGCATCGGCGGTGGTGGAATTGCCGCAACAAGCCTCTACGGGCTCTCCATCAATGAGTTTGTTACCTCGGTTAGAGATGGGATTACCGCTGATGATGTTATTGGCGGCGTTATCAAGCCGATATGTTTTGCGGTCATCATCGCCGCCGTAGCGTGTTACAAGGGTCTAACTACTGAAGGCGGCACGGTAGGCGTGGGCCGGTCAACCACACGGGCGGTAGTGACGGCGTCAATAGTCGTTATCGTGGCTGACTTCTTTCTCGCCAGAGCGCTTCAATACCTGCTGGGGATGCCGACGAATTAGCATTGTTAATTGGTTATGGCGATTTCACCTACACAATCAGAACTGTACCCCGCTACCGGAGAAATAAGCCGAAATGCGGCCGGCTCAACCTTCGCCGAAGTTGATGACAGCCATCGCATCATTCCGGCGATCGAGTTTCGCGACGTGGTGCTTGCCTTCGACGAACGAATTGTCCTGAATAAACTGAGCTTCAAAGTAATGAAGGGCGAAACCAAGATAATTCTGGGCGGCTCAGGAGGCGGCAAGTCCACCATCATCAAGCTGGTGCTGGGACTGCTAAAGCCCGACGAGGGAAGAATCCTCGTTGATGGCGAAGACATCACTGACTACAACGAAGTGCAGATGATGAGTGTACGCAAGAAGATTGGGATGGTGTTTCAGGAAGGTGCACTGTTTGACTCCTTATCGGTTTACGATAACGTCGCCTACCGCCTGCACGAACAGGGCCGGCCCGAAGACGAAGTCGAGCCCGAAGTGCGGCGGATGCTCCGCTTCGTCAATCTGGAAGACGCCATCGACAAAATGCCGGCTGAACTGTCGGGCGGTATGCGCCGGCGCGTCGGTATTGCTCGGGCTCTTATTGGCGATCCGAAGATCGTACTTTTCGACGAACCAACGGCGGGGCTCGATCCGCCAACTGCGCGCACCATCTGTGAGCTCGCCATGAAGCTGCGCGACCTGGAAGACGTGTCGTCAATATTCGTCACCCACGAAATGAACAACCTGGAATACCTTTGTTCTGAGTACGCGGTCGTAAACGAAGAAGGACAGGTGGTATTTGAGCGGGAGGGCGAACGGCTTTGTTTAACCAATAGCAAAGTCATGATGATGCTTGAAGGCAAGATAATTTTTAGCGGCACCGATGAAACTCTGCGCAAGGCTGAAGACCCGTATATTCATAAGTTTCTTCGCGGACACTGATAGAAAGGATGAGGGATGAAGGATGAAGGATGAAGGATGAATAAGAAGGAATAATCGCGAATGGTGATGTTAGCCATTCCTAGTTTATCCTTCATCCCTCATCCCTTACTGAGCGCCATGCCAAGATCAACGAAGACAGTAGGCTTAAACCAATTACGCGTCGGCATATTCGTGCTGGTTTCAATAGTGATTCTGATTTTTCTCATATTGAATGCCTCCGGCGACATCAACCCGTTTAAGAAGCGGCTTCATTTGAAGGCGCGTTTTGCTGACGCCAATGGCCTGCGCGAAGGATCAGAGGTGCGACTCTCCGGCGTTCGGGTGGGAAAGATAGATAAAATAACGCTGCTGCCACCATCGACGGAACCAAACGCCCAGCGCGTTGAAGCGTTGATGACTATCGACGCTGTTATTGATGGTCGACCAGCCACCGATCGTATTCGCCAGGATTCAACTGCCCAACAAGCATCACCGAGCCTGCTGGGAAACGAGATGCTAATCAACATTAGCCCCGGCACTGCTTTGGCCCCGCAAGTAAAAGATTACGACATTCTGCGGTCATCCAGCTCGAATACTGTAAACGACTTCGCCACGTCGGGGACCGAGGTGGCCCAACGGCTCAGCAAGCTCTCCGAACAGCTCAGTAAGGTCGTCAAGGACGTGCAGGATGGCAAAGGAACGGTAGGACGGCTGTTTAGTGATGAGGCGCTTTATAACAACCTCAATGCAACGGTACGCGAAACCGAAGAAGTGATGCGCCTGATTAAGTCGGGCAACGGGTCTGCGGGACGGTTTGTCAACGATCCGGCGCTCTATAACAACGCCAACGACCTCGCGGCGCAGCTGCGAAAAATAGCTGAAGATTTGCGTGCTGGAAAAGGCACGGCCGGAAAGCTACTGACAAACGACGAGCTCTACAACCGCGTCAATCGCACCGCTGACCGGCTCGATCGTTCAGTTGATCAAATTAACTCGATGATCGCAGACCTCAATGCTGGTCACGGCACGCTCGGAAAATTGATCAAGGACGAGCAGATGTACAATGATGCTCGCGCGGCCATCGCCCGCTTCAATACCACCGCCGGACGAATTGATAACCTGGTGGCGGCAGCTCAGCGCGGCGAAGGTACCGTAGGTAAACTCCTGACTGACGACGCGCTTTACTCCAACGTCAATCAACTCTCTTCGGAAGGCGTGAAGCTGATTTACGACTTCCGGCAAAATCCCAAGAAGTACTTGACGATTAAATTCCAATTGTTCTAGTGCCAATCAACGGATAGGCGCGTCTCGGAAACTCACGGCCGTGGATATTTCCAGCCACGGCCGTGCGCATTTCTACAATCACTATGGACCGAAGCGTTGTTTATACTCGCCGGAAGTAATGAAAGCTTTGACCATCTCGGCATTCACAAGATCACTCTCCGGTTGTTGATCAGGAGCTTCAATTCAACAATTAACGGTTTGGGAAAGACAATTCAGAAGCTTTTCGAATCTGTAGTCTCAAACAACCGCCGCGAGTATCGAGCGACTCGCGGCGGTTTCTTTAGGTTGTGCGAGCGACTATGTAGCAGTATTTCGCCGGCGTCTCGCTTTCGGTGATGCCTTCTTCTTCAAGCCGGCGAGCGATGCGGGTTAAAGTCTCATCGGCAAGTTCATCGGGGGTCAAGCAATTCCTGCGGTCGAAGTAAGCCACCAAGCGCATACGGATATCGAGATAGCTTTCCCCACCGGAATTCGCGCCTGCATCCAGCCAATTGAGGAGCCGGTGAAACGCTCGCGGAGTAAGTGACCAAAACTTTTTTAGTTCTGTTTCTCGCACAGAAAGCCTGCTAACCGAATTACGGCCCGCGCTGCCGATATTTGCGATCTAACCGTCTGCGATAGTCGTTCGTCGCCCTGTGCGCGCTTGCGCGTTCGCACCTCCCGACTAGAACGCGCTCTCATCCGCTGACGGACCGTAGATTGACGGTACCGGTATGTCGTTCAATCGCAGGTAAACGCCAAGCTGTGCGCGATGATGAATAAGGTGGTTCATCACAAAACCGCGGAGCACGGCGATCTTCGGCATGGTCAGCATGGTGTTGCCGTTAGACATTAGGCTCCAGGGCTTGAACAATTCTGCATCACTGGCGCCGGCAATCGCGGCCCGTGCTTTCGCCACATTGGTATCGAAGGTTGCCAGAAGCTCAGCCTGCGATTTCGCCATCTCCATGGAGGCATTGGCTTTCCCCCGGGCGCAAGATCCAGCGAGTCCTGATCAATTGTGAAAACGGCCCACGTCGGAATGTTGCTTAAGTGCGTGGACAGCCCGCCCATCGCCATCGACTTCTCGTGCGGCTTCCAACCAAACTTCTCATGCGGAACGCGCTCCAGAGTCTTACGCGTGTTCGCCATCTCCATATCAAACTCTGGCAACAATGATTCGCTCAGTCCCATTTCATTTCTCCCTTTAGTTTAATGTTCAGATATTCTGAAGTTAGAGATTATCCAACATCTCCGGCGATGTCGATCCAGTGAGCGCTTCGGATTCGCTACGGAATGCGCACGATACCAAACGCGCGGACCGGAAACGTGCCCATGCCCTTCACCTTCACCGGCACTGCAAAAAACTTGAAATCCTGATCCGGCAGCTCACCTAGTCCACAGAGATGTTCCACGATTGGAATGCCGTGCCTTAACAAGATTGAATGCGCTGGACGATTGCCATCTTTAGTGTCGTCGATATTGTAGGAATCGATGCCCACCAGCGCGGCGCCGACTTGCGCCAGATGTTCCGCTGCCTCAACGGTCAGGAAGGGATGCTTGCCATCCGAATACGCTTCCGTTCGCCAGTGCATGTCCCAGCCGGTATGAAACAGCACTGCCCTGGCCTTTAGATCCAAACCCTCGAGGGCGTCTGTAGAAATGCCGCGCGCAGCAGAATCAACTCGTCGCACGACAAGGCCGTCGAGGTTCGCTAGGGAATACAGGTCGAGACCGGCCAGGTCCGTACCATCCGCGTAGCGATGAAACGGACTGTCAAGATACGTTCCCGTGTTAGCGACCATTTCAATCTTGCCAATCTGAAACTTCGTCCCGGGAGCGTAGATTTGTGACGATGCTTCGCGGGTAAGGTGATCCGTGATCACCGGAGCCGGCAAACCTTTGTAAGTGATCATGCCATCTTCAACGGTGTGGCAAACGTCAATCATTTCGTAATCTCGCTTCACTAGAACTCCGTGTTTTTAAGTAGGACAGGCATTCTTGCCTGTCCGATTTGTTCGTATGTCTCTTTAGTCCGCGACAACGGACAGACAAGAATGTCTGTCCTACTGCTATGCAGTTTTCTTCTGCACCAGTACTTGAAAGTGCGCGGCCATTCCGTCGGGCAGGATCATCTCACGCGCCGCGGTGCTGAGCCGAAGTCGTTCGGCTTCGTTTTCGGCTTGCAACGATTCAACTTCCAACTGCTCGAGGAAGCCCGCAGTCAGGAGAAATCGATCCTGGCGATCGAATTCCAAAACCTCAAACCCCAAACGCGTTCCAGCCGATTTCACCAAACTCCAATTCACCGTGGTGGTGAGGTCGTGCTCGCCCGGTTGCGCCAGCAAATCTTCCACGAATTGGTGCCGCTGAAAACCGCGCAGCGTTCCCTCGCTGTTAGCCAGTGGCGAATAGAGATCTTCGGCAGCAGCTCCATAATCAACTGTAATGAGGTAGCCGGTACGCATCCTGGCTGCGACTCTCCGCAGCCATGCCTCTGTCTCAAGACTTACCTCGATAACCTGCCCTTCCTCGGGCTGGATGCCGACTTCCGCGCAGTATCCCCTTAGCCGCGGCGAAAGCGCAGGGCTTGGCCCATCGAGCAGCCATTCAAAGTGGCCGTTCTCCGAAACAGTTACGTAGAACTCCTTAAACTCGCCGGCATGCAAAGTGATCCGGTGAACCGGGAAAGCATCCAGTAACTCGTTTGAGAAAACTACGCCGGGATTGATCTCCACCTCATCAAGGCTTCTGAATTGAATCCGATCCGCAAACGACTGCAACCGTCCACGCGCACGGCTGGCCGAATGCGGACTGACTTCATCTATGACATACGAAGTCGCTGCGAAGACGTTTGGGAAAGACTGCTGCAGCGTTGGCAGCAGACTCTCGGCGAAATGTCCCTCGCCGGCGCCGGCTTCAAGAATCGTCCAGGCTGATGGCCGACCAAGCTGTTCATGAAGTTCGGCAAAATAGCGCGCGAACGTGGCGGCAAATAGTGAAGTACGCTCAGGGCTCGTCCGATAGTCGCCTTCCCTGCCCCACCTGGTTCGGTTCGCGCGGCAGTAGTAACCGTCACTGGCGTCGTACAGAGCTGCCTTCATCCACTCGCAAAATGTGATCGGGCCTTCGCGTCTTATGCGTTCACGAAGGCGCGTGGCGAGCGACGAGGTATTTGAAATCGTTTCGATCATTCCTGCGAAGCAAAGGAGGCCATCGCGAGCTGGTTGGTTAGATTATGCGTTGATTGTATCGCAGGAGCACGCACCTGGGCCAAAACAGTGGGGCTAGGCGTTCTTCTTCTCGTCTTTGTCCAGGAGACGCGTGGTGTTTTCTGTGACGCTGGGAGGTTGATATATCTCAGCGGTGTTCGGCCGCTGCCGCCAAGCCGGCGCTACGTTAACCGAAGCCGGCGGCAATGCAGGGTTCTGCGCGGGTCGACCAAATTGAGGCGCGGCGGACTGTGCATATCCGGCCATTGATTCCAGATTCATTGGGGCTACCGATTCTTCCATCAACAGTGCGTAGAATATTCGCAGCAACCCACCTAAGAAACACGTAACGGCGGTAATACCAACAATCGCCCCCGGGAGATCTAATACAGCAACACCTATGATCGCCACAAGAGGAACGAGTAGGACAGTGCTTAGCATCAACAGAGCGCCCTGCCTGATTCCCTTGCTCTGAGGCGAAAGTTGTTTGTAGCCAGGCCTAACGTATTGAACTGGCACAGTTCCTCCGCTTCCCAGCACGGCGGCAACGCCGTCAAGCAGAAAGCCACACCTCGAGCAGTATCTGGTGACATCTGAGACCTGCTGCTGTCCGCATTGGGGACAATACATTTTCGAGAGACCTCGCTTACTTCAGCTTCTACGATTTGACTAAGCGGTCGCTAAAACACTTGGCCTAAATAATAAACCCAGGCGGGCTGATCCCGGAAAGAATCTTCAGCACAACCAGGGCCTGCGCCTGATAACCGGCCGCGCGGACGAGTGTCTCCGAAAGTAAGTCAATCAGCGGCCGTGTGTCGCCGGAAGGCACAGCAATATGTTTCAGCAGGCAGGCATCATCAACAAAGCTACTGAACGCACGCTGCCTCGTCGCTTCAACTTCGTCTAAATGGTCCTTAACTTTCGCTGGCGTCGAAAGGTATTCCGGCAGCGTCCACTCAAACGGATCGTCCCAGAGGTTTGCAGTTATGCCGCCAAAAGTTTGCTCGATTGCTGCCGCGCCTCGCAGCACGCTTTCGCCGATCGCAGGGAGCTGGCGCGAGGCTGAAGGTGATCCTGTTTGCGTTGGGACGGCATACAAGATGTCAATCGAAGTTTGCTCAATCACCGCGCGAGCGTTGGAATGTAAACGCGCAAACTCTCGGTCAAGACTGTCTACGATCTCAAGCTTGCCGAGAGTCTGCTCGTTTGTTTTGTCGTCCATACGCTGGCCCCACGCTGACCCCACGTTGACCCCACGTTGATCAAAGCCAGAAAGCCGAATCGCTGAGTCTACTTATCTTTTGAGCGCCGGTCGGTTTCTTCAAGTACGGTGCCGTAATTTCGCCCGCCAAAGTTGAAGCCGGTGTAAACATGTCCCTTGGCTCCCACGCGGGCGCCGCGCGAAGGAACACCACGCCGGGTTACTACCCAAAGCCTGCCGGTTCCGTCATCAAGCTCGTAAGCGCCCTGGCCCAGAGCTCCGTAGCTGTCCCTGACTGTCCCCACGATCGCAACTTCCTTATTTCGATAACGTGCCGGGTCGGCGTTTATCTTGGAAATTGTTGTTTCACTGGGACAGGCTGTCAGCAGCAGCACCGCCGCCAGAACGAACGATGCGGCTCCGATTTTCTTTACTAAATGCATACGCGTCTCCTTTTCCATTTAAGCTTGCTAAGAGGGAGAGCGCCGCATCAGACCTCTGAAATGGGAAACACTGCGGCACTTAACAGATGCCCAGAATCTTAAAACCGTTTCCCGCATTAGTCCAATGCTCCTTTCTGGAGCGAACAATAAAGGCTTATTTGGTAGCGAATTCTCACCTGATGTGCCTGGCTGTGGCTCGCCTGGAAAAACTAAAGAAGAAGTTGAGCGGAACATTCAAGAAGCGATTCAGTTTCATCTTGAGGGCTTGCGGGAAGACGGCTATGAGATCCCGGAGCCGAGCAGTTACTCCTCATACATCGACGTCGCCGCCTAATAACGCGCGGCGTTTGGCCAAACAGTCAGAGAAGAGAGGCTCACTTTCTCAGATCCTGAAAGAAGCAGATTTGTCCGGCGCAAGCGTCGCACTCATCGGACTGCGGAATCGTTTGTCGCGGCGAGCCACTTACCTCTGGCTCCCACGCATGCCAAAGCCTGAGTCCTGTCTTATACAAGTTGCTTACCTGCGTCTTCGAGCGCGACGGTTTCAAGTGCGCGCGGCCGGAACCATTCGTGACGAAAGGCAAGGTCTCGACGCGATATCCGGAAACCGTATAAACTTCCAGCGCCACGCAGTCTAGCCGTATTCGGAAGACAGACCAAGGCTTACGCGGATCAGTGACCGGGATGTTATACGGAAAGGAAACAGGTTCGGGGTTTATCCGGAAACCAGATATACACAGTTCGATGCTTATCGACATCGGGAAACCTAAGCAAACTGTGGCTATCCACGTTTCGGGCGATCTCTGAAAACAGTACTGTGCGCGTCATGAAGCTACTTGTGTACTTGGGATTCCTGGTGCTTGGCATCTTGTCGCTGCGGGGGAAGCGCTGGGCTTACATAACGTTCGTCTTGCTGGGCCTGTTCTACTTTCCCGCCAGTGTTGGCTTCCGGTTATCTCCCCATCCGTGCGAACTCGCCCCCAATCTAGCGCTGGCAATTTACTCTCTAACCAACTATGGGCATATTGTGCTGTTCGCGTTGTTCTTCCTAATGACGAGCGCGCAATTTCGTATGTCTCATTGGTCTGGTTTTGCTTGGGCGGCTATCGCGAGCGTCACTATGGGCGTACTGGTGGAACTCGCGGAGGGCATCAGCGGTAACCACCATTGTCGCTTGCGAGATCTAATTCCCGACGCTGCGGGGATCGTACTGGGGGCGGGCGTGGTCCTTCTCTGGAACGGAATACGAAGGAAGTCGCAAACCACCTAGACCGCATCGAACAAATCGTTGGACGCGAGCGGAATCAGCCGGCTCTCCATTCGCAGGACTTGAATGCTTGGTTCGGGGTTGCCCGCCGCGTCAACTCCACCGTTATGCCTTATTTCCCAAACCAGCCAATCGGCTTGCCTGACAAATCAACCCAGACGCTCTTCACATTCGTATACATCTCGAGCGCATGTTTGCCCATCTCCCGGCCATACCCTGACTGCTTATAACCACCGAAGGGCGAGGCGGCATTGAACATGTTGAAGGTATTGATCCAGATCACGCCGGCCTTGATCTCTTTCGCGAAACGATGCGCGCGCGTGATATTGCTCGTCCAGATTCCGGCCGAGAGACCGTAGATCGTTTCGTTGGCCTGCTTGATCAAGTCATCTTCGTTCTCAAACGAAATCACCGAAACTACCGGTCCGAAGATTTCTTCCTGCGCTATCCGCATTTGATTCTTCACGTTCGAGAAGATTGTCGGCTGGTAGAAGTAACCGTTCTGAAAGGCGCCCTCGAGCGTGGGGCATTCGCCGCCGGCCAGCACCGTCGCGCCTTCAGATCGCGCAATGTCTGCGTAGCTCTTAACGCGATTGAGTTGATCGCGAGATACCTGTGGTCCCATGTGTGTGCCCTTGTCCATCGGATCGCCCACGACGATCTTCGCCGACTTCTCTTTCAGTCGATCGAGAAACTGGTCCTTCACCGCCTCCTGCACAAACAGACGCGAGCCGGCGCAACACACCTGGCCCTGGTTGAAGAAGATTCCCATCATCGCGCCGTTGACCGCCTGCTCAATGTCTGCGTCGGCAAAGACGATGTTTGGCGCTTTGCCGCCGAGCTCCAGTGATACCTTCGTCAGATTGTCAGCAGCAGCTTTGGCAATCAACTTTCCGACCTCGGTAGAACCCGTGAATGCGACTTTGTCGATACCGGGATGCGATGCCAACGCGGCGCCGGCAGTCTCGCCATAACCGGGAACGATATTAACCACGCCCTCGGGAAAACCGGCTTCCTGGATCAACTTTCCCAACTCCATCGCAGTGACGGGTGTTTGTTCAGCGGGTTTTAGGACTATCGTGTTGCCGGCGGCCAGAGCCGGCGCCAATTTCCAGGCAGCCATCAGCAGCGGAAAGTTCCAGGGAATGATTTGTCCACAAACGCCAACGGGCTCTCGCAAGGTGTAGTTAAACATCTGCCCGGGAACAGGAATCGTCTCGCCTTCGATCTTCGTCGCCCAACCCGCGAAGTATTCAAAATTTTCCGCGACCTGCGGCAGATCAACGTAAGCCGACTCCTTAATCGGTTTGCCGTTGTCAGCGGTTTCCAGTGCTGCCAATTCCTGGCTGTGTTCTTCAATCAACTGGGACAGCTTGTAGAGCATGCGTCCGCGATCGCGCGCGCTGATCTTCGACCACTTACCTTCAAACGCACGGCGCGCCGCCGCCACGGCCTTATCAATGTCTTCTTTGTCAGCTTCAGCTACTTCAGCGAGCGTTTCGCCAGTGGCGGGATTTGGCGTGGTGAACGTCTTGCCGGATGCGGCATCGACCCACTGTCCATCGATCAGAAGCTGATATTTACGCGTGCTGTTTTCTTCGACTGGTTGTACTGATGACATCATGACTCCTCTATCAAGTGATCTCTGTGAAACCTCTGTGTTCTCTGTGTCTCCGTGGTGAGCTTAGAATCATAGACGATCACCATGGAGACACAGAGAGCACTGAGAACGCACAGAGAAAATCAAAAATCCGTCGTGCCCGCCAGCAACTGCCTGAGCACATATGGAAGAATTCCGCCGTGTTGGTAATAGTCGATCTCAATTGGGGTGTCGATGCGCAGGATGACCGGCACCTCTTCCGTCTTGCCTGAGGCCCGCCGAATTGCCAGGGTCAGATCCTGTTGCGGTCTGACTTCCTCTGCTTCCAAGCCAATCAGATCAAACGTCTCCGTACCATCAAGCCCCAACGTGGCTGCGTTTGTTCCCTCTTTGAACTGACAAGGCAAAACACCCATGCCGACCAGATTGCTGCGATGAATACGTTCAAAGCTTTGCGCGATCACGGCCTTAACGCCCAGGAGCCGCGTCCCCTTTGCGGCCCAGTCGCGCGAGCTTCCAGTTCCATATTCCTGCCCGGCAATCACTACGAGCGGTACGCCTTCGGTTTGATACTTCATCGCGGCATCGTAGATACTCATGCGCTCGCCCTCGGACTGCTCCCCTTCCGACCTATGAATAGTCACGCCGCCCTCGACGCCCGCCACCATCAGATTTTTGATTCGCACGTTAGCAAACGTGCCCCGCACCATCACCTCGTGATTGCCGCGGCGCGAACCGTAGCTGTTGAAGTCTTCGATCGTGACGCCTTTTGCCTGAAGATACTGGCCCGCAGGCGAGTTAGGTTTGATGGCACCGGCCGGACTGATGTGATCCGTAGTAACCGAGTCGCCAAAAATCGCGAGTGGTCGTGCCTTACGCACGTCACGCCAATCTTCAACTGCATTACTAAATTTTTCGAAGTAGGGAGGCTCCCGAATGTAGGTAGACTCGGTATCCCACTTGTAAACGCTGCCGGTGCTGGTCGGGATCTCATTCCACAAAGGATTCTGCGCTTCGAAGTCGCGATAGAGTCGGCGATAGGTCTCCGGATCCATGGCCGCGCTCAGCAGCGCGTTGATCTCCTGAAGGTTCGGCCAAATCTCGTGAAGGTAAACGTCCTTACCGTCGCTGCCTTTGCCCAGCGGATCCCGCGATAGATCGATGTCCACTCGTCCGGCAATAGCAAACGCGACAACCAGAGGCGGGCTCATCAGGAAGTTTGCTTTGATACTTTGATGAACGCGCGCTTCAAAGTTCCGATTACCGGATAGAACGCTGGCCGCGATCAGATCGTGATCACTGAGGACCTGTTCGATGTTTGGATCGAGCGGACCTGAATTGCCGATGCAGGTGGTGCAGCCGTACCCCACCAGGTTGAATCCCAACTTGTCGAGATATTCCTGCAAGCCGGTCTTCTGCAGATACTCAGTCACCACTCGCGAGCCTGGCGCCAGCGAGTTCTTGACCGCCGAGCGAACCGTCAACCCACGTTCCACGGCTTTCTTCGCAACCAGACCGGCAGCAAGCATGACGCTGGGATTTGAGGTGTTTGTGCAAGACGTGATGGCAGCGATTAAGACGTCGCCGTGACCCAGATCAACTTCTGCGTGCGGAAACTCTTCCGGGTGAACTTCAACCAACCGATCCGGCGTTGGGCGATTGTTGACCATTTCAGTCTCAGTCCAAACGCTCGTGTTCTGCGCGGTCTCGCCGTCCTTGCCAACGACGGGAGCACTTTCCGGTCTTTGTTCACCGCCGCCCGTCAGCGCCGTCGGGGCAACATCGATCGTTCCAATGCGGGCGAAATATCTCGCGCCGGCCTCTTCACTCGACTTGCCATAGCCACCATCCGCAACTGGTTTCAACAAAAGATCGAGAAACTGGCTCTTCAACTTCGGCAGTTCGATGCGATCCTGTGGTCGCTTGGGACCAGCAACGCTGGGAACAATCGAAGCAAGATCAAGATCGAGCACTGTGCTGTATTCGCATTCGCCCTGTTTCGGAATTCCGAATAGACCCTGAGCTTTGTAGTAGTTGCGCACGGCCTCGATATGTTCGTCGCTACGGCCGGTCAACTTGAGATAAGCGCACGTCTGTTCATCGACCGGAAAGAAGCCCATCGTCGCTCCATACTCCGGCGACATGTTGGCGATCGTGGCGCGGTCAGTTACCGAAAGACTGACAGCGCCGTCGCCATGAAACTCAACAAACTTTCCCACGACCTTCGACTTGCGCAGCATCTCCGTCACCCGCAGCACAAGGTCAGTCGCCGTCACACCTTCGCGCAAGCTGCCGGTCAGATGCACGCCAACAACGTCAGGCGTGAGAATGTAAACGGGCTGTCCCAGCATCGCAGCCTCGGCTTCGATTCCGCCAACGCCCCAGCCCACAATTCCCAAACCATTGATCATTGTGGTGTGGGAATCCGTCCCCACCAGCGTGTCAGGATAGTAGAAGCCGCTGCGTTCCCAAACGCTTTTGGCAATGAACTCAAGATTCACCTGGTGACAGATACCAATACCTGGCGGGATCACGCCAAAACCACTGAAGGCCTGCGTCCCCCATTTCAGAAACTGGTAGCGCGAGTTGTTGCGCCTAAACTCCATCTCCATGTTTTTTGCGAACGCGTCTTTCGTGCTGGCGAAGTCAACCTGGACAGAATGGTCTATCACAAGGTCAGCCGGAGCGAGCGGCTCGATCATCTCCGGGTTCTTGCGCAAGCGGGCAACGGCGGACCGCATCGCCGCCAGGTCTACCAACAACGGGACGCCGGTGAAGTCCTGAAGCAGGACACGCGCTACGACGAAAGGAATTTCCTCGGTGCGCGCTCCGTTTGGCTGCCAGTTAGCTAAGGCCCGGACGTTGTCTTCGGTTATCTTCTTCCCATCGCAGTTGCGCAAAACGGATTCCAAAACAATCCGAATGCTAACCGGAAGTTTTGAGATGGGCCCGATGCCTTCTTTTTCAAGCTGAGGCAGCGAATAGAATTTACCGGTTTGACCCGTTGTTGCTGCGAATGTTTGCAGGGAATTGAAGAGACCTTGTGGCATAGAAACTCGAGAATGCGTGTTCTGGAACGAGCAGTCGCTAATTGCTGTAGTTAGAAGTTACGCTGAGAAAGTTTGAATGTTTAGTTAACAAACTCAAGTGTAAAGTCCACGCCGCTTATCGTCAAGGAAGCGTCTTTTGTGAGCTAAACAAGATGGGATCCACGAAAGGACACAAACTCACACGAAGTCTTGTTCGTGTAGTTTTGTGTGATTTTGTGGATCGGAAGCTTGTTGCCGAGCCTTCGCCCGTTTGTTATAGTCCTCTCATCCCCCGCAGTTTGCCGGCCACGCTTCAAGGGTTGCGAGACGCGCAGCAATTGTGCAAAAGCTGAAGTGAGATTCCCTGCGAGTGTCGGAATATCATTTGAGGAGAGTTTACATGCAGAAGAAACAAGACGACGGCTTCGAATACTTGAGCAATAATCCTGACTTCGTTCCTAATCCCGAGATTGAAGAGTTTATGGAGGAGGAGATTGCCCGGGCGCCGAAAGACCCCGAACAACTCGCGCAGCGGCTGCGCAACAATACTGCTGCCTCTCCAAAGGACGCCGGCGGCGATCTCGACGCTAACTGGGAAGATGTGAATGAGAGCGGCTCAGAGACTGTAGGCGGCGACAATCCTACCCCTGATCAATCCATGGTCGAGGAAAACGCGAATGCAGTGGGCGTAAGCTTCGAGGACAATGAGGAACTCGAGTTTATTGACAAGATTGAGCGACGCGATCGCGATCGTTTTGAATTGGACGAGAGTTCGAAAACTGACGGCATGATTTGAAAGGCTTTTGCCCAAATTCGCCTGAAATCCATTCATGCCAAAGTAAATTCTTCCTACTGAATGTGATACCCTTCTGTTTTGCTCAAGCCTGAGACGTTCCACCTGAGCAAAAGATAATATCAATCTTCAAAAAATAAGGTGAATCCATGAAACGATTACGTTTTTTGATTATCTGGTTTTTGTCTTTTTCCATTAGCTCTTTAGCTCAAACCTCAGAGACCTTCGATCTCGCGACGTTTCGATCGCCGAAAACCTGGCACAAGCAAGCCAGCCAAAATTCAATTCAAATTTCGACCGAAGATAAAGCAAATGGAACTTATTGCTTGATCACCTTGTTCAAATCTCTACCCGGCACCAATAATTCCAGGGAAAATTTTGATGCCGCTTGGGAAATGGTCGTTAAGGGAATGGTAAAGGTTTCGACTGTCCCGCAGATGGCAAGCCCTGCCGCTGAAAACGGTTGGGAAATGCAGACTGGCTTTGCACCGTTCGAAAATGACGGCAATAAAGGGATCGCAATGCTCGTGACCATTAGCGGCTTTAGCAAGATGGTAAATGTTCTCATTGTCACCTAATACTCAGGCATATCAACAAGATATCTCGGACTTTTTGGAATCGGTCAGCTTAAAAAGGCCGGTTGGCGAAATTGGCACAGCCCCGGCTAAGAAAGCAACTTCCCCTTCTTCAGAAGCTTCACCGCCTGCTTCAGCCAATGGTTATGCCTTTACTACCACCAATTTTGATGATGGATGGACCAGCACGGTTCAGGAAGATTGGGTGCAGGTAACGAAGGCAAATATTAAGGCACTTATCCATTATCCAAATAAGAACGCGGATGCCTACAACTCAGTAGTTATGGATGGATTAAAAAATGCCTGGGATGTACTGGTTGCTCCAAATTACAGTACTGCGGACAATTTTGAATTTAAGCCGATCACGGGCTGGCAAGCTATCGAATTTGCCGAGGCAGATGCAGTCGAAAAAGCATCCGGCAAAACGGTTCATGTTGTGTTGTTCAAAATGAATTATTCCAACGGCAGTGGAAAATATCTGGAGTTCATCACACCCAATAAGAATTCCTTTGAACAGGAATTCGGTCCCTACCATCAGAACACTTACGGATGGGAAAAAATGGAAAAGATGGCCGATTACAACAAGTTTGGCATTGGTGCCGCCGACCTCAAAGGCAGGTGGACAAATAATTTTTCCGGCATGGTCCAGTATGCGAACGTCCGCACCGGCGCTGATGCGGGTGCCGACACGCACGCGTCGGTACAAAACTTCCTGTTTGGACCCGGCAATAATTACAAGTGGGATATCGGCGTGGCAAGCGGTTTTGTCGGGAGTATCAAATTTCAGAGCGTGAAATCAAGTGGTAGATTCACTGTGCCCGACAACTGGCATGTTGCCTTTTCGGATATTGAGGGCAAGCCCAGAACTTATAACGCATCTTTTTCCTGCATTAAGGGAGCAAGGATCTTATGGCTTGGCGATACGGCATACGGCCGGATAGATTAGTGTCCTAAAGGGGAAGTCTTCTGCAGAAAACCAAATAACAATGATTCAGTTCTTGGAAAGGTGAAGGCGAAAGGTAGCAATATGAAAAACACAAAACTGGTCTTTTTGGTCCTCATGCTCTTTCTCGGAGTGTCGTTGTCGTGCAGGTTTCTAAAAGACAAGATGGCCAAGCCCGGTGATAAGGCGCCGGCGATCGATTTCGTGACCCCCGGAAAATCCCTCGATGTAAAGGTGCAGCTTGATAAGAAGCAGACCGCGAGCGGAAAGGTCTCGCCTGCGGGCGGGAGCGTTTCATTGACCGCCGCGGACGGCAGCAAGTTTACGCTCGATGTACCCGCCAAAGCTGTCAATGCTGACACGACCATCACGATGACCGCGGTCAAGAGCCTCGACGGGGCACCGCTGGATAATAATACGCCGATCGCCGTTCAGCTCGAGCCGTCCGGTTTGTCGTTCAAGGAGGCAGCTACTCTCACCATCGTACCCGGCAAGGAGATCCCGCTCAAACAGCAGGCGATCTTCGGCTACGAGGGCGAGGGAAAGGATTATCACCTCGCGGTCATGGACCGGAAAAGCAAAGAGATCAAAATAAAGCTGATGCAGTTCAGCGGTGCCGGTGTCGGCAGCGCGTCGGACTCGGCTTGGGCGGCCAATCTGCAGACCCAGGCAAGCGATGCCAGCGGCCGTCTATTACAAAAATTAGGGGAAGCCGCACAGAATGACAGGCGGGCGAATGTATTCGATGGCGATGAAAATCAGGCCGGGGAGATTATTGATTCGATCTTCGATCAATTTTATGATCAGGTCGTACTGAAAGAGATGGCGGCGGCGGAATTGGATTGCAAGCATGCCCAACAAGCGCTCGACGACCTGATCAGATTAGATCGGTTAAAACATGTAATTGGCGGCGTTGATTCATCGATAGAAGCGGTATCGGGTTTCGCTGATAAGGCACAAAAGCTAGCGGACATCATTGCAAACTGCAAAACTCCGTACCGTATAGTCGGCGGTCTCGACGATTGGCAGACCAACACAGCGGTTTGCGACATCATGAAACCGTTCACGCTCACTGGGGGTGGGTTCACTATGCAGCTTTCTGGCGGGTTATCGGGCACCTACGATTACAGCGGTCCGTTCAACGCCAATGGTACCGGCACCTACACGATATCGCTGCCGGACGGTGTCGGTAAGCCGGGTACGATGACCGGCGGAGGAGCCGGTGAGGTCACGGGGGATAAAGTATATAGAGGTACCGGCGTTGAGAAATACACGCTTACGCCGATCGAGCCGTGCAAGTAGCGGCCTTTGACCACGCCGAACGGCGGCGACTTTTTTTTGCACTCTGAGGGTTTCAATGAAAACTTATACGTCCGTCAACTTTCCAAAGACAATTATGAAATGCTTCATGCTATTCGCCGTGCTCGCATTTACGATTCATCTGCAGGCGCAAACGCCGCCGGCAAGAGTTTCCGAACCGCAGTACATAGCGGTCGATAGCAAAGACAATGTTTACGTTGCTCTAAAATATGGCATCATCAAAATAACGCCTGACGGAACGGTTACGAATCTTACAAAGCAGGCCGGAACAATCGGTGATCTCGACCGGATCTGGCAAAACCTCATCATTGATACAAAAGATAATCTCTATGCGAATGATGGCAAACTCATATACAAAATAACGGTTAGCGCGGACAACAAGGTCGTTGGAAAAGTGTTTGCCGGGCAGCTATGGAGCTATAGGTTGGAAGACGGCCCGATTGCAACTGCAGGATTTAATCTGATCGGCTTGATGACGATTGATAAGAACGACAATATTTATTTGACTGACAGCTATGACAAGATAAAAGCTGATATCGGCAACAACTTTATTACCGATAGTTATTACAAAGCCGACCCGGCAAAAAAATACGCAAAATATGCTGCCCGGTACAGCGTCATCAGGAAGATAAGTGCCAATGGCATGGTTTCTACTCTCAAAACGCCCGACGGGAAATATATTGTCCCAAATGATATCAGCGGTATGACCACCGATGACTCGGGGAATATTATTTATGCCGCAGCCGGTTTTGCGCGTTTTGTCGGGAAAATAGACCTGGAAACGGGATCGTTCAGCAGCATAGCCGGCCAGCCTTATAAACGGGAATGGTGCCCTGTTTACACTCAGGGAGCTGCAAACATCGCGGAGTTCGTAAGTCCCGAGAACATTCTGACTAATAAGAAGGGAGAAATATTAATTACAGATGAGCGCCTGCATCGGGTGATAAGCATCGCCAACGGCAAGGTATCGACGCTAGCCGGTAATAATATTATCGACCCCTGTTCACAAAACATCGGCGGCAGGGCACAGGAAGGTTATAAGGACGGGAAAGCGTTGACGGCTCTATTCAATTTTCCCAAAGGCATGGCCTATGACAGCAAAGGAAATCTATTTATTGCAGACATGAATAACCACTGTATCCGCAAATTATCACCGGATGGAATGGTTACCACATTTGCGAAATAGCGTCGCCAACGTCCAGGAAGAAGAGTCCGACGGGGGCATGGGCGGCGGCATAGTCGGCAGCGGTACGGGGACCATACCAGGCGGCAAATACTGTGCAACCTGCTCCCATGATTGGACAGCTACTCCGATCGATTCTAAAACGTGTGGCAACAAATAATCGCCAAGAATGGCTGCGAAATAACTGAGGACGGCAGTATGCTCAGTTAGTCCCCGACGCTTTCGTTTGGTAGTAGTCGACGAATACCTCACTGACTGCGCTCCCCTTGTACCCCCCAAACTGGACCGATCCGATTTCTGTTTGCTCTTAGCGGGTCTTTGTTTGTGGTCCCAGATTGTTACGGTTGATTTGGAGCGTACTTAGATCTCGGTTGCAGCGTGATGCTCTTCACGATGATCTTGTCCGCCGGCCGCTCTGTCTCCTCTACAACCGGCGCGCGCATGATGATCTCGGCATTCGTGATCCCCGCAATCACTCGACCAAACACGGTGTAGTCTTCGTCAAACTGTGGTGCGGGCGCCAGCGTAATGAAGAACTGACAATTGGCGGTGTCGCGCGCTTGTTCCTCCGACACCGCAGCGTGTCCGTTAAATTCCGGTGAGGCCCCTCGCCGGGCTGCTCCCACCGTGCCGCGGTCAAAAGGAATGTCACTGAACTCGCCGGGCACGTTCGGGTACGGGGAATCTCCGGAGCCATCGTTTTCCGGATCGTTATCCTTCGAGAGTGGATCGCCGCCTTGAATCAAACGGGCGGCAGCGTTAATGCGATGAAAGGTTGTGCCGTTGTAGAACCCTTCCTGGATCAGCTTCTTGAAACGCTCGACCATCTGCGGCGCGATATTCGGGTAGAGTTCGATGACGATATCGCCGTAATCTGCCGTCGTGATCACGGCCACCTGCTCGTCCGGCTGCGGCTTGATTCCCTTCTTCACATCGCTCATGGCAGGGGTCTCTCTGCCGGCGTCGAAGTCTTTTACGGCCGTTTGTGGTTTGTTACATCCCAAAAGAGCCAGACTTAGAACTAATATGACACCCAAGAGCGAAAGACCGGGACAGCTCTTTTTGTTTGATGAAGAGGTCGGGATCACAAGTCTTCCTTCCAAGGCGAAAATCGTGGGAATTTGTTCGCGCTTCGCGCTCATTGCGGGCGGGACGCCCGCGGTCCCAGCAGTTCGCTTGAGCGTCGTTAACGGAACTCAAAACTGCTTACGGCTGTCGAGCAGAATCGTTACCGGCCCGTCATTAACCAATTCCACCTGCATCAGGCTACGAAAGCTGCCGCAAGCAACTTCATCCACGAGCTTGCGCACTCGCGCGGTGAAATATTCGTACAACGGCTTGGCCACGTCCGGCGCCGCCGCTTCGATCCAGGAAGGACGCAGGCCGCGCCGCACATCGCCGTAAAGCGTGAACTGCGAAACCACGAGCACGCCGCCGTCAATGTCCTTCACCGAACGGTTCATCTTGCCGGCTTCGTCATCAAAGATGCGCAGCGATACGAGCTTCGCGGCGAGGTAATCCGCATCAGCTTCGGAATCATTGCGCGCGACGCCTAACAAAACGACCAGACCCTGTTTGATCTCGCCGACGATTTCATTGTCGACAGTAACCTTTGCGCGCGTAACGCGCTGCACCACGGCTCGCATTGTTATACCGGCACAAAGTTGTAAGTGATCACGCCGGTGACCTTCACCGCTTGCCCCGAGACTTTGGTGGGTGTGAAACGAGCTTTGCGCGCAGCTTCCAGCGAGGGTCTAACCAGCAGTGGATTGCCGCCACACATATCCTCCGCTTCAATCACCTTGCCCAGTTCATCGATGGTTACTTTAATGACCACAATACCCTGGGCATGTCCGCGACGAGCTTCATCAGGGTACAAAGGCTTCGGAAGAGATATGGCCCGACCGTTCAAAACTTCGCCTCCAAACGTATCTGGTTTGGCCGGGTCAGACGTTTCGCCAAGCTTCGCAGCCAAGTCTTTCAGTTTCTTCTCCTGAAGAGTTTCATACGCCAGACAGAAGTATCTGTCCCTGGTCTTCAAATATTCCGGATGTTCATAACCCAGCAGCTTGCCTCGCAAGATCGTCGCCTGTTCATACAGAGGCTGCGCTTTGTCAAACTTGCCCATGAAACGGTAAAACTCTGCCAGCAAGTAGAGCGACGTAGCAACCTCCGCATTGTTTTGGCCGTAGGCTTTTTCGCGAATTGAGAGTGAGCGTTTATAGGCAGCTTCGGTCTTGCTAAAGTCGAGCTGCATGTAGGCAAGCAAGGCAAGCTTGTCGAGATAGATAGCGGCGCCGGCGTCTTCCGGCCCGACTTTCTTCTCGTGGGTTTTCAATAAGCGCTCGATGAGCTTTTGCGCTTCACCATACTTCTTCACCGCGGTGTATATCTCGGCCAAATTGAGAAGCGCGCCCTGGACCAATTCATGGTCAGGTCCAAGCGCCATCTCCCTCAACTCCAGCGCGTGCTTCGCGAGGGGCAAAGCTTCATCGTACTTCCCCTCGGTGAAGAGCTTTACAACCGTCTTACTCAATTGTGCGGCTTCGGCTAGCGCTTCAGTGGAAGCCTGGCTATGTTCCGGCGATGCGGTTGATGCCTGCAACCGCGGCCCGATTTCTGCTTGGAGACCAGCTTGAAAGGGGGCGGTGCCGAAAGCCGCGAAAGAGAAAAGCGGGAAGAGCGCCAACCAAAATGCCAACCGAAGTTGTTTCATCGTCGTACCCGAGAAACTATCCCTTCTTCGGCGGCCTGCTTGGCCTGATTTCAACACGACTGGGAAGACTCCGCTCATCGTGGTGAAGCAGATCGATGACTACTCTCGCAATGTCGGCAGGTTGCAACTGCCAGGAATTCTTGTCGCTTGGCGTGTCGCCGCCAAACTCGGTATTCACCGACCCAGGCATGATGTAACTAACCTTGATGCCGTCATGTCGCACTTCCTGCATCAACGCTTCACTGAAACCGTTGAGGCCAAACTTCGAGGCGTTGTAAGCGGCCATCCGCGGATGCGGATTGGCGCCGGCAAGCGAGGAAATGTTGATGATGTACCCGCCGCCGCGCTTCTTCATGAGCGGAATGGCTTCGTGGCAACAGTAGAAGACACCGAAGAGATTCGTTTCCAATACTGCGCGAAAGTCTTCAGGCGAGATCTCTTCAACCGGTGCAAAAATCCCGATGCCCGCATTGTTGACGAGAATATCGACGCCGCCTAACTCCGAAGCCGTACGTGCAAAGAGCGACTTCACTTGAACGTGGTCGCGCACGTCGCAAACCAAACCAATCGCACTTCCGCCCCCAAGCTTATTCAGCGCCTGATTCGCCTCGTCTATTTCACTCTCCTTGCGAGCGCTGAGACAAACGTTCACGCCCTCACGAGCTAACGCCTCAGCAATGCCGCGGCCAATGCCCTTCGTGCCGCCGGTTACGATGGCCACTTTCCCAGTTAAGTTCATCGCGTATGAATGCGGCGGCTGGCCGTCCCGCAGTGCGGAAAGGCTCAGCCGCCTTCAGTTAACAGGTAACGCAAACTGTCAGTTTGCGTGCAGCCGCGTAAGTTACGACATTCACACTAACAGTTTGCGTTACGCGCGAGAGCTAGCGCACAGTGCTCGCCGGCAATGACACACTGCGGTTGAGAATCACGCCAAACTCGGTGCCTGACTTCACTTCCGCTTCCTTTTCCTTCTCGAACACACGGGCGCCAGTGCCCAGGGCGCCACCAAGGATCCCGCCTATTACTGCACCTTTGCCGCCGCCCGCAATCGCGCCGATGATTGCCCCACCTGCGGCGCCACCACCGATGAATACCGCGTCTCGTTTCCGGTTGCTACCGCCTTTGACGGTGCCTTCGTTGTCGGCATTCACGTTGTCAGCCTGCAAGGTCGTCAACGATCCATTGATCACGGCAGTTCTACCGTTCGGCAAACTGACGGAGTCGAAGGCGACCGTAATATTACCGGGGTTGCGCTTTTGGGCACGGTTTACCTGAGTAACACGCCCCAGGACTTTGCTGCCCACGGGCACGACTTCCACTCCATTGCCGGCATAAACAGGCTCTACTACGTTCGTAGAAAAACGATCGCCAATGCGCGCAGTGCCGGAATTGAGCGCTTCGTTAATACGCACGCGGATCACTGTGTCAGTCGCAACCGTGTAGTATGGAATCGGCGGCGTCACCACGCGTACAACCCTCCGCCGGCCTCTTCGCCGCCTTCCTGTTTGACCTGAAGCTTCAAACACAGCACCAGCTATTAGCGTCAGCAATACAAGAAAGGTCAGCGTACGCGTGACCAGCTTGTTATTCATCTTCGTCATCATTCGATCCTCCCGTTAAGTCATACTGATTGTTCGTCCGCCGTTGTAGTAACCTCACGCAAACGGCTGATTGTTCACTCCGTGCAAAGTGGTCTAAGACCCTTGCAATTTCAGCTTGAGCCTTTCGTTTACAACCTTCGGATTCGCCTTGCCCTTTGAGGCCTTCATCACCTGACCCACAAAAAAACCAAACAAGGTTTCTTTACCAACCCGATACTGTTCAAGCTGCTGCGGGCTCCCGGCAATCACTTCGTCGATAATGCGATCAATCTCGCCCGTATCGCTGACCTGAACGAGGCCTCGCTCTGCGATAATCGTCGCCGCGCTCTTACCGGATTTGAACATCTCAATCAGCACGTCTTTGCCTTGCTTGCCACTGATCTTCTCGTCTTCAATCAGACGCACCAGCGCGCCTAAATCTTCCGGCGAAACCGGTGAAGAGCCGGCAAGCAGGCCCGCGCCCTCGAGTTCACGCAGCAATTCCGAGCGGATCCAGTTCGAAGCGCTACGCGGGTTTCCCGAAACCGCCGCTGCTTTCTCGTAGTAGTCCGCCAGCGAACGTTCCGCAGTCAATTGCGAAGCATCGCTAAACGACAGGCCATACTGATCCATGAACCTGCGTCGTCTGGCCTCCGGCAGCTCCGGCATACCGGCGCGCACGTGCTCGACAAACTCATCCGAAACGATGAGCGGCGGCAGGTCGGGTTCGGGAAAATAGCGATAGTCGTGCGCTTCCTCTTTGGATCGCATCACGCGAGTTTCGCCGGCGCGTTCGTCCCAGAGTCGCGTTTCCTGTTGCAACTGACCGCCGGATTCAAGTACGCCAATCTGCCTGGTGACTTCAAACTCGATCGCCCGTTGCATATGACGCACCGAGTTTAGGTTCTTCACTTCCACTTTGGTGCCAAACTTCTCGTCGCCGATTCGCCGCACTGACACGTTAGCTTCACAACGAAGGTTGCCCTTCTCCATGTCAGCCTCAGAAGCCCCCACCCATTGCAGTGCCCGTCGCACGTGATTGACGTAATCGTACGCTTCCCATGAAGTGCGAAAGTCGGGCTCAGTAACAATCTCGGCCAGCGGTGTGCCCGCGCGATTGAGATCGATGTAGGAATACTGATCGACGTCAGGTAATCCCTCGTGGACGTTTTTCCCGGCGTCTTCCTCGAGGTGCAGGCGCGTAATCGCTATCTTCTTAACTTTCCATTCGACCGGGTGGCCCGCCTCATCGCGCTCGGTCGTCATGATCTCCAGCTCGCCGTTTGCGGAAAACGGTCTGTCATACTGCGAGATCTGATAACCCTTGGGAAGGTCCGGATAGAAATAGTTCTTGCGGGAAAAAATAGACTCGTTGTTTATGTGAAGACCGAGCGCCAGGGCTGCGCGCGCGCCGAGTTCCACCGCACGACGATTCAGCACGGGCAGCGCACCGGGCAAACCCAAACAAACGGGGCAAGTGTTCTCATTAGGCTCGTCACCAAATCGCGTTGAGCAGCCACAGAAAATTTTTGACTCGGTGCTTAGCTGCGCATGAATCTCCAAGCCGATAATTGTTTCCCAACCAGTCATATGCTTCAGTCTTCAGTTCCTCAGTCCTCAGTCCACAGTCCTTGGTCCTCAGTCTTCAGTCTTAGAGGTCTTTGGACTTTGGTCTTCTGCTTTTTGCTTTCTGCCTTCTGCCTTCTGCCCACCCTGCCTCCTGCTCCTGCCGTCTGCCTCCTGCCTCACGGCCTGAGCCACCCTGGCGGCGCCCCCGCGCGCCTGGCCTCGTCTTCGAGTTCTCGCCATCTGGCGCTAAGTCCGGCACGAGCCGCAGCCAATTCATTGAACTGCGTGATGAGCTGGTTGCGTTCGTAGGAATAATCATAAGCTGGCCCAGTCGAGCCAAAAACAGTCAGGTGCGTCGGCGCAAGCAAGTGCGAACCGAACGGGCGCGCTTGCGGAAATCCCAACGTATTCAGAAAAACCTGTCCACGCGTCGCACCTCCACCGATAGCAACGCGCCCGCCAAGCTGTGGACCACCACGCCGAGACACAAAAACGCGCGGGTGGCTTACTGGTGGAGAAAACGGGCTTCGCCGCCCGGCATTGCCGAATGAAATAAACGGTACAACGCTGACGACGTTCGTAAACGATCCATTCGTGGTGGGAAATGACGGTTCATCCAGTTGCCCGCGAACATATCTGAGTTCAGCATCAATTGCGGCGATCTCGGTTCTCAAGGCAGAGGCGCGCGCGCGCCAGTAGCTCTCCGATTCCCTCTCCAAGGCACGCGTTTGTTCCAACTCCCTGGCGATCGAATCAAACTCCGCAGCAGCTTGCCGGCGTGACTCTGCCAACGACGGCAGCCCAAGTGCCTGGAGTCTGCGCTCATAAGCCAACTCGCTCTCGCGTCGGCGGCGAATAGAAGATTCCAGCTCACGATTTGTGATCGTCAACCTCTTGGCTGGTTGTATGGACACTGCTTCAGCACTCGGGCGAGATTCTGTTAAGGCCACCGGAACGCGCCGTAGCAAACTTCCGGGCAACTCGTTATTGGTTTTCTCGGTTGCGGGAACATCTATCGCGGCAACGTTGAGAGTAATCTGAACCCCTGGCGAGACTTCGTAAGTCAAAGTCAAGGCCGTCACGACGAAGCGCGATGGAATTTCGACGCGCCGTCCACCTCGCATTATGACGGTGTAGGCGTTTGCGGTGGCCGCCAGGATACACACAAAAACGAAGACAGAAGCGATCCGACTGAGCGTTCGTCTGGTTGCCTGAAGTGCATGCATAGCTATTACTTCCTAAGCTTATAATGACCGGTTCTTGTCAGGGGGGAAAATACGGAAACTAGTATAACATCGAAGGAAAATGCGGGCTTGTCGGCCGACGGCCAATTTGCTCCAAAGCTCTTCCGGTTTGTCCGGTCTCAAAAAACCTTTCCAAACGGCGAACAGTTTGATATACAGGGCCTACATTCTGACTTCACCCTTGCTTATTGAATGCGGACGCCAGGTTTTTCTCGCAGCGACCGCGCGGCTTTCAACCTTCATAGAGGAGATAGAGACAAATCATGGCAAAAACCGTAGCTAAACTTCTGGGAGTGATATTGCTGTTGGTGGGCATACTGGGGTTCACTCACGTGCTGGACCCTCTGGGCGCTCATCTATCGCCCGCCCACAATCTCGTACACATTGTTTCAGGAGTAATTGCGCTCTATTTTGGCTTGGCTGGATCGCTCAGCGGCGCAAAAGGCTTTTGTACGATCTTCGGCCTGGTCTATCTGCTTCTGGGGATCGTGGGACTCGCAAAGGGAAATCTGGATATCGGCCCGCTAATGCTCGGAAAGGTTGATCACGGCATCCATCTTATCGTTGGGGCGCTCTTTCTGGCCGGCGGACTACTCACAAAGAAATCCTAGCGGCGCCGTATTTGGATGGGCCGCCTACAAGTTTCAGGTTGCAAGGACAAGCTCGATAAGTAGCGCACTGGCGCCCTGAGCTTTGAACCTTGCAACCTGAATTTTTGCGATTTCAGATCTCAACTTTCGGATTTGAAATTTCAAGTCCAAGTTAGAATTTGAAGCTAACCCCACCTCGTCCCACTATGCCGGGCGCCAGGAACCCATTCTCGTAGTAGCGCTGGTTGAAGATGTTGTCTGCTCCCACGAATAGCACCATCGTTGTTCCCTCAGAGACCCGCCGCTCATAGCTGCCAAATAGATCCAGTTTCGTGTAGCCGTCAAAAGTGAGTTCCGCGGTGCGAAACGGGAAATCGTTTTCAAAGACGGGAGCGATATGAGAGCCAGTCCGGTTTAGATCCAAGTTAAACGCAAACGATCGGTAGCGCTGATTCAACGAGAGCCCGAAAACGTGACTGGGAATCACATACTGCGGTTGCAGTCCCACAAACGGCACCAGGCGATCGCTGTTGGTGTAGGTGTACGACGCTCTTAGTTGCGTTCCGCGCAACGGCGTTACTTCCACAAAGCTCTCAACACCTCGCGATATTCCACCTGGGCGATTCACGTAGCCACTAAAGCGTCCGAGCCCCAGTGGGTCAACGACAAAGAACGACTGAAAATCAACCACGCGTTGCAGCCGCGTGTAGAAGTAGGTAACGCCGATAAGCACGCGATCGCGCGCCAACCGTTGATCAATACCGCCATCGACGCCGATCGATTGCTCGGCTCGCAGCGTCGGATCGCCGAACCTTTGCAAGCCCAGGCTCGAAAATGTCCCGGCACCAAACCTCTCGAAAAGCGATGCCGCGCGAAAACCGTTTCCCACATGCGCGCGCAGCTTGGTGTTTGTCGAACGTATGAAGTAGGCGATGGCGCCGTCGCCGGTAATCGACTTCTCGGGGTTGACGCCGCTTAGCGCGCCCGGACGGTCGGCAGCGCGAATGCGAAAGAACTGGCCACGAACTCCGAACGACAGTTGCAGGCGATCGTCGAGCAGAGAAATTTGATCCTGGGCGAAGACAGCGAAAGTGCGTTGCCGGTCCGTTGTGTTGTTGAAGACGCTGAACGACGGAATCGCCTGCTGAAACAGCGACTCGTGTTCATACTCAAACCCAATCGTAGCCAGATTTGATCGCGCCAACTGGGCGTTAAGGCGAGCGTCAAACGTATCCGTTGTTCCCTTGTTGACGCTGATGAATTCAAAATCACCGAACGGATAGAAGGCGGCGAACTGCGGATCGATTCGGCTGCCGTTGTAATTTCGCCGGTGACTGGAGACTCGTTGATAAGCGAGCGAATAGGAAACACGCTCGTTGATTTGTTGCGATAGTTTAACTGAGCCAACCAGCAACCGGTTTCGCCGGCCCTCGTCAGGGTTATTGAAATCCGGCTGAAAGCTTACGCCGGCGATCGCTCGCGGAAACGCCTGACTTCCGGTGAACGCACCCGGCAAGGCGAAAGGACTGTCATTGAGGCGCGCGTTTGCGATCGTACCATACAGGTTCACCGCGATCGTGATTGATGAGGTAGGGGCAAATAGAAACCGGCCGGTGCCGGCGGAGCTTCCATACTGGTCCTCGCCATCTACCCCGCGGCGCACATCCAGGCGATTGAGTCCAAGATTAAAGCCCACGCGCCCGCGCCCTCCTGACACCTTGAAGCGTTCGCGAAATGTCCTAAGGCCACCGCCTTCGGCGCCCGCTGCAAAATGCAGACCGGGGGCGGCCGTTTCAGGCACGATGTTCACGACTCCGCCGATGGCGTTTGTGCCATAGATTGAGGAACCGGAGCCTCGCAGGATCTCGATGCGATCGGTGGCGACCGGAACTAGATCGGCAGCTAGCGACGCTCCGGAACCGCCAATGTCGGAGGCGTCGCGAACTCGTAAGCCGTCAAGCAGGATTGCGGTATCGAAGGCCCGCTGACCGCGCAGACGTATCGACGTTATTGCGCCGGGGGAGCCTTGCTGCTGCACGCGCACTCCGGGGATTCCACGCAGCGCCTCCCACAGCGCCAGTTCGCGTTTATCGTCAATCTGCTGCGAGTCAAGAATCGAAACAACTTTGGAGACTTCATCAGCCCGCTGCGCCGTACCGGCCGCAGTTACGACAATATTTTCATTTATGCCTGCAACCTTGAGCGTCAACTCAAGCTGTTTTGCCTGCCCTCGCTCGACAACTATTTCGTCCGAGGCAAGCGTGGCAAAGCCTTTCGCCTGAACTTCAATCAAAAACTTACCCGATGGCAGATTTCGGAATTCAAACGCTCCGTTGCTATCGGTGGCCGTGCTGAGTTGCGCTCCGGTGCGCGAGCGCAGGCGAACATCGGCACCGCTGATCTTGCCACCGTTCTCATCCGCTATCTCACCCTTGATAGAGGTGGAGGCTTGCCCAAAGCTGACGATGGAAAGGAGTAGTGACAAGGCGCTGATGCCAATCGCCTTTGCCAGATACCGCCTGAAGTTAATTTTTCGTCCGCGAATATTGTCACGATTATGCTCGCGAATGTTTTTTTTGATCATCTTTAGCTTCTCCTGCCCGACGCAGTGCGAGCTGAAACTGACGCGGCCTGGAGGTTTCCTGACTCGCGGCGTGAAGGACAAGGATGAAGGCGGAAGCATGAAGGATGAATAGTTACTCATCCAAAACCCACCTCGACATCCCTGCCAATCCTTGGCATGCGCCTTCCCAGGCTCAGGAATCTTGGGGAAAGAAGATTGTTCATCCTTCCGCCTTCATCCTTTGCAGCCCAGTGGCTGAAAGCATGCGTTACGACCGCTTACAGTTGCGCGGGCAGTGACGGCATTTCACCGTCTTCCCTCGCCAGCCGTTCATGGTTAACAGATTACCGGAGCACTTCGTGCACCGGCGTAATTCGAGGCACTCCTGAAATAGGATGTGCATCAACTAACACCCTTACCGCAAAAACCTCCTTGAGTAGATCCGGCGTCAAGACTTCGTCTGGCGTGCCAAACGCGACGCTCCTTCCGTCTTTCATTAACAAGACGTGATTCGAAAACTCCGCCGCGAGATTGATATCGTGCGTCACTACCAGCGCTGCGATTCCGCGACTGTCACAGCGCTTCCTCACCAGCGCCAGAATGGTAGCCTGATGCGCCAGGTCGAGATTGGCTGTCGGCTCGTCCAGCAACAGAATGCCGGCCTCTGTTGCCAGTGCGCGCGCCAGCACAGCGCGCTGGCGTTCACCTCCGGACAACTCAGTCAGCAGACGGTCACTAAGCTCTTTTAGTTGGGTCTCGCGCAGAACCTCGCGCGCCACCGCGACGTCGTGAGAAGTTTCCCAGCCCCACCCCGACGTGCTCGACCAGGCGTAGCGTCCACCCAGAACAAATTCGAAAACCGTAACCGGAAATCGCAAGTCAGCTTCCTGCGCTACCACGGCGATACGCTTTGCTATGGCGCGCCGTGAATAGGAACCGAGCGGTCGCGTATCAAGAATGATCTCGCCAGCGGCGGGAGCGATCCCTGCGTTTAGAGTGCGAAGTACGGTCGACTTGCCGGCGCCGTTTGGCCCAATGATCGTGGTTACTTCACGCGGCGCCAGCGTAAGCGAAACTTCCGACACGGCTAGCCGTGATCCGTATTTCACCGTGATGTCGCGTGCTTCAAGCATTCGGTTCCTCATGTCCGATAAACTCTAGTTTGTCGAGTTGACCCCCAACCAAAAGCGATCGACAAACTGACGTTTGTCGGACAAGCGCTAGCGTCGCCTCAACAAGTAAACAAATAGCGGCGCGCCGATAAGCGCGGTAATGGCGCCAACCGGTAGTTCGCGGGGCGCGATGATCGTGCGGGCGATTGTGTCGGCGACGACTACAAAGATCGCTCCGCAAATGGCCGCCGCCGGCACCGTAATTCTGTTATCACTTCCCAGTGAGAGGCGAACCAGGTGCGGCACTACCAGACCGACGTAGCCCACCGATCCGCTCGACGCCACCGAACTGCCCACCAGCAAACTGGCCACAATGAAGACGACCAAGCGGACGCGCGAAACCTCGACGCCAAGATCGAATGCATCGCGCTCGCCCAGCATTAGCAGGTTCAGCGAACGCGCATGCGCAGCCAACACTATTGTTCCAGCCACCGCAATGGAGAGCGCCAGCCACAGCAATTTCGCAGTCGTGCCGGACAAGTCGCCGAGCAGCCAAAACGTGAACGACCTGATGCGTGTCGCATCCATTAGCGTGGTCACAAAGACGATCGCGGACGAGAGAAATGTCGTGACGATCACGCCCGCCAGGATGAGGCGTTCCGGAGTTGCGCCAGTTCGTCCCTGGGCCAGGCGATAGACTACCAGCGTCGCAATCAAGGCACCTGAAAACGCCATCAGCGGGCGACTCCATTCATGCGCCCCCATGAAAACCAGGGCGATCATTGTTCCGACCGCGGCGCCGTTTGAGATTCCCAGGAGATAAGGCTCCGCCAGCGGATTCCGCAGCAGCGACTGATAGCTGGCCCCGGCCACGGCGAGCGATCCGCCAACCGCGGCGCCCAGCAGGATGCGCGGCAAGCGAATGTCGAAGAGTATGGCGTCCTGGTCGCCGGTTAAGCCGCAGGACGATTTGCCAAAAGTAAGCAGCGCGCACAGGGACGCTTGTGCCGGAAGTTTTTCGCTGCCCAAAAGCGACATGAGGACAATGACAACGAAGAGTGCCGTAAGCAGGATGGCACAAACAATCAGAGTCTTGCTTAGGGTCGCGCGAGTTCCATCAATCCCGCGAAACGCGCGAACTTTAGAAACTGCTTCGCCTGAACCAGCCATTATCATTTCGTAAATACTTCCGGATGGAGCGCTCGCGCCAAATCCTCGAGGCAATCAACTGCACGTGGGCCCGGCCGGGAAAGAAGATCCCAGTTGATTTTGTAGACGCGGCCGTTTGCGACCGCAGGGGATCGCTTCAGTGCGCTTGCAACATTGGAATCGGCGTCACCCATTGAACCGCCGGTCGGCAAGATAATGGCTTGAGGTTTCGCAGCCAGCGCGGACTCAGCGCTGTACTTAGGCCAGGCGCCGGGAACGTCTGCCGTCACTGAAATACCACCGGCTCGCTTTATCAGATCGGTAATGAAAGCTTCGCGTCCTATCGTGTACAGCGGTTCGGCGGAAACCTGATAGAACACGCGCACCGGCGGCTGTGACTGCACTTTCTCCGCAACGTTCCTGACTCGAGCTCGCAGTTCTTTCAGCAGTGCATCTGCCTGCGGCCGCTTCCCCAATACATCAGCGATGCGCTCGATCGAATGAAATACCCCTTCTAGATCGTGTGAATCGGTGACGTAGACCGCAATGTGATGCGCTTCCAGTTCATTGGTAAAGGCTTCAAGTTGTGAAGCTGTGGAAACAAAAACAATTTGTGGTCGCAGAGCAATTATTCGTTCAATACTCGGCTTCAGCGTGTCACCAACCGCTTCGACCTGCTGCGCCTCAGCGGGATAGTTACAAAACGTCGTGCGGCCAACCAACCCGTCACCGGCGCCGATCGCATAAACAATCTCGGTCAGGCTTGGGGCGAGCGAAATGAATCTGGTGACGGCGTCGGGGACGGTAATTGTTCGCCCGGCTTCGTCGATGATTTGGTGGGACGCAACCTGATTGTCAGTCCGAGTGTACGGCTTCGAGCAGGAAGTGATAAACAGAAGGGCCAGGCAAACGACGAAGCAGAGTACGCGCCGCTGTTGACTAGATGTTTCGAATTGTAAGAGGTGTCTGTCCAGCAAGAATCCCGCCGATCTCTGTTCCTTCGGGAAAGGCGACAGGCGGTCGGCGGGACTTGAAAATGGCTTCGAATCCGGGCGGCCTGAACGCCTTTCCGCGAGCGTTCAAAAGCTGCAAAGCTTCGTGGGCAGGTCTCCTGGCTTCAAGAACTTTCGCCACTCCCATCGGAGCAAGCAAAAGTCTCATCACAGTGGCGCGACCGCACGGGATTCTCACCCGTTTCCCTATTCTCCCCATTTCCTGGGGCACCCAGATGCTTTCAAATACAAAGAACAATCACTAATCGACGCGGACACTATCATGCGCTCGTCGGCAGTGTCAAACTCAAGCTTTCCCGAACCCCTGAGGTTCTGTTACCGCGAGCGACGCTTTGCTTCGGCAATTCGCCTCCAGTAAGATTCATCGCACTTCAAACTCAGAGAGAGCCGCCGGAACAAATGATCAAAACTATCGAATGGACAGATGAAGGCATTCGCATGCTGGATCAGCGACTGCTGCCGACGGAAGAAAAATACCTCATGCTGCGGTCGTATGAAGAAGTAGCCGAGGCCATTAAGAAAATGGTTGTGCGCGGAGCGCCGGCCATCGGCGTCTCCGCAGCAATGGGACTCGCGCTCGGCGCTAGCCAGTCAGTCGGCACATCGGTCGCGGACCTGGAAGACGACTTCGCCTACATGTGCAAAGTGATGTCCGAGACTCGTCCGACCGCAGTTAACCTCTTCTGGGCCATTGAGCGGATGCGCGAGAGATTGCGGCGCGAAAAGGCAGTCACCCAGGATCCGCTTGAGATCAAAGAGCGTCTGGTTGAAGAAGCTCTCAACATTTTTCGCGAGGACATTGAGGGCAACCGCGCGCTCGGACGATTCGGCGCCGAACTACTTGCCGATGGGGACACCGTGCTCACGCATTGCAATGCGGGCGCACTCGCAACCGCGGGAGACTACGGAACGGCACTGGGCGTAGTCCGAGGCGCAATTGACGCTGGGAAACGCATCGCGGTGATTGCCGACGAGACCAGACCCTTCCTTCAAGGCCTGAGGTTAACGGCCTGGGAATTGGTGAAAGACAACATCCCGGTCACTGTCATCACGGACAACATGGCGGGGCACGTGATGAAAAGTGGCAAGGTGAACGCGGTCGTAGTGGGTGCGGATCGTATTGCCGCAAACGGAGACGCCGCGAACAAGATTGGGACTTACATGGTTGCCGTTCTGGCGCGGAAGCACAACATCCCATTTTATGTCGCGGCGCCAATTTCGACGCTCGATCTTTCGCTAAAGTCGGGCGATGAAATCCCTATCGAAGAACGTGACCGCCGAGAAGTAACGCACATCAAAGAACATCAACTCGCCCCGGACGGCGTGGGCGTGCATAATCCCGCGTTTGACGTGACACCCAACGACCTGATCACGGCAATCATTACCGATAAGGGCGTCGCGCGCGCGCCTTATGTAGATAGTTTGCGGGGGTTAGTCGAGGGGAATGCCATCGGCACAAATGGCTAAGGGTTATTTTGCGAGCCGGCTCAAACCAGGATTAAGTCCTAGCGAACCGGCTGTTTTTCCACCAATCGATGGTGAGTTCCAGTCCTGAGCGCAGGTCCACGCGCGGCTCAAAGCCTAGTAAGTTGCGGGCCCGCGTAATATCCGCAAGGCTATGCTTAACGTCACCGGCACGCGGCTCTTTGTAATCCGCTACGACGTCAGGCTTGCCTGTTAAACTTTTTAGCTCGTCCAGGAGTTGATTCAAGGAGATTCGTTCTCCATTTGCTATGTTGATAATCTGACCAATTCCTTCGGTGCTCTCTGCCGCCTTCAAGTTAGCGTCTACTACATTCTCGATATAAGTGAAATCTCGCGACTGTTCACCGTCACCGTAGATCACGGGGCGTTCACCTCCAAGTAGGGCGCCAACAAAGCGCGAGATCACTCCTGAGTATTGAGAACTAGGATCCTGCCGCGGTCCGAACACGTTGAAGTATCTCAGCGAGACCGTCTCCAGACCGTAGACGCGGGTAAACACCTGACAGTAATGCTCCCCTACCAGTTTGGCCACCGCATAGGGAGAGAGAGGCTCCGGCAGCATAGTCTCAACCTTCGGAAGCGTCGGCTGATCACCATAGGCTGAACTGGACGCCGCATAAACCACTCGCCTCACCTTTTTCTCCCGCGCAGCCAAAAGAAGAGAGAAGGTTGATTCGACGCTGGCTATGTGGGTCTGTCGCGGATTCTCAACTGAACGCGGGACTGACGGAATCGCAGCTTCATGGAAAACTAGTTCGACATTTTCAAGCGACTTTCGCAAGGACGTCTCATCGGCCAGGCTTCCCTGGACGAAGTCCAGGTCGCCTTTAATCTCCTCGAGGTTTTCCAGGTACCCGGTGGATAAGTCGTCGATAACGCGCACTCTGGCGCCCGCAGCGGCGAGCGCCGCAGCAATGTGTGACCCGATAAAGCCGGCGCCACCAGTCACAAGTGCGATTCCACCTAAGGCCATAAAAACAATCGTCGTCTCGGTTAATCGTGCTGAGACAACAGGCTCCAGCTGAGGGGCAATTCCCTCTAGCGGCCCACTCCGACATATTCAAAGCCCAGCTCTCGCATATCCGCCGGGTCGTAGATATTTCGCAGGTCCGCAATCCTGGGTGACCTCATGAGGTCTCGCACGCGACCCATATCGAGGGCCCGAAACTGATTCCACTCAGTTACAAAAACGAGCGCGTCCGCGTCTGTCACCGCCTCATATTCGTCGTCAGCATAGCTCACATCAGGAAGAACCTTGGCCGCCTCGCTCATGGCAACCGGATCGTAGGCCCGTACAGTGGCGCCGCGTTCCAGTAGTCCAGCAATAATATCAATCGCTGGCGCTTCTCGCATGTCATCTGTTTCCGGCTTGAATGCGAGGCCCAGAATCGCGACAGTTTTTCCCTTCAGTTCGCCAACAAGCTTTTCGATCTTCGGCACCATCGCTTGTCGCTGGCGGCGATTCACTTCAATCACCGCGTCTACAATCATTGAATCGCATCCAAACTCGCGGGCCACCGAAGCAAGCGCCTGGGTATCCTTGGGAAAACAGGAACCACCAAAGCCGGGCCCGGGATGAAGAAACTTGCTGCCAATCCTGCGGTCCATGCCGATCGCCCTGGCCACGTCGTGCACATCACAGCCGATGCTTTCGCACAGATTCGCTATTTCGTTAATGAAAGATATTTTCGTAGCGAGAAAAGCGTTCGCTGCATACTTAGTGAGTTCGGCGGCTTCCAACGATGTCACAACGAAGGGTGCCTCAATCAGGTAGAGTGGCCGATAAAGGTCGCGCATGATGGCGACCGCTTCCTCGTCACGGCTTCCAATAACTACGCGATCGGGCCGCATGAAATCATTAATCGCCGCACCCTCCCGGAGGAATTCGGGATTGGAGACTATTCCGAAGTTCAAGCTGGATTTCAAGTGCTGTCTGATCAACTTTCGCAGATACTCACCGGTTCCAATGGGCACCGTAGACTTCGTTACGATGACCTTGTAACCGTTCATGTGTTCCGCGACCGAACGAGCAGCGGCTTCCACGAAGCTGAGATCCGGTGAGCCGTCGCTTTTCGGCGGCGTCCCCACGGCCAAAAATACTACCAGCGCCTGCTCGACCGCCTGCTTGAGATCCGTGGTGAATCGCAGTCGTCCAGACTGCATGTTCTTGGTTACTAACTGTTCGAGGCCGGGTTCATATATGGGCATCTCCCCGGCGCTCAGTCGAGCGATCTTCTCGGAATCAATGTCAACGCACGTGACATCAACGCCGAATTCCGCAAAACACGCACCCGTAACCA
>JANMQG010000047.1:0-1911 GCA_031370285.1 Chloracidobacterium sp. | reverse complement strand
AGCCTATGTTTTGGGGTGCACCTTGTCGTAAACCTCGTTCAGCTTTTGCATCGAGACGTGCGTGTAGATCTGTGTTGAGCGGACCGCTTATTCGCAATCCTAAATCGCCTCGGTCACAGTCACGGCGTCGAAGTACGCATTTCAGCGAAGGAACGAGCCCCCGAGAACACTCACACGCGCGTCATGATCGGGTAAACGCAATTTGGCAGACTTCGATTCGAATTCGTTCCGGTCTTTAATACTAGCCTGCCCTCCTTAACATTGAAGCAGAGCACCGCGGTACGGTTGTCGTTTTGAAACGAGCGCCGTGATGATCATACTGTCGAATCACGCCTCTAACTTAGCCTGTTGTAAACAGCGACACGCCTTCGCCGTTGCTGAATATGCCCGCCACACAGCCGGTCATCAGCGTCGCCAGCGTAGCCGCCAGCAAGGCTCGCAAGCCGAGGCTGGCGAGGTCGTCGCGACGTGAGGGGGCAAGTGCAGCAGTGCCCCCTACAAAGATTGCCACCGCTGCCACGTGTGCGAATCCGCAAAGCGCGTAACTCAGGATCACCACGGTCCGGGGATCGGTTATCTGCCCGCTGGAGATTAATTGTGCGAGATGGTTGTATGAGAAGACCTCAGTCAGGATGACTCGCTCGCCCAACAAGCGAGCCGCTATTGGTACGTCGCTCAGTTGCAATCCAAGCAGAAAGGCGAACGGATAAAAAAACCAGCCTAAGATTCTCACAAGCGAAAGCGGTTCGCTCATTCCCAACCACGCGCCTGCGGCACCAAGCAATTTGTCGACCAGCGCAACCATTCCCAGGATTGCAATCAGTAGTGCAGAAACTCCTGCCGCCAACTTCAGCCCGTCCATAGCTCCCTGGATAATTGCGCTTATCAGATTTTTCGACCGGCTCGACTCGTCTTCACGAGGAACGGCCGCGAGCGTCACGGGCGTTTCGGTTTCGGGAATAAGCAGCTTGGATACGACCACACAAGCAGGAATCGCCAGGATAGAAGCCGAGATCAGGTGTCCTGCTATCTGTGGAAATACTGGGGTTAGAAAGGCCACATAGACTCCGAGCGTACTTGATGCCACCGTTGCCAGGCCGGTAGTCAATACCAGCAACAACTCCGAGCGCGTCATTTTTTCCAGATACGGCCGGACCACGAGCGCCGATTCAATTCCAACAAAGATGTTCGCCGCACTGGAGAGTGATTCTGCGCCGCTGATTTTCATCGTTCGGTGGAAGAGCTTGGCGAAGAGCCGCACGAATATTTGCAATACGCGCAGGTGATAGAGCATAGCGGTGAACGCTGCAAAGAAAATTACCACCGGAAGAACCTGAAAGATGAGGATGAAGCCGATGGATCCTGACTCTCCGGGGCTTGCCGCAAGTGGTCCAAACAGGAACACCGAACCGCTCTTTGACGCGTTGAGTAAGACCAGCACCGCGTCGTTCAGCCAGAGTAAGATTCGATGCGAACCAGGTAAGCGAAAAATAATCAGACCAATCAGAAGTTGCAGGGCGGCTGCCCAGGCTATCGTTCTCCACGCAATCTTTCGCCGATTACTGGAAAGCAACCAGGAGATTCCTGCGAAGACAATGAAGCCCACGACTGACACTGCGTGATGAATCATATTCCTTCCATCCTCTTATTGGTTTTTATTGCAACGGCCGTAAGATACGAGATGAAAGAGGCGCGGGGCAAATCAGCGTGCTCGGGAGCGACGGCTGAGCATACGGAGAAGTTGTTCATCGGGCCCGGTAGTTTATAGATTTATCCGGCGCGAACAAAGCTACTTTCAACAGTCGACCCGCACAGCTCCGGACCAGTCGACAATAGTCAATCCCTAGCACGTCAACTCCAACTCCTATACAATCGCCGCCTTATCTGAACTGGGGGCTCTCGAAATACGGG
>JANMQG010000019.1:0-62987 GCA_031370285.1 Chloracidobacterium sp. | reverse complement strand
TCAGGTTCAAGGGGTCTCCCGATTGCGGATTGGTGATTGCGGGTTGCGGATTCAAATCCGCATTCAGCATTCCGAAATCCGCATTCCGTTGGGACTCTCAGCCTTTGCGGCTCCCCCGAAAGCTGTTTGAATTATCAATCTTACATGGTGGATTCTAGAACCCTTTGCCTGCGCGTGCAATGGCGTGGCCAGCATGCAACAATAACAACTCCGCACCTGCAGAAAAATCAATCGATAGAGAACTGAGAGGAAAACAAATCATGGCAGCCGAAACTGGCAACCGCTTCAGCGACTTCAAACTTCAAAATCAGGATGGCAAGACCGTCACGCTCGGAGACTTCGCGGGCAAGTGGCTCGTAGTTTACGTCTACCCGAAGGACGACACACCGGGTTGCACCATACAGGGCAAATCTTTCACCGCCACCAAGCAGGAGTTTTACGCTGCCGGTATCGCGGTGGTGGGCGTCAGCGCGGACGACGTGGCTTCGCACAAAGACTTCTGCAACAAGTTTGCCTTGACGATCGACTTGCTCGCCGATCCAAATCACGAACTGCTCGACGCCGCGGGTGTGGGTCAAAGCGAATACAAAGGCACGATGTACTGGAACCGCACTTCATTCGTGATCGATCCTGAAGGCGTGCTGCGCAAGGTTTACGAGAAGGTGAACCCCGAAGGTCACGAGCGTGTGCTACTGGACGACATCAAGGCTATGCAAGCTGGCGGATCAAAGGGCGCGACTGGTTGATTCCAGGTATCTACTGCATGATCCGGCGGGTAAGGGTTTGGACTTTAACTCTTACGCCGCCGCCATCAACGTCTCTACTGTCCAGCGGGCTGGGCGACAACCGGAACCGGCTCGGTAACCACCGGCGCGCCCAGGTATTTTGAAAAGAACCACACGTACCGGCGGACGCGATCCATCTGGTGGCGCGGCTCGGTAAAGCCGTGGTTCTCGCGCGGGTACACCACAAACTCCACCGGCACTTTCATCTCCTTCAAGGCCATGTAGAATTCCTGCGCCTGCGCGATGGGCACGCGCGTGTCTACCTGACCGTGCATGATCATCGTCGGCGTTTTCACATTCTTTACATACTTCATCGGCGAACGGTCCCAGTAAAGATCCGTTGCCTCCCACGGCGCTTTGTCAGAATAGAACCAGCGCAAATATCTTTGAATATCGTTCTGCGAATACATCGAATAGATGTTGGAAATCGCCGCACCCGGTGAGACGGCTTTGAAGCGATCAGTCTGCGTCAGGATCCAGAACGTCATGTACCCACCGTAGGACCAGCCAAAAGCGCCGAGACGATCCGGGTCAGCGACGCCGCTCGCGATCAGCGCGTCAACGCCCGTCATACAATCTTCGTAATCGCCTTTGCCCCAGGTGTTCTTGTTTGCCTGAGCAAACGCTAATCCCTTGCCCGTCGAGCCGCGGAAGTTCGGTTGCAGAACTGCAAAGCCGTTTGCCGCGAGTACCTGGACGGTGCCGCTGAAATTGTTGAGCGAAGCCCCGGTCGGACCGCCGTGCGGATTCAGCAGGAACGGAACTTTCATTCCCGCTTCATAGCCGACTGGTTTGGTCAGCAGCCCTTCGACGTCCGTGCCGTCCTTGCTTTTCCACTTTACAATCTCCGTATCGGCCAGGGCGTAATCCTGCAACCACGCATTGTGATCAGTCAGCGACTTTAGAGAGCTGAAATCCGCGTTGGCCGTGTACAACTCGGTCGGTTGTTTGGGCGCGGACATCGTGCCCACAATCTTTCCGTCGCGACTGACTTCAGTTACTCCGGTCGACCCGCCGCGTCGTGAGAGTTGCTTGACTGACCCGGTCGCGACATCGCACGAGTAAACTTCGATCGCTTCCAGCACGTTGGTACTGAAGTAAATCGTCTTACCATCGCGCGACCACACCGGCGTTCCCACGCTCAAATCAAATTTCGTTGTTAGTTCTTTTGGGGTTCCTCCCGCCGCAGGAATCAAATAGAGAAATGTTGTCGAGACTCCGCCGCCCGCATCCGGACTTCCGGTGCAGGCGATCCACTTTCCATCCGGCGACCAGCGCGCCGTTTCACTCGAGCCGGCGTTCTCTTCCAGCTTCTTCTTTTCACCGTTAGCGACCGTCATGATCCAGACTTCGCCCAAACTTCCGTCGTCTGCTTTCGGTGTGGGCCGCGTTGTATACGTGACGCGCGTCCCATCCGGCGACCACTGCGGATCGCCGACAGTGAAGTTGCCCTCAGTCAACCGCTTTCCTTCTTTCTTCTCCAGATCCCAAAGCCAGAGGTGGGACATCTTTATATCTCGATCGATCACGATGGTGTCGTCTTTGACCTTCTTGCGATCTTCGTCGTCCTTGGCCGGTTGATCCGTAGCGCTCAAGAGTAACTGTTTGCCGTCCGGCGACCAGCGAAAGCCACTGACGCCGCCTTTGTGCGTAGTGACCGCCCAGGCTTCGCCACCATCCGCCAGCATCATCCACACCTGCCGCTCGCCGTCTTTTTCGCGGTCCGACAAGAACCCGAGCATTCGGCCGTCGGGCGACCATTCCGGCGCCGTCGAACTCTTGTCGCCACGCGTGTACTGCATGGCCTTGCCACCCGCAGTTGGTACGACCCATACCTGCGTAACCGATTTCCACTCTTTGTCCTTCTCCATTCTCACTTCGGCGACCGTGTACGCCACCCGCGATGCATCTGGTGAAATTCTCGGCGACCCGACACCGGCAACCTTCATCAGGTCCAACGCGCCGAGCAATCGTTTGCCGTCTTTCGTGCGTGCCTCCGGGACGTTAGACGTCGGCGCCTTCCTCTCTTCCTGCGACGCAGCCGGTGTTTCCTGCGCGCGCAGTTGTGATACAGGAAGTGCAAAGCACAACAACAAAAGGAAAAGGGCAGTAAAACGTTTGGCGCTCATCAAGTGGTTCCTCCAAGGGGGAGCAAGTCGATCTCTTGATTCAGAACTGAGAGGCGCAAGGTAGGATAAACAGCGTACGTGCCTCAACCCGTACAGCTGCCGACGGACGGGTGACGCGGCGGCGCACATTAACTTGAGCGGGCTTACCTCACAGTTAGAATAGTCCTGTCTGTCAGTATCAACCTCAAACGCATTCAGTTCGATGCCTGAGCTTTTTGCGCAGTCAACTTTTTCACATCGAAGGCGTAGGCAGTTTGCTCGCCACTGAGAACGAAAAGTTTCTTCCCATCAAGACTAAATCGTGCGAATACCGCAGCTGAACCGAAACTTAGCCGGGCCTGGCTGTTACCCTGTTCAAGATCATAGAAAGTTAGTTCGCCGGGATAATTCTGCACCACAATCTGATCCCTGGCGGGATTGATGGCAGCGTTCGCGCCAAAAAAGCGCTGCTGCAAGTTTCCATCCTTGAGCGAATAAACTAAAACTCTATTCTGGGAATCGTGCAACAACAACCAGTTTCCTTCCGAACCACCTGAGCGGATGAAGAAGGAACCTTTCCCCGTTTCCAGTGCAATCGTCCCCACTGTCTTTCCCGCGAAAGCGTCCACTACTTCCATCAGGTAATCGTCATCCATGTTTGCTAACTCTGTCGCGCGCGCTGCCAGGTCAGCATTCGCCTTTAGCATGTCTTTACCGACTTCACTGCCCAATGTCCAATAAAGAATTAGCCTGCCGGAAAACGAGTCAAAAAAGAATCGTGGAGCTTCTTTGGGAAACTCACGCGACCAAACAAGTTTGTCGTTGGTTACGCTCCGCAATTCAAACCGCACTTTACGTGCCAGAGAACCTTCCGATGGAGAGTTGTCAGCCTTCCCCGACTGCTCCATTTCATCTTTCTTCTCACTGGTTTTCTCGCCTACGCTCAGGCTCCGCCGCAGGAGCAGAAAAGCGCCATATTGCTTTGCGCCGATCTCCGGCAGTTCGCGAATGGAACGTGCCTCGTTCTTCACCCCATCCAGAAACCCAAGGGTATGGTGCAGCGGCTCCAGCTTCGGAAATTCACCCAGACCTCTGCCATCGTCTGCCATCAATGCACCTCTGAATCCGCGCACGAACAACTTCCTCTCACCAGAACCAAGATTCCACAGAGCACCACGAGTTTTCGTTGAAAGGGCCAGCCACTGCAGATTGCTCGAGAGGTCAACCGCATAAATTTGGCCCACGGCCGCAACGGGGATGTCAATCGTTGTCACTGGTTTGCTCTCGAGGAGTTTCTTAACCTCGTCGTAGTGAAAAACGGAAAGCAGCACTTTCCCAGATACCGACTCGTAGACCAGGAGATTGCCCCACAAATCGGCATCAACTTTGTCGGAAGCTATAACAATCGCCTTACGCGAAACGTCAAATATTCCCATCCTGGCCTTTTCCAGGGGCTTGACGATTATGTAATTCGGATCGCCGGTTCTTTTCAGCTCATTGCCTCCAAACTGGAACCGTGCAAGGCGCTTGCCCTCAGGGAAAGAAAAGAAGCCGGAGTCGTCAATTTTGTCCGAGGCCATTCCCAAAACGCGGTTGGAATCGAGAAAGATAAAGGGCCTTCTGGTAACTGCCTTTAGATCGCCGCTGGTCTTCAGTATCTTCATCGTGCCCAGGTCAAGCGCCAGCAAAACGTCATCGGACTTGTCGGCAGAGAACCCAGAATGAAATGAAAAACGAAAATTGTTTGACCGGGAGATTGCGACAATACTCGAGTCAGGCGAGAACTCAATATTAAAGAACGGACTCCGGCTGACGTCATTTCCAAGCCTCGCGGCAAGGGCCCAATTCAAGTATTCGAAAAACGACAGCTGGTAAAACTCCTTCTTCTCAAAGACCTTCTTTCCAATCCGGGTATCGAGGACATTCAGGTTGAGTCCGTAGTCCAGACAAGCGAGGTAATTCCCGTCTGGAGAGAATGCGTGTTCCCAGCAGTCGCGAAGCACTACAAGCTCACGAATCTGAACCGGCCTCTTCTCCGCCAGACTCCACTTCTCGTGTCGCAGACTTTCAGTGCCAAAGACCACAAACTTTCCGTCAAGTGTAAACGAGGCTTCATCAGCTTCCGGTGCCGGTATCTGCATGGCAACTTGCAGTGGTTCGCGCTGAACTACGGTTATTGCGAAGTCGTCCTGCGCCAGAAAATATCGACCGTCTGAACTAAAAGCGAAATGAGTGATGTCGCTTCGCAGTTTTGGCGAAAGCGATTTCTTCCAAAGTAAAGCTTGCAGCTCATCCTGGTTTTTTGAATCGTGATAAGAAACTACGTCTGCCTGCCATTTCAGAAACTCTTCCGCGGCGCCTGCCTGACGGTTCTCTCGACACTGCGGCGGGAGGTGATCGGTGAGCTTGATCATCTCGCGGAGTCGTTTCTGTTCGGGTTTTGCCGAACCAAAAATATCGGCGAACCAGTTGCCTGTTTTTCCTTTCGTCTCCACCAACCGATCGAAGAGAGTGGCGAAAGCATTTGGGTCGTAGCCTGCCGCAACCATAGCGAACAGTCCGACTTGATCCGCCTCAAGCTGATGCGCTTCACCAGAACGGCGCTCAAGGGGTTTTGTGCGTTGCCTCTCGATAAGCAGATTGTACTTATCTGTGATGTCTTTGCGGTCCCCCACCTGCGTTACATTGAGAATCCGTTTCAGCCGCTCTGAGAAGTCGGCGGCAACATGTCGCACTGCTCCGTGACCGAGCTCATGCACAATCACGCCGGCCAGTTCAGCTTCACTATTTGCGAAGCCAATCAACTTGCGTGAAACGAAAATATAGCCGCCCGGCACATTGAAGGCGTTAGCCTCAGGAATATCAACGATAAAGAACTTGAACTTGAGCCCGGTAGGCGGCAAATGCCTGATTAGTTTCTCGCCGATCCGATCGATATAAGCAACCAGCTCCGGGTCTTTTACGAACCGCATGTCTACGGACATCCTTTGGTACGTAAGCTCACCGAGGACCGTCTCCTGCTCAGGAGAAAAGATGTTGTAGTTTTTGGCGTCCGGAATCAGCCGAGGAGGCGAGCAGTCCTGTGACTGCGCTAGCGGCGCAACGCCCAACAGAATTACAAACAAGCATAGAGTAAGGACTAGACTTCTGGGCATGAAATCACTCCTGGTAAGGTTAAGGCTGAAATCAACTAGTTCCGAAAAACAGTCAAGGCATTATGAATGAGTTCAACCACCAATGAAACTCATCGAGCGTGAGGGTGCGACAAACTGCGGCTCGTTGATGTAGTGGCGCGGCTCTTTCTTCATTACGACTGACTCGATGAACTCGACGATCTCGCTGCGCGTGGCGCCGGTGCGGACCGTGTCACGCAGTGAATGCTCGACGGTGGAGAAAAGGCAGGTGCGGATCTGGCCGTCGGCCGTCAGGCGAATGCGCGAGCAGGCGCCGCAGAAGGGCTCTGTAACCGGGGCAATAATTCCGATTTCGCCGGGCGCGCCGTCGGCAAAACGATAGCGCGAAGAAGTTTCTGAACCACGGTTGCCATCGATTGCAGTCAGAGGAAACTTTTCATTTATCTGTTTACGAATTTCTTCGCCTGACACGACATCCTCGCGCGACCAATCGTGGCCGGAATCCAAAGGCATGAACTCGATGAAGCGCATCTTAACATCGTGTTCGCGGGCGAAGGCGGCAAAGTCCGTAACCTCGTCTTCGTTATGACCGCGCACGATGACGGCGTTGATCTTAATCGGCTCCAGTCCCGCTTGTTTCGCCGCCCCAATGCCTTGCAGAACCCGGTCCAGAACGTCAACTCCCGTCATCTGCTTGAAAGTTTCACGCTTCAAACTATCAACGCTGATCGTGATGCGATCCAGCCCCGCATCCTTTAGGCCCTGGGCGCGATCCGGCAGGAAGTAGCCGTTGGTAGTTAGCGTCAGATCCTTCAGTCCGACGTGTCCGATAAACTTTAGTTTGTCGTTGTACGACCCAGAGTTCTTCTTCTGCGAGTCAGCGACAAACTGAAGTTTATCGGACATTGCCGGCGATTTCAGTTTCGCGAGTTTTTCGATGATGGTTTCGATATCGCGCCGCATCATCGGCTCGCCGCCAGTCAAACGGATCTTTTGGATTCCGAGCGAGACGAAGATGTCGCAGACGTACTCAATCTCTTCGTAGGAGAGCATCTGCTCTTTCGGCGCTATCGGCGGCTCACCATGCGGCAGGCAATAGAAGCAACGAAAGTTGCAACGGTCGGTCAGCGACACGCGCAGGTCGCGTATCGGACGGTTGTAAGAATCCTGTAGTAGTCCCACCATTGTCATAAGAGAACACAATCATACGCGTCCGCAGAGTTAGTTCCAAATTCAGGCACCAGAGCGCCAGTGGATCATTCTTCCAAGTTCTCTGCGCAATCTCCGCTTCTGACAAAACTTCCAGACTCGCTGGGTTGGTAGTTATTTCTGCGCCAGGAATTCCTTCGTCTTACGAAGCTCAGGACGGTCGCCGTCGGCATGCGCCGTGAGGGCAACCAGCTTTGCGTAATATTTGCCGGCTGTCTTTTTATCGCCCAGCAGTTCAGCCGCGCGCGCAGCACCGAAAAGCCCGTTGAAGCGGTTTGGTGAATCTCTTAGCGACATTTCAAATTCCTGCAGTGCCTGTTGTGGTTGGTTCAGTTCGATGAGCATATCTCCGAGCAACTCGCGCGCGGGTGTAATCGGTCCGGGCGTGACCGGATGTTTTTCGGTAGACGCTTCAAGGGCGACAGCCGAACGCATTTGTGTGAGTGCCTCCTCGTCCTTCCCTTCGGCGCGCAAGAGCCAGGCAGTCGCCGCCAGTCGCTGGATTTCAACTTGATCGGCCCAGTATTTCTCTTTGGCTTCGGCGAGCGCATGTTGGATGGTAGAGAGTCTTTCCACGTCGCCCCGAGCCGCGGCAGCATTACCGCTTCGAGCGGCACCCAGCGCGCGCGCGAAGTAGATTATGGCCTCCGCGTACCTAAACTTATCCCAGGGAAAATTCGCGGGGTGCACCTCAAGCCGCGCTGCTTCTGACCATTGACGTCTTTCGAGCGCGTAGCGCGCCGGGATCGCAGCGAAGGCATATGCAGCCGAGAAGATGTTTGAATCAACCTGGTTGAAAGCGTTGACCTGATCGAGCATTCGCTTTGCTTCTTGATCCTGAGCGCCTTGCAAGTAGGCATAGACGAGGTAGTCCAGGGCATGAAGCTGGTCAAACGAGGCTGCGCCGGGATGTGACATTGCAACATGTTTCTGCGCTGCTGCGGCCGACGCCAGGTTTGATTGGATCGACTCCTGCCAAAGACCCAGGCGCGTGAAAATGTGCGAGGGCATGTGCAACGCGTGAGGAGATGACGGAGCAATTTTCGCGTAACTGCGCGCGGCCGGAAGCGCGAGTTGCGCAAGCTGCGGATAGTCGAAACTATGAATCAGATAATGAGCTACCCCGGGATGTTGTGGCTCCGTGGGCAAAATCTTATTAAGAATTTCTGCGGCCTTCTTTTGCTTTTCATAAGTCTTGTCGGACGCAGTGGCGGTGCCAAGGAGTGAAAGTGCATAAAAGATCGCCGCCTCGTGGTCTTTTGGGTAACTCAGGTACACCTGTTCCATGGCCTGCTCGTAAGCGAGAGCGCGGGCGCGGTGCGGGAGCTTGTCAGAATCTTTATAGAAAGCTTCGATTGCGGCGATATAGTCTTTTTCGCGCTGAGTTTTTCCGCCTATTGATATTGCCTTCTCAAGCGCGACCCGTCCTTTTTGCAGTTCCTCAGTGGTAGCAGGCGCCCACACAGGATGATAAAGACTCATCGCCACACCCCAGTAGGCCATTGCGCAATCAGGATCACTCTTGGCGACACCGGCGTAAGCCTTCTCCGCCTCTGCATACCAGAAGGAGTGAAGCAATGCAGTGGCGCGATTGAATTGCGTTCGCGCTAAAGGTTTGCACGACACGCTGAAGTTCACCCTTCCGAGTTTTTCCGAAGTGTCGTGTTGATGGGTGTGCATCTCCTGAGCCTTGGCAGGCGAAAGACACAGCAGAGCCACGAAGGACGCGGCCATAAATAGATTACTTAGTCTCATTACACGCCTCCATATGTAAACTGCGTGGACATCGTTCAAGTCTTATTCCTTTAGACGAAAATTATACGCTGCAAGTTTGAGCCTTTCCAAACCTCCGGGAAAAGGACGCCCTATTCAGCTTCTAGGTCTTTGAGGAACGCCGCGGGATCGAAAATCTTTAACTGTCGAAATCGGGATTGAAAGTCGCGACCCGCTTCCGTATCCCATCTCATCAGATCTAACAGATCGCGGTCACGTGTGACGATAAAATGAGCGCCAGCTTCGATCCCAAGGTTTAGGTATGGCTCGTCGTCGGGATCTCGCGGAAATTCAATATGCTTCGGCACATGTCGAAATAGTTTGCCTTTCAACAACAGCGACCCTATCAGTTGCTCTGCCTTCTCTTCAGTTAGAAGCGGAAAATCTTCGCGGAGTCGAGGGCGGGAACTACGTCGCGCAACTCAGCCAAGATATCTGGACTAATGGCCAGCAAGAACCGTCCTTGCTCAAAGCGCTGGAGACAGGTAACTGCGGGCCCCGATTCTTTAATGAGGCCTTGGAGAAAGACTACGCAGTCGAAAACAACGAGAGACTCACGCACGGCGCTCGTTTCGGACTTCTTTCACTGCGGATTCGAGTTTGATGTCCAGGTCTTCATCCGACACACCACTGGCGCGTATCTGTTCTCGCACATCCGCAAACAGCTCTCGCAGCAACGGCGTATCTGCCGCGCGCTCCAGAGCCTCAAGCGCGAACTGTTCCAGGTCTTTGCCTTGAGCAGCGGCGCGCCCGGCAATCTTCTTTTCCAATTCAGTTGGAATCGTAATCGTAGTGCTCATTTTTCGTTTACCTAACCGGACAACCGGCGCATTCATGCATCTCTTCGCGCGAGGGCCTTACGCCTACGCTAAAGTTCCTGGTTGCACCAAACAACTCTGCCATGTGTGCTCGCGCATCAAGGATGGCAGCATCGTCGCCATTGATCGCTTCCAAATATTCGGTCACATGTTGATTGACCTCAGCTTCAAGGTCCACAACCTTGCGCGAGGCTCGACGATAAAGCTCGTCGTCAATCTTGATGGAGATTTCTTTCATGCATTCAAGGTAGCTTTGAAGTATTCGCAGGTCAAGACAATTGCCCCGTGGATCTTACTTCAGCCAAGACCTCACTGATTTGATCGAATTTGTAGTACTTGTCGCTGACATTCCGATAACCGGTGATATTTGCCACCCTGTTTCGAAATGCCGTTCTAGCCGCGTTGTAGTTTGCCTTCTCGGATTCCGACCCTTTACAGTCAGGGTCATTCAACGGATTCACCACCCAAACCCTAACGTTCTTTAGTTTTTTAAGGGCAGTTCTGAACAGCCACTCGGAATAGAAGTCCGTACCAGGGAACGAGTAACCTATTATGACGATCTTCGACGCGGTTAGGAGAATCGATAGCGCGTTGCCCCAAATGTTCCGGGATATTTTGTCACGCAGTATCGGCTTGTTTAAGAGAGGCGGAACCAAGTACGGAGTCAGTAGGCCGGCACAGTAGATACATGTGAAATCCGCACCATGCTGCGACATAGCTAAACATTGGTTAGTGTTGGTAACAACCCAAGGTTTATCCGAATTGGGACAAAGGTTGTTCGTGCAAAGAAACCAATTGAGCGACCCATGCATTTTCAGATACAAACCCTGTTCGGCCTTAAAAGGATACTCGGCTCTTGGATTATGCAACGTTCTCCCAAGGAGCTTGTCCGAGAACTTTTCATAGTGCAGTGGTTCTTCGTAAGGATGCTCTTTCAAAATCAAGGCTTCGTCTATAAGAAGATCGTAGTGAACGTAATGATCGAGTCCTGCGTTTTCAGGCTTTTCACAAGCTCTCTAGTGAATCTGCCGTAACGATTGAGCGAGTGCGTTCCTATAAGCTTACGAATATATTTCTTAAAGCTGCTTAGGAGAAGTTGAGTCTGAGCTTTGTCGTCCGTGTCGCTTGGAGCGAACTCATTTTCGATAGCTAACGAGGTGAAGACATCTTCAAGATTGAGGGAGCGCCAGCTCTCAGATCCTAACGGATAGTAGTTGTTCCAGCCGAATTTTATATAGTCGAGAAGATCGTGATAATCGCGCTTAATATCTTCGATTTCGCCACCTAAATACTCGGATTGGAAAAACTGATTGGTTAACGGAATGCGGCAGGCCGTTTCTTTGTCGTCAAAGAGGTCGACCAAAGTATCGCCATGGGACGCACCAGCGCCTAAGATGAATACCGTTCGATCATTCCTTTCGGTGAGGCTCATAGTTCCTTAATCCGATCGTCTCACTTCACCCTCGTCTTCGCAAATTACTCTGTCAGATTACCGCGATGCCAGCAAACTTAGCGTTATGGCCAACCGAAAAGAGGCTGGCCGCTAATCGCCGCCGAGCCAGCGGGCAGCGTTGCCGACGTATGTCTTGATGTCTTGCAATGCTAGCGGGTTTCGCTTGTAGCCATCGCCCGGCGGCTCGACCAGAAAACCCGGGCAGCCCAAACGCGTGTCCCAGTTGTAGTCTACAAAGTGATGAAAGCTGGACTCGGCGATGCCACGCCCGAGCTGGTTACCGTGGTTGTCGGTGGAACTTTCGAAGGCAACGACAAGATTAAACCTGCGACCGGTGACCTTGCTTTGGCCGGTGGCAATCACGCGCGCCTGCTCTTCGCCTTCCGGTACGCCGACCGCTCCTTCATGTGGATGAGCCGGAAAGAACTCGATGACGCCAGCCGGCGACACTGGATTGCGCATGAGCTCGTGACCGGGCTCTACGATTATCGTTTGATAGTCGCCGTTGGCGCCCGAATGATAGTTGGGCCAGGAGATCGAGGTGGTGAAGGGATCATCGGGAACGTGTCTGGCAGCGTCGGGCTCAGGATTTTTGGAGTGAAAAAAGTGGGCGCGGCCAATGCCGCCCAAAGTACACAGCGAAGTGCCGAGGTCCTCGTGATCGCGCGTGGCCATGATGCCGCCGCCACGCTGCCGGAAACGCGTGATGCCCTGGCAGTCGGCGACGGTCAGACCATCTCCCGTGTCGATAGCAAACAGCCACAGCTCGTCAAAATTCGTCGTATCAAGGTTACTAAGAACAAGATCGTCACCGGACGTGTCTGATTCACGATTGCGTGTGGTCACCTCGTACAAAGCGTTTCCTTTCGCGTCTTTGAGCGAGGCCAGCTCATCCCGCAACAACGAGAACCGGCCAATGTGCCAGTCGTCAGCGGCGAAAGGAATTGTGGTTTGCATAAGTATGCGAATCGGAGTTGTCATGAGTGCTTCCCTCAACCGTGCTGCGGTTGTCTGCGCCTTGCAATCTGCTGATTATTGGACTAAAAAGACTTTACAGCGAACCAGCCTCGAGCCGCAATTGCCCTGTCGCCCGACTGTCTTTCGGTAGCGAACTACAGAGAGGACATCTCCATGAAGCTTCACCAGAGAATCATCAAGCTCGTGCTGCTGGTTGCCTGTTTGTTGTCGATCATTTCCAGTGCGGCGGCACAGTCAACTATCTTCAACGTTCCTTCGAGCGACGTTCAGGCTCCGCGCAAAGCTTATCTTGAACTCGACTTCATAACCCATTTCGGCTCCTATGCGAATGGCGGTTACCAGACCTATGGGCCGCGGGTCGTCGTTGGCCTGCCGGGGAATACGGAAGTGGGCGTCAACGTTTTCTACCACTCGGAGTTCGGGCACGGAGCCCATCGACGTGCAGCCAAACTTCAAGTGGCAGTTTTACAACAACGAGAAGCGAGGCCTGGCCATCGCGGCGGGTGTGTTGGTTTCGATACCGGTCACACACAGACGCGACGGCAGGACTACCGGGATGGTTTACGTTGTCGGCAGCAAGACTTTCCCGGGCGCGCGGGGTCCCCGGCTCACGTTTGGCGGCTATCAGTTAGTAGGAAGATTTGACGACGGTACTGACAAGACCGGAGTGCTGGCGGGATTCGAACAACCGCTAAACAAAACGTTTTCGTTTGTGACTGACTGGTTCAGCGGCAAGAATGATCTTGGTTACGTGACGCCGGGCGTGGGTATTACTCTTTCACCAAAGAATAATATCTATGCGGGCTACAGCATCGGCAATCAGGGACGCGGGAACAATTCGCTCGGCGTTTACTACGGCCATAGTTTCTGAGAGACATGTAACGCAAACTGTTAGTTTGCGATCCCTGGTAGGCGACAATCGCAAACTAACAGTTTGCGTTACTTAAAACAAAATGGACCTTCGCATATCGTCTGCTCAAGCTTGCGCCGATCGCTGGGCGCTTCCTTCGCCCGCAAATCTTCCGCTAGCGTTCCGGGATCCGCCGGCTTGCCGATCGCACACATTGCCTCCACCTGGAACCCTTCGGGAATGTTAAGCGCGGTGCGCGCGCGTTCGTAGTCAAAACCCTGCATTCCATGCACCACTAAACCGCTGAGCCAACCCTGAAGCGCCAGATTTTCCCAGGCAGCGCCGGTGTCAAACGAATGAGTGGGAGCGGGCTCGCCATTGAAATCAAAATGTGTGCGGGAGATGAAGACAACGAGTGCTGCTGCGTTTTTGGCCCAGCTTTGATTAAACTCCACCAGCAGATCGAAGAATGTTTGCCAGTGTTCGCTGTCGCGTTGGGCGTAGAGCAGGCGCCAGGGTTGGTAGTTGTAAGATGAAGGCGCCCAACGCGCTGCCTCAAACAACACCATCAAATCTTCCTGCGGAATCGCCTCGCCGGTCATGGCGCGCGGCGACCAGCGGTCCAGAAACAGACTGTCAATTGGATGGTCGGCTTTTCGTTTTTCACTTCCCTTGATCATTAATGTGTCCTCTCAATATCTGTTGGATTCCGGGGGCTTAAGTATCGAGACTGCTAATCAGGGTAGTTTCTTAATTTGCCATCTCTGTGCAGCCTTCGTGTCCTTTGTGTCTCTGTGGTGAATAAACCCGCGACAACCACTCACCACCGAGACACAGAGCGCGCAGAGGTCACACAGAGAAATCGAATTTAAGGCACCTTCCAATCAGTAATCACTTAACACGCGTTCTCGTCGCAGGAAGAGTTGGTAGGAAACCTGCGAAGTTTGGCCTTCATTTGTGATGGTTGCGTTTTGCTGCTGTTATCAACTTCCAGCCCGCGCGTCCGGCTTGAGCGAGATAATCCCAAACCTGCGGACATGAATCGAGCGCGCCTGCGAATCGCCGGAGTTCAACGCTACACTGCCCTGCCATTGCCGTTTGCAAGCGTCACGCGACTGTATTGATGGCAGACTAGATATTCAAACTGCATGGCTGAGGTATTTCCCTTGAAGTATCACCATTAGCGCTGTGCCTGGCTTAGCGACGTCCAACGACCCTCACTTCATAGTCATGATAGCGGCCATCGTCTCAATGCCGTCCCACAGATTCTGTAAACGCAGGTTCTCGTTCTCGGCGTGCTGGTTGTCATCGTAATTAGCAATTGGCACGGTCATCGTTACCGTCGACAAATTAGCAGTGATAACCGAAAGAGGCAGACTGCCTCCCGAGGTTGGTAATCTGACAATCGCTTCCAGGGACGTTGATTGCACGGCTGTGACTACGGCAACTGCAACGTCCAGATCCATTCGGGTGCGCTCCGCGTTATAACCGCCCGAGCGCTGGGTTACGCGAGCGATCAAAGGATGACGTTGGCGCTCTTCATCGGTGGGATCGTGATCGATAACATAGAAACCCTGCTTGCGAATGTGGTCACTGAGGAGTTGAAACTGACGCTGGTGGTCATTGCCTTTCACCAGGCGCAGATCGAGAACTGCCGTCGCTGTGGTGGGAATGACATTGCGAGCGAGCGCGCCGACGTCGCCACTACTGATGCCATTGATGTTAAGCGACGGTTCATTGATTAATTCCAGCAAGCCCCGGCCCTGTCCCTCGGTGTGCGCGAGTCCTAGTTCGGTTCGCAGCGTGTCGTCGTATTGCGGAGCTTCGGCGATGGCGCGGCGTTCAACTTCGCCCAGGGGTTCGATGTTGTCATACCATCCGGCGACCCGCACCCGGCCTGAATCGTCCTTCATGGAGGCCAGCAGCTTCGTCAGGATAAACGCAGGATTGGGCGCCCAGTTTCCATAGTGACCGCTGTGTAGCGGCCGTTTGGCTCCATAAACAGTTACGTCAACGTTCGTATCGCCGCGTACTCCAAAGACTACCTGCTTACGACCTGACTGGTGGACTGGTCCGTCGCAGATGATCCACGCATCGCTCTGCAGCAGTTGCTTGTTTAGCCGGAGTATTTCTCCGAGATGCGGTGAGCCCGCCTCTTCTTCACCTTCGAAGAAGAACTTGAGGTTGGCTGTCGGCTTGGCGCCCGAAGCAAGCAGCGCGTCGAAGGCGCACAGGATCGCCATCACACCGGCTTTGTCATCGCCAGACGAGCGTGCGTAAAGACGCCACTCCGGATTAATGGCCTCACTTGCTTTCGGTGCCGGCAGAATTTTTCCGTTCGCTTCCAACGGTGCACTACGCAGCACCGGTTGCCAGGGCAAAGTTCCGCTCCACTGCCGCAGGTCTGTCGGTTGGCCGTCGTAGTGCGCATAGAAGATAAGTGTGCGTGTGGCGCCCGGCGTTTTCCATTCGCCATAGACAACCGGAGGCACGGAAGGATCACTTGTTTCGAGCAGCCGGGGCGCGAGTTTGCGTCGCTGCATCATGGTCATGATGGCGGCGGCATTCCGGCGAATGTTTTCGCGATCGCTCGCAACATTCGGAATGGCGAGCAGCTCCATGAACTCGTTCAGGATTTCATGCTCGTGAGCGCGGCGGTAGTCTCGCACCGAGCCGGCCGCGCGCACGGGCGCGGGAGGATGAACCAGCAGCAGCGTTAGGACAAGGGTTGAGAGTCGTTTGACCACGGTCATTAGCGGAGTTTCCTTATGGACAGTGAACGCAAAGAGCGGCTGTGCCGCCTGATGTGCGGAAAGCCTAGGGCCTTCCGGAAGGGCTTTAACAATTAAGGGGGGCTACGCCCCATCCATCTCGCGCCTCGGGAGAACTAGGGCGTAGCCCCAACCGAAAGGTAACTGCCATCGGAAAGTCGGAGACTTTCCGCACACCGGGCGGCATAGCCAAACCGATAATCACTTCAGCGCTTGATCCAGCGACGCCGAATCGTCCAGCAGAATCCACTCAACCACCGAAAGCGGCAGGCTGCCATTCTTGATCAAGTCGTCGTGAAACTGGCCGAGGCGAAAGTTTGCGCCCTGTTTGTCGCGATACTTGCCCAGCAGGCGCATGATCTGCCACTTGCCAACCATGTAGGTGATCTTCTGCGTGGGATTCGCAGCTGCGCCCGCGGCTTCGCCTGTCGCTGACTCACGATCCAAGCCGCCGGCCTCCATGAAATACTTGACGGCCTGATCGAATGTCCATTTGCCCGTGTGCAGGTTCACGTCAACGCCGATGCGCGCGGCGCGATAGCGCGAGAGACGTAGCACCTGTGCTTGTCCCGGCGAATTGTTGGGATAGAGACCGGTACGCATCAGCATCTCCTCGCCATAGAGCGCCCAGCCTTCGATGAAAACGCCATCGCCATGCTGGCGGCGAATTTCACCCGGCAAATGGTTGGCGATGGAGAGTTGCAGGAAGTGGCCGGGAATTCCTTCGTGGCCGAGGATCGGTCGCGGATCTTCTATGGCCGCTCGAATGTAAAAGTTTTTCGACTGCGGATTGTACGTCGGAATGAAATAGAAGCCGCTCGCATCTTTGTCGTAAACGCCGGGCGCGTTCATGAAGCCGCCGGGACTGGTTGGCTTGAACGCCTCGGGTAGTTGGCGGATTTCAAACCGGCCAAGGTAAGACGGCAGGGTGACGAGATGATTGGTGTTAAGAAAACTAATCATCTCGGCCTGACGGCTTTCGTAAGCTTTCAGAAACGCTTCCTGATCCTTCGGCACACTCGTGCTGCGTGCCGGATTGGGATCGGCAAGCGAGGGATCGGGTAACCACGATTCGAGCGCGCGGTAACGCGCCAACTCAGCCTGCCCCAACATCTCCACCTGCTTCGCATCCATTGGTAACAGGTAAACGTTTTTCAAAAGGTAGTTGTAGTTTTCCTCGCCCATCGGTTTGAAGGGCACCATTCCCGGCAGACGCTTTTCCAGCCAATCGGCAAAGCCGTGAATTGAAACCAGCGCGGCATCGCGCGACTTCACCAGATCGTTTCTTTCCGCCGGCGAAAGATCTTTCGCGAGCGTCATAAGACTGTCGGTGAAGAGACTGTCGATTGATCGGGCGGAGTCGATCGCAAGTTGCGCGTAAAGCTGCCCCGGCTTAGTTAAATTTCCTTTGCCCTGTTCGATCAGGAAGGGCATCTGTTTCAGACGCGCAGTTGCCGCGAGCGCCCGGTTATGTGGCGTGTCGTATTCTTTTTTCAGCAGCGAGAAGATGCCGTTGCTACACTCGTTTACGTACGTTTGCGGATCGCTCTCTTCGAAGTCGATTACGCGGTTGAAGAAGTCCACGCCGTCGAGCTGCGAACGAAACAACAACCAATCAATGCGATCGTCTTTGCTCCAATTCGCGGTCGACATGGCGCGCACTCTCGCAAGCACTTCCTTCACGTGCAGCCGGCGCATCAGCACGGCGGAGAGCGAATAGTCGGTCAGCTTGTTGTCCCAGGTGTGCAACCCCGCGTCACTTGATGAGACGGGATAGTTTTGGTTGCGCCAGTTGTAATAGTCCTGAGCTAGACGCTGGAGATCGGCGGGTGTTTTTGGTTCCTGGGCCAGGACTGGATTAAAAGAACAGAAGATGACGGCGCAGGAAATCATTAGCAGAGCAAACAGCTTCATTTAATTGGCCTCGATTAAAGTTTATGGTTTCAATTATTGCCGACGACAAACTAAGTGGCGAGCCGTTACAACGCAACAAAAGAGCGGGGGCAAGCCCGCCTTCCCGACCTGAGAGGCGTTCGCGCTGGCTCGGCCCTTTCCGCGCTGAAAGCCTTTCAATCAAAAACCAGCAACTCAACTCTAGTAAGCTCGGGGTCGGGAAGGCGGGCTTGCCCCCGCTGGATAGTCAAATTTCGATGCTGAACTAGAGGTGTCTCACGGGTTGAGTCGCAACAGTGTCCGTGCGTTGCGCTGCAGTCCGGAAAGTTTGGCGCGCTTCATTGCACTACCGCGATAGCGTTCAGCGTAGGCTTCGGGCGTCAGCTCCAGCACTTCCGCAAGCTGCGCGTTGACGTTTCCTTCGCGCGGCAGAAAGCGAGCTTCGTCCGTGGTCTGCTCAAAACGATTCCAGGGACAAACGTCCTGACAGATGTCGCAGCCATAAAACCAGCCTTCAAGATTCTCTGCAACCGATGGCGGGAGTTCCGTATCGCGCAGCTCAATCGTTGCGTAGGAGATGCATTTGTTTGAGTCGACAACGTAGGGCCCGGTGATCGCCTGTGTGGGGCAGGCGTCGATGCAAAGAGTGCAACTGCCGCAGTGATCCTCGACGATGTCGTGGTCGTATTCGAGGTCGAGATTAAGCAGCAGTTCGCCGATGAAAACCCACGAGCCATATTCAGTTGTGATCAGGTTAGTGTGTTTGCCGATCCAGCCCAGGCCGGCGCGCGCGGCCCAGGCCTTATCCATCATCGGCTGGATGTCAACGCAAACTTTCCCTGCTGCCTCCGGAATCTCTTCCTTGATCCATGCCAGTAGCGAACGAAGTTTTGCGCCGACGACGTCGTGGTAATCGTCGCCCCAGGCATAGCGCGACACTTTGCCCGTCGCCGGATCGTCCGAGTGTCTTGCAGGCGTGTAGTAGTTCTTTGCGACGACGACTACCGAGCGCGCCGCCGGGAAAAGTTTGCGGGGATCGGTACGCATCTCGGGGTCGCGAGCCATCCAGGCCATATCGCCGTGATAGCCGCGGTCGAGCCATTGCAGTAATCGATTGCGCTCGTCAGCGAGCGCCGTGGCGCGAACGATGCCAACCTTCTCAAAGCCTTCGGTCAAGGCCCGACCTTTTATTCGACGGGAAAGTTCGCGCAGATCGGAATCGCACTCGGCATCGTTTGGCGGCGCGGATGTAACGCTGGCTTGCATGGATTCTTAGCATAAGTGCGAGGTTGGGTGCTCGTCCAGCCAGGTGACGTTTGCTTGTTAATGTTCTTTCCGATTTATCGCACTCAGTCCGTTTTTCTGTTACCGGTCGCGGCGAGGCACACCATGGCGCCGTGGACGAAATGGACTAAATTTGGGCTTTGAGCAGACGAAAAAGAGATAATGGTCATCTATAGAAGAGAGGAGTCATGAAGAAAGAGATTTCGCGTTATCAAGCTACTGTAGACGGGCGTCATTTGAGAGGCATTTGGACTTTGATTTTGTGTCTACTGCTCAACCTCTCTTTCATAAAAGCCCAACAATCTCCTCAACCTATCTCGAAAGACAGTCCATCTCCGAACAACGAGCGAATGGTCGTCCGCCGTGCCATAAGAGTAGATCTGAAGGCTGATTTGACACCTACGCGCCATCCTGTCATTCAGATCGAACTCTATAGTGAACGACTCTTTGACGCCCGCAATCAAATTCACTTTCTTCTTATCGGTTCACACAAATTTACGAACTGCAACGGTAATTTCCATCAAGTGGTCTTTGAATTGACCCCTCAGGAATTTGCTAAAACAAGGACCGGGGTCTTAGTTGTCGTAAGGTATGGGGCAACAAACCCAATTCGCGACAAAAGGCTGCTCCGAAGCTGGAAGTTCGGCCGGCTAGACAAAGATCAAGTCAATCAAAACCCTGTCAAAACTTTTCAGGGCACATCTATTGGCGACACGCCTAGCTATTCCAGGGATGGCAAGCTCATTCACGCCGGCCCTCCAATCATAATTCGCAACAGAACTCGTGACACCAGAACACTTATTCCAATCATATCCGTCGTGGATGAGAACATGTTCCCCAAGCATTGGCTTTCGACCCCGATTGAAGTGCACGCTACAGGGCTTTCGAAGAAAGAGTTGAAGCGGTCCATCTACATACTTGATGTGGCCATGAGCAAGTACAATATTTTGCCCCTCAGAGATAATATCAAAGCTATTTACCTTTTAAATTCACTAACACTCTATGGCGTGGCCGCCGATGCATCGAACTCCGAGGATTCGATCTATATCGTTAACACTGGAGACAAAGAATACACAGACGAATACCTTGAATCCTCCTTCCATCGGGCGTTCGACAACCTGATGCTACAGAAGAGCAATAAAGGCAGAGACTCCGGTAGATGGGACATGGCCCGCTTTTCTCCGCAGAAGACCGCGTGGGAACTACCATCGGCCGATCACCTAATGAAATTAGTGTACCAAAGTGAAGAAGATGGGCCGGAGTACATCTACGCGCTTGAAAATACTGGCTTCACCGGCGTCACCTTACTCAAGCAGTTCAGGCAATCACCGCCGGATAGTGCTATCAGATGCCCACTCCGATGTCAGCAGACAAACCCAACACCTCCAGCGCTACTCCAGCAAGCAATCAAGGAGCACAGATTTGTTTACCCCAAGACTGTATCTGAGGACGCTCCTGTATGGTCAAATGATGGTAAGCAAATCGCCTTTCGGTCCACTCGAGACAGTGATTCTGTCGAACTGTATGTAATGCAGGTCGACGGTAGTAACCTCCGGCGACTTACTCACACCACACCTCACACTCTATCCCGCTCCATGGTCGCCGCCGCATGCTGGTCGCACGACGATCGGCAGCTCGCCTATGTGTTGCAAGATGAGGGTGGATCTAACCTGTTTATTGTGAATTCCGACGGATCTGGCCAGAAGAGATTGTCGATAGTAAGTGGTAAGCCGAATGGAATCAACGGGGAAGGCTTGTCTATCGATCGTGTCGATCGTTTGCTCAGTTGGCTTCCCGACGGAAGAATTCTTGTTGTAACGGAGAGCTTCGCCAGGAGAAGAACTCTTTACTCGATTCTGCCAGATGGCACGGGTCTAACGCCGCTTACTGAAAACGGTCAGGTCGTACTCGACGCGCTCGTGTCGCCGGATGAGAATCAGATCGCGATAAAAATGCTCGGCGGTATAATTATCAAGGATCTGAAATCTAATACCGTTCGCTACCAAATTACCTCTTACGGCGGTTATGGGGTGTCCTGGTCACCGGATAGTAAGCAGATCGCATACTCAGGGGTCGGTCTAAGCATAAGGGATCTGGAATCGAATACCACCCGTTCCTGCTGTTCTGTAAATGCCGGTGAGATGGTTCTCGGGACGGTTTGGTCACCAGATAGTAAGCAGATCGCATACGTAGTGGCCTCCAACCTGGCGCGAAATAGTCCCAGCACCAGCGAATTGCGTGTCGTGAATGCCGATGGTGCAGGAAGCCGCCGGCTTGCTACCGAAGCCGGACCGCTTGCGTGGTCGCCGGACGGGAAATACATCGTTTTCGGCAGATTGCAGGCACGTATGTACTTGATAAAGCCTGATGGCTCAGGCGAACGTTACATCGCGCAAGGAGTTTACGCCAAGTGGATACCTTAATCAGGGTGAGGCAATAACCGCCACTGTCAACCGCTTCCGTCCTTACTGAATCTTCTGTAGCGTGATGCTGGTCATCGGCGAGCTGCCGGCGGTGCGATTGTAGGAAAGCCAGTAGCCCGCCTTGGTGAAGCGCACCATCTTGTAAACCGAGCCATCAGCCTTGGCTTCAAGATCAGAACCGAGGACCTGTTTCGCGGTGGGCACGCTAGCGCCAACGGTCAGGAAATCGGCAGAAATTGTGACAACCTTATGCGTCTTGTCATAAACAATCTGCGCGGTTTCGGTTTCGTTAAAGACGAAGAAGTCCTGTTCGTCACCTTTGTCTTTTGGCTCGCCCAGTTTCTTGCGTACCTCATCCGCAGTCATTCCGAGTTGCACGCCGCGATATTCCTTCAACACGGCCGAATCATCCTCGGCGGCTGCCGCGCCCTTGCGTTGCGCCGGCGCGCTGCCGCTGCTCAAAAGCAGAAGACCAGTCGCTACGACAATGAAGGCAAAAACTCGAGCGCGAGCCGGTGTGCGAGGTTGTGTTTTAGTAACCGGGATCAAGGGGGTTGATGCGGTCATGGGTAATTCTCCTCTTGAAGGAATAGCGGCCCAACGGCGCCAGCAGAATTCACAGGGTACGAAGGTTTGGGCGCCGGACCTGCGCCAGGGAATAGTTAGTCCAACCAAGTGCGGACAATATCGCCAACGAATCGCGCTTGTCAATGCCGTTTCCGCGTTTGGTGGTGGTTCAGTTCAAGCCATTGTCCGAAAAACTGTGAAGCCTATCGGACAATGGTCTGGAAATTGAACCACCACCCACGGCCGGTTGTTCTTGACTATTCCTTTCTTTTGGAATAGAACCCACCCGCTCTGCCAATAATTTCAGGAGTCAGCCCATGAAAAAGATCCTCTTACTAGTCTCTGCTCTAATACTGACTGCCGCCTGTAGCGCGCCGTCAACTAATCGTGAAGCGCCACCGCCGAATGCGAACACACCGGCGACCGCTGCCATGACTGAAGCCGACGCCATCGCTAAAGAAAAAGCCATTTGGGACGCAGTCAAGAACAAAGACTACGAAGCCTTTGGCAACATGATGGCTGCCGATCAGCTTGAAGTCACTGGCGAAGCCGTTTTCGACAAGGCTGGCTCGATCGTTGCGGTGAAGGACTTCGAACCAACCGAACTTGTCTTCAGTGATTGGAAGGTTCTGTCCATAGACAAAGACGCGTTCGTTGTGACCTACACCGTAAACGTTAAAGGGAAATTCAAGGGAAAAGAGTTTCCGGCTGAGTCAGGCCGGGCTAGTTCAGCCTGGGTCAATCGCAATGGTAAGTGGCTGGCTATTTATCATCAGGAGTGCCCAGTGAAGCCGGCGATGCCGCCCCCCGCAACGTCCCCAAAGATTTCAGCTGCGGCGGCTGCAACGCCTGCGGGAACACCGGCCATGGCTACAACCGGATCGGATGCGATCGCTAATGAAAAGATCGTCTGGGACTTGTTTAAGGCGAAAGACTACGACGGGTTTGCGGCCTTGTTGGCCCCGAACTTCATCGAGGTTGAGCCCGACCAGTTTTATGACAAGGCTGGATCGGTTAAGGGCGTCCGTCAAATGGACGCCTCGAAAGCTGTGCTGAGCGACTGGAAGTCACTCAAGCTTGATGACGACGCTTCGCTTGTTACTTTTACGCTCAAGCTGACAGGAATGCCTGGCGACGGCGAACGCCACTCGACAATTTGGGCGAAGCAGGATAGGAAGTGGTTAGCCCTACTTCATCATGGCGGCACGCCGGTGGTGAAGCCGGCGCCGATGGCTGCGCCGAAGGATTCTGCCTCGCCGGCTATGAAAGCTCCGGCGCAGAAGATGTAAGACGGAGCGAGAGAACGAATGGGAAAGGGCAGAGACCAGGGCGCCTCTGCCTTTTTTATGTAACGCACGCCTGTTGGTTTGCGACTCGGGTAAACGCAGTTCCTGCGCGAGAACGCGCGTGAGAGTTGTAGTCGTTGCGTCACTGCGACCAGATTCCCGGAATGCTGGTCGCGCACGACGGACACCTCCCCGCCGGCGTCACTTTCATCTCCCGAATTAGATAACCGTAGCGCTCGACGAGCAATTCATCACACGTAGGACAGTAAGTGTTTTCCCACCGGCCGACTCTTCCCGGAAGATTGCCTGCGTAGATGTAATGCAGCCCGGCTTCGCGCCCAATCTCGCAAGCGCGAATCAACTGCTCGGCAGTGGTGTTGGCGTTTTCAGTCATGCGGTAGTCCTGATGAAACGCCGTCACGTGCCAGGGAATGTCAGGCGAAACTGACGCGATGAAATCCGCCGCGCGTTTGAGTTCGTCTTCCGAATCATTAAAACCCGGAATGACGAGCGTAACGATTTCTTCCCAGAAGCCGCGATCGTGAACCAGCTTCACCGTGTCGAGGATGTTATCGACAACGCCACCAAGCTGACGGTAGTTTTTGTCGTTCATCGACTTCAGATCAATCTTGTAACAATCAGTCCAGGGACGCAGGTAATCGAGTACCTGCGGCGTCGCGTTGCCGTTTGAGATGAACGCAGTGCGAAACCCTTCTGGTCGGGCTCGCTTGAAAACGTCAACCGCCCACTCCGCCGTGATCAAGGGTTCGTTATAACTACTGCCGACCAACGACGCGCCGTAAGCTTTGGCCATGGTGACAAGCCGCTCCGGCGTCACCTGTTGCGGCAAGGTGCCCGCGCTGTCGTCGCGCAGCGCCTGGGAGGTCAGCCAGTTTTGGCAATAGGCGCAGTGGAGATCGCAGCCCAGCATGCCGAAAGTTAAGGTGTCGGAACCCGGGAGAACGTGAAAGAAAGGCTTCTTCTCGGTTGGGTCGCAAGCGAGCGCGGCGACGTAGTTTGCCGGTACCAGCAGACGTCCACTTTCATTGAAGCGGACTTTGCAGATGCCGCGCTTGCCTTCATTGATCAGGCAGCGATGGCCGCAGGCATAACACTTCAAAGCGTCGTCCGGCAGGTGCTCTGTCAATTCCGCCGCGCCTTCGACGGTCAACGAGTCGAGCACTGCGGCCAGCGAAGCCGATCTCACACTAATAGGCATAAACCACTTCCCAAAACCTCGTTCAATAGTAGATTTAGTCCTTCACGAATTATACTCCTTCTGACTACAGACTACAGACCACTGACCACGTGCGACAATGATCATCGAAGAAATCACCGTCACAGCGTTTCAACAACACACGCGGATTCTCGGGTGCGAGAAGACGAAGCGCGCGATTTGTATGGATCCCGGCGATGATTCAAAAGCGATAGTGGCGGCAATAGACAAGCACGGTTTTGAGCTGCAGGCGATTGCCCTCAGCCACGCGCATCTCGATCACATTGGCGGTGTGGCTGCACTCAAGAAGCTGAAGCCCGCCGCCGACATCATGCTTCACAAGGAAGATGAATTTATCTACGACGCGCTTCCCGAACAGGCGGGATGGATCGGCATTCCACGTGATCAGTGGGCGGCGTTGGGATTAGATTTCGAGACGCCCCCGCATGTCGACAGTTATTGGGAGGACGGCCAGGCTTATCAGGTTGGCGAACTCCAATTCCAGGTCATCCATTGTCCCGGCCACACTCCCGGGCATGTCGTCTTGTTTGAACCAAAAGAACGAAAGGTTTTTGTTGGTGACGTGCTCTTCGCGGGTTCAGTCGGCCGGACAGATCTGCCCGGCGGATCTACTGAGCAACTGCTGGATTCAATCATAAACAAACTCTTGCCGCTGGGCGATGACGTGGAAGTCTATTCCGGACACGGACCCGTAACGACAATTGGGCAGGAAAGAAAAACCAATCCCTTTCTCACGGGAGTCTACAAACTGGGCGCGGGACGACTGTAAGGGAACTGGAAACACGGAAACTCATCCGCAGATTACACAGATTCCGCAGATTGGGAAACCTTCACACAGTTGAGCCAGCGCGTTAAAACTCAACTAACTCCCCCCATTCTTATCTGTGTAATCTGCGAAATCTGCGGACGGGTGTGCATTATTTCTGGCCGCGCAGACGGCTGGCCTTGAGTTCTTCCCACTTCTCTTTCTGTTCACCATCGAGTTGACTCGGCAGTGTTTCCACCGGGATACCGTTCTGCTGACAGAAGTGCCGCCAGAGGATAAAGCGCAGATCAAAGGCGCCGGTCTCATCGGAGATGATGTTGTCTACCAAAGGCGGTTCGTTCTTTCCCTTGCTCATTAATCTTCTTCTTCCAAAGTGGGATTGATGAGAGTTTAGCAGCTTTCGCGGAAATAGTTGACTGCTGACGAAACCGGTCTCAGGTCAAAGGTCTCGCGCGCCAGAAACGATCGTCGCACTCCAGCGCGCGGGCAATATTTACAAAACGACTTAGACACAGGCTGTCTTACATTTTCTTCATTGTAGTCTTCATTGCCGGGCCGGCATCGGTCTGTTTCTTGGGAAGCGCGGGCGCCGGCTTGAATTTGGCAGGCAGAGCGGTACCGGTGGCGTCCGACTTCACTTCAACGATCTGGCTCTTTAATGGTCCCAGTATTCCCAGCAGGTCATTCTTTTCTTTCGTGGGAACATTAAACTTGTCCAGCGCGGCGACAAGGTCCTCGACCAGCGCGTTAAACTCACCCTCCGTGACCTTCATTTTCTTGTGAGTAACCTTCATGTCTCGGCCGGTGTATTCGCAAGGGCCGCCCGTCGCAGCGCAGATTTGCTCGACGAGATGAAGGACTAAACGTGGAGCATCGGACTTGGCGAACTTTTTGTTGACGCGAGCATCGGCTAAGACGCGTCCGGCAAATTCATTGACGACTGCTTTGATGGCTTCGATGCCGCCGAGCCGGTCGTAGAGCGACTTCTCCGTCATCATCTGACCACCGCTCATTGAACCTTGCGCTGCAGCGGTAATTGACACTGCTGCCAGCAGGCAAATAGCTAGTGCGATTCCCTTGATTCTTTGCATAACTCTAGTCCTCCTAGGTTGGAAAAAGAATAGACGTTGCTTGATTTCTCTGAACTGAATTAGTGTGGCTTCGTCTTACGATTGAATCTACGCGCCCGAAGTCGTTTTCGGATTTATCGGTTTTGCCGGGCACTAGCCCGTTCTAACTACTGCTGCTCAGGTAGATCGCGCCGGTTGGCGCCGGCATACCCTTTTCCGGCTCGAGCGTGACAGCAAATACAGCGTTGCTTAGGGCTGGCAAGGGAAGTTGATCGCTAAGATTTGCGTTGCCGGCAGGGTCAGTCGTGAACACCTTCCCCGGCATCGGCTCTTTTCCCACAATATACCAAAGCTGATAGGCCATCCCCTTCGGCGGCGCCGGCAGCCCTTTAGCCATCAACATGGCGTGGCCGCTTTTGTCGTAAGCCAGCATCGCGTGTGCGCCGGGCGCGACGTTCGTGCCGGTTAGTTTGGCCATGTGAGTGTCAGGTGAAGTTAACAATTCGCCCATTGCGTGCTCACGATCAAGTTGCGCTCGCGTCTGGTTCACCTCGGTGGTGAGCCGGGCAAGTTCACTTTGCATTGTTCGGTTCTTCTGCCACAAGACAACGAGGGCGATGCTTAAAGCTACGAAGACGATCGTGGCCGCAATGGTGCCGAAAGATCCGAGCGCGGCCCAAACATTTCTCGGCGGGCGTTCAAACGCGAGCACGTTGCCTTCGGCCTGCGAGGCGTCACGGGAACCCCGTTCACTAGCTAACCTGCCCGCTCGATCTTCTGCACGCACACTTGCGAGTATTCGCTCACGCACCTGTGCCGGCGGCTCAAGCGGCTTAGCATCGAGCGTGAGCAGCGCGGCCGTTTCCTCCCACTCACTCATTTCCGAGCGGCAGTCGGCACAGCTTTCAAGATGAGTATTCAGCGCACGAGCGTCTGCTGCATCAAGCGCAGTCAGCGCATTCGCCGCCAGCAACTCCTTAAAATTTTCGCAATCTTCGTGCGCCATGTTTCCCTTGGGCTAGCCGATGTTCTCCAACTGCGATCCTAAAAGCGCGCGCAGTTTGATCATTCCCGAACGCATTCGCGTCTTAATTGTTCCCAGCGGGGCGTTCAGCTTCGCTGCTATTTCCGACTGGGTTAGCCCCTCAAAATAAGCGAGCACGAGCGTGTGTTTTTGCTCTTCGGGGAGTTCAGCCAGAGCGAGTCGGACCGTCTCTCGCTGGGCCACCTTGATCGTGTCCGACAATGCGTCGGAAACCGCCCCGGTCTGTTCCTGAGCCGCGCCTGTTGCCAGACGCTGGCGAGCGCCCAGCTGACGGAGACGGTCGATTGCCCGGCTGCGTGCCAATGTGACCAGCCAGGTAAACGGCCGGCCCCGTTTTTCATCAAAGTCCTTCGCCCGCCGCCAAACCTGGATGAATACATCTTGCAGAATGTCTTCCGCTTCTTCGCGGCTGTTCAATATACGGACGAGCAGGCCAAATAGGATTACCCGGTAGGCGTCGTAAAGACGCGCCAAAGCCGCTTCATCACCACGCGCCACGGCATGAAGAAGCTCAACGTCCGATACTTCTGCTGGTTCAGGTTGCAGTCCCAAAGAAATATGGTCTCACTTGATATACGGACGCTGCATGGTAACAGGTTTGCGGGTGGGCTTCATAAATCTGGCACTAAGACAAGTGCAACTTGGAAAACGAGGTGGCCAGGGCTGGGCAGGTCGCAAGCAGCACAAGCTTTAAAGCTTATTGGACATCAAAACTGTCCCGCCCTCTTTCCGAATTAGCCAATCCGGTCTGCCAGCCGCTAAACTCAGACCCTTAGACGGTCGGCAACAATTCCTCGTGTTCCCGCCTACACCCCGCCTACACTAAGGGCGTTCCTGCGTCTGTCGATCCATGCCCGCGACCTGCTTGCAGGCGTGCGCATAAAAGACGGGAATCCTTACGAATGGCGATTAGAGTAGTCGTCGTGCCATGGGCTCGCCCGAGTGGGTAGGATTGGTTGTAGAAGAATTTCACCGGGTGGCGCGGGTTAGTCTTTGCACCCGCACGCCCGCGCTCCCAGTATGCTACTTGATAGTCTTTACCGGGGCGGACGGCTTGGGCGGCAACTTCACCGGCGTCTTGAGCCGCGCCATCACTTCCGCGATACCACGTTCGAGCTGCGGATCGCGTCCCTCAATTTCCGACTTAGGATCGTTGTCCACATCGATGTCCGGGTCGACGCCGTAACCTTCAATTACCCAGTTGCCGTTTTCGTCAGTCAAGCCCGAACCCGGTACAAAAATCTGGCCACCGTCGATTAGTGCGCCGCGGCCCTGTATGCCGACGACGCCACCCCACGATCGCTTGCCGATCAATGGTCCCAGTCCGGCTTTACGAAACATGTAGGGAAAGATATCGCCGTCAGAGGCCGAGTTTTGATCCAGCAACGCGACCATCGGACCGACGAATACTGCGTCGGGATAGGTATTGGCCTCATCGTCACTTCGCGAGTAGTTCAAGCCCAGCAATTTTCGCCGCAGTCGCTCGATGAGCATTCGCGAAATATTGCCGCCGCCATTCGCGCGCACGTCGACAACCAAACCTTCCTTGCGAATCTGTGGGTAGTACCACTTGATAAACTCGCGGATGCCGGCGTTTCCCATGTCAGGAATATGGATGTAGCCGACGCGCCCGCCGGTAGCCTGATCCACTTTGCGCCGGTTACGTTCCACCCAATCCAGATAAATCAGGTTTGATTCATCAGTGATGGGACGATAGGAGACGATGCGAGCACCATCAAACGACGGCGTCTTGTTGACCGTAAGACTAACCGGATTGTCTGCCTTGTTTCTGAGCAGGCGATAGATGTCATCCGTGCCCTTCAACTCCTCGCCGTCAACAGCCAAAACATAGTCGCCAACATTTATGCTGACGCCTATCTCGGTGAGTGGCGAGCGATAGAGGTCCTCCTCGTTTTCTCCCTGGAAGACTCTAACAACCCGATACCGACCGGCTTGCTTGTCGAGTTCAAAACGCGCGCCTGGTAAACCACTGCGCGGCCGCGGCGGAATTGTAAAATCGCCGCCCTCGATGTAGGCGTGTTGAATCGTCAACTCAGAAATCATTTCGCTGATGACGTAGTTCAGGTCCGAACGATGCGACACATACTGCAACAGCGGTTTGTATTGCTCGCGCAAAGCCGCCCAGTCGTAACCGTGCATGTTCGAAACGTAGAACCAATCGCGATAACGCCGCCAAACTTCATTGAAGATCTGGTTCCATTCCTCCGCTGGAATCCGATCCACAAAAAGCCCGCCGGTCGACACCGGCTTTTTGGTTTTGTCTCCCTGCGGGGTGGCGTCGTAGACGTTATATCCAGGCCCTTGCGCCACCAGCAGCTTCGAGCCGTCGTCCGATAGCACGTAGCCACGAGTGTCCTCAGCAATCGTCGTCTCCTTGCGATCCTTGAATGCAAAGATCTTGAGTATGGTGGGACGATCGCCGGCGCGGCCGTAGTAGAAGGCCGACCCGGTGGCATAAATCAGGTGTCCGGTTTTTGCTGATAAGCCGCCATAGTTGTCGGCGCCCACGGGAACGCGCGCCGTGCGCGCCACGATGCCATCAAAGTCGATCGTCATTGTGGCAGGCGGTTTAGCATCGGGCTTAGATTCGCCCTGTGGAGCGGGAGACGCAGGTGCTGCCGGCTTCTCGCCTTCTGCCGGGGCTTCCTTGGCGGGTTCCTTCAATTCTTTGTTGATATCTTTTACCGGCGGCTTCGGTTCTTCACCTGCCGGCCCGCCCTTTGGCTTTGGGGTCTCGTCAGCTTTCGTGACCGTTACCTCGTCGCTTTCGGGCGGGAAGGGATGCTTCACGTCCTTGCGCAAGGCGAGCGCGTAAATGTAAGCGGTGCGATTCGTCGCGTAGTTGAACTCGATTTGCGAAATCTGCGGCTGAAACTCGCGATCGGCGAGGAAGAAGAGATAGTTTCCCTGCGGATCCCAGGTCGGACTGTACGCATTGAACATGTCGTCGGTGACTTTGCTTACCTTGCCGTCGGCGGCATTCCAAATACGAACTGCCGAGAAACGATTGGGGTTATCATCGTAACTGAAAGCCAAATAGTTTCCGCGCGGCGACCAGGTGTAGTCGCGAATCTGGCCATGCGGTGCGTCGGCAATCTGGATCACTTTGCGATCGGCAAGTGTGACCACGTAGAGCTTCCCATCCTTATCTGAAAAAGCTATACGCTTGCCATCAGGCGACCACTCTGGCTGATAACGCATGGCGCTACCGCCCCGCGTGATCTGCTCGGCGGGCTTTAGGCCATCCTGCGGAGCGATATATAACTCCTCCTCCCCACTAGCGTCAGAAATGAAAGCGATACGGCTACCGTCGGGTGACCAGGCCGGCCACTTGTCATGAGCGCCGGAAGAATGTGTCAGGTTACGCGTTGGACCTTTTTCGATTGGCGCCGTGAAGATGTCGCCACGCGCGCTGAAAAGAGCGCGCTCGCCTTTTGGACTCAAGCCGACGGACTCGATATTGCCCGCCGCAGAAACGCGGCTGGGACGGCTGGCCGAACCCTCGTTAGGCACGTTGATTGAAATAGGATTGCTCTTCTGGGTCTTTGTATCGAGGACCTGCAGCTCGCCATTCAGCTCATAGACAATTCGGTCTTCACCGTCAGAACTGGGCCAGCGCACGTCCCAGGTTTTGTTACTGGTTATTTGCGTAGTTTTGGCCGCCGCAATGTTGTAGGCGTACAGATTGAAGTGTCCGTCGCGGTCGGAGTTGAAATAGATCGAGTTGCCGAGCCAGATTGGATCGCGCGTAGCGCGCGGGCCTTCGGTGATCCGCTTAGCGTCGTAAGTTTTCAGATCGAAAATGTATAGCGCGTTGGCCTGGCCACCGCCATAACGTTTCTCGGGACGGAAGTCGCGGGATTGCGGCGAGTAAACAATCTTGCTCGAGTCAGGCGAAAAATCGCCGGAACCAGCCTCCGGCATTGGCAACGCTTCAGCCGCGCCGCCTTCAACTGAAACGGAATACAGGCGCGCGATTGGCAACGCCCAGGAATCGCGCTGCGACTTGAAAATGATCCGCTTGCCATCGGCCGACCAGCCATAGACCTGATTGTCCCAACCCCAGCGCGGCGTAAATGGCCCTTTCGCGGGATAGAAGGTGAGCTGACGCGGCACGCCGCCTCCTGAGGAAACTACATAAACCTGCTCGTCGCCGTCGTACTGTCCGGTGAAAGCGATCCACTTACCGTCGGGAGAGAACTTGCCAAAGACTTCCATGCCTGGATGCGAAGTTAGTCTGATGGCCGCCCCGCCGGACGCAGACGCAGTCCACAGGTCGCCGCCGTAAGTGAAGACCACTCGGTCGCCGCTGAGATCGGGAAAACGCAGCAGCTTCGTTTGCGCGCCGGCACTGATTGCTGCACCCAGAAGAAAAGCAGTGAAAACGAATGAGCCAAGGGTACGACTGAGTATGCTTCGATTAAGCAAGGTCAAGTTCCTCCTGAGAATGAAAGAGTATTCTCCGATTGCAGTTTGAGTTGTTCACCCGAGATTACTGGGGAATGACCGCGGGTAGGACAGGCATTCTTGCCTGTCAGTCTTTCTCCGCCAATTGTCGCGTAGACACAACTGCGGGAAAGCAGAAACAACTAGCCAGACTAATGTTACTGACGGAATGCGAAAGCTTAGCTTAGAAAGGCGAGGTAGTAAACTTTTGCATGCAGATCTCGGCGAATGTTACGTAGAATAGCTTCGGTGGGTTTCTAGTTCATCCCTCCGCCTTCATCCTTCATCCTTCATCCTTCATCCTTCATTCTTACCACTTCACAGTTCCTTCTTTGGTCGTGTCAATTTCCGCCTGTTCTGTCACTGGCAGCGACTCGCCGAACAAAAATCCTTTAATGTTATCGAAGAGAAAATTCTGCGCATCGGGACTAGTGAGGTCCAGGCCGTAGTGATTGATTATTTGCGTTTGCTTCTGTAGCCAACCGGCCCAACAGGGCTGACAGATCTCGGTGGCGATTCGCTGCCCCAGCTCATTAGGAAAGGGCGCAAAGCCAATCGCCGGTCGCTTCTCGTCGCAGTGTTTGCATTTGATGTTGTCAGCCATTATTAAACTCCTTCGGATGAATCACAGTCTACGCCCGAAGGGCGGAAAGTAAATAGCCATGCCCGTAAGGGCGTGGTCAAGCCGACAAACGGAGTTTGAGCGCCGAAGGTGCGACACTTTCAGGTCAGTCCCAAATGTAACGTTTGTCATATTCAATGCCGTGCTTCTCAAGTAGTCCAATCAATTCCTCTTTGAAGGTTCGTTTGCGATGGTGCTCTTCCTGGTTAGAAATATACCGAACAACTTTGCCCTCTTCCGATTTGCTCACGCTAAAGGCGCCGTAACCCTCTTGCCATGCAAAGCCTCGGAGTCGTGAAGAGGACTCATGAATCCATCGCGAAGAATTGGATTTCACGGCGTTCACAAAATCCGCGATGCTAATCGTCGATGGCATCGAAGCATACAGATGGATGTGATCAAACATGCCGCCGGCGGAAATCAACTTTGCCTTCTTGTTCTTCATTATCCCGCCGATATAAGAGTAGAGATCATCGCGCATGTCCGTTTCTATCCACGGCTCGCGTCCCTTGGTGCTCCAGGTGAAGTGCACCAGCAAGCTTAGGTATTTCCCCGCCATGTTGAGCCTCCTTTGACTGCCGGCCCTTCGGGCCTTCAAAGTGAGACTAACACTTGATCCACGCCCTTACGGGCATGGCTATTGACTGCCGGCCCGTCGGGCCATAGCAAGGATCTTTTCATGACTGACGTTGCTGGATCCAAAACTCGAAACTCGAAACTCGAAACTTGAACCTCGAAACTAATTTTGCGCTTCGCCAATCGCCTTAATAACCTCATCATCTTTCGGTCGAAACAATCCCAACGGCCTGACATCGCGGTAGCGCAGGACTCCGTTTGCATCGATCACAAAAACCGACCGCGCCACTTTGCCGGGAATCAACGAACGCGCGCCGTAAAGATTTGCCACCTCAGCTGACGCGTCGGACAATAGACGCAACGGAAGTTCGTGATGTTCGGAAAACTTCTGGTGCGATTCCACTGAGTCAGTAGAAATCCCCACGACTTCAGCGCCAGTTGCCGAGTAGTCCTCCCAACGATCTCTGACTGAGCACATCTGCCGAGTGCAGATCGGAGTTTCATCGCCTGGATAGAAAAGCAAAACGACAACCTTGCCGCGCTTATCTGCCAAGCGCCACTCGTCGCCATTGCCGTCCTTGAGACTGAAGTCAGGCGCCGCTGCGCCTACTTGTGGGTCTGCTTGTTTGCTCATAGTTTCCTATCGCCATGTCCGACAAACTCTAGTTTGTCGATCTATGTAACGCAAACTGTTAATTTGCGGATTGCTTTTGCCAAGCCTGATACACCACAAACTTGCAATTTTCGCTAGGTAGATCGACAAGCTAAAGCTTATCGGACAATGCTATCGTCCAGCTTCGATCGCCTTTAAGTTAACCACGTCGCTGCCATTTTGTCTCAGCGAGCGAACGTATTCACGCCCGCCGACGCAAATGCTAAGAAAGTTGCACCTGCGGCAGTGCGCGGCCGTATGCACCGGAAACTCGCCCGGTTCCCCGGAAGAAACGATCTTCATCATAGCTTCATCTATCGCACGCTTGCAGGCGTCCGGCGCGAGCATTTCAGCCGTCATGTGAAACTCGACATTGGGCTCAAGAAAATGCAGCGTGGAAATAGTCGCGGAACCGTCCATCAAGGCGGGCACGAGCTCACGCACCGCCAGCGCGTAGGCCTGCATCTGTAGTTGATAATCCGTAGCGGCGTTACGCACTCGATCGTCGACAGAAGATTCAGGAGTAACTACTTCTTCAGTCGTTGTAGATGGAATGTTGAAATCGAATGCTATCTGTTCAACTCCATACTGGGACCGCGGGCGTCCCGCCCGCTTGTCTGCCGCTACACTCAACCTGTTCTCATTTTCAACGTTGGGCGGGCGAGACGCCCGCGGTCCCAGTGAAGAGGTTGACGCTTGGCTTAGTCGATTGGTTTTAAAGTCGATGATCTCAACATCAAAACCAGCGCCGCTCGCAGCAGGCGTGATGAGTAACTTATCAATCGCTCCGCTTAGAATCCCCAGCGGCCGGCGCAAGCGAAAACTCAATTCACTCCAAAGACCCGACTCACCGCGAGGACCACGGATCAACGCCGGCGCCGGCAGAGCCGCCCGCGCCCGCTCGACGCGCTCGAACACAGCGCTTGATAAATAGTTCTGCGCCAACGGCAACAGTTCCGCGATCGCCTCTTCCCGGTTGATTTCAACCAGTCGATCAGCAAGTTCCGCCTGCCGGTTGCGCAGAATATCTTCATAACTCTTGCGCAAACGCTCTTCCGGATTATCGCCCACCGTAAAGGTTTCGCAGAACCGGTGAATCACCGCGCCCTTGAGCGTCGCCGTCAGATTCGCCGGCGGCTCCGACGCTTCGGCGTTGTTCCAAACTGCGACCGCGTCGGGCGCCGGCGCATGCAACACGCGATCGAAATAATACTGACGCGGACAACGCTGGTAGTTGATCAACTGCGTGACACTGAACCGATGAATCGCGCGGCTGCGTTCCGTCTCGATTGCGCCTAACAGCGGAAACGCTTCGGCAATGGATTCAGCGGTTGCTGCGATCCGTCCGACCGTTGCGTCTTCAACTGCTGGTGCCTGCTCTTGCACGGGCGCTGGTTGCTCGTTAGCTATATTCAGCGTCACTTGCAACTGCAAGTCACTGGTCAGATCAACAACGCCCGTTCTGGTTTGGGCCGGCAATTCCAGCGACTGCCAGACCCAGTTAAGCCAGGTGCCGCTCCGCGTGTCGATCTTGTCAAGATCTTTGGTGGTGCCGGACAGAATCAATCGATTCTGCGCTCGCGTTGCCGCAACATACAGCAAGCGCATGCTTTCAAACTGTTCCCTCGACTCGTGACGTTTTTCGAAATTACTAAAGGTCAGACCCGCTACCAACTTGCCGCGTCCGTCAGGGACCTTCAATGTCAGTCCATGTTGACGATCCAACAGGACCCAGTTTTCCGGCGGCCTCGACGAGCGCTGTAGATCGGGAATGATCACGACGGGAAACTCCAGACCCTTTGCCTGGTGAATAGTCATCAGCTTCACGGCGTTGGTAGCCTCATCGATCTGCCCTTCGCTCTCACGACTGCCGATGGCCTCGAATTCCTCAACATAGCGCACGAAGTCGCGAATCAAGTGTGCGCCCGAACGCTCAAAGCGTTCAGCCAGCGTGAACAGCCGCTGCACATTCGCCAGCCGTTGAGCGCCGTCGAAAGTAGCAGCAATCACGATCGCAAACTCTGAACGCTCGACCGCAAAGCGCAACAAAGTCGAAAGCGAGTAATGATGCTGCCGCGCAATCAAACCTTTTATCAGATCGGCTGCACGATCAAGGAGCAGGTGCTCATCGTCGCTAATGAAGGCAATCTCGCGATGCCGCCGCAGCGCCAGGTAAAGCTTGCGCGTTTGCGTGAAGTGGCGCAGCGGATCGCCCGCGTCAACTTCATCAAGCCACGGGGCGCAGCGCAGAGCGAGCAAGGCGTTGTCGGAGATACCGCACTGCGGCGAACGCAAGACCGCCGCCAGCGCCAGCTCGTCCGTTTTGTTATCAAGGAACCGCAGCAGCTGGATCAGATCCTTGATCTCCGGGCGTTCATAAAACCCTCTGCCCAACACAGTTTGATAAGGAATGTTCGCGCGACGAAAAACTGACTCGTAGATACCTACGTTTGTCATAGCGCGGAAAAGCAACGCAATGTCGCTGAACCTGGGAGCGCAGGCATCCTTTCCAATGGGACGAGCTTCCTCTTCACTGGGACCGCGGGCGTCCCGCCCGCTTTCGTTGAATAACACTCCAGCTGAGCTTGAAGGCTCTCTCTCAGCTTGATTTTGATCGTTGCTTGAGGCGGGCGGGACGCCCGCGGTCCCAGTATCAACAAGTGAAACAATTCGCCGGGCAAGTTGTTCGGCATCAAGCTCACGCGAGTTTTGCTCCGCTTTCGGATCGTCTTCGTTACCTGACGCCTCGGTCGTGATCATCAACTCGACAAGCGGACCAGTATCGCGCAGCTCGCGTTTGGCTTCACTGGGCTCGTGGCCGACATAGCCCAGCCCTTCTCGTTCCTGCGGCGATACTTCCTCTGCGGGTTTGAACAAGCGCTCGAAAAGGAAGTTGAAAAAATTGATCAGCGGCGGCTGGCTGCGAAAGTTCAACAGCAACGGCTTCGACTCACCACCGGCGGCCAGCAGGGTCTTAGTCATTTCACTAAACACTGCAACGTCGGCGCCGCGAAATCCATAGATCGATTGCTTGCGATCACCAACGATGAATAGATTCGCGCTGTCGCGCCCGCTTTTCTGTAAGGCAAGTTGTTCCAGGAGCCTGCGCTGCAAACCGTTGGTGTCCTGAAACTCATCGACGAGGAAAAACTTGTAACGTTCGGCGGTGCGCGTCAAAACTTCAGGACGTTGGAGCAGATCAAGTGTCCGGAGTTCCAGATCGTCGAAATCAAGCGCCGAGAGTCTCTGCTTTTCCTCGTTAAGCCGCTCGTCGATCCGTGTCAGCAAGAGCGCAATCTCGAGCGCGTATTGTTTAGCAAACAGATCCAGAGAAACTTGCGGCACGCGCCCCAGAAGTTCCTTCTCCCACACCAGGGCGTCGAGTGCCTGGACATGCTCCTTAAAATCACCGCGCGCCTGCGGCCGGGCTTTGCGAAAACCTTCGATGGCTCGGCAGTAATCCGCAAGCGCCTCAACCTCGGGAATCGTGGTGATAACAGCTTGCAAGTCTGACCAGCATGAGATCACCTCCGCATGATTGGCACGCGCGGCCGGGGTCGTTCTGCGAATCGCAAGGAAGTCGTCCATCGTGCGCGCCAACTCAACCAGCGCTCGCCCATGCTCCTCTTCCGTGGCATGGCTCTGCGCTGTCTTCAGCGCCAGTTCATCCAACGAAAGACCCTGACCGCGAACGTCTCGATAAAGTTGGCCGAGCGCCGCAGCCAGCCTGCCGCGGCCCACGCCCAGCGTGAGCCGGGAAATCTCAATATGGCCCGCACTGATGAACTCAGTCAGCGTCTCCTCGACGACCGAATCCAACAACATCGCCGCGCGATGTTCATCAAGCAGTAGAAACTGCGGATCGACTCGCGCCTCAACCGGGAATTCCCGCAACAGCCGCGCACAGAAACCGTGAATGGTAGTGATCACCGCGCCATCGAGCGTGCGTTTGTAGTTGAGCCAATGCTTTCGCTCGTCTGCTGATGCGGCTTGCAGAATCAGATTAAGTTCTTCCCGCAGTCGCTCGCGCATTTCGTTTGCAGCGCGATTGGTAAACGTGATCGCGACGACCTGATCGATGTTGAGATTGGGATTTTGGCGGAGGATGTGCAGGTAACGCTCGACAAGGACCGTCGTTTTGCCGGAACCCGGGCCAGCCGTCACCGAGATGTGCTTCTTGATCTCGTAGGCGGCCGCGGCCTGCTCAGGTTGTAGTTCGCGCTTTTGTTTCATGACAAGCGGCTTTGCCGCCTTCCGTGCGGTAAGGCTCAGCCTTACCGTTGATTCGCTATTGAGATAAAAATTAAGTCGGCCTTGTCGGTAAGGCCGAGCCTTACCGCATGGAGGGCGGCAAAGCCGCGTTGACCTATTGTTCAAGCTCGTTTCGGTTTTTCCCATCAATGCGATAACGGTCGTAGCGGCACACCGCTGCAAAGTCGCAAAACCGGCACGTCTTCTGCTTCTCAGAAGGATTCACACTAAACTGACCCGCACGCATGTGATCGAGAAAGTCCCAAATCTTCGCGATTACATCGTCACGAATCTGCTGCCATTCATCGTCGCCAATAACTCCGCCTGCCTTCTTCCCGATTCCGGAATAGTCCAGCAGGCTGGCGCGATGCAGTCCCTTGTTCCTGCGATCATTGCCGCCACGAATCACATAGTAACCACCGCCGGCGATCTGATACCCGGGAAGGATCAATCGCTCCAGCGCCTCAAGATAGATCGGCAACTGCATACTGCGGCCTGACTTGATGTCGTCTTTGGTCGAGCCTGTCGAAAGTTTGTAGTCATAAGCAATCAGCGTGTTGTCGCTGGCTATGTCCACGCGATCGATCTGCCCGCTAACCTTCATCGTCTCTTCGCCAACGAAAGTTGCACGCGTCAACTCCAATGGCTGGTCGGTCGAGCCGGGGTCGCGTGCGGCAGATTTCATGCCGCCAAACGCAACTTCGAAATACGCAGGCAGGACTCCTGCCTCAGCCGCTTGTTCCTGAATCTCCAACTCATACAGCAGCACTTGATCCAATAAGATCTTGCGAATCTCCCGATCAATCTTCCAAATCTGCTTGTTGAGCGGCGGCACCACACGCTCGTGTTCGTCGAAAACGCTGTCAGCCAGTTTCCTTAACTCTTCCTGAAGCCTTTCGCGATCAAGATCGGCTAAGCGCTGACGGCGATGCCGTTCAAAAAAGCGACGCAGGATGTCGTGTAATAGCTTGCCCGCGTCGATCGCTTGCAGGTCCAGCGCCGCTTCACCGCGCGGCTCCAACTTCAGCACGCGTTGCCCAAAGAAGCGGTAGCCACATTGGCCGTAGACGCTAAGGCCACTCGCACTGTGAACAAACTCAGCGCCAAATCTCTGGCGCAGCAAAGCTAACAAATGCGGATCGGTAATTTCGCCGTCGTAGGGTCCGAATCGCGGACCGGCGCGCTCGCGTTCGATCTCGATGCGGCGCAACGCCGAGCTACTCAAGAAACCGTCGTTACGCGCTAAGGTCAGCAGTCGTTTGATCTGGGACGGCGGTAACAGTTCGCGTTTCTCACCGCGATGGCGGTGCCGCTCCTGCTGGCGGACTAATGTCACACTGAGCCCGCTACTCGACGACACCTTTTCCAGGATCTGACCTTCGTAGTCCCGCCGGATAGTCTCCGCTGCGATCTGCAAAGGCGCCACGGCGCGCCGGAGTTCATCAATGTAGTAGGAAGCGACGGTTTCGGAATCGTCCGCCAGTGCCAGCGGCCGGCTGAGATAGAGTCGCTCGGTGGCGCGGCAGGCCGCCTGGTAAAAATAGTGTTCCTCTTTCAGCAGCGTCGCCGGTGAAATGTCTTCCAGTGTCAATCCATATTTTTTGAGACGCTCGCGCTCTTCGTGCGGATAGATCCAGTCGCGCGAGGCGCGCAAAGGAAATCCACCTTCAACCAATCCGGCGATGAACACGACGCGAAAACGGAGACCACGAACATCGGTTGCTTCCAGCACGCGCAAGCCGTCGCGATCCGCGGCGCCATAAGCCTGTGACTGCGAACTGAGCGCCCGCCGCACTTCCTCTATGAAAGTTGAGAGTCTCGTGATTGTCGGCTCTGTCGACGCTCCACCGATAGTTGCGGCGATCTCAATGCTCTTAATAGCGGCAACGAAAGCCCGACGCAGCGCTTCGAGACTGTTGTAGTTGAGCATCGCCGGCGGCAACTCTTCATCTTCGGTGACACTTCTTATGGGCCTGGTAATCTGGCTGCGAAAACTAAAATCTTCAAGCAGCTTCATTAACCCCAGACGCAAACCGGCCGGTGTCCCTTCGCGCGCAACCGCATGTATCTTTTCCGCAAAGGACTGGATGACAAGCGAAGTCCAGGCCAGGGCAGCGGGATGAATGTCGCGCGACGGACGCCGTTTTCGCTCCGCGTCCGCCGACTCGAGTTTGGCCGTCTCCGCGTTTTCAATTTGGTCGGCCTCGTCGGGATCCCGCGCCTGTTCGAGCGCGTCAATATTCAGGAGTTCCCTCGTCGCTTCGGCGCCGGGAAGTTCTTTGATCAACCTGGCCGCTCGCTCCAGCCAGCCACTCACGCGGAGCTCGCTGCCCACATAAGCGAAGGCGTTCTCGAGTGCGTCTGCATCCCAGACGCCGATGCGGTATCGCTTCTTTAGCTGTAGCTCTCGTTCGACATCAGGTGTCGGATTGCTTTCTACAAACAGCCCGGCATATTCAGCGTCGAAGCGTGACGAAAGCGCGCTTAGATCTTTGTCATTTAACCGGAAGTATTCCGACTTGATCAGATCGGCAAGGTCCGAAACTCTGGGAGCGGCAGCTTCATCTCGAGATATCTGCTCCAGAATCCCGAAGAGTTTGAGCGCCGCACGTAGGCCGGGAATGTCGTTGGCTTCGACGCGCGATTCGATGTTGCACGGCAGCGACTCTTCGTGCATGACGCGCGCTACAGTCTCCGCGTAAGCAGCACGCTGGCGCACCACCAACGCCATGTCAGCCAGACTGTATCCCTCCTGCAAGACCAGCCGCTTGATCTCCTTCGCGATCTCACGAATCTCGGTGTCGCGATCGCCGCATTCGAAGTACTTGATCTCGGACTGTTGGATCTCGGACGGTTCTTGCGGAAGGTTATCGACAAGCTGAAGCTCGTCGGACAAGGAGGGACTGAACAGATTCTGGCGCAACCCTGAGAGCGCACCGGTTGTAGGAATCAATTCGCCACCGTTTCGTTTTTCCGCAAACGGCGCGATTGACGAGAGATGGGCGATGGTTTCCTGGAACGGTAGAAAAATTTCCGGATTGCGCTCGTCATGATTGAGATTAACGAGCACGTCCGGAACCTGAGGAATCAGCCGCTGCAGAATCTCGCCTTGTACCGGAGTGAAATCGAAGAAGCCGTCAAGAACAAGTAGTTCGACGTCAGCGAGCCAGGGTATTCGCACCGCGCGACCATCAACTTCACCCTTGAGAACCGACAGCGCGCGCAGTTGATCCGCATCTGCCTCGGTGAGCAGGTGCCGGTTCAGCATCTCTGAGTAGGTTTCATAAATCAATGCCACCTCTTGATCGAAATCGTTTTGAGTGTGAAGCACTCGCTCGGTTTTCTTTCGCGAGGCTTGACCTGGTTGCGACGCCAAGTCGCTGGTGCGAGCGGCGATTATCTCGGCAACTTCTGCCGGCGACTTTGCGGCGCGCTCTATCTCGCCAATCAGCGTCGCGATTGTACTGACGCAGCCTTCGCGGTTCGCGAGCGGCCCGATGGCTTGCAGTTTGCCGGTTGCCATCAAGCGCGAGAGAATCTGCGAAACCAGACTTCGCTTCAACGGCAGCTCTTCCCGATCGATAAGAACGCGCGGCGCCAGCGTGTGACCTGATTCGTCGACGGCCGTGGCCAGCACTCGTCGCACAAAACCGCGAAAGAGATAGACGGGGAGTTCGCCCCAGACGCCGCGATTCTCAACACCATCGAGCACGGTCTGGGTAACAATCTCCAACAGCGGATGAGAAGCAGCGAGGTAGAGGAAGGTGTCGCTCTTGCCCTGGGCGACGAGCTCAGCGCAACGCCTAATTAAACGTATGCGATTATCACCAAGCAGCGGACCTAACCAAATTTCTCTTGACACACGTTTCTCCAGAGCGATCCACGAAAGGACACGAACCAACACGAAATGACGTTAGTGTAGCTTGTGTGATGCGCGTGGATCGTATCTCTTGTCAGGTCTCACTGCCTGCCACACTCTTCGCATTGAGTAGAGGAAAGGAATCGTCTTCCTCCGGTTCCGTTTCAGCCGCCCCCAGATCCGGAAACAAACCGCCTTCATCAAGACTCAGCGGTCGGGCTGCTTTATCGAGCGGTTCCAGTATCTCAATGTCTTCACCGGAAAGCGCACCGCGTTCTTTAAACCTTCTGGCGGTTCTGAGAACACGTCCTTCAAGTGAGCCGACGCCGCGGTTGTAAGAATCAAGCGCGCGATCCAGACCCTTGCCGATATCGGCGAAATGGTTGGTGAAGGTGCGCAGGCGATCGTAGAGGGTCTTGCCCAACTCACTTACTTCCTTGGCGTTCTCAGCCATCTGTTCCTGACGCCAGCCATAGGAGACAGCTTTGAGCAATGCGATCAAAGTGGTAGGAGTAGCAATAATCACTCCCTTGCCTACGCCGTCTTCAATCAAGCTGGGATCAATTTCCAGTGCAGCACTGTAGAAAGTTTCGCCCGGCAGAAAGAGCAGAACGAACTCCGGCGTTGGCTGTACCGACTCCCAGTAGGATTTCTTGCTCAAAGATCCAATGTGGGCGCGCACCAGTCGCGCATGGTCTTTCAATCTCGCGGCGCGAATTACATCGTCTGTAGTTGAGATCGATTCGTAGAAAGCATCGAAAGGAACTTTTGCGTCTATGACGATGGTGCGGTTGCCTGGCAGACGTATGATGACGTCGGGACGAATGCGACCATCGTCTGTAGCTACGGTTGTCTGTTCGTCAAAGTCGCAATACTGCAGCATGCCGGCCAACTCCACGACCCGCCGCAATTGAATCTCACCCCAGCGCCCGCGGACATGTGGAGCGCGCAACGCGGTAACCAGATTTCCAGTCTCTGCCTGGAGCTGGAGTTGTGCTGTTGCCAGACCTCTTACCTGCTCTCGCAGTTCGGCGTAAGCCCCGGCGCGCGCCTTTTCGATCTCACCAATCTTGCCGTCAACCTTTTCCAGCGATTCCTTCAGCGGCTTGACCAGTTGATCAATGGCTTTCTGCCGTAGCTCCAAATCTCCCTTGGCTGTTTCCTGAAACTTCGCGAGCGTTGAGTTGGCCAACTGGAGAAAAGATTGATTGTTATCCTTCAGTGCGTCACGCGACAGCGCTTTGAATTTTTCCGATAGCTCGTCCGCCGCTTGTTTGAATGAGTCCTTGCGTTCCTGGGCCGCGCGACGTTCGCCTTCGAGCGCAGCCTCTAGTTGTGCGCTCTCTGCTCGCGAGTGTTTATGTTCAGCGACCTCGTTATTCAATGCGAGCTGGAGCTTTTGTAACTCCGATTCTTTACCGCCCAAGCGCTCTTTCAAGGTTGCCAGATCAGCGGCACTAGCCGAACTTGCTTTGGTTCTGAGCAGAAACCAACCCGCCGCCGCGCCCAGCGCAACGCCCACCAGAAGAACCACGATCGATAAGATCTGAGTGTCCATTTAGTTTTTCCGCAGACGAATCAGAGTGTAACAAAAGGCGTTGCAAACGCGAAACAGCGGCCCGTCTACGGGCTGCAAATGTTACTCATCGTCCGAAACACGCGATCATCCGCTCGTAAACCTTGCGCGTCACGCGCACGTCATTGAGGTTGTATTCACGAATTTCCGCCAGCTTTCCCGCGTGATATAGGTCGTAGACTTTGCTGCCTTCAACTTCGGCGGTCTTGCTTGACTCGATCCCCAACGCCCAGGCAACGTCGTCGAGACTCACGTTCCGCTTGGCGCCCAACCACCATGCATGCATCGTGTCGAAGACTCCCCGCACCCGGTATTCACCTAGATCAACCAGCGGCTTGGCGGCTATGCCATTCACCAGGCAACGCTGGGAAATAAACGGCAGATCAAAACCAATGAGGTTATGGCCGACGATTTCATCAGTGTCCGGGTCGAAGTCTTTCATGAACTCGAGGAACGCCAGCAGCGACTTCTTCTCGTCCTGCTCTTCACCCTCTTCAGTGATGCCAAACACACGCTCGCGCGCGGTTTGCTCCACGCCAAAATCGAAACCTGCAACCGGACCTTCATGCACGGCGATCGAAAGTATGCGGCCCGAAGTCGCACTCAACGAACCAAGCTCGTAACAGCGCTCCTCTTCAATGGCGATATCTTCGAGATAGCGTTGCTGCTGTTCGAGGCGCATGTTGCCGAGCTTCCACAATCGTTCGAGCTGCGGTCCGACGCGCTCGCGATAGTCGGGGAGCGTCAGTGTCTCGATGTCCATCGTGTAAGCACGCGGCAGCACCGGCTCCGCGTTCTGATGTTCGCGATACAAGTCGACGGTGATGGGGCGATATTCGGTGACAATAAACTGCGAACGATCCTGGTAGCTCTCGAGCCGGCCCGTGACTCCCCAAAGTCCCGGCTTAATTTCTTTCCACGTCTCCAGCGTCTCGCCCCAAATCTTCAAGGGCAGCGACCCGGTCGCATTGCGAGCAATGGCGTCAGCGAAGCGTTTGCCTTGTTGCGTTCGCTTCTCCCGCACGGAAGTAATCACGACCATCAGCCACAACTCTTCCGCGAAAGGAATTTCAGGTATAGGAATGTTTCCGCGCATATTCTTGTTTCCGGCAAGGTTTATCAATTTCAATTCTCTATTCTATACTGCCGCTACCCTAAAGCTCGCTTGCCCACTTCCCAGTATCGTTATTTCTGCTCTCTGTGCAACCTTTGTGTTTTCTGTGTCACTGTGGTGAACAAGCGATCAATACGCACTCACCACAGAGACACAAAGCACACCGAGATTGCACAGAGAAAAACTTCAACACCCCGCTTCGCTTTATCAGATGTTCACAATTCAAACCAGGACTCTGCCGCGGGCGGAAGCCTTGCGGCGAATACGACTGCTTTCCGGCAAGGATCTACGCCGTTTGGACAGAAGAGCGGGGGTAAACCCGCCTTCCTGACCTTGAGCTGATCAGAGTTGCGTGGCTGATGATTGATTGAAAGGCTTGCAAGATTAGATCATTGATCAATGGGAAAATCTCACAGGTCAGGAAGGTGGGTTTACCCCCGCTCTTTCTGTAACTCGCTCAACTTCGGTATCCATCCGGCCAGTCAACATCATCCAGATCATTTTGTAGTCGCCCATGAATGACCACAGCGGATGCTGAAATGTCGCGGGCTTATTCTTCTCAACGAAGAAATGACCAATCCATGCCGCGCCGTATCCAGGGATCAGCGCTAACGGAAAGAGCCACCACTTGCCAACGACAATGAAGTAAACGACGCAGCCGAGTGCGACGGCAGTGCCAACGAGGTGCAGCAAACGCGTGCGGGGGTTGCTGTGTTCCCGAACGTAGTGCGGCCAGAATTCGGAGAATGAATTGTATTGTCGTTGCGACATAAGAATCTCATCCGCAGATTACACAGATTCCGCAGATTAGAACCCTCAGCGTAGTGGTCTTTCGAGCTCCTTTTACGCTCTCTCTCTTCATATCTGTGTGATCTGCGTAATCTGCGGATAAAAATCACGCAGTCGAAAACAACTGCATGAATTGTTCCAGCCCGAGCGGCTCGACGCCGGCTAGTTGCAAATTGTCCTCAACATGTTCAAGCGTGCTCATGCCCACCAGGGCCGTACATATTCCCGGCGCTGAGCGAACAAACTGTATCGCCGACTGCGCGTCAGTGGGCAGCGAGCCCAGCGTCTCGCGAAGATCTTTCGGTAACCCCTGCGCTACCTTTCCCTGGAAGATCGAAGCACTGGAAATTACTGTCACTCCCAAGCCAACGGCTGCTTCAAGCGTAGAGACCTGGTGACTACCCAGTGTCTGATTGCTTAACGTCAGCGCCTCCTGCATTGCCAGATTAAATGGTAATTGAATGAAGCGAAAGCCATGTGACCCGCCGCCAACTTCGCGCGCCATTGCCACCATGCGATCCAGGGAATGATACCCGGCGGATGCGAGTGGTACCCGAAAGCCATTCCAGGTGGCCACCCCATAGAACTTCAACTGCCCCGCGGTGCGAGCTTGCTCGAGCGATTCAAAAGCAGCGCGCAAGCGAGCATAGAATTCATCCTCCGAAACCTGGCTAAGCTGCGACTCCGGATTGTGGATGTAATAAACGTCCACACACTCGAGCTTCATGTTACGCAGCGATTGTTCCAACTGGTTCTGCAAATAGGCAGGCGTCATGCAATGACTGCCACCGACGAAATCCGTAAAACCCGCAATCCCCAACTTCACGAATGTTTCCTCGACGTAGCGACGAATGTCTCGCGGCGGCGCGCCATCAAACGGCAGATAACCACCCTTGGTGCAAATAACAATTTCGTCTCGCGAAAATCCTTTTTCAGTTAACTGCCGCAGCGCCTTGCCGATCGCCCGCTCGCTTCTCTGAAAACGATAGTTTGCCGCCGTGTCGATTACATTGGCGCCGAGTTCCAGCGCGCGCGCGATCGCGTCGCTATAACGCACGTCAGTCTCATCGTCGGCGTTGCCCAGATACGTTCCCGTACCGATCGACGACAGACAAAGATGCTGTTGCTCGCGGAAATGGCCTGGAGCAGCGATATCTTTGAAACGCCGGCGGTAGCGCGTCGTGCCTTCGATTGTGGCGCAGTTTGATGTGGTCATAAGCATTCGAAATATACGCGCGCGCTGCGGTGAGCGGCAAGCGCTTCATCGTTACACCTGCCTGTGGTAGCTTTGGCGTTCGACTTATGCAGACAAGGAAACGTCTATGAACTACTTACTCAACTGGCAAAAGCATGCCGGATCGCAACCGGAGAAGTTTTACAAGACCACTCTGTGGCAAGGCGAACATGCGCTGGTTGGTCTGAACTGTTTGGAGCCCGGCCAAACTCAGAACGTACACGCTCACCAGGGCGCGGATAAGTTCTACTTCGTTTTGCAGGGGCGCGGAACGTTTACAGTTGGCGAGGAAGAAAGCGAGGCCGGCGAGGGAATGCTGGTCGTTGCGCCCTCAGGAATTCGGCATGGTGTTGCTAACACCGCCAGCGAACGCCTATCGTTGCTCGTCACTATTGCGCCTCCTTTCAAATGAGCGAAACAGACAAGCCACGCGGAACATCGAGACCCGCTAGACCAGAGGAAACTTCACTCGACATCTCGGAAGCAGAGCTGCACGAGCTTTCGTCGCGGGTCACTCAACTGGTGACTGAATACTTTTCTGGAGTATCCACCTTGCCTGTTTTTCCGGAAACGTCGGGTGGTAAGACAATCGGCAAAATAGGAGCATCCCTACCACTCGAAAGCGAGCCGCTCGAACAACTGCTCAACGATTGCCGCACGATCATTGCCAACAGCAGGCACAACGGCCACCCGCGGTTTTTCGGCTATGTTGCTTCACCCTCAACCGCTCCCGGCGCTTTCGCTGACTTGATTGCTTCCGCGCTGAATCCAAATCTAACGTCGTGGCGTTCGGGCCCGGCAGGCACTGAGATTGAGCGCACGGTTATCAGCTGGCTCGCGTCATTGATTGGCTACGACGGCGCCGATCGTCCTGCGCACGGACTGCTCACCAGCGGCGGCTCAATGGCAAACCTGACGGCACTGCTTATGGCTCATCGTACGAAGTCTGCTCCGGATGTCGCGTCAACCGGCTTGTGGAACTCTGCCGCGCCAATGACCATCTACGCCTCCGATCAGATTCATATGTCGATACCGAAAGCGGCTGACATTCTGGGCTTGGGCCGCAGGCAGGTTCGCCTTATCCCCTCCGACGATCGTTTTCGCGTCAACGTGAGCGTCTTGCGGCAGACCATTGCCGCTGATCTTAAAAGTGGCCTGAAGCCGTTTTGCGTAGTTGGCAGCGCCGGGACTGTGAACACCGGCGCCGTTGATCCACTCGACGAGATTGCAGACGTCGCCAGCGAATTCAATATCTGGTTCCACATTGACGGCGCTTACGGCGCACTCGCCGCGCTCGACGAAACGAAGCGGCCACTCTTTCGCGGTCTCGAGCGCGCGGATTCAATCTCGCTCGATCCTCACAAGTGGCTCTACGTGCCCATCGACTCGGGTTGCCTCCTATTTCGCGATGAAGCGCGGGCTCGTGCTGCTTTTAGTTTCGACGGCGCCGACTACATCAAGGTGCATGAACAGAACGCAGAGGAAGCTTTCGCGTTTTGGAATTACGGCCCGGAAATGTCGCGACGATTTCGCGCATTAAAGATTTGGTTGACGCTTCGTTACTACGGCGTGCGACGAATTGCGAGCGCGATCAGCGAAGACAATGCGATGGCTAAGTACCTGGGTAAGCAAGTTGAAGCGGCAAAAGATTTTGAGCTGCTGGCCGCCCCGGAGTTGAGTATCTGTTGCTTTCGTTATGTGCCTGCCGCACTGCAGGCGCGTCTACAGTCATCCAGCGAGGGCTCAGTTGCTGCAGTCGATGCAGAGCTGGATCAACTCAACACCAACATCATGAATGTGGTTCAACGCGGCGGGCGCGCCTATCTATCGAGCGCGACCATCCGCGGCAGGTTTGCGTTGCGTACCTGCATCACAAACTTTCGCACTACGCGCGCCGACATTGATGAGACGCTCGAGATTATTCGTGACGCGGCTCGCGATGTTTTCGGCTCTGCCGTCTGATGTGCGGTGGCGGCTATGCCCCACCGCAAAGCGACCCTCCACTGTTTTGGGGCTGCGCCCATGTTCGAGGCCTAGCCTCGTAATTCAACTTGAACCCGCCGGAAAGGCATAGCCTTTCCGCACGGAGAGCGGCAGAGCCGCCCTTGAAAAATGCAGACTGAGCCTCAATCCTACGATCGTGAGTTACGAATCGCGCTCGAGCTGGCGCGCGAAGCGGGCGCGGCAATTCTCGATCTTTACGAAGGTCCGCTCGACATCCAACAAAAGGCCGACGCGGATGATCGCGAGCCCGTTACGCAGGCAGACAAACTCGCCAACGAAATCATCGTGGCGCGGCTGCGGCAGGAGTTTCCGGAGGACGGCATCCTTGCCGAAGAATCCATTGACACTTCCCACCGCCTCGACAAATCGCGCGTCTGGATGATCGACCCGCTCGACGGCACCACCGGATTCATCGACGGTAACGGCGACTTCGCAGTACAGATCGGCTTGACTGAAAACGGGGAATGCGTGCTCGGCGTTGTTTACCAACCGCTAACTGGAGTTCTCTATCGCGCCATTCGTGGCAAGGGTACTTGGATCGAAAGCCCCGATTATGAGCCCGCGCAGGGTCGCGTATCTGATCACCGTGAGATTTCAACGATGCGTCTGGCGGCAAGTCGATCACATCGCAGCCCGCGCATGGACAAAGTTGTTCAGGCGTTTGGTCTTAGGGAAGAGATATTGCGGGGCTCGGTGGGGATCAAGGTGGGCTTGATTGTCGAGCAGCAATGCGATCTTTATGTACACCTATCGCCGCGCACAAAACAGTGGGACACCTGCGCTCCGGAAGTGATCTTGCATGAAGCCGGTGGCTGTATCACGGATCTGTTCGGGCGTCCGCTCCGCTACAACCACGCCGAGGTGCAGAATCGCAACGGTGTGGTTGCCAGCAATGGCGTTTCTCATGGCCGCATCGTGGAATTGCTCCAACCCCTGCTCACTCAGTTTGGACGCGTGCCGGCGGCATAGGAAACCACTTAGCTGCCGAATACGCTGATAGGACCAGTCATTCCTGACCGTGGGTAATAATTAAAGCTAAATAAGAGTTCATGCGTTAATATCTCGCTGCCAGATTCCTTGCAGGGAGCCATATTTTGCCTAGCCGCGCCAAATTGTTTCTCACTTTTGTGGGCCTTTGCCTGGTGCCGCTGGTTTTGCTGGCGCTAATAAACTACTGGAACGGTGAGCGCATGGCTGAGGCTGCGCTGCAACGAGAGCAGCAACTCAAGGCGGCGGCAAGCAAGGATCCGTTTGCGCAACTCCTGGCTGCTAACCAAAAGGAACTGAGTTCTGCGATAGCCTCAAACTCTGACCCTTTGCTCGCCGATGCACGCCGGAATGGCTGGATTGGACTGGTCGCTGCTCTGTTGCTGGCCACGCTCTCGGGCTGGATGCTGTCACGGCATTGGGGGCACCAGGCGCGCGGCATTGAGCGGGTCAGCGAAGGCGTTGAAGCAATTGCCAAAGGAGAACTTGATCATCGCATTGAGTTGCAGTCCAGCGACGACCTCCGTCCGCTCGCGGATAATTTGAGCTTGATGACCAAACAACTTCGCGATCAGCTCGCGCGCGAGGCCGAGACCCGGCAGTTTCAATCCTTCGTCCGCTTGTCGGCCGTTCTAACGCACGACTTGAAAAACGCAATTGAAGCTTTGTCACTAACTGTAGGAAATATGGAACGGCATTTCGACAACCAGGAGTTTCGCGCGGAGGCGATGAAATCTCTTACCGGCTGTACTGATAATTTAAGGGCCCTGGTCGCGCGTTTGAGCAATCCGGTAGCTACGCTGAGCGGCGAACATAAGCGGCCTCAGACTGTGAACCTGGTTCCGATGTTGCGGCGGGTAATCTCAATGACCGCGGAGACTGCAGGTGGCAAACATGAGATCAAAATAGACCTTCCCGAAACCCTGCTCGCGTTGGTTGATCTGGAGAGAATGGAAAAGGTGGTTGAGAATCTGGTTATCAACGCGCGTGAAGCAATGACTCAGGAGAGCGGTACGTTGAGCATCGTCGCCGGCACGACTGACGATGGCAAACCGTTCTTTAGCGTCAGCGACACGGGCGAAGGGATGAGCCGGAGCTTCATCGAAGAAAGGCTTTTCCATCCGTTTGCTACCACTAAGAAGCGCGGCGTAGGTCTCGGGCTTTACACTTGTCGCGAGGTAGTTGTAGCCAACCGTGGATCAATTACCGTCGCTTCACGAGAAGGTGCTGGTACGACACTTAGGGTCGTGCTACCGTCGGCCGCCAGCGACAAGCGCGGCGAAAACGAGCCGTACAATAAGTCTCACAGTTAAGCTGATCCTGACGTTCCAATCGTTCCGAGAGCGCTCGCGTTCGTTTGAACGAAACTCGACGAGATGAGTAAACCAAACCAATCCGGAGAAGTTGGCCTTAAAGAAACAGTCCTCGTGGTGGATGACGATGAAGCGGTGCGGCGCGGACTCGTCTGGACGCTCAATTCTAACTATCGCGTGCTCGAAGCGGCTTGCCGCTCGGAAGCAGTGAAGCTGTTGCAACAAAAAACCATCGATGTGGTCATAAGTGATCTGCACTTGCCGCCCCGGCTCGAAGACATGAGCGAGGGCCTCGCAATTATCGAAGCGGCGCGCGCTATCGACCCTCCGGCGCAGGTAGTGGTGATCACTGGGGCCGGCGACAAAAGCGCGGCCCGGGAAGCGATTAAGCGCGGCGCTTACGGCTTTTTTGAAAAGCCACTCGATGGCCCCGAAGTGCTTCACATTGTGAATCAGGCGGCTCGCCTGCGCCGGCTCGAAGTTGAAAACGCACGTCTCCGTGATGAGCTGGTGGGCGCACGCGGATTTGGTCGCTTGATTGGATCGAGCCACGCGCTCGAAAAAACGCTGAGGCAAGCTCGAGCGGTTGCCAACACCAGCGCGACTGTTTTGATCACCGGCGAAAACGGAACTGGAAAAGAAATGCTGGCGCGCGCAATCCACGAAGAGAGCCAACGCGCTAACGGTCCGTTCATCGCCGTGAGTTGTGCCGCATTGTCCGAGACTTTGATTGAGTCGGAATTGTTTGGCCATGAGAAGGGCGCATTCACTTCAGCAACCTACGCGAGAATGGGACGATTCGAGCTGGCTGATGGCGGCACTTTATTTCTCGATGAGATTGTCGAGTTGTCGCCGAACGTTCAGGTGAAGCTGCTGCGGGTTTTGCAGGAGCGTGCATTTGAACGTGTCGGAGGAGCGAAGACCTTAACCGTCGACATCCGCCTGATAGCTGCCAGCAATCGTGATTTGGAAGTCGAGGTTCAAGGCGAGACCTTTCGGCGCGATCTTTTCTACCGTCTAAATGTAGTCCCTTTAGTGTTGCCGCCCTTGCGCGAACGAAGGGAAGACATCCCCGGTCTTGCAGCCCACTTTGGCGCCAAAGCTGCGGAAAAGCATGGACGCGCAACCCCGCAGTTGGGTCCGGAGTTGATCGACTCGCTCAACGAATACGATTGGCCGGGCAACGTTCGCGAACTTGAAAACCTGATGGAGAGACTGGTTCTCCTGGATCGCCAGCCGACACTCGGGCTCGAGTTTCTGCCGGGGAAAATGCTGCACGCCTTGCCGGCTCCCGGTGTGCCCAGTGAAAAAACTTTTGAAGGGTCGGTTACAGCTTTGAAGAAGCAGTTAATAGCCGGCGCCCTGAAAGCCGAAGGCGGGAATAAAGTCGCTGCGGCGAAACGCCTTGGTATCAGCCGCTCGTATCTGCACCGGTTGATTGGTGAATTTGGTCTGTAAGAGCTCAGGGGCAGACGGCAGGGGCAGACGGCAGGAAAACGATATCGCATCCTTTCACTTGGGCTCCGCAAATATCCTTGTATTGAACAAATCGCGTTCCTCGCGAACTCCGCTTAGATTAAATCACTCCTTTCGTCATACTGCGACTTGTCTTTCAGCAGCGAAAGCCAGTCAGAAAGGCGAATTTACTCGTTCGATGCGGAGTTGAATTTATGACAAGTGCCCACGGGTTCAGAGACCTGAATGCATATCAGATGGCTTTCACGCTAGCGATGGAGATTTTCAATGATTCAAAGAAGTTTCCGGCCGAGGAGAAGTATTCTCTGACCGATCAAATCCGTCGTGCCTCCCGAAGTGTCGCTGCGAATATTGCCGAAGGGTATCGAAAGAAACGGTACCCCAAAATGTTCATCAGTAAGATGGCGGATGCGGATGGAGAGGCTACAGAGACGCAGGTGTGGTTGGATTTTGCGCACGAATGTGGCTATCTCTCACAGAGTCGACAATTGGAATTGAAGAGAGGCTATGAAGAGGTAGGAAGAATGTTGGGCGGCATGATTGCGCGCCCGGAACGATTCTCGAATTGACCACTCCTCCTGCCGTCTGCTCCTGCTAGCTTCACCGTCCTGGTGCAGTTGTCGATCCTTTCTCGGTCAACTCGCCAACTTTCACGATCCAGATGCCACTGTGTACGTCGTTAAAGTAGATCAGACCATTGTGTGGTTGTGCGCCCCAGGTGAAAGGCAGATTGGGGCGATAGCCCTGCGGATCGCCGGCCCAGAGGCGACCGATCTCGCGACCTTGCCGGTAGAGATCTCCGCGCAGTTCGCCTGACACATCGACGATACGCCCGCCGCCGTTGTAGTAGCCCATGTACATAACATCGTTGTCGACCCACATGTTATGCGCGCCGGCTTCAGGCACCGGATACTCGGCAACCTTCCGCGGGTGATTGATGTCAGCCAAATCCACCACATGCACGATGCCGCGCACTGGGATCCGCTTGCGGTCGAAAATATCAAACCTTGGCGGAAATACTTCGTCGCCTACGAATACGTAATTCTTGTAGCGAAAGACTGAGTGGGTTCCCGCGAGCCAGCCATTGCCGTAAAGTTCGTGATGATTAAACCGCAACTGGCTTACGAACTGCGGATGTTCCGGGCTGCCTCCCTTGATGCCATTGCCCACGTCGAGAATCACTAGTCCATCGCGCCAGTAGGCGAGATAAGCGAGACCATCTTTGACTTGTAAATCATGCAGGTAGCGACCAACAACTTCCCGGTCGCCGCCACTGGTTGTAATCGTTGTTGCTACCGCGCTGGGAACTTCCCAGCGCGCCACCTCTTTCGGATGCTTCACATCGGCGAAGTCAATAACACGCATTGAACCCGTGGCATCGTCGGTCAGGTAAACGTAGTGACTGTCAACAAACGCACTGTGCACGCCGCCGGTAACAGTTTCGGTGTATTCGGAAATTGGCTTTGGGTGAGCAGGATCGGAAGTGTCGAAAAAGGCAATGCCGTTTTTGCGGTTGGAGGCGCCTTCGCGCGAAATGACAAGAATACGACCGTCGGCGGTCGTGCTAATGTCATTAACGATCCGCGCATCGACTTTGACCGTCTCGGTTAGTTTCGGATGTGCCGGGTCGGAGATATCATAGACGAGAAACTTATCAGAGATGGTTGAAAGGTAGGCGTAGTTTCCAATTACCCACTGTTCCGCCGCCTCGAAATCTTTGATAGGCGCGCGGCCAACGACCTCAAGCGTGCGTTCAGCATTGCGGGGCGCCACGACCACGGAAGCAATGGCTTCCACCGGCCCACTCGCGGCCGTGATTACATACGCGCCCGGCAGCTCCGCGACGAAACCGCCATCTGAATCGATCGTGGCAGCGGGACCACTAACCGTCCAGCGCACCGCGTTCCGGTCTGCCTGGCCGCTGGTTGCATGAACATCGAAGCGCACCACATCTCCCGTGCGCGCCGTTGTTGATCTCGGCTCGATCGATAACCCAGTCAGAGTGTTATTGACCACGCTCACCTCTACGCTGCCCTTGCCGCCGCCGGATGTTGTCGCGGTGATCGTCGCTGACCCCGGCGAGATTGCCGTCACCACTCCGGCTCCGTCTACTGTCGCTACCTCAGGCTTGTTGGAAGTCCAGCTTATCGTTACGTCACTGCGCGGATTTCCTTCCGAGCCTCGCGCCGTTGCCGAGAGCCTCGCATTCGCACTGACTACTAGCGGCGCTTTCACTGGCTCGATATCAAGGCGCGTGACGGGTCCAGTCTTGACCATCACTTTTGTAAGCACAGTTTTGCCGCCGACGATTGCACCCACCAACACTTCTCCCGGACTAAAGAACGAAACCGTGCCCGACTCATCGACGCCAGCCAGATCAAATGGCGCGGCGAACCAGGCTGATGCAGGCACGTTAGTTTTGTTTCCGGATGCGTCTTTGACAACAGCGGTGAACTTCACCTTTTGGCCAACGGAGATATCCTCGGTAGCGGGAGTGAGCTCAACAGGCTTCGTTGTAGAGGGGGTGGAAGCCGGCTCCTGAGCGGTCGAAATCGCGCTCGCCAGGGCGACCAGCAGGGCAAAGCAAAGGACGGCAAGCAAACTGCGGTAGGTGCGCATTTATGATTCTCCTGAAAAACTCTGGTCGGAATGGAATGGCATGGGTAGCGAGACGAAACGAGACGCGATTTTAGTCAGAGAGCCACAAGGAAGCAAACGCGAATCATGATGCGTAGAGCTTGATCATCATCCTGGAAGCAACTTGTTCCTGGGATCGCGGGCGCGAAGCGCGAACCTTGAAACTCAACCGAAGTCCGGCGTGACGAAGGAATACGCGCCCAGGCGCGTTGCGGCGAGACGGCCACGCTCCCGGGTAAGATGTTTACCGTTCGCCAAACTTGAACAAAGCTCGCGAAACCAGATTTCAAGTGGGTTTGGCCCGGCCACGGTTCCCTGCATCACGACACAAAGCAAAACATGCGTTATCATCTCCACTCTTGTATCGCCTGGATGAAAACTCTTCGCTAGCTCCGAAGTAACGCAAGCTGCTAGCTTGCGTCGTCGCAAACTGACAGGCGTGCGTTATGAAAACCAGTTTTGTGCAAATGAGGTGAATGATGAATAGAAACCAAAAGATTGCGTTGGGTTGTGGTGGTGGTGGGTGCCTTGTCTTGGTCCTGCTGGTTATTGTCTTCGTGGTGCTTGTTTTCGCCGGTCTTGTGGCGGCACCGGGACTATACAGTGCAACTCGCAATTCCAATGACAATTCAAACTACAACTCAAACGCAAACACCAACGACAATCTGAACTCGAATTCAAACTCGCCTTCATCGTCAATGTCCGATGACGACAAGCACAAGCTCTTCCAGGCGGTGGGCATAACGAAAGACAATGACCTGATTCTGCGGGTGATAAGAAAGCTTGGGTTTGGATCCGGCACTAGCAATGATTATCAGGAGTTTGTTAAGCAACACTTCCCCTGGGCAATGAAGAATCTGGGGTTTATTCAGTCGGTGAACACTCCAGAAAAGGGACGCGCTTACGTGGAAGCGCATATCGACGACTAATGATTAGGCTCATGTGAGCCGTGTTTTGTTCTGGAGGGCGCGCGTGCGGTTTCGCGCGCCTTTTGTTATGTTTACTGACTGTCCGTTGTCAGTGGTTAGTAGTCAGTGGTTGACTCCAACTAACAACGGACTACTGACAACTGACCGGCTCGTTAATGAATCCTGAACGCATCCGCAATTTTTCCATCATCGCGCACATCGATCATGGCAAATCGACCCTAGCCGATCGCTTGCTCGAGTTAACTGGCGCCGTAACCGGGCGCGACATGGAAGCACAGATCCTCGACGATATGGATCTCGAGCGCGAGCGCGGCATCACGATCAAAGCGCACGCGGTGCGGCTTGACTACAAAGCACAAGATGGACAGTCGTACGTTTTGAATCTGATTGATACGCCCGGCCACGTCGATTTCTCCTACGAAGTTTCGCGTTCTCTTTCAGCCTGCGAAGGCGCGCTGCTTATCGTCGATGCTTCACAGGGCGTCGAGGCACAGACGCTGGCCAACACTTACCTGGCCATCGAAAACAATCTCGAACTCATTCCGGTTATCAATAAGATCGATCTGCCTGGGGCCGAACCGGAAAAAGCCATCGAACAGATCGAACACTTCATCGGCCTTGAGACTCACAACGCCATTCTTACCAGCGCCAAGACCGGCGTGGGTGTGGCGGAAGTTTTGGAAGCAATTGTGCGCGAGGTGCCACCGCCGAAGGGTGATCCCGATGCGCCTCTGAAGGCGCTCATCTTCGACTCGTGGTACGACTCGTATCGCGGCGTGATAGTTCTCTTTCGGGTAATCGATGGCACGATTCGGCCCGGTATGAAGATTCGCTTCTTTAACGCCGGACGCGATTACCAGGTAGAAACGTTGGGAGTGAACCGCCCGCGGCCAACGCCTATCGATCAACTAAGTGTTGGCGAAGTTGGATTCTTGACAGCTTCGATCAAAGCAGTCGCCGACGTGCAAATCGGCGACACCGTAACTGAAGCAGCGCGCCCAACCAAAGAACCTTTTCCCGGCTATCAGGAAATCAAACCCATGGTCTTCGCGGGACTTTATCCCATCGATACCAACCAATACGAAGAGCTGCGCGACGCGATGGACAAACTTCGTCTGAATGACGCTTCATTTTTTTACGAGCCAGAGTCGTCAACCGCGTTGGGCTTTGGCTTTCGTTGCGGCTTTCTCGGTCTGCTGCACATGGAGATCGTGCAGGAGCGTTTGGAGCGTGAGTTTAATCTCGATCTCATTACTACCGCCCCGGGCGTCCGTTATATCGTCACCACCACGGACGGCAAGGTTACGGAGATCGACTCGCCCGCAAAGATGCCTGACCCGGGCCGTATAGTGAAAATTGAAGAGCCCGTGATTCGCGCGACCATCCTGACTCCGGAAGAACATCTGGGCGGAATCCTGGCGTTGCTCGAAGAAAAGCGCGGCCAACAGAAGGGTTTTGAGTACATCACGTCCAATCGCGTGATGCTGACTTATGAACTACCGCTGAACGAGATCGTGCTGGACTTCTACGATCGTTTGAAATCAACTTCGCGTGGTTATGCTTCGCTCGATTACCACCTGGCCGGTTACTGGGTAAGCGATCTCGTCAAGCTCGACGTGCTGGTTGCCGGTGAACCGGTCGACGCACTTTCACTCGTGCTGCATCGCGATACGGCAGCGGCGAAGGGTCGGGCGCTGGCAACCAAGATGAAGGAGTTGATTCCGCGCCAACTTTTCGAAGTGCCGATTCAGGCGGCCATCGGTATGAAGGTGATTGCGCGCGAAACGGTGAAAGCAATGGGCAAGAACGTTATTGCGAAATGCTATGGCGGCGACATCTCGCGCAAACGCAAACTGCTGGAGAAACAGAAGGAAGGCAAGAAGCGCATGAAGAAAGTCGGCCGCGTAGAGATTCCACAGGAAGCGTTTCTGGCGGTGTTGAAGGTGAACGAATAGAATCGCCAACATGAAGTCAGTCACCATATTCTGCGACGGCTCGAGTCTCGGCAACGGGCAAGCCTCAACGCGCGCGGCGGCAGTGGCGATGCTTGGGTATCAGGGTTTGTGGCGCGCGGTGGGGGAGTATCTGGGCAACGCAACCAATCAACAGGCGGAAGTTGTGGCGGCGGCGTTGGGGTTGGAAGCTTTGCTGGAGCCGTGCAGCGTCCGGCTCTTCACTGATTCGCGTTACGTCGTCGAGACAATGAGTGGACGCTTTCGCCGCAAGACCAATCACGAGTGGTGGGCGCGATTGGACAAAGCGGCTACTCGACACACGGTGAAGTGGCAATGGGTAAAAGGGCACGATGGCGACCTGGTGCAGGAAGCAGTCGACAAGGCTGCTCGTCGCATCGCTGCCAGCGGCCGCGTTGATGAAGAGATTCTACGAGCGGCGCTGGACAAAGTGGGAACAACCGGAGCGCTTGTCACTGAAGCAGCCGAGGAAATTTGAATCGTATGGCTGAATCACAATCGCTCAAACGACCTCGTTTCTTTGCCGGTCAACTCCTGACGGCCGAAGTCCTGGAGCTTGAGCAACAATACTTTCGCGAAAAATCAAAATTGCACAACCGAACTCTGCATGGCTTCGGAATAGTCTCGGGCCTCAAGGTATCGGTTGCTGCCGGAGAGATTGTTGTGCAGCCCGGTTTGGCTTTGGACTGCGAAGGCAATGAGTTGGTTATCGACGCCGTCCAATCAACTGTTCCGCCACCCATCAATGACGCACGGATTGCGTATCTAACCGTTCGTTATGTTGAGAACGGCACGGACCTGGTTCCCACTGCCGGATGCGAAGAGCCTTCCACTATAACGGAGAGCTTTGAACTCGCCTTCGCAACGGAAAATTCAAATCGCGCCCACCGCCATTTGCGAGCGCGTTGGCTCGCCTGCGGACAAGCTCACGCTCTTACGATTGCCAAACTAAAACACAGTCTCCAGGGTTGGCGCGTCGAGCGCGGCTATCGCCCGCCGTTTATCAAATGAACCTGCCCTTCAAGGGCTCTTCTCTGGCAAGTTCCGCTGTAATTCGCTTTCATCCGGCTTGATCCTTATAATTCTGCCATCCGTTAACCTGACAACTCCCCAGGAAAAGCTTCGAACAAGCTTGTAAGAACGCTGCAACACATGTCTCTGCTCAGCTTAATAATCAAACTGGTTTGCTCGTCTCATAGCGGGCGAGTTGTCGCCACTGTGTTGAGTGGCGCCTGTCTCCTGCTCGCGCTTCCCGTCTCACCACTGGCACAGCAGGCACAACCCTCGGGTTGGGAGTGGCAAAACCCGCGGCCGCAGGGCAACACGATCAACTCCGTGAGATTCGCTGCCGACAAAAAACACGGCTGGGCCGTTGGCAGCGACGGCGCCATCCTGCGCACACGCAATGGGGGTTTCGAGTGGGAATCGCAAATCTCGCCGGCGATCACTACGCTCTATGGACTCTACGTGAGGAACAAGTCACGCGCGGTGGTTTCCGGCGCGGGCGGCGTCATTATGACGACGGTCGACGGCGGTCGACGGTGGGTGGTCAGGACAACGGGCACCAAAGATCATTTGTTTGCGTTGACCTTCGCTCCCGGGAATCCAATGCTCGGCTGGGCCGCCGGAACTTTCGGCACGCTCATCGCAACCACCGACGGCGGCATCACCTGGAACCGTCAGGCCACAAAAACTTCGGCACATTTATTTTCAGTGGCATTTTTTGACGCGAAGCTCGGCATCGCGGTGGGTTCGCGCGGCACGCTGCTGGTGACCAACAATGGCGGCGTCGAATGGAAGCCTTACGCTGGACTCGGCAACGCATTCCTAACCGGAGTTTCCTTTGCCTCGGCCAAACGTGCGGTCGTAGTCGGCTATCAAGGGACCATACTACTAACAGATGACGGCGGCGCGACCTGGCGAAATCTTGATGCGCTGGTGACCACTGATCTCCTGTCAGTGTTCTTCACTGATGAAATGCACGGCTGGGCCACGGGCGACAATGGTGTGGTGTTGACTACCGGCGACGGCGGCACGATTTGGCTGCCCGTCAACGTTCGCACTGCCCCCAAACTCACCACGCTCTTCTTCGTGGACGAAACAGTCGGTTGGGCTGCGGGTGCGGACGGCCTGGTGGTGCGAACGGACGATAGCGGGCTTTCCTGGCGGCGCCTGACCGAAGGCGGGCGTGAAGACCTTTCCCATATTTACTTCTCCGATAATTCTCACGGGTGGGCAGTTGGCTCGCGTGGAAAAATACTATTCACGAGTTCGGGCGGGAAGAATTGGACTGTGCGGCCATCGGGAACGACTAGCCGGCTTAACTCGGTCACGTTTATAAATCAAAACCTCGGCTTCGCGGTCGGCGATAGTGGAACAATTCTTCGCTCGCTGAACAGCGGCGTGACGTGGGCGCCGGTCGCAATCGAAGCGAAAGAAGATCTCTTCAGCGTTGATTTCGTTTCGCCTGAAAGCGGTTGGATTGTCGGCGCGCGCGGGCTCATTCTGCAAACAGAAGATGGCGGGCAAACCTGGCATTCGCAAAAAACCAACACCTTCAGTTGGCTGGAGGACGTGAGCTTCACTGATCCGCAACATGGCGTGGCCGTCGGTTCCAACGGCACCATCCTGCGCACCGAAGACGGCGGCGAAACCTGGAAACGCGTTGATAAGAATCTGCGCGAATGGCTCTATGCCGTGGCCTTTGCCGATGCGCAACGCGGTTACGCAGTGGGTGCGCGCGGAATCATTCTGCGCACCGACGATGGCGGCGCCAACTGGAAAGATCTGGAAAGCGGCCTCAGCACGAATCTCTTTGCCGTTGCCATAGGCGCGCCGGATGACGTGTTCGTAACCGGCGAACAGGGCAGAATCATTCACTCGAGCGACGCCGGCGCGCATTGGGAGCAACAGCCGACTATCACCAGCGCGCCGCTCTATTCCGTTGCCTATCGCGGCGGAGATAATCTCTGGGTCGCAGGCCGCGGCGGCGCCATCCTTCGTCGCACCGATGCGGTTGCCACCGTCAGTATCCCAACTCCAAAACTTCTTCCCACGCTACGAGGGGCTACGCCGAAACTCAAAACTCCAATTGACGACGGCGACATCCCACGCGCCGTGCCAATCAATCGCAAGCCGCCGCGGCCTTAGCTTCGTGAGGCCAGGCATTCCTGCCTGTTGTTCTTGCCTTCCGTATCCAGCGCGTACTGTCCTCGTTTGACACTGTAGCGGATAGAGAGTAGCGTCAAATCAGTTTTCCACTCTTCGTCTACGTGCGACTAACAAAGCGCCTCACGTCCTCGATCACCCATTTCCCTGAGGTCTTGACCAGCAAAACGCTGCAACTGGATACAGGCTCGTTCAAAGGAGACCCTCGTATGCCGCAACGCCTTTCTGCAAAGAAGCGTGTAGGAATTCTCATAGCTTCTGCTTTTCTACTTTCGTTTAGCAGTCTGGTTCTGGGAGCACGCGGTTGGCGCGCTTCAGCGCCTTCGAGCAAGACTCTGCCGGAAATCGTCAACGCTACGCCAGCTTCTGTGCCACAAAGAAGGGGCGCTGATATTCAAGCTGAGTTGATCACGATTGCCCCGCACGGTTTTGAGCCTCGCGAGCTGTCGCGCCCACGCGGGCGCTTCGTGCTGATGATCGAAAACCGTAGCGGTCTGAAAGGGGTAGCCCTCCGCCTAAGCCGTGCAGACGGGTCGAGTGTGCGTGAGATGCGTGTTCCCCGTGAGGAGCCGGACTGGAGCGCAGTACTAGATCTCGAGCCCGGACGTTACTTGTTGACGGAAGCTGATCACTCGGATTGGGTTTGTGCTATAGCGATCACCCGATAGATTCGAACAGTGCCGGGACGACACCTTTACAAACTCAACTTAGTTCACATCCTCACTGGAGAATACATGGAACAACGAACCAACATCCTTAAGAGTCCTTTAGCCCGAATCTGCCTGGGAGTTTGTATTGCAACGCTTACTTGTTTGATGGGCACTAGTGCGAACGCTCAGAGTCCCACCAGTGGCAAGACGCCTCTGGGTCTTTCGCCGGGTGCGCCTGCAGGTTCTTTTGCTCTCAGTGGCTTTGAGAACGTCAACCCCTACAACGGCAATCTGAACTTCCATCTGCCGTTAATCGGGATCGGCGGTCGCGGCAGTGCGGCGACGGGTTCCATCCTGGAGATTGACGCGAAGAGCTGGACGGTGAAGCGCACCGAGGTGACTGATCCAAACACGGGTGAAATTCTGGAAGTTTACACACCGAGCGCAAACTGGTGGAGTGCGAAAGCAGGCTACGGTCCCGGAAACCTGGGTGGGCGCCAGTCGGGGGCAAATGCAAATCTGAATTGTCAGGCTCCGGGGGGTGGAGTCTACAGGAATATTTATCAACAAACGTTGACGCGTCTCACCTTTACCGCCTCAGACGGCACGGAGTATGAATTCCGAGATGACCTGACCCGCGGCCAACCGGCCACGGTCTCCGATCCCTGCGCCGCTGGTGCCTCACGCGGTACAGACTTCATAACGGCTGACGGCACTGCTGCCACCTTTATTTCTGATGCGATTATTTACGATAAGAACAGCTCCACCGGTCCCAGCACCATCTCCCCTTCCGGCTATATCCTGCTGCGTGATGGCACCAAATATCGAATCGATAGTGGCCGTGTATCCTGGTTGCGCGATCGCAACGGCAACAAATTGACTTTTGCTTACGATGCCAGCTCACGTGTGTCGACCATCACTGATTCCCTGAATCGCCAAGTTACTTTCACGTATGCCAACATGACGAGCACCTTTTCTGATCAGATTACTTACAAGGGATTTGGTGGTGCTTCGCGTGTCCTGCTCATCACCAAGACTTCGCTGGGCAATGCGCTGCGCTCCGGATACTTCATTCAGAGCTATCACAACCTTTTCCCGGAACTGAACAACGCCGGCAGCGCGAACTTCAATCCCACGGTTGTATCGGCAGTTACGCTACCTAACGGGAAACAGTATCAGTTCAAGTACAACAGCTACGCCGAACTGGCGCGGGTAGTGCTGCCGACCGGCGGCGCTATTGAATACGACTACACTGCTGGC
>JANMQG010000017.1:0-6131 GCA_031370285.1 Chloracidobacterium sp. | reverse complement strand
GCCGGCGGTCACCACCCGGTCGTGTTAGGTGTCCGGGGCCCGCACCCCCCCGGGACCCGCGCGTCGTATCCGGGGCGCCCAGAAGGGGTGCAACATCAGCTTGGGTCTCGCACCTCTTCAAGGTGCGAATCATTCTGCATTTCGTTTCCGGTGGTCTGCGCTCCGCTTCGACCACCGGCTACTATCTTGCAGCCCTTCAGGCTGACGTTTAGTGAATTAACTCCTTCGAATCGCTTCTTTCTCTGTTGCCAACAATTTCTTCTTTCGCTCCAGGCCCCAACGATAACCACCCAAACTTTTGTCTTCACGAATTACGCGATGGCATGGAATCACGAGCGCTACCGGATTCGTGGCGCAGGCGCGAGCCACGGCACGAACCGCCTTCTGTTGCCCAATAGCTTTCGCGACTTCGCTGTAGGAGTGAGTCTCGCCATAAGGAATGGCGCGCAACTGCTCCCACACCTGTCGTTGAAAAGCGGTAGCGCGTATATCGAGTGGCAGATCGATGTGTGGACTCTTGTTCTTCAAGTGTTCGACTATCGCGCTGAGCGATGAACGAAGCGGCTTTTCATCAAGACAAATTTCCGCCGCCGGAAACTCTTGCAACAGATCCGCTTTGAGTGACGCATCAGAGTCGCCTAGCATTACCGAACACACGCCCTTATTTGTAGCTGCGACCAACAGCCGACCCAAAGGAGTTTCAACTATCGCGTAGTTGATAACGGCCCCGCGTCCGCCCTTGCCGTAAGTCGCAGGTGTCATTCCGAGTTGAGCTGACGCGCTCTCGTATAGCCGACTGCTGGAACCGAAGCCCGCATCGTAGATTGCGTTGGTGATTGCTTCGCCCTTGCGAACGCCCTGCTTGAATCTGTTAACCCGTGATGTTTCTGCATAGTCTTTCGGCGTGATGCCCATGATGCTTTTGAAAGTTCGCTGCAGATGAAAAGAACTGACGCCAAGCTGCTCGCTCAAGGTGGCGAGCGTGATGGGCTCGCCGCCGTTCTCATCAATCATGCGGCAAACTTCCTGCGCCATTTGAATCTGCGGCTCGCGGGCTCGCGCGTTGCGCGGATGGCAGCGACGGCAGGCGCGGAAACCCGCCTGCTCGGCCTGTTCCGGCAGTTGGAAAAATGTAACGCGCTCGCGATGCGGCCGACGCGAAGGACATGACGGGCGGCAGTAGATGCTGGTGGAACTAACAGCGAAAACAAACTGCCCGTCGCAGCGCGCATCTCTTGTGAGCACCGCCTGCCATTGTGCCTGCGTGTCGTCCGGCAACAGATTCATCTGCTCTTTCATTAGTGCGCTCATAGTATCACCTTCCATTCGTGGTTACTGTTCCAAAGTCGTTGTGATAATAGTCGCGCAGGTTGAAGCAATCTATCCGATTCTTGCTTTCAAACTGTATCCGCAGATTGCGCCGATTACACAGATTACCAGATGCCTTGAAAGAGAATTTGCACCCTTGTTGGTTCTGCGGAATCTGTGTAATCTGCGGATTTGATCTCTTCTCTATCCCCCGTTTTGCGCGTATCTATTCGTGTGGTTAAATGCAATATCAAACCGTGGCTTCATAGCAATGACTGACTTCCTTTCTTATCTGAATGATCAACAACGCGAAGCTGTCCAGATCAACGAAGGACCGTTACTGATCCTCGCCGGCGCCGGCTCGGGCAAGACGCGCGTTATCGCGCATCGAATCGCATATCTCATCGCGGAAAAAGGTGTAGCGCCGTGGAATATTCTCGCGGTCACGTTTACCAACAAAGCCGCCCAGGAGATGCGACAGCGCGTGCAGCGCCTGTTGCGCGACGAGCAACTTTCGAGCTGGCCGCTAGTCTCCACCTTTCACAGTCTCTGCGTGCGCATACTTCGTCAGGACATCGAAAAGCTCAACGACAAATACACGCGCACGTTCACGATCTACGATCAGGACGATTCGCTGCGACTAATCAAGAACTGCATCAAAGACCTGGGCTACGACGAAAAGCAGCTCGGCCTGCGCGCCACCCAGTCCACCATCAGCTCGGCAAAAAACAGAGGCGAAGACGTCGCAGCGTTTGCAGCGCGCGCCGATTACGTCGACGAGCGCCGCGCGTCGATCGCTCGAGTCTATGAGACGTACGAGGAGCGCCTGCATGCGAACAACGCGCTCGACTTCGACGATCTGATGATCAAGGCCGTGCGCCTGCTGCGCGACGTTCCGGAGGTGCGCGAGAAGTACAACAACAAGTTTCGCTACATCCTGGTTGATGAGTATCAGGATACAAACTCGCTTCAGTTTGCGTTGATTAGTTTGCTGACTGAGAAGCAGCAAAACATCTGTGTAGTGGGTGATGAGGATCAGTCAATCTACAAGTGGCGCGGAGCTGACATCACCAACATTCTCAACTTCGAAAAACATTTTCCCAACACGAAAACAATCCGGCTGGAGCAGAACTATCGTTCGACGCAAACAATTCTCGACGTCGCCGGCGCGGTTGTGAAGCACAACATCGAGCGCAAGGGGAAAAATCTTTGGACTTCGAATCCGCAGGGTGATCGTGTGCGCTACTTCCAGGCGTTTGACGCGGATTCAGAAGCGCGTTTTGTTGCTTCGAAGATATTGGAGCACCGCCAGGATGAATACGACCTGCGCTCGGCAGTTTTGTATCGCACCAATTCCCAGTCGCGTGTGTTTGAAGAGGCGATGCGTCGCGCCGGCTTGCAGTACAACATCGTCGGCGGTTTCTCGTTTTACGAGCGCATGGAAGTGCGCGACATCATTGCGTACCTCAAGCTGGCGCTCAACCCAACCGACTCCATCGCGCTGCAACGAGTTATAAACAGTCCGCCACGCGGCATCGGCAAACAAACCCTCGAGGAACTCTCCCGCCGCGCGAACGAGGGCTTCGTCGAATGGGGCAGTAGCCAGAGTGTTAAGGAGGGCTCCAGCGTATCGCTCTGGGAGGCGATCGAGTTAGTCATTAACGATCCTCAAGGCCTGAGCATGCGCGCAGTGTCAGCATTGAAAAGTTTTCGTCGCATCATCCTTCGACTCAGCGAGCTGGCTGGGGTAGTCCAAAGTCCAAAGTCCAAAGTCGAAAGTGAAACCATTCCACCTGGCGTAGACGAATACAGAACCGGGAGCGGTAGCGACCGGGTCACGGTCAACGATGACCGGGGCAGTAGCCCGACCGTGAGGGAGGGCTCAACGAGCGCCGCTATCGATTCCGACGCCCCAGTCTCGAGTATCGTCAAAGCTGCGATCCTCGAAACCGGCTACGAGAACGCACTCAAGTCTGAGAAGACCGACGAAGCGGAAGCGCGTCTGGAAAATCTGCAGGAACTCGTGAACGCTGCCGTCGACTACGATGAGCAAGGCATCGAAGGCTTGCGCGAGTTTATCGATCACTCCGCACTTGTTTCTGACACTGACCAGTACAAGGGCGACGCGCCCGTCACCTTGATGACGGCGCACTCCGCGAAGGGCCTCGAGTTTCCCTTGGTGTTTATTGTTGGACTTGAAGATGGGCTCTTTCCACACTCGCGTTCCGCCACCGACCCTGCCGAGTTTGAAGAAGAGCGGCGTCTTTGCTACGTGGCAATGACGCGCGCGGAAAGGTTTCTCTATGTGACGCACGCGATGAAGCGCCGCGTTTACGGTGAAGAGCTGGCGTCCGAGCCGTCACAGTTTTTGAATGAGATGCCGTTGGAACTGATGGAAGATCTGTCACGCGGCAACTCCTGGCTCTCCTTCGCCCGCGGCTCAACCGCGATCGACTACGAACAGGGCGAATACGGCCGGACGGCGCAAGCGGGTGGCGGCAGCGGTAGCCATCGGATACTCAGCGAAGACGAAGTCAGAACCGGGAGCGGTAGCGACCGGGTGGATCGGGGCAGTAGCCCGACAGTGATGGAGGGCTCCGGTGACCGTGGCTTGCATCGCAAAGAGAAAGGCAAGTACGCGGGCAAAACCTACGACAGCGTCGACTCGATCGCCGAATTCTTCAAACAACGCGCCACGCAGCTCGGCAACACCGGTGGCAGCTTCCAGTCAACTCGTGAAAAAGCCGAACAAGACAAAGCCGAGCGTAAACAAGCCCGTCACGATCGGGGCAGTAGCCCGACAGTTATGGAGGGCTCCTCCCAAGTCCAAAGTCCAAAGTCCAAAGTCCTAAGTCCTAAACTCGAAACTCAAAACTCAAAACTCAAAACTGATTTCGTCCCCGGCTCCTACGTCCGCCACGCCAAGTACTGCCGCGGCCTGGTCCTGCGCCGCGAAGGCGTCGGCGATAGTCTAAAACTGACGGTTACTTTTCCGGGTTATGGGCAGAAAAAGCTCATTCAGAAGTACGCGGGTCTTGAGAGCGCCTGACGCTTCTCTACCTGCCGACTGCTCCTGCCGTCTGCCTCCTGATTTTTTCCGGCTACGGCCAAAAAAAACTGATCGAGAAGTACGCGGGCCTCGAGAAAGCCTAGCTCATCACTCATTACTCATTTCTGCCTTCTCGATTGACCCAACGTGGCATGGCCCGCTATATTGAACTCAACCGCAAGGAGCTCTATGAGCACAAACATTAAAGAAGAAGCCAGGCGCTTGATCGATCGACTCCCTGAGGACATCACTTGGGATGACTTGATGCACGAAATCTACGTACGCCAGTCGGTCCAGGCAGGTCTCGACGACAGCAATGCGGGAAAGACCGTCGAAGTCGCGGAAGTGCGCGCCAGGTTCGGATTAGATCAGTGAGAGTTCTCTGGACTGACGCGGCCATTAGCCAGCTTCAGATCATTCATGACTTCATCGCGCAAACCTCTCCCGCATATGCTCTTCGAGCAGTAGACCGCCTTACCCAGCGTTCTGTACAAATCGCCGCGTTTCCCCGTTCGGGTCCGACGGTACCAGAATATGAATTAGACGAAGTTCGGCAAATTGTGGAAGGCTCCCACCGGATAGTCTATCTGATCAACGAAGCTGAGCAGAATTGAGGTTCTAGCCGTATTGCACACGGCCCGTGAACGATTGGACCTGCTGGAATAAAGCAACCCTCGCTTGCTTCAAATCTCTGAAATCGATGTAATCTGTGGAGAGTTAACTCCGCATGGACATGACCGACCCAATCAAAGTCTTCATCTCGAATCGCGAGTCGAAGTGTGATGAGTGTGGCGAGGAGTTGGGGAGAAAAGCATGGATTACGCTCGAACGAGACAAAGGCGCGTTATGTCTTGCTTGCGCCGATCTCGATCACTTGACTTTCCTTCCCACCGGCGATGCCGCCCTCACCCGACGCTCGCGAAAACATTCCACACTCTCAGCCGTCGTGCTGAAATTCAGCCGCGCACGCAGACGCTACGAACGGCAGGGACTACTCGTCGAAGAGCAAGCGTTAGAGCAGGCTGAAGAAGAATGTTTCGCCGATAGTGAAGTCAGGGCGCGGCGCAGAGAGCGAGAAGAAGAGCGGCGTGCGGAACAGGACCAGCAATACATCCAGGCATTCCGGAACCGCGTGAGAGAAGTCTTTCCCCACTGCCCCGCGGGCAGAGAGCAAGAGATTGCCGAACATGCCTGCCGGAAATACAGTGGCCGCGTTGGCCGCTCAGCATTTGCAAAGAGTCTCGATGTAGCGGCGGTGCGCCTCGCGGTGGTTGCGCACATCCGCCATCGTGAAACAAACTACGACGAGCTACTGGGAGAAGGACTCTATCGCGGCGAAGCGCGCGCCATCGTTCGCCACAGCGTCGACCAAATCTTCGACCGCTGGAAATAACCGCTCCTGCCGTCTGCCTCGTGCTCCTGTTCCTGCCGTCTGGCGTTTTAAAACCCGGTGGTTTATGCTTAAATTTGCGGGTGGTCTAAGCGTCGCGCAGACCACCGGAAGCAACGCGCGTGAATCACCGTACCCCGGAGGGGTGCAACATCCTGTCTTCGGTCTGGCACCTCTTCAAGGTGCGAATCACTCTTCATTTCCTTTCCGGTGGTCGCAGCATAGCGAAGACCACCAGAACGCGAGCCAGCAGTTCGTCCCACCCCGGAGGGGTGCCAGATGTCTCACGAGAAATATTTCTCTGATACTTGACGCCCGCCGCTGCGGCCGAAATCAACCCGAAGGGTTAGCAGAAAGTAGCCGGTGGTCGCAGCGTAGCGAAGA
>JANMQG010000203.1:0-67259 GCA_031370285.1 Chloracidobacterium sp. | reverse complement strand
ATACAAACCCGCTTCCCGCAGAAACTTGCCGAGCGCCTGCATCTCGGGTGACGTGCCGTTGAAAGGCGCCATCGGCTCGCGTGTCTCACGATTTCGGACCAGCTCGACGATTCCAAAGAGTCCGATGTTGCGTGTCGCGCCTACCGACGGGTGACGACTCGCCAGATCCTCGAGCAGGCCACGCATAACGTCGCCCATGTGTCGCGCATTCTCGATGAGATTATCTTCTTCGTAAACTGCGATGGTCGCCAGCGCCGCGGCGCAAGCGAGCGGGTGGCTGTTGTACGTGAGGCCGCCCCAGAACACATTCTTCTGGAAGTGATCCGCAATCTGCCGTCGCATACCCACCGCGCCCAACTGCACATATGCGCTCGTCAAGCCCTTGGCCATTGAGATCAAATCGGGCACGACGTTCCAGTGATTGACCGAGAACCATTCGCCGGTCCGACCGAAGCCGGCCATCACTTCATCGGCGATCAGGAGGATGCCATACTTGTCGCAGAGCGCGCGTAGTCCCTGCATGTAACCGTCTGGCGGAATCAGGATTCCATTGGTCCCAACGACCGGCTCGATGATTATCGCGGCGACAGTCTGTGGACCTTCCAGTTCGAGGATCTCTTCCGTACGACGCAGCACTTCTTCAGTCGTATCAAATCCCTGCTGAATGCCGTGATAGAAATCGGGTATGCGAATAACGCCGGGAATGCCCGGCTCGGCGGCCCAGCGGCGCGGATCGCCGGTCAGCGTGAGACTCCCAGCCGTGCCGCCGTGGTATGAACGGTAGCGTGCGGCGATCTTATGCCGTCCCGTGAACATGCGCGCGATGCGAATTGCGTTCTCGTTTGCCTCGGCGCCGCCATTGGTGAAGAAGAACGCGTCGATGTCTCCGGGCGTAATCTCTGCCAGCTTCACAGCCAGACGCGCGCGCACCTCCGTTGCCATAAACGGGTTGGCATAGGCAAGCGTGGCGGCCTGCACCTGGATCGCGCGAATCACCCGCTCGTCGCCGTGCCCGATGTTCACGCACATCAACTGGCTATTGAAGTCGATGAAGCGTTTCCCCTCCGGCGTCCAGAAATAGATTCCTTTCGAACGCGCGACCGGGATAGGATCCACCGCGGCCTGGGCGGACCATTCGAAGAGTGTGTGTCGGCGACAGAGCTCGATGATCTGCTCGCCCGTCATTGTTTCGGCTGTGGTAGTCATAGGATCGCGATGCTACCCAGATCGCACCGGTTTGACAACAGGGAAGAATCGGGCCGAGGCGGTTGAGTTGAGAAAGGTGTGCATCTCCAGCTGGATCAATTGAGACGGCGCGGCAACGTGCGTGTTAAGATTTTTGCCAACTTGACTGAAGATCCTAGGTTCCAGTTTTCAAATTTCGAGTGCAAGTCTCAGATTAGAGAATTTCGGTTCTCAGCTCAGCGGGCGATTGGTCTTCATATGGCTACATCCAGCGCTAACGACCTCCACCTGGTGCCGCTGGGAGCGGGTGATCTTATTGACCGCGCGGTGCGGCTCTATCGTCGTCACCTGTTTACCCTAATGCGAATCGCGGCGCCGCCGGTAGTGGTGTCCGCGATTGGCTGGGTCTTGTGGACTATCGCGACGAGACGAGTTTTCAATACCCCGGATACTGTTTCACTTCTATTTTATGTTCTGCTCTGTTTTGTGGCGGCCGCCGTGATCTTGGGCGGGCATATTTTTGGTTTCATCGTTATGGGCGGCGCTTCGCGCAATCTCGTCGCGCATCTACTGTGGGGTGAACCAGTCCTCGCTCGTACCACTTATGCCGCGGTGCGATCGAGGTTTTGGTCTTTGCTTTGGGCCGCTATCCTGGTCGTGATGTGGCTGGGTATAGCCATGAGTGCCGCTTCCTTCGTTGCATACTTCTTTGTGATTTTCCTGACTCTGACACTTGTCTTCCTGGCGCAGGTTGTCCCCGAGTTGCTGATAGTTCTTATTGTCATCGCCGGAGGCCTGGTGGCGATCGCAGCCTCTTCTGTGATTTTCTTTTTTCTGGCCGGCAAGGTAGCTTACGTCCCGCAGGTATTACTGGTGGAAGGGAAGAGCGTTTTTGAATCTATCAGCCGCAGCTTTTCTCTCGCGAAGGGAAACTTGCGCCGGCTCATGGCGATGACCTTCTTCATTACGTTTGCCACTTATTCCGCCCTGATGCTGCTGGTGATTCCGCTGGGATGGTATGCCTACTTGAATGGAATCGATCCCGCGCCCTGGAATGCGACCCAGTGGCCCGTGTGGTACGCCATCGCCTACAGCGTGTTAGAACCTTTGAGCTCTATTCTGCTGGCGCCAGTGTGGATGCTCGGCATGTCGTTGCTTTACGTTGATGAGCGTGTCAGACACGAAGGTTATGATATTGAGCTGATGGCTTCGCAGAAGTTAGGCCCGATGCCGCAGCTCGACTTTACTTCACCTTTTGCCCCGGCTCTCGCATCCGCACCTAATCGACTACCCTTGCAGCGCCCGAGTCATTCAGGAAGCGTGCTCGGCCTAAGTTAAGACTAAAACCCGATAGCTCCGCAATCGCAAATGGTTAAGCGCAAGTCAATTCTGCAACGCGAATGGCAGGCAATCTATGCTCGGCGCTTTGCCGCGCGCTTTCTCTTTGGCGTCATCCTGTTATTGTTTCCAGCTTCCGCCGCGCACGCAATTCCGGTCAGCGAATACCATAAGCACATGCGGCAAGCGATAACAGCGCTCGCTACTCTGGCCCAGTCAGACGAGAATGAAAGCGCGACTGCCTACGAAACGCGTGATGTCGAAACTGTCCGCCAGGTGCGCAACCTGGTACCACCGACTGAAATAGTGGAATTGAATGACACAAGTTTCAACGTTGACAACTCCTGGCTGCACCAGGAGCTTGACAAGTATGCGGCTGAAACTTCAGAAGCGCGTTACGAATTGCTGCAGACCATAACGGAACGGCTCGAGGCTATTGACGACCGGATTGAAGAACTTAAAAAGCCAACCTCTGCGGCAGGCGGCAGTAAAGCTGATGAAAACCGCAAGCTCGAAGAGATATTGAAACGACCTGAGTATGCGCACCAGGTACAGCAGAAGAACGCGCTCACTCGTCTCCTGGAGAGGTTGCTCGAATGGATTAGAAGTTGGTTCCCGAAACCCAAACCGATGTCTCCAGGTGGCGTCGGTATCATCAGCCGAATCGCACAATGGGTCGTGATCATTCTAGCTCTGGGTGTCCTGGCCTATGTCTTGAAAATGTTTCTGCCGCGAGTCTTCCGCACTCGTGGGCCAAAGAAGAAACGCAAAGAGGAGGCACGAATCGTGTTAGGCGAAACCCTGGAGCCCGACCAGTCGGCAATCGATCTGCTGTCAGAGGCCGAGGCGCTGGCGCGACGCGGCGAGCTGCGCGCGGCGATACGCCGGGCTTACATCGCGCTGCTGGTTGAGTTGGGAGATCGGAAGATCATCAGTCTGGCGCAATACAAAACAAATCGCGACTACCTGCGCGCGATGCGGGAAATTGAGCCGCTTTACCACAATGTGAAGCAACTGACCGACAGTTTTGAACGCCACTGGTACGGCCTGGCCCAGGCAAACGAAACTGATTGGCTCCGGTTTCGCTCCGCTTACAATCAGGCGCTGCTTAGGTGAACCTTGGTCTTTGGACTTTGGTCTTTGGTCTTTGAATCTCTAAGTACCAAACTCAAAACTCAAAGTCAAAATTCCAAGTTCCAAGTTCCAAGTTTCAAAGACCAAAGTCCGAAGTCCGAAGACCTAAGACCCTACGTACTTGTTATCGGTTTCGAATATGCGTCAACGTCTCGGAATAATCATAACGATTGTGCTGGCGGTTGGCGCTTTGATCTTGATCAACTCCGCGGCCTACGTTACCGACGAAAAAAAGCAGGATTCGGAACTAATGCCTAACCGCTCGACCTACAACGCGGGGGCCACCGGCACGCGCGCGCTGCACGACTTCCTCAACGAATCTGGCTATCAGGTGATGCGCTGGCGGGATCCTCCCGATCGATTGTTGGGCACCAGCGGCCAGAAGGTGCGGACCCTCGTCCTCATTGGCCGCCCAATCATTCCCGTTGACGAGGAAGAGGCACAGACGCTGCTGCTGTGGGTTGAGCGCGGTGGCCGTCTGGTGATCATCGATCGCCGCCCCGACGACCATTTGCTGCCGCGCTCGGGAGGATGGAAGGTGACCACCGAGTTGCTTGATTTCACTGCGGCCGCCGATCCGGCGCGCGTTGATCAAATGACTGAAGGCGTGCAGCCGGTTCAGCCGGCGCAGCCAACGCTGCTAACTCGCGAGGTTGTGTCGGTCATGCCTTCGCGCTTCTTTTCGGCCATCAAGGTTTTTGCATTGAGTAAGGAGGAAAAGAAGAAGGCGGATCAAGACAACTCTGAAAACAAAGATGCTGGTAGCGATGAAGATTTCACCGGAGGTTTCGATGAGCCTCCACCACCCGCGTCGGGCAGCGCGCCCCCCGTTGTCGTTGCGGATTCTGCCGGCGGCATTTCTCCTGCTCCCGTGGTTCACCTGGCGACGGCAAAGGCTCCGCTGCTAGTCGACTACCCCCACGGGAAAGGCCGGATTGTTTTGCTCAGCGACCCTTATATCGTCGCCAATGGTGGCCTTAGTCTCAAAGATAATCTTAAGCTCACGATAAATCTTCTGTCGGCTTCGGGAGGACTAATTGCCTTTGACGAATTTCATCAGGGCCACGGCGCGACCCATAACGCGTTTGTCGGATACTTCGAAGGCACACCTGTGTTGGCAATCTGCGGCCAGATAGCTTTCCTGATTCTTCTGATGCTCTGGACTCGCGGACGCCGCTTTGCTCGTCCTTTGCCGCTGGCGCAGATTGATCGCCGATCGAGCCTGGAATTTGTGGCTTCAATGGCGGAGTTGCAACAACGCGCGCGCGCCTACGATCTGGCGATCGAAAATATCTATTCACGCACGAGAAGAGTGCTGGCGCGTTACGCCGGCGTCGACTACAACAGTCCGCGCCGGGCGATTGCGGAACGAATAGCGGCTCGCTCGACGATAAAGGCCCACCAACTCGATACCGTGATGCGCCAGGCGGAGGAAGCGATCAATGGTGGCGGCATTAGCGAGCGGCAATCGATTCAGTTAGTGAAGCGTCTGCGCGAAATTGAAACCACCCTCGGGCTGCGCATGCGCTCGCGCGAGGTGAAACAGACGGCGCAAAATATTTGACGAAAACCGGCATTTGTACTTTGATCTTTGTGCTTTGTAGTCCCTTAAACTACAGGGAAGCTCTCAACAACTCATTTCGACGCGTAGCGTCGACATGAATTTAGCCCGGCGTTTCAACGCCGGGGGAAGGGTTAGCAAGAGTACTCGCGTCGCGTAGTGACGCTTGGAATAAGGTTTCAACCGTCGCTATGCGACGAAAGAATCGGAGGGTTACTACTTTTTCTCCCGGCGTTGAAACACCGGGCTAAACTCAAATTGCCGCTACGCGGCAATACGTTTAAGCAACTAAATCTGAAGTTAGTTCAAAAACAAAATGATTGAATACGTCTCCTCAACTGTCGACCACATCCGGCGCGAACTGGGCAAAATTGTAGTTGGTCAGGATGAACCGATTGAACAAATCCTGATAGCTCTGCTCGCGGAAGGCCACGCGTTGATCGAAGGTGTTCCCGGGACGGCGAAGACGCTTACCGTGAAGACGCTGGCGCGCATCATCGGCGCCAATTTCGGCCGCATACAATTCACGCCCGATCTGATGCCTTCGGACATCACCGGCACCAACGTCTTTAATGTCGCCACGTCCACTTTCAATTTACGACAAGGGCCGATCTTCACCGACCTGCTGCTGGCGGACGAAATCAATCGCACGCCGCCCAAGACGCAGGCAGCGCTGCTCGAAGCAATGGAAGAACGACAGGTGACGATTGACGGCGATCGCCACACACTTTCGCCCATCTTTACTGTGCTGGCGACGGAAAACCCGATCGAGTATGAAGGAACCTACCCGCTGCCCGAGGCGCATCTCGACCGCTTTATGTTGAAAATCCTGCTCGACTATCCCGGCGAGGAACATGAGCGGCAGGTGGTGGCAAATTGGGACGCCGGATTCAACTCCCGGCGACTGAACGACGTCCATATCGAGCCGCTGGCTGACGCAAATGCTATTTCTCGTTGCCGTCGCGAGGTGAGCACCGCGCGCATGGAACCGGGTGTGCAACACTACGCAGTTGATCTGGTCCGGCGCACGCGTACGCATCCCTTCATTCACTACGGCGCGAGTCCGCGCGCTTCAGTGGCGCTGCTGCTGTGCGCGAAAGCGCTGTCTGCCATTCGCGGCCGCGAGTTTTCAACTCCCGATGATGTGCGCGACGTCGCGCGCCCCGTGTTGCGACATAGACTGACCCTGCGCGCCGAGGCGGAACTCGATGGCGCCACGCCCGACGCCGTCATTACCGATATTTTGAAGAGCGCGGAAGTGCCGCGGTAAAAGTCACTGGTCAGTGGTCAGTGGTCAGTGATCAGTGGCCAGACTTAGACTTTTCAATGAACCGCTTCCATCTGACCACTGACCACTGACCACTGACCACTGACCACTGATTACTGACCACTGTTGTCCCATGCATTTTGTTTTTACTAAACTCTTCTATCTCCTGGTAGCCGCCAGTCTGATCCTGCTTTCGCTTTCCTGGGGACGGCCGTGGCTTCGTTGGGTGGCGCTCGCTTACGACCTCGCGTTGATTTCGCTGGCGATAATCGATGCGCGCCTGAGTCAACTTCCCAAAGGCGTTCGTATCACGCGCGAGTTCGCTGGGCGATTCGCGGTGGGCGCTGAGAACGAAGTCCACATCAACGTCCAGAACGCGCAGCCGCACGCCATCTCGCTGGCTGTCAAAGATGAATATCCGCCGCAAATGAAACTGTCGGGTTTGCGCGAGGCGCATATGCGCGTTGACGGGCAAACTTCCGCCGCGTTGGTTTACGGGCTGACTCCACCGAAGCGAGGCCGGTTTGAGTTTGGCCAAATCGCAGTGCGCTTTCTTTCGCGTTGGAACCTGGTGTGGTGCGAGACGCGCGTGGGTGAAGCTGTTACCGCTGTCAAGGTTTACCCAAACATGCGGCGCGCCCGGGAAGCGGAGTTGAAGGCGCTCGGGGCGCGTTCGCTGGTCGCCTCACATCGAAAGACTTCCTGGCGCGGTGAAGGTCGCGAGTTTGAATCGTTGCGCGACTATGTGCGCGGCGATGAGCTCAGACACATCTCCTGGTCAGCGACGGCGCGGCGGGGAAAGTTGACGACGCGGCAGTATCAAATCGAGCGCGATCAGACAATTCTGATTGCTATCGACGGTGGACGATTGATGACGGCGCGCATTGAGCAGGAAACAAAGCTCGACTCCGCGGTCCACGCCGCGCTGGCGCTGATGTCCGCGGCGGCGAGGGCCGGCGATAATGCCGGACTGCTGGTGTTTGGCCGCAAGATTAAGGCCTTCCTGCCGCCGAGCCGCGGCCGTGACCACATGGATGCCGCGCTGGAGGCGCTCTATTCGGTCGAACCGGAAATGATTGAGCCTTCTTACTCGCGGGCGTTCGAGTATATTGCCGCAAACAGCAAGCGCCGTTCGCTCGTTATCGTCATTACGGATCTCGTCGATGAAGAGGGTTCAAAGGAACTGCTGACTTCACTCCGGCTGCTGCGTCCGCGACATCTTCCGCTGGTGGTGACGATTGCTGATCGCGATCTGCGAGCCGTAGTGAGCAATGCACCGGAAACGGTAAGCGATCTCTTTACGCAGTCTGTCGCGGAAGAGATTATGCACCTGCGCGAGGCGGCGTTGCGTTTGGTGGAATCGCAGGGTGGCCTCGCTCTCGATGTTACGGCGGCGGCGCTGGCGCCCGCGATACTGGAAAAATATCTTCAGGTCAAGGAGAGAGGGTTGTTGTAGCGTTCAAAAACAAAGAGCGGGGGCAAGCCCGCCTTCCCGACCTGAGAGGTTTTTCAACTGGAATGCTTGCAGCCTATCTTGAGAGCTTTTCGATGCGAATGGCTATCAAGCGAAACTGTTCGGTCGACTTGAAAAGTCTCTCAGGTTGGGAAGGCGGGCTTGCCCCCGCTCTTTTCCTCGCGTCCTATTTGTCCCCTCCCAGCCAACAGCAAATACGAGTACAGCGCGAGCCCCGTGATCGCGGCGATGGTGAATTTTATTTTTGGGTTGATCGGCGCCGGCGAGATGAATCCTTCGATGATGCCGGCCACGACGAGCAACACGGCAACACCCATCATCAAACGAACCGCGTCTTTGCCCCGACTCTTCAGCGCGTCGGCGCGCGACAGATTCCCGGGCATAACGAGCGCACTGCCGATCAACAGGCCAGCTCCGCCCGCGATGAAGATGCACGAGAGTTCAATTACTCCGTGCCCAACCATGAATGTGAGCAGGTCATTGCCAAAGCCCGCCCGATAAGTCAACGCCAACACCGCAGCGATGGTGGCGCCGTTGTATGCCAGGTAGAACAACGTGCCCACGCCAAACAAAGCGCCAAAGGCGAAGGTATAGATCGTCACCTGAATGTTGTGCGTAAAAATCGAACTGGCGCCAACCTGGTTAGCTTGATTGAGATCTTCCCACCAGTGAGTTTTCGTTTCGATGTAGACTTCGCGAAACGCCGGCGGCACGCCGACCAGCTCCGAAAACTCAGGATCATACTTGGTTCCCAGAAACCCGATAACAGAGAACAAAGCAAACACGCTGAAGGATACCGCTGTGTAGCGCCAGGTGCGTCGAAACGTTTGCGGGAGGTCCTGCGCGAAAAAGGACGTGATGCGGGATCCACCCTGCGCGTCGGCTTGATAGATACGACCGTGCGCGCGAATGACCAAACTGTTTAGATAATTAATGAGACGCGGATCGCGCGACTCCGCGCGGGCAACTGCCAGATCGGAGGATGTGCGGCGATATATTTTCCCCAGCTCGCGCACCTCCTCGCGATGCAGCTTGCGTAGTGAACTGCCGTCAAGCAACTTGAGCAGATCTTCCAGGCGCTGCCAGGCCGTCTTGTGTTTTTCGATGAAGTGATCCTGGGCCATAAACTAGTAAGCAGTAGGCAGTAAGCAGTAGGCAGTAGGCAGTAGGCAGTGATAGTCTTTTTTCGGATTCGACGATTTTAACTTGGCAAGCAGGCCATTGGCTTCTGCACTGGGGTTTTCCTGCCTACTGCCTTCTGCTTACTGCCTACTGATGCAAAGCATCATCGAGTGTGTACCAAACTTCAGCGAAGGCCGCAAGACTGAAACGGTCGCGCGACTAGCGCACGCGATTTCCTCCGTGCCCACCGCCTGCGTGCTCGACACGCATATCGATCCCGATCATAACCGTTCAGTCATTACCTTTGTAGCAGCGCCGGAAATGGTTGTCGAAGCTGCGTTCCGGGCAGTCAAACTTGCAGCAGACCTAATCGACATGCGCGGGCACCGGGGCGTGCATCCACGTCTCGGCGCTACCGACGTACTGCCGTTCATTCCGATCGGCGGTGTGACGATGGAAGATTGTGTTGCCCTGGCGCACAATGCCGGCGAACGCATCGCCCGCGAACTCTCAATTCCGGTCTTCTTTTACGAGCGTGCGGCGCTGAAACCTGATCGTGTCAACCTCGAGGATGTGCGACGTGGCGCCCTGGAGTTGTTGCGGGAACAGATCTCAATTGATCCCGGCCGAGCTCCCGATATTGGGCCGCTAAAGGTTAATGAGAGTGCCGGCGCGATCGCAGTTGGCGCCAGGCCTTTTCTGATCGCTTTTAATGTGAACCTCAAAAGCCGGGACGTTTCGGTGGCGAGAGCTATCGCCAACGTCGTAAGGGCGCGAGATGGCGGTTTGCCATTTGTGAAGGCGCTCGGGTTTGAGTTGCCTACGCGTGGACTGGTGCAAGTTTCCATGAACCTGGTGAACTACGAGGCCACGGGCATGTTCCAGGCTTATGACGCAGTGAAGGATGAGGCCGCGCGAATGGGCGTCGAAGTTTTCAGTACGGAGATTGTCGGCCTCGTTCCGGAAAAAGCACTGGACAGAGACGCTGAGTATTTCAAGAAACTGGGAAACCTGACCGAGGATAAGATTTTGGAGAATCGACTGCGGGCGTGTGAGTAGAGTCAAGACATGAGGAGGGCACAACTTACAACCCGAAGGGTTGGGCGAGAGTAGCCGGTGGTCGAAGCGTAGCGCAGACCACCGGAGAGAAGTAAAGCATGACTCGCACCTCGAAGATGTGCCAGACCGAAGATCAATGTTGCACCCCTCCGGGGTGCGTCAATCACGCCGCATATTCCGGTGGTCTGCGCTTCGCTGCGACCACCGGCTACCATCTTTGCAGCCTTCCAGGCTGCCGCGCCCCTTCGGGCTTCCAGGAAGATCACAAAGGTGGCACAGAGAAAAGCTGCCTTCCTTACTTTGGAAATATTCAATGACCCTCACTGCGAACCCAAATTAATTATTGCTCTGCGCAGACGCGCGTGCATTTGCATCAGCTTCAAATAGCCGCTCTCGTCCAAACCTGCTTTTGCGCGGATGACTTTCACCAGCGCGCGCTTTTCAGCAGCGCTCCACTCGCGCAGGTCCCCAACCAACGATAGCGTTACGGCGAAGTCGTGCAAAGCGGTCAGCGCAGCCTTTGGCCAAACATCTGCTCGCATCCCAGTCGCGTGCGTCAGTTCCTTAGCGGCCGCTGACCGGAATTTCTCAGCGTCGCCTCCATGCTTTGCCGCCATTCGTCGTTGGACGGTGATGCCAATTTTACGCACTTGAAATCGATCCCATTCGTCGGAAGTTGTTTCATCGAGTTCGAAAACCATCGGACTTTCAGCCAGCTTACGCAGCGTTCTGGCCGGCGTGCGATAGCCGGAACGAGTGGCAAGCTTCTTTTCCTCGTTCAGAACAAATTTCATGACCTCGGGACTGGTCGGGCGAAACCCAGACTTGCGATAAAACCAGAAGGCCCCCGACTCGATGCCTTCTTCGTTCTCATAACCAATCTGATAGGGATCGAGTGTAAAGACAGTTACACCGAGCAAGTGGCGAAAAATATTTAGCACGCGCGCGTAGAGCCAGGCGGTCTCGCCGTCGCGAAAGGTGTAGTAGAGATTGAACCCACTTTCCATCCGTTCAAAGATCGAGAGGCCCTCAAAGTAACCGACGGGTACGCCATTCTTGAAGATCATCGCCGCATGATAGGCACGCAAGGGCAGGCGCTTGCCGGGCGGCACTCCCATGATAAAAATATCGACGCCACGCCCGATATTTGCTTTCAAGACTCTCCCCGCGTCGCCATGAGTAAACCCATAGAGTTCGCGATAGCGTAGCGTTGAAGCCTCGCGCGCCATGTCCAGAATCGTTGCGCCTTGCTTCGGGGAAAGGCGTTCAAGAACTGGTGCGGGCTGGTTCAACTCGTCCCGCAGAGAAACCCCTCTTCTCTGAATGAGCGGTTCGCGATGGTAGAAAATGTTTCGTGCACTTAGGGGCAGGCGCATCCCGGTGCGCGTGACGCTAAGCTCCGGAGCCCAACTCACGAAAAGATTTTGCGAGTTATACAGCTCAGCTTTTTCTCTGTCAGACTTCCGGAGCGATGCGAAACGCTGGATTAGCCAGGGCAACTCTTTTGCCCGACCCCCGCTTCCCGTCGCGTCCCGCAGCCAGTCTTCGTAAGGGACGTTCGCTTCCACAAAAGCGTCCTCGTCAAGCAGCGGCATGAACCGCGGCCACGTTTCGGCCAGGCGATTAGAGTCGTCAAACCAATCCCAATCGAATTTGACCTGCGCCGGATGACACCGGAGCAGCCAGCGAACGATGTGGTAAGTGAACGTGTCGACAACCGCCGTGCCGGCGATGCCCGAAACTTCCGGGTCGTCCAACATTGAGAGATCAACTTCAGCCTCGCGCAAGGCCGCTACTCTTTTGCCGAACGTTTGAAGCTGAGACTCAGCCAGTTGTCTGACGCGCGAACTTTGCGGGTAGGCGCTGAGGAAAAGGAGAATCTCGTGAAAACGAATTAACACTGCGACATCGGCGATCTTCTGGCGAGAAAGGCGAGTGAGTATCCGTCCGACGCGGTCGGGTTCGCGCGAGCCGAAACGGCTCTTCAATTCATCGAGTTGATCTAGGAGTTGTTCGAGCATTCGCACATACTCAAAGGGGAAGGAGCGGGGGCGAGCCCGCCTTCCCAACCTGAGAGACTCTCACATTCACAAGGGGTCCCAGCCTTGAAAGCCTTTCAATCAAGAATCAACAACTCACTTTGATAAGCTCAGGGTTGGGAAGGCGGGCTCGCCCCCGCTCTTGGTTACAAGTTTGATTTCATCGCAAATGCTTCCGCATAAACGTTGCGATCTTCCAGGCGTCTATGGCTTTCCACGGTAGCGACGCCATTGTGTAGTGGCCGCAGGAAAGCCAAACGACATCTAGCGGCAAATTGTGACGCTTCGCTTCGGCGATCGTTTCGTGCGTGAGGTCGAGTGGAAACGTCAGATCGTAACGCGCGGCAATGAAGCGCATGGGACGCCGGCCCAGTTGGGGCAGACGACTGATAAAAGGTACGGGACTAATCGGCGCCCAATACTTCCGCAGTTCAGCCAAAGTTAAATGGTCGCCAAAGCCTTCGCGCAAGTGCTGCGTAGACAGCCCGCGCCAGGCTACGTCGGCCACATAACCGGAGACGTGATTAAACGTGCCGGCGTTGATATCCGGCTCGTGGGTGAAAGCGAGAAACGCGATGCACGATCCGACGCTGGTTCCCAGGATGCCGATCCGTTCGTAACCCTGGTTCTTCAGCCATCTCACCGCAGCGCGCGTATCAAGCACAGCCTGGCGCATCGACTGAATCGTGCGACCAACATTTGTGCTGACCAGATGATCGGCGCGCTCGAGTTCGGGTGGCCGGCGCTCTTCATGATAAGGAAGCGTCAAGCGCAGCCCTGACATCCCGATGAAATTGAAGATCCGGCAGGCTTCAACGTGACTGTCCTGCTGAGCGTTCCACTGCGGTAACACAACTACCGCGGCCCGCGGTTGGCGCGCCTTCTCTGGTTTCACCGGAAAGTAACGCGCGCGCGCCAAATTGTTTTCGACTGAAGGCGTGTGAATGGCGCTCGTCCAGGTGAGTTCATCGCCCTCCAGTTGAAAGTCAGTGATTGCCGGCAGCGCGTAGAAATCTTCGCTATGCGCCATCGCTGCTTCACTGTAGTTACGCAATACCTGGCGCGGGTGGTCGCCGTTCACGTGATCGCTAATGAAAGAGAGACCCCAGTCAAACGGCCGCACCAGGCGGTTATTATCCCGTTCGTGATGTGCGCGTTCGCGTCCGTGCATGAATGCTTTCCACAAAACTTGATTGCCCTCTAAAAAACAGGATTAAGCAGCGGGGGCAAGCCCGCCTTCCTAACCTTAGAGACTCTCACATTGGCTCGGTATCTCCAGCCTCGAAAGCCTTTCAATCAGGAATCAACAACCCAAGGTCTGATCACCTCGAGGTTGGGAAGGTGGGCTTGCCCCCGCTGGTCAGCGACTGAGTAATCCTAAGGGCCAGGGGCTTCGAGATCAAGCGGGGCGGATTTCTCCAACGAACAAGGCCGCCCGAATAACATCGAGCGGCCCCGTTCAATTGTTGGCACAGGCTCCAGTCTATTTGCTGAAGCTGGCGTCAAGGTTAGTTGCCATATTAATTATCTCAATGTCCTGGCCCCGGCAATATTTGAATATGCCGAGTTTCCTCCCAAGTTGAAAGCGCGCACACGATAGCGATACCTCGTGTTGCGCGAGAGTCCAGTGTTGGAATAACTGGTGGTGTTTATGCCGACTTGAGCAATCTCCACAAAGTTTGTGCAGTTGTTGCCCTGGCAGCGCTCGATGAAGAAACCGTCCTCGTTTGCTGAGTTGTCGGTCCACGACAAGTTGATTTGACTCGTGGAAACCGCGGTCGCCGTCAGGTTGCTAGGAGCGTTTGGCGCCGGCGTTGGTGTCGGAGTCGGTGTTGGCGTCGGTGTCGGTGTTGGGGTCGCCGTTGGCGTCGGTGTCGGAGTCGGCGTTGGCGTTGGCGTTGGCGCCCCTCCGCAACCGGGGAATTTGAAGGCGCCGATGCGTGTGCGCCAATTGAAGCTGCCATTCGCCGGTATGTATTCCGTCGTGTACCAGAAGGTGCAGTCGTCCACCGGGTCGACGGTCATATCGCTGTAATCTCCCCAGCGAGTGAGCGTGCCGGTTTGGCTGCCCGCGCCCGCAAAGAGCGTTGTTTCGCCCTGGGCCAAGACATTGACCGGGTCGGTGGCAAGTCGACCGGCATAGCGAATCTGCGGGTTGATTGATCCGCTCGAAGCGCTGAAGCCGACGGCGATATTTCCTTGCTGATCCATCGCCGCGCTACCCATCCAGCGCCAGGTCGTGTCCGGTTGGTAGGTGCTCTCCTGAAAGACCGTTACCGGTCCGGCGGTTACGTTGCGCAGTTCGAACCAGCGTACGCCGGCCACCCCGCCCGAACTGACGGTGTAATTTCCAACAACCGATTCGTGGGTGCCGAAATTGCGATATGCCAGACGAAACATCAAGCGGTCGCCAATGCCGTCCACCCTGTTGGTCGTCCCGAGCTGGGGCACGCAACTGCGGGTGGTGGGGCACAGCACCGAAAAGCCGGCCGCGGGTTGGCTTGAGAATAGAGTAAACGTCGAATTCGCCGGAGTGACGAAGTCAACGTGGAAGTGGAAGATTCGATACGCCCCCGTGCCGGGCCATTCCACAAACGTCGCCGGGGCGCCCGCCGGTGGCGGAACTGAACCGTCGAGGTCCGTAGGAAGATAAGTTTCCTCTGTGGCTCCGCCAGTGATTCCGGTTGTAATGAAGATGGCGGGGAGGCCGGCGAGCATCTTCGCGCGATCGAAGGCAAACGGTTGCGGACCGAGGAATGCGGTGCCACCCGAGTTGAAGACGTTCATGGCCATGTAATAGGCATCGGGCCATACGCTCAAGTGGGGATAGTCGAAGAAGTTGGACCCCAGGTGAAAGGCATAGCGATTGTAACTGCCGGTGGCATCGCTAGTGGTTGACACGGCAATGCACTCGTCAGTTGGGACGCTTACGCCGGCAAACTGCGTAATGACCCAGCGGTTGGCAATTTGGTCATACAGCACGACGGGGTCGCCGCTGCCATTGTTTTGGCAAACGCCGCCAAAGCCACTCCAGAGCGTCGTGATGCCTGAAGGTCCTAACACGGAGGCGCCTGTTGTCTTGTTAAAAACCTGATAGCCTTCGTTGACCATCTGTACATACTGTGTCGCACCCACTTCGCCATTCGTGTCTGGCGGTGCGCAGTTGCAGGCGACACCGGGAAAGAAGATGCCGTCAAAGTTGAGCAGGGGACTCGGGATATTGAGCCCCGCGAACGCCATCAGGGAGTTGGCTCCCTGGACGACCGGGTCGGGGCTGTCCTTGTGGCTGATCGCGCCCGGTAGTTTTGGGTTTTCGTTAGCCTCGCGCTCCACCTTTCTTCCCACTGGCATCTGTTTCATATCGCGCAGCGGCGGTGAAGTATCATTGTGAACCGAGGCGCCAACTACTACGTCGCCGCCCTTTTGATCCTGGCTGGTGCTCAGCGTGAGCACGGGTGAAACTGACAAACTCTTGTCTGCGTTAGTACCGTTGAGGCGTTTGGCCTCAATAACACGGGGAAGCACTATTATCGTGGTGAGCAGCAAAGCTGCTGTAAGCAAAATAACCGCTTTTGTTCGCATCTTCATTTCTTGTCCTCCAGTTATCACGAATCCAAGTTAGAAACAGGGAACCGGTTTCAGCCGGTTGAATCGATTAGAGCGAGTTAAGGGCAGTTATGGTCCGAACGCTGTCTGTAGATTTACTCACATGACTGTCCTTTCCAATTAGAAGGGCTGGTTAGTACAAACCTCTTGGGAGTGAGGGTGTAATCGGGAGGCAAGAATGAAAAAGTCGCATGCCGAAGTAGCGACGCTATAAAGTCTGGGCGACTTGACGAAATATCCTTAGAACCTTCACTGGCCCGGATGGGTGGAGCGGGCGGCAGTATATTACTTTTCTACGACGAGCGATAGTAGTTTAGTAACGGCCATTCTTATGTTTGTGTTGCAGTGGCTGTCAGCCCTACAGAGCGAACTCTTCGATGGGATGAGAGCAGGAGAATTGATTGTTATTCGCGGGAGCCAAAGAGTCTGCGGATCAGCTGCGGCAATAACCATGAAGTTTTCAGGATGGAGCCGGTGGTGAAGTGGCTGGCGAGTCCGCCAAACAGCTTGCCCGCTCGAGGCGAATAGCGAAACCACCACAGATCCGGCAGGAATGAAAAACGATTCACGTGAATATGCTGAGGGTGAACCAATTCCAGCAAACCCATCCGCCCATGAGTTCTGCCGTAGCCGCTGTCTTTCACTCCACCCCAGGGGGTCTGCGCGATCCCGTGAGTGTAAACGACTTCGTTGACCATCACCGTTCCTGCCTCTATGCGCTCGGCAATCCGCTGTCCTTTAGCGATATTTTTCGTCCAGACGCTGGCTGTCAAACCATAAATGCTGTCATTCGCGAGCTTGATAGCTTCGTCCTCGGTGGTGAAGGTCATAACCGGCAGCACGGGTCCAAAGGTTTCATCGCGCATTATCGTCATGGCGTGATTGACGTTGGTTAGCACGGTAGGCTCATAGAAGAACCCTTCAAGATTCGGCTCGCGCTGTCCGCCGGTAAGCACCTGAGCGCCGCGCTGCTTCGCGTCGTTCACATGATCGGCGACGATCTGAAGTTGGCGCTCATTCGACATGGCGCCGACATCGATGCCGCTTTCAGTGCCCAGTCCCTGTTTTAGTGCTCGTGTTTCTGCAACTACCAGTTCGATAAACTTTGGCGCGATCGATTCCTGAACGTAGCAGCGCTCAACTGAGGCGCAGGCTTGTCCGGAGTTTGCAAACGCGCCCCAGACGGCGCCGCGCGCAGCGTTCTCGAGGTCCGCATCTTCGAGGACGAGCATTGGATCTTTGCCGCCCAGCTCGAGCACAACCGGGGTCAGATATTTAGCGGCAGCTTCTGCGACGCGCTTTCCGGTGGCCACACTGCCGGTGAACATGATCTTATCGACCTGCGCGTCGATAAGCGCCGCTCCGGTCGAGCCATCGCCGGTTACAACATTCAACAAACCCGGCGGCAAACCTGCGCGGTTGAAGATGTCTCCAAGCTTGAGCGCGATCAGTGGCGTGAGTTCACTTGGCTTGAGCACGACAGCGTTGCCGGCCATCAAGGCCATCACAACTTCATCGGCAGGCGTAGCGAGCGGGAAATTCCAGGGAGAAATTATGCCGATCACTCCGAGGGGCCGGAACACAATGCTTGATGAGCGGCCCATCAGGCCGTACTGGCCGATGTCGATCTTCTGCGGGTGGAGTAGATTCTCCGCGGCCTGCGCAAAATAGTGCATGGCGTCGAGCGTCGGCACTATCTCCATCGATAGCGCTTCGGCGACCGGCTTACCAGTTTCTTGGGAGATCAGGTGGGCAAGCTCATCGCGCTCGGCGAGCATGAGCTCGCGCGCTTGCAGAATCACACGACCCCGCTGCCGGTAAGAGAGACTGGCCCAGGCGGGTTGCGCCCGGCGCGCCAATGTCACGGCTTCTTTTACGTCTTCAGGCGAAGACAAGGGAGCACGGCCAATCTCTTCGCCCGTCCCCGGATCGTAAGAGATGATCTCAATGGCTCTCTTATCCTGCGCTGGTAGAGTTTGTGTGCTCATTCGCGAGTCTGATTATCCAACAAAGTCGGCTCGGCGGCTAGCCTCTGGGATGTTCGGTTCAACTCAGCAGCCTCTCAGGTTGGGAAGGTGGGCTTGCCCCCGCTCTTCTCTGTTGAGACAAAGAACTCCATGCCTTGAACGTGAGTGCCAATTGGTCACAAGCGGGGGCAAGCCCACCTTCCCAACCTGAGAGGCTTCACAGTTGAGCAGTTTCCCGCATCCTTTGCTGGTTTCCCCAGTTCCAGTCCTCTCAGTTACAATGACCGCACCCAATTCCAAAGAGTCCGACGAGGAGCAGCCTTTAATGATCAGACCGCAGCTTCAGGAATTCATGCGCCGCATGGATCAAAAATCAGTCGCCATCATTCCCGCCGCACGCGAAGCCACGCGTTCCAACGATACGCAGTATCGCTTCCGTCAGGATTCTGATTTTTACTACCTGACCGGCTTCGAAGAGCCCGAGGCCATTGCGGTGATTGCGCCTGCCGGCGAGCACAAATACACCTTGTTTGTTCGCCCGCGCGATCCGGAACAGGAAATTTGGGTTGGCCGCCGCGCCGGCGTTGAAGGCGCGAAGAGTGAGTTTGGCGCGGACGAATCGTACCCCGTAGCCGAGTTTGAAACGAAGCTCCAGGACATACTCGACGGCGCTGAGAAACTCTACTTCCGTCTCGGCGCGTACCCGGATATCGACAACACTGTCATCCGCCAGATCGCGCAGATGCGCGCGCTGAATCGCAAGCCAATTCATCCGCCGCGGACCATTATCGATCCCGCCACCATCGTTCACGAGATGCGCGTGTTGAAGTCTCCGGAAGAGATCGAACTAATGCAGAAGGCCGCGGACATTGCGGCGGAAGCCCACGTGGAAGCGATGAAAGCGGTAAGGCCGGGCATGAAGGAATACGAGGTCGAGGCGCTAATCGAACAGATATTTCGTCGCGCTGGCGCGTCCGGCCCTTCATACACTTCTATAGTGGGCGCCGGCGCTAACGCCACCGTACTTCACTACATAAACAACGACGGCGAGCTGCGCGATGGCGAGTTGTTGCTAGTTGATGCGGGCGCTGAATACAAAGGCTACGCTTCCGACATCACGCGCACTTTTCCCATCAACGGCCGCTTCAATAAGGCCCAGCGCGAAATCTACGATCTGGTGCTCGAGACGCAGGTGTCATGCGTGGAGCTGGTCCGTCCCGGCGTTACGCACGATGAGATAAAAGCACACTCCGTCGAAATGCTGACGGAGGGCATGGTCAAGCTGGGGCTTCTAAAGGGAGAACCCGCGGAGCTCATCAAGGAAGAGAAGTACAAGCAGTTTTACATGCACGGTCTTGGGCATCTGCTGGGCATCGACGTGCATGACGTTGGGATTTATTACTACGACAAGCAATCGCGCGCGCTCGAGCCGGGCGTAGTGATGACTGTAGAGCCGGGAATCTACATCGCGCCGGACACGAAAGACATTCCCGAACAGTATCTGGGCATCGGTGTGCGCATTGAGGACGACGTGCTGTGCACTGTAAACGGCCCGCGCGTGTTAACTACCGGAGTACCGAAAGATGCGGATGAGATCGAAGCGCTGATGGCGAAGTAGGACAGGCATTCCTGCCTGTCGTTCCAATCGTCGAAGAACATTATTGGGTACTAAGAACGGACAGGCAGGAATGCCTTCCTACAACGACAACTCCGCCACAATCTCCTTCATCGCCTGGCGGCCTTTCTCGACCTCATCTGTCTTAAGCGAGATAGCTCCGACAACGGCGTGGCCGCCGCCGCCATACCGTTCGCATATCTTGGCGATGTTGTGAGTGCGCGGCCGAGGCGCCCAGGGATTTGAGCCCACTGAAATTTTGGTGCGCTGCGAGCCGCGTGTTAAGGCGACTGTGTAGGTAGTTTCCGGGTAGAGGTAGTAGGGAATGAATTTATTAAAGCCTTCGTAGCCCTCGTCGACCAGGTCAAACTGGACGACACCGTTTGCTGAGATAGCCGCGTGACGAATCGCCTCCAGTGTCTCCAAATGCTGTTTTAGAATCGGCTGGACACGCCTTTGCACCTCTTCGCTGGTAGCAACTTCGTCGAGCGACTTCACGGTAAGCTCGCGAATAACCTGCTCGACAAACTTATCGTCCGGATCGGCTTCAATCACCTGCATCAGTTGTAACGCAGGCTCCTTCAACTCGACACACTGGGCGGCGGATTCGTAGAGGGCGCCGTCGATGATGTGGGCCCAATGAATCAGATCCTTTAGCGGTTCGTCGTTAAATCCAAACTGAGTGCGCGCCACGTCGGCGATGAATTCCGTGCAGGACTTGCGCGTCGCGTCGAGAAATTTCTTCCCGGAATTATCGGCGCGAAAATGCGCTTCGTCCTCGGGAGTCAGAAACGCCGACTGGTGATGATCAAACCACCACGTCAGTTTTTCCGAAGCCGCATACTTGAAATCCACGATTGCGTTTTCGTCGCCATCAAACAGCTGGAGATCGAACAGGTTTCCCGGGCGATGCAGTAGGCCGGCATAGCTAACTTCCGCCTCCGGGTGAATACGTTCCGTGTAAAAGCGCGTGAAGGTTGTGGCCGAGGCGACGCCGTCGAAGCAGTGGCCGTGATAAAGCAAACGAAGTTTCATAATTGGCAGTGACGAAGGACTCAAGAAGTTTAGCGTTCAACCTTCAGGTTGTCCGGTTTACAAAAACGCAAGCTAAAGCTTGGACTCTAAACTGCTTGAACTCGGCGAAAATAAGTCGGCAATAGTAGCACTAACTCGCGTAAAAAGTAGGGGCACGGCATGCCGTGCCCCCTACGAGCTTGATTAACCGGATGATTCTGCCAAACCGAGTCACTCTTTACACGGAGTGATCACTGTGGCTGTGCTCGCTTTCAAATGGTCCGCGATGAACTTGTCCACGTCCGCTTCAATCAACTCACCGTTAACTACCCAGGCTTTCTCGGTCAGCACATCGCCGGTTTTTGCGAGCGCTGCTGGCTCGAGAAAAATATTCCACGGCGAGCCCCATTTGCGCGTGTCTCCCGTCGCCTGCCGGTAGCCGAAATGCAGAGTCTTGTCGCGATCCTCGCGCAATTCCGATTCGCTGACAACCGGGTAAGGCGAGCCGGTGGGCGCAAAGAATTTAGTGACATCACCGCGCGAGCCGTACTCACTAATACCAATTACTGTGAATCCCTGGTCTTTGTATTTCTCGTAAAGCCTGCCGGCTACCGGCGCTTCGTTACGCCAGTTTGGACACCAGGGCGCAAAGTAAACAATCATGACGAGTTTCTTGCCCTGCACCAGCGAGCGCAGATCCACCGGCTTGTTGTCTTTGAGATCGTTGAGCGTCCAGTTTTTGTAGTTGACGGTTTTCTCTACGAGTGGCGAATACTCGTGTCCGTCCTGGGCGTACGCGGTGGCCGGTACCAGGCCCAGCGCGAAAACCAGCATGGCGAATAGCTTTTTCATAACCAATACTCCTACAAAGTACGACTAGTTAGTCTTCTGTGCCCTTACCTGCTTTTCATCGAGCAACGGTTTCACTGCCGCTTCCCAGCCGGCGCGGTCGCGCGCGCCGATGATCTTCTGGCGAATGCGGCCATCGCGATCGATCAAATAGGTAACCGGTAGTCCGGGGCCGTTGCCAAACTTCTCGCCAATCTCTTCCGCCCCGCGCAACACCGTATACTCCTGTTTCAAGTCCTTCTGAAAGTCTCTAATAGCTGCCACCGTGTCTCCCGGCGAAGTGGACACGCCAACCACCTCCAGTCCCTGCTGCTTCAACTCGCGTTGCATCGCATTAAACTCGGGAATCTCCGCGCGGCACGGAATGCACCAGGTGGCCCAAAAATTCAAGAGCACCACGCGCCCGCGCAGATCAGTTAAATGGAAAGGCTGACCTTCGAGCGTTGAAAGCTCGACCTCTGGCGCTGGTTGAAATTTGCTGTTAGCGGCGGGAGCAGGCGTTCCCGGCTTCACCTTGATCCAGCCCTCCGCATTAGGCAGGTATTGCGCGAGCCACGAGCTCGTCAGCAGGGTCGATTTTCCGGTCATCACCAGCAACCCAACTACAATCAGCACCACGCCCGAAACAACTTCGACTTTGTGCAGATGCTTGCGAAACTTTGAATAAAAGCTGAGGAACTTATTGATCCCCAGACCAGTTGCCAGGAATGGAATTGCCAGACCCGCCGAATAAAAAGCTGAGAGCGTCAGTCCGCTGCGCCAGCCGCCGCTGGCAGCCGCCAGACCGAGGATGCCGCCAAGAATCGGACCAATGCACGGCGTCCAACCAGCCGCAAAGGCGATGCCCAGAGTGAACGAGCCGAGCGGTCCACGCGGCTTTTCGTTCGAGAAGAAGCGCGTGTCTTTGTAGAGCGTCGATATTTTCAGCAGGCCGATCAACTGCAAGCCGAACAGGATGATGATGACGCCACCGATTCCTCTAACCCAGGGGCTGCTGATAATTGAAGCCCCGACGAAGCCCGCCGTTGTTCCCAGAGCGAGGAAGATGACCGAAAGCCCAGCGTTGAAAGCCAACGAATTCAGAATCACAGCTCGTCGCGCGTTCCCGCCTGATCCGCCTTCTTTGAGTTTGTCGACGCTCACTCCCGACATCAGGGAGATATAGCCGGGGACGAGCGGCAACACGCAGGGAGAAAGGAACGAAAGAATTCCAGCAACAAACGCAATACCGATTGTTATGTTTTGACTTTCCATTGGAAACCAATCGCAAACTAACAGTTTGCGTTACGAAACACTACTGTCTCGCCGTGACCGTGGCTGTGCTCTTGTCAATCTCCTCGCTCATTACTTTTTCGATCATCTTGCCAAGGGCCGTAATTTCCGCTTCACCTGCACCCATCGCGATGAATCGCACATTTCCGCGACGGTCGATCAGAAAGGACATCGGAATTGAAAACACACCATAGTTCATATCGTTGATGGCAGAATCAGCGATTGCAAACCCATAAGGCAGGCGCTGTTGTTTCTTGAAAGTGCGCAAGTACGCCAACTCTTCGCTGCGAGTGGCGCGCCGGCCATCAATATCGCCGGAGTAATTTGTCACACCGAGTATGACCAGGCCTTTGTTGTTGTAGCTCTCGTGCCAACGCTGCAATCTGGGAAAGGTATAGCGACAGGGCCCGCACCAGGGAGCCCAGAAGTCGAGCAAGACGACCTGGCCGCGCAGGTCGGATAACTTAACCGGCGTTTGATCGATCCATTCCGTAGCGACCAATTCGGGAAGCGGGGAAGCGGTTGCCGGCAAAGCTTCGTTGAATATTCCCTTAGGATCAATTGAACGATCCAACCCCGCCAGGCGAATGTTCGCCAACCTCAAGAGGCTGCCTGAAGGTATTGCAATCGCCAATTTGCGCAGATCAGTAACCGCCGCTAGTGCTTCGCCTTTCCTGCCTGATTGCACGTAAGCTGCCGACATGAATGACACTGCTTTGAAGAGCATGTCGTCACGTCTGCTGGCGTTAATAGATTTCTCAGCCGCAACCAGCTTCGCCACTTTGAGCATTTCCTGCGAATGCTTTAGCACGCCGGCGTAGTCCTTCGTCTTTTGCAACGCCTCAGTGATCAGGGTCTCCATGCCAAACCATTCCGGCAGGTTCTGCGGCTGAAGTTGCGCGTAAGCTGCAACGGCGCGCTCGGCTTCCGAAATGAGATTCTGTCGAGTTGCGTAAAGGACTGTAACGGCGCGGGCGAGCTGGGCGTTTTCGCCGGATGCTGGCCCAGCCAGATAGCGGCGCATCGCCTCGAGCGCGCCGTCGGCATTGCCGGCAAGGTGATGAAGCATGCCGAGGTAGAATGCGTCCGCGTCTGCCAGGGACGCTCGCGTTTGCAGGAAGGCCGCATACTTCGCCGCCAGATCTTTCTGTTCCTGTCTTGTTTTTGCTTCGAGTCCTTGATCGTAAGGAATTTTCTGTTTGTTGAAGTCGTGATATGCCTTGTTAATATAGGACTGTGCTTCTGCAAACAAGAGCTTCGCTGAACGCTTCTCGGGAACGGGCTGGGCTTCGTTCTTTGCTTGCGGCGCCGGTTGAGCATGTACGACCTGAGGCGCTTGCGCGAAAGCGCTTCCGGCTGTGGCCAGTGCCGACGAAAGCAGGGCCGTAGACATGAGAACCATTGATATTGTCGCAATGGGGTTTTCTCTGTGCGTCCTCTGTGTACTCTGCGTCTCTGTGGTGATTGATTTTCGCCGGTCATCCACCACGGAGACACAGAGCACACGGAGGTTGCACAGAGCAGAGATCAAGCCAGTAGACCATCCACATTCTAGATAGGGAAAACTCGTCATGGAATCAGTATCAGCCTACGGCCACCAGGCCGAAACGATCCGGCGAAAAAATCCCGAGCGCCGCCGGAAAAACTTTATCAATAATTGCCTGCGCGATTAATTCTCCGGTTACCGGCGCCAGCAATATGCCATTGCGGTAGTGCCCGGTTGCATAGTAGACCCCTGCAATTTCAGCACAAGGACCGAGCACAGGCAAAGTGTCCGCAGCGCGCGGCCGTAATCCCGCCCAGGAATCAGTCAAGGGCAAAGATGCAATTCGGGGCGAAAGTTCCACTGCCGCCGCGAGTATCGCTTGAACGCCCGCTGCCGTTACCTGTTTCTCAAAACCCGCGTGTTCGCTGGTTGATCCTGCGAGCAGGCGTCCGTCGCGCCGGGGTACGATGTATCCTCGCGGACTGTAAATAACATGACGCGCGATCTGCGGCTTAGGTTCAAAGCAAAGCATCTGGCCGCGAACGGGTTTGATGCGCAGATTCGGCAATGCTTTGTCTCCGGCTCCCAGCAGAGAACTCCAGGCGCCACCGGCTATGACTACTGCCTCGGTCGCAATAAACCCGACCGAAGTTTCAATGCCGGTGACGCGGTCGCGTTCGATCTTCAGAGACGTTACTTCCGTTCCGGTTTCCAGGCGCACGCCAAGTTTTTCATTTGCCGCGACGAGTGCGCTTATCAGTCGCCGGTTTTCCACCTGGGTGTCGAGCGGAAACTTAAGAGCGGCGCGCACGTCTTCGTTAATTGACGGCTCAAGCTGTCTCACGGCGGCGGCGCTTAGTTTCTCGATTAGCAGCCCCGCTTCACTTTGCCAGTCATACCGATTTTGCAACTCAGCTTCGTCGTGTTCAGTGAAAGCCAGGTAAAGTGTTCCCGTAGTTTCGAGTTCAATATCAATGCCGGTCTCGTCCAGCAGTGCGGCGGCGAAGGCTGGATACATATCGCGGCTCTGGCAGGTGAGGTAAAAGAATTCATGCGCGCGATTGGCTTCCGCCTGCGGCGCCAACATGCCGGCGGCGGCTGAAGACGATTCTGCCCCTGGACCGTTACGCTCAATCAGCAGCACGCCGCGAACGCCGCGCAGGGCCAGCGCCCGCGCGACGGCCAGGCCAATGACGCCGCCACCGATAATTGCCACTTCCGCGGTTTCGCTTGTTGGAGCCATTGCTGCTTTGGTTCGCCGTCAGTTGTCAGTGGTTAGTTGTAGTCGTTATGCTGTTGGGTATCTTAATTGGCGTAACAACTCACTAGAAGGTAAGCATTCAGGGAGAAGGGCTAAGGATCCAACTGGCCACTAACCACTGACCACTGACTACTGACTACTGACAAATTGATTATGAAACATCGTATCACACTGATTCCCGGCGACGGCATCGGCCCCGAAATCGCCGCCAACGTAGTGCGTATCATTGAAGCTTCAGGCGTAGAGATTGAGTGGGAAACTCATTATGCCGGTGCTCAGGCGCTGGAGAAATTTGGCGAAACGCTGCCGCAGGCGTTGCTTGATTCGATCCTGCGCAACAAAGTTGCGCTTAAAGGGCCGGTCACCACGCCCATCGGCAAGGGCTTCACTTCTGTAAATGTAGGCCTCAGAAAAGCGCTCGATCTGTACGCGAACATGCGGCCCATCCGCGCCCTGCCAAACGTTTCGTGCCGCTATCCGGAACTCAATTTGGTTATCGTTCGCGAGAACACGGAGAGTCTATACGCGGGGCTGGAGCACGTGGTGGTCCCGGGAGTGGTGGAGAGCTTGAAGATCATTACGGAAAAAGCTTCCACACGGATTGCGCGCTTTGCGTTTGAGTATGCCCGACGCGAGGGCCGCAAGAAGATCACCTGCGGTCACAAAGCCAACATCATGAAACTGTCTGACGGACTCTTCCTCGATTGCTTCCGAAAAGTGGCGACGGAGTACACGGACATCGAAGCTGACGACAAGATCATCGACAACGCCTGCATGCAACTGGTAATGCGGCCGGAACAGTTTGACGTGATGCTGTTGGAAAACCTTTACGGCGACATCGTTTCGGACTTGTGCGCCGGTTTGATTGGCGGGCTCGGCCTGGTGCCGGGCGCGAACATCGGTGAGAAGGGCGCAATGTTTGAAGCGGTGCACGGTTCGGCGCCGGACATTGCGGGCCAGGGAATCGCGAACCCCACCGCGCTGCTGCAATCAGGTATCTTGATGCTGCGCCACCTCGGCGAGCGTGAAGCGGCGGACAAAACGGAAAATGCGATGCTACAAGTTTTCGCGGAAGGCACTGTGCGTACGAAGGACATCGGCGGTACAGCGAAGACTGCCGAGTTTGCCGACGCGATCATTCACAAGATGACTTGACTTGGAAGTGATCACAATTTGTGATCACGTTGCATGGCTGAAAACCGGATCGTGCAAATTGCTGGTGCGATTAAGAGATGTGTTGACGCTCGCTGCCATTCAGCAAAAGGCATTGCGATAGAATTGTCGCCAGAAGACTTTATGGCCATCTCGCTCGATTCCAATTCATTAACCAAACCCTCCACGCTGGCGAGGGATGGTGAGGCGCTTTACAACACCGAGTTAAGAGCCGCACTCGAGCCCCAGCATTCCGGTGAGTTTGTCGCCATTGAACCGTTCTCCGGCTGCCATTTTCTTGGCCAGACCGCAACAGCCGCCCTTGTTACCGCTCGCAATGCAATGCTCGAAAGCCAGTTCTTCCTCACGCGCATAGGCAGAAGCTTCGCGCACAAGATATTGTCTCAACGATTTATCCCACCACCGTCCAGCGCCGTATAAACCTCCGGCGAAAATAATCCGAGCCACGGATCAGTCGCGGGTGTCAGGAACAACTCTGCATAGACCTTGTTGTTCAGTTCGTTTACGTCGCTGCGGCTGCGATCGGTGATGAGCCAGGCGTAAAGCTTGGTGTGCAACAGATATTCGTTGCGCACGGTATCGAGCGCTATATTGAGTTGCAGCTTCTGCAAGAGATTCATCAACTTCATGTCAGGCGTCAAACCCGTACCATCGTTAGCAACAAAAAGATCCTTGGTTTGCCGCTTCATCAACCCGATGCTGCGCTCGTCGAGTTTTGCTTCCTGAATGTGGCGGAATGCAATTTTGATCCAGGCGTCTTCGTCCGTTATTTTCCCCAACGCATCCGCCCCTGCTGTAATGGATCGCAGGATGCTGGTCTCAGTAATCGCCTTGGTCACGGCTAGCGGAGCGATTGCAATTGCCTTTCCTTTATCGTCCGTCTCGACCATTACGCCTGACGGCAGCTTGCCGCCGATCTTTGTCGTATCAGCCAGCCACTCGACTGAGATCCGGTTATTCTGGTCGCGATGATAGTTGGCGAGAAGAGAATCCTTCTGAACGGCATCACTTCCCTGAATGCTACGAAAGATCGCCTGCGCGTTGGCGAGTTGGCGCGCAAACGCTTCTGGTCCGTAGAGTCCCGGAAATGCATCGAGCGGCCGCCCGTCGGAGTCGAGAATGTAGTGGATGCTGTTGCCGGTTAACGTGCGCTCCAGTTTTCTGCCGTCGCCGAAGTCTATCGTCACACGCGGCGCCGGCCGTTCCGACTGCCAGTAAAGAATGAAATCCTCGCGCAGCATCTTTGAGACTGCTGCGTTCGAATAGAGGATTGTGCGGAAGAAACGACTATTTGCGCAGCTATACTCTTCGTTCAACTTTCCCAGTAGGCGCAACGAGAGAATCGGTTTGCCCGCGGCGCGCGCGGCTGCTTTGGCTTGAGCAAAGTCGGTATACCAATACAGCCCGGACAAGTAACTATCCTTCTGCTGGCTCACCGCATCGAGGGCCGCGCTCAGCCGTTGCCATTCCGGGGTTGCGGCGAGCAGGGGATTTGAGACCTGCTCATTTATCTCGCTGGCGTGAGTTTGAAACAGCGCATTCAATCCGGCGGGGCCTTGCGCGCGCAATTCAGCAATGGCCGGCGCAGACTCCGCCGAGTTTTCTGAGACTGCCTTGAGTGCAAGCGTTTCCGGATTGGTTCTGGCGAAGAGGGGTTGGGCAAGAGCGAGCAGGAACAGCATCAGGAACGTAGCGGAAAACTTGAGCCTCATGGGAACCTCCGGGCGAGATAGGAATGAATCAGCTTGGGGAGTGGTGGGCCTTTGGAGTCGCGAAAACTGGGCAGGGTTGTCTTACTTCTTGTTAATGGCGATAGGAAAGAGCGGGGGTGAACCACCCTTCCCAACCCTGAGGCTTCACAGTTGATTTGCTTGTTTTGTCTTGAAGTCTTTCAATCTATGCGTTGCGCCCAATTCTAATCAGCTCCTGGTTGGGAAGGGTGGTTCACCCCGCTCCTCTTCTTTGCAGTCAGCATTTCCTTGCAACCAGCAACAGTCTTTGGGCGCCCAGCTTGAAGGGTTCTCCCATTAACGAAGCATAGGCGGCAATAAGTTCAAGACCCGCTTCGCGCAACAACTCGGCGAGTTCGTGGTAGGTGTAGATTCGTTGAGAGGACGGACGCTTGTCCACGACTCCGTTGCGGGTAAACGTGAAGTCGTTGGACATTCGTCCTTGCTCGTGATCGTAGCGGTGTTCAATGTCAACCTTAATACCGGCAAGCTCGATCGAGCGGCTGGATTGAAAGGTTGGCAGGATGCATTCAGCAACGGCGGGCGCATCGAGGATGAAACGGCGCCCGGGCTTTAGTGTTTTTGAAATGGCTTTGAGGAAGTCGGCATTTGCTTCATCGTCGAGATAACCAAAGCTATTGCCAAAGCAGAAGGCCCCGTCAAACTCGCCGGCCCACGGCAAGTCGCGCATATCTCGATTGTGCCAGTCAACATTCACGCCCGCTTGAATCGAGCTGCTCTTCACCTCATCCATGAATTCCGTGGCGAGATCAACTCCGGCTAACTCAAATCCGCGTTGGGCCAACTCGATCGAGAGCCGGCCGTTGCCGCAAGGTACGTCAAGCACCCTGGCGGAGTTGGTCAGTTGCAGTTGCTTCGCGATGAAGTCAGCCTCGGCGCGCGTTTGTTCGTCGCTAAGCGCGGCGCGCCAGAAATCCAACGCGACGCCGTGAAAAAAGTTTTCCACCAGTGTTCTGCCATTGCTTTCTCAGGTCCGGTTGTGCTTACTCGATTTCGAAAGAGACCTCCTGGCTGGCAAAGGCTTTGGCGCTGATGTCGATGACTGTAACGCGAATCCGATAATGGCCTTTAGCCAAAGAAGCGAGATTGAATTCACCGGCATAAGGAATGCGAGCCGTATCCTCGACACCTTTTGTTTCGATGGCAAAGGCTGGCGTTGAAACCACCGGATCATTGCCGCGAAAGATGTCGATGCGAGCATTGAGCTGAGGAGCCTGGTTAATGGCGCCAGCTGCGGCATTGTAGACAAAGGTCAGGACGCGAAGGCGAGAACCCTGAACAAAACGCCGATCGATTTTCAACTGCGCCTTTTGAAATGCAACTGCGTCCCCGGTAACACGGTTGGTAGTTCCTCGTTGACCAATTAACAAACTGCTAAGCGCCAGCTGGTGTGACGCGAGGTCTGGAACTTTCACCCATTGCATAGCCATTCCGGTCAACCCCTGGGAATCTCGCGCTGCTACGCGGACCTGATAAAGCCCGGGCTTGACAGCCACCTGATCGAGGAAAGTGATGTGTTGACTCTCACCACCGTTTGGTTCGGGCGCTACCGTGTTTAAGAAGCTGCCGGCGATTTTTCCTGACTCGTCGTAAATGACGCCGGCAACGTCGATCGTCCCTGGCTTGTCGTTGGCGTGCGTGGCGCCATTTTTGTTTTCCACTTGCATCAGAAGGGATAGGCCGGCGCCGCGATTCGGCACGTCGAGATAGTTGGCTGTCAGGTAAGTTGGCAACGAGCGGTTATTGAGTTTTCCCTGAATAGCCGCAGCCAGGTCCTCGAGGGGAAAGGCCCCCGCCGCTTTCGGCTGGTCGGCCGGTTTGCCGGCGCTGGCGCGGACGACGGTCGGCGTCTGCTCGTCGTTAAAGAACCCTCGCTGGACCAGCACAGAAAGATCTGGACGGCTCTTCACGCTGACTTCAATGCGATGAAACTGTTTACCAGCAGCTTCGCTCTCAGGTCGCCACGAGAGCAGGTAGTAATCGTCCGACTCCTGCAAGGCGCGTTTCACACCTTGGTTAAGATCGTTTGCGTTGAGTAGTGCTTTGCCTCCAGTGTCTGCGGCCAATTGTGTGAGCGGATCCTGTTGGGCAGTATCTTCGCCGAAAACGCGTCCATTACCGACGCCGGCAATCATCACCGTATCGCTACTGGCGTCGGGAAACGTGCTATTCAATCCGCTGGCCTGAATTGTATAGAGCACTGCGCCCGCATGAACGGCCGCATCGGCAATCTGTAGCAGGCGGTTGGTAATATCCGAGGTTTGCAGGTTTATCAAGAAGCCATCGGAAATGAAAATAAACAGCTTGCGGCCCGGTCTCTGCGCAGACGAGTGCACGGCGCTATTTAACGCCGCCAGCGTTTGCATCGCCCCCAAACCAGCCTGCCGCACAATTCTGTCTGCACGAGAATGGGTCCGACGTTCGGCTATGTCGCGAGCGAGTTTTGGCTGACGCTTTGCCAGAAAAATCAGTTCATCATTTAGCAGCACCTGCACAAAGTATTCGAGCACTCCTGCATCGCCCCGCTCGATCAAATACGCCTGGTAAGCAGACATTCGCGGACGATCGTTATCCGAAAAATTCGACGGGTGATACTTCACGCGCTCTACGGCAGCGCGCAGCACGTCTTTGTTGCCGGTCAGCTGCTGAAGAAAACCGATCGCCCCGCTAGCCGAAGCGATCACCGCCTCGTCGTTAATACCCATCTGCTGTTCAATATAGTTTGAAAGCATTCGGCGCGCGCGCGTTATGCTCTCGGAGGAAAGATGGAGATCGTCAACAAAAAACAGAACAGTGCGAGTGGCCTCAGTGGCTCCGGGCGGACCGTTGAGGGCACTGTTGCGCGTTCCCTTAGTTTGCAGTGATTCGTCGGCGACGCCATTGATAACGCGGTCGAAAAACTGGATCGGGTAAGGCTTGCCGTCAATGCGCAGTTCGAAGTCTTCCGCGCGCAAGTTATCGACGGGCTTCCCCCGTTTGTCGATAACGGTCACGCTGGTTTGAACCAGATCGGTGCGGATGCGCACGACGTCGTCTGTTTGTTGCTGAGATTGCTCGTCGAGCTTTCGTTCCAGGCCCTGGGAACTCGGCGGCTTTTGTTTCTCGGTCTGCCCGGAACTTACTGGACAGAAAACTAAGAGGAAGAGGGAGGCAGCGATTGCCAGTTGTATCAGCCTGCTGATTCCAAAGCTCTGCAAAATGCACATCTCACGCATTCAGTTCTTATTCCCCGCCCTTGAAAATTTCTTGTTTGATGAGAGCACAGCCTCCGGGGTTTTCCCAAGTAGGACAGGTATTCCTTCCTGTCACTAGCGCGAAGTAGAAAAAAGAGGGACATACAGAAAAGTCTGTCTTATTCAAACCGTAGCGCTTCGATCGGGTTCAGGCGCGCTGCCTTCCAGGCCGGCCACAAGCCAAACGTGAGCCCCAAGCCCACCGAAACAACAAAACCAACCACCGGCGCCCAGAGGGGAATGTGCGTCGGCATGACGATTTGAATCAGCAGTGCAATAACGGAGCCGGCGATAATCCCCAGCATACCGCCCAGCCCGGTGAGGGTAGCGGCCTCAATGAGAAACTGAACGATGATGTCGCGCCGTCGAGCGCCCATAGCTTTGCGCACACCAATCTCGCGAGTGCGCTCGGTCACCGAAACGAGCATGATATTCATCACGCCAATGCCACCGATCAAAAGGCCGACGCTGGAGATCGCCACCATCAGAGCAAAGACGCCGCCGGTAATCGCGCCAAACTGAGAGATGATCTGTTCCGAAGTTGAAATGCCGAAATTGTCCGGATTACCGAAGGCCACTTTCCTTCGGCGACGCAAGAGCTCGCGAATCTCTTCGACTGCTTCGTTCATCAAACCCGGACGAGCCTGAGCAATTACGAAATTGTCGTTCACCTCCGGATACAGTTTCCGCAAGGTGAGGTAAGGCATGTACACGGCTTTGTTTTCGTTGTTGGGATCTTCAGCGCCGACCAGAAAGACATCGCGCTCGGCTAACACGCCGACAACTGTGTAGCTCCGCCCGTTAATTGTCACCTGTTGATCGATGGCCTTGCTGAAAGGAAAGAACGTGTTGGCGACGTCGTGACCAATGACCAGGACACTGGCATGGCGTGAGTTTTCTTCGTCAGTAAAGTAGCGACCTTCACCGATGTTGGTCACGCCCATCTTGAAATAAGAGGGCGAAGCACCCTGAACTGCCGCGTTGGTCATCTCGATGTCGCGATAGCGCACGTTAACGCGTTGGGTGAAAGGACCGCCGAAGAAATCCACCGGAGACATAAACGCAGCGGAATAAGTGACCGAGGGACACTCGGCAGCGATCGCCAGCGTATCTTCGTAGCTAAGCGGCTTGCGCATGCGTTCTTCCTGCGTGGGGTTGAAGTTGAAGCCGGGGTCGAAGCGGTAGATATAGATTGAATTGGTGCCAAACGATTCGATCTCTTTGGAGACGCGGTCGTCGATTCCGGAGACGAAAGCAGCGATTACGATCACGGTCATCGTGCCGATGACGACGCCGAGAATAGTCAACAGCGAGCGGAGCTTGTGCTGCCAGAGCGTGTCAAGCCCCATGCGCAAATTCTCGAAGGTGTTACTGCGAAATAGTCTCATTTCAGGCATTAAGTAAATTGACAGGATTAACAGGATTTACAGGATGATGGAGAAAACGTAAGACGCCAACGCGAGCTCGACAGTGGTTCATCCCAAATCTTGTCAATCCTGTAAATCCTGTCCATTCATAACCGCGATTCATTCCGCCCGCAAAGCTTCAATCGGATCCAACCCCGCCGCGCGCCACGCGGGATAAACGCCGGAGATCAAACCCACGCTGGCGGAGACGACCAGCGCGGCCGTTACCGCGAAAAACGGCAAGACGGTCGGCACGGGCGTAAGTATCGCTACCAACTTCGCGAGCGCATAAGCGATGGCAATGCCGATACTGCCGCCCAAAAGCGAGAGCAGCGTCGACTCAGCCAGAAACTGTTTGAGAATATCGCTGCGCCGCGCGCCAATGCTCTTGCGGATGCAGATCTCTTTGGTGCGCTCGGTAACCGAGACGAGCATGATGTTCATGATCACGATGCCGCCGACGACCAATGAGATCGAAGTGATGCCAATGGCCGCGACTTGAATTGTGCCGAAGATTTTGTCGCGCAGTTCATTGATCGCGCTGGGCGTGATAATGCCAAAGTTGTCCTTCTCGTTTGGCGGCAGCTTGCGACGTACCCGCATCACAGCACGAGCTTCCTCCACAGCATCATCGTAGGTAAGGTCGCTGGTTGACGTGACACTGAGGTTGATTGAGCGCCGCGAACCGTAGCTGGCCAGAAACGTAGAGAGCGGTATGGCAACGTACATGTCCTGCGGTTGTCCGAAGACCGAGCCTTTGGCCTCTCCCACGCCGATGATCTCAAATGCCCGCCCGTCAATGCGAATGGTTTGGCCCAGTGGTTTCGCAGTGGGAAACAGCTTGTCGGCTACGTCGGCACCAATAAAGGTTACGTTGCGCCGGCCATCTTCCTCGCTTTTGGTGAAGTAGCGTCCCTCGCCGGCTTCGATTCGTTCAATTTCCGCAATGTTGGGCGTGGTGGCGCTGATATGAACGCGAGAGAGGTTGGTCGATCCAAACTTGACGTCGCCAAGGGCATCTTCTTTACCGCCGACGTCCTGGATTGAGCCGCCGCGCGCCTGGAGAGCCGCAGCGTCTTCCATGGTTACGTCCTTGTTGCGTCTGCGCGCCGCATTGAGCGCCTCGACGCTGGAGAAATCGTCAATGGAGTACTTGCTGACCGAGAAAGCATTCGTGCCGATGTTTGCGATCTTCTCATCGACGTAGGCATTGAAACCCTCGATCAGCGACACTACCACGATCACAGTCGCCACTCCGAAGATCACGCCGAGCAAAGTAAGAAACGACCTCAGCTTATGACCGAGTATCGATGAGACGGCGAGTTTGAGAGCTTCCAGAAGAGGCATTTAGCTGTCCTGGTCTGACCACGAAAATGAGTTCTCTTGTCTCTTACGGACAGGCCGGACTGAGGTTTCAGATTACAGCGCGTGCCGTTACAATCCCTACGAATACTACCGGCGTTTCTGTTGTTTCGTCGGCTTTGTCAATTTGGTAGTGGCCGCAGCCAATGCCGTCCGCCGTTTCTTAGGAAGTTTCTCCAGCACCAGTTGATAAGCGTTGGTTAGCAGCGGTTTCAGTTCACGATCCGGCAAAGCGTCGAAGCGTTCGAGCCCCACCCAATGATGTCGGGCCATGTAAGGCGCAGGAATGATGCCCTCTTGTTCCACCAGCTCCGCGAACTTTTCCGGAGTGCACTTGAATGAGAGCGCCACTCCATGACTCGGCTCCAAGGCCGCCACGGCAAACATCTTTTCGCCAACGCGAAATAGTAGATCGTTGCCCCACTGAACTTTTTCATCCGCATGCGGCAGCGACAAACAAAACTTGCGAACCGATTCAATGTCCATAATCAGTAAATCATTAACCGTAAATGATGAAAATCACGTCGGCGGTCATCACATGTTTTCCAGTACCAGCATGGCGGTCTGTCCGCCGCCGGCGGTAACATTCAAAAGCGGTGAAGATGAGAGCCGCACCAGTGCGCCTTCAACTGCGTTGTGAAACAGAAACGGATTGAAGTCGACAAACATTTCTTCCAACCTAACCCGGTCGGTCAACATTGGTATCGAAACCTTCTTCAGCAGTGCCCTTTCCTGAACAACATAAGGCCGCGTCAGTGCCAGCTCGATAGCTCGGGACCAGGCGGCTTCATCCATTTCCCAGCCAATGAACACACCGTGACCGCCGTAGTCGTCGTTTGGCTTCAGCACAAACCGGTGTCGTTCTCGTCGAATCAAATCCAACACATCATATTCCTTTCCTTCAAAAACTGTCGTTGATCGCTGAACGCGGCGCGTCCAGGGAATGTGGCTGCGAACGGTCTCGATCTCTGGCGCCGTGAACAAGTGTTCATAGCGCGGATCGCTTAAGATGGCGAAGCCCGCTTTCTTATGCGCCAGCTTGCAGCGAAAAGAGTTGGCCATGCATACGCGACCGTCTGCATAAGCGCGGGCCAGGGCTTGAGTCTCGTCCGTTCGCTCAAGAAGTTCATGGATAATGACGCGCTTGTAGAGAATATCGATTCGCGCATCGCCGGCCCATAGCCGATCGCCGTCATACCGCAACTCGCGCGGATCGGCAATCACAGTCGGATGGCCCTCAGCCTCAAAGTACTGCCGCAACACCCGAAATTCGCTCCAAGTAGCGACGCCCTTCCAGTCAACGATGGCAATCTGCGGGCGCTCTTCTTCGCCGCCCCACTCGCGATAGGTGGCAACCAGAGATTTCAGTAGTAACCGATGTGGCTCGGGACGCCAGTGCGCGTAACGTTCGAGAAACTCTTTGGTATGGTCCAGCGAGAAAATGAGTTTCTCGAGTTGCATTTGATCGCCTACTCCCGCAGGGTTCTCAGCGTTGTACTCGAGAAACTGAAAACCGGTTTCTGATAGATGGGCATCAAGCCGGCTGGTGACGCAAAGCACCGAGTAGCCCGGGTCGATGCGCGCCATCTTTAACTCCATGGCGGTAAGGCCCAGTTCATTGAGTATTTCGTCGTCGCTGAGTGCGTGCGTCACCAGCTTCTCGAATGCGCCGGCAATGATCCCTGCTGCACGGCTGATGCTCGCATACTGATCTCTGCCAAGAACGTAAGGACGAAGAAACGGGCAGGTCGGCCGATCCCCATACAGCAGGCCTAACTCGCGTTGGCTTGCCATTAGTCGTTCAAACAGCTGCCTGTCAACGCCCGGATCATTCAAGATCCGGCGGTCCAATTCTGCCACTGCCGCAGTTAGAGCCTGAGAACCCATAGAAACTACCAATCGAAACTGAGAGCTAGACGAATTCTTTGCCAGTCCATTGCTTAGTCTCCTGCCACTCGGCAGTGGCCATGGTATTGCTCCGTCATCTCTTTCAGTGCGCCAACCTTGTGATAGTCATCAAGATCTATCGGTTGCGTGAGCTGGACATTTCCGCGTCGGCAATTGTTGCCCAGGATCTATTGGCATTGGAAAGTCAGAGTTATCTCACCTGGTTTGGCATAAAAACGAGGGCTCGGGGGTTTTCATCCCACCGCCACAAAGTTTCCTGGTTATGAAGATGCACACCGCCAAGCCAAAGATCGAGATCGTTAAGTCTCACAAAATCAGCTTCGTCTTTAGCACTGCCTTGCCGAAGTCGGTCAGCTCGAGTTTAGCGTTTCGGACAATGTCGGGTGTCAACACATGCTGATTTATTTCTTCATTCGCTATCCCCTTGATCGTGATCAAGGGCTGGCTGGCCGCGCTCAGCCGCCGCAGAGCGAGCCAAAACTGTGCGTCGCCCAGACCGTAGACAGGTTCCGCCTCACTGAATTTGGCAAAGAGATCACTGAAACGATTTAGACCGTCGTGGATGAGTTGCAGCGCGCGGTTTTCAATGCGGCCCAAACCATTCTTCGCGGCCGGGAAGCGCTCGAGATGAACACGAAGCGCGGCGTCCAGGAAAGGCAGGGCCGACGTGTCCGTCTGCAAAACCTGTCCAATATCAGTTGGGTTGGCAGAGCAGTAAGCTTGCCATGCTGAAGTAGCTAGATCTAACTGGGCTCGTGTTACCGGCTGGCGCGTCGGAAATAACGAAGTGAATTCGTGAGGCATCAACTCGCCCAGGCCGTGAAAGCCTTCTTTGCCGGGGAAATCAGCGACGCAGACCAGACTCAGCTTTGTCTTTCTCAAGTCGCGCCGCCAAAACCAATTGAGCAAGTAAAGCAAATGCAGTTGGCAAAAAAGATCATGCTCAAACCACAAGACAACTTCGTCATGCTCTCCAAACGTGGCGAGCGTTTCCTCCTGGCTCAGCAGGCCCTGCTCGCATTCCTGTAACTCGACGCCGTAGGCCTCAGACAAATGTTGAGCGCGCAATCTACGCCAATCATCACCTAAATGACCGACAGGTGTCGGCCCCGTAATAAGCGATTCACGCCAGGCGACGTGCTCCCCCGGAAGCGATGATTGCTTCGCGATGTCTGCCGAACAGTCTCCGTTGTGGATGTGAAGCATGGTTACCCTAAGCCATCGACAGGATTTACACGATTTACAAGAAACGAATAAGTTGAAACTCTTTCGTACCTAGACCCTGGATTACGCCCCGTTCTAAATCCTGTGAATCATGTTAATCCTGTCAAACTTTCATTTCTTCATCAGCTCCAGCACCGCGGCAGTCATCGCCTTGATGCCGGTTCGCAGAGTAGGCTCGGGCAACGGCTCGAACAGCGCTGAATGAAGCGACGGCAAAGGCGTTCCGGTTTCCTTGCTCCGTTTCGCTCTTGCCGGGTCGATAGCACCCAGTGAGAAATCCGTGGAGGGAATCTTCTGATCAAGACTGAGGTAACCAAAGTCTTCGCTCGCCATTGCCGGCGGCATCTTCACTACGTTGTCCTGACCGAGGGCCTTCACGAAGACGGCAGCCAGCCGCTCGGTCAACTGCGGGTCGTTGTAAGTGGCGGCAGTGAGTTCAGTCTCGCTGACTTTTACTAGCGGCGCGCGATCTTCCGGAATGCCCGCCGCGATGGCGATGCCTTTGGTGATCCGTTCAATTGCCGCGAGCAACTTCTGTCTAACGTCTTCCCGGTAAGCACGAACCGTCAACTGCAAACTGACTTCATCGGGAATGATGTTGGGGCGCGTGCCCCCGTGAATCGAGCCCACGGTAACTACTGCGGGATCGAGCGGCGAATTTTCGCGACTCACGATTGTTTGCAGCGCCATTATCACCTGCGCGGCCACGACGATCGGATCCTTCGTGGCATCCGGTTTTGAACCATGACCGCCCAGGCCGCGAATTTTGATGTCGACTGTGTTGGAGCTTGCCAGCGAGTAGCCGGGCGTGTAGCCGACCTTGCCGGCTTCGAGTTCCGCGCTGTCGTGCAGTGCGATGGTGTAGTCGGGTTTGGGAAACCTATCGTAAAGGCCATCGCGCAGCACCGCCCGCGCACCGTCGATAGTTTCCTCGGCCGGCTGTCCCAGGATCACAAGCGTTCCGCGCCACTGGTCCTTCAACTCGGCAAGCATCCTGGCGGTGCCGAGCATGTTTGTTATATGAATGTCGTGACCGCAGGCATGCATCACGCTGACCTCCTGGCCGGCGTCATTCTTAGTCTTCACTTTGCTCGCGTAAGGCAAGCCTGTCTTCTCGTCGACCGGCAGAGCATCAAGCTCCGTGCGTATCAGCACAGTTGGCCCGGCGCCATTTTTCATTACGGCAACAACGCCGTAGCCGATCCATTCCGGCCGTTCATATTTGCCGATGTGTTCGGTGACGGTGTATCCCATCGCCCGCAACTGCGTGGCGAAGAAGGTGGCAGTCTTCTCTTCGTGATGCGAGAGCTCAGGCGCGGCGTGCAACGACTTATAAGTTGCCACGAGCGCAGCAATGTCGCGATCGATCAGGGCGTCAAGCGACTGCTGGGCGTGGACAGCAGTAGTTGATAGAAGGGTACAAAAGAAAACTACCAGGCACATTCTATTTCGCATTGGTTTGCTCCAGGTAAGCGAACAACCGCGAAGCGGTTGTGTAATCTAGCCCAGGGTCGCCGTGCTTTGGCGGCTACCCTGGGAAAGCGTTTGAATCCATTCCTCAACCCTAACGGGGTTGCGCGTCCACATTTCGAAACCAGCCTCGCGGCTGAGCGGCAATTGACTCCCGGCTAACTAAGAGGGACAAGCCCGTTGGGGTTGCTATCTCCTTGACCTGTTTCCCCAGGGTAGGCGCGAAGCGCGCCAACCCTGGGCTAAGTTACGTAACCGCTTCGCGGTAATATGGCGAGGTGTGATTATTCAGTTCATTTTTTCGCCGCTCAAACTACTTCAAAAAGAACTGACTATTGTTGGCCCGAACAGCTTTATTAGTTCGCTTATCCGAGCCAGATGGAAATCGTCATGTTCAGCCTGAAAAAATATCATGTCCACGAGGCGCATCGGCACGTTGAGCCGCGGATGATGCGCAACCACGGCAAATGTTTGCGAATCGAGACTGTCCAAGCGGTTAGTCAATTGCGTTCGCTGCGCGCGAAAGTCCGTCAGAATCGATTGCATTGAAACCTGATTGTGATCCGCTGCGTAGGTTTTGCGATTTGACATGTCGGCGGCGTGTAGAACTTTGGCGCCGGCCAGGTATTCGTCCAGCCTCCCGCTCACCAAAGACTCCAGATCAAGCAAGTGTCCCGCGTTTTCCTGAATCGACCAACGCTCGCCGTCGCGCTTCGTCAAAATCTCAGGAGCGATCGACTTCACACGATCTTCCAGCCGCGCGGGCGTGCCGCGCACGCGCTCAATCATTTCCGGATAGACTTCAACAGGAAACGTGAATTGAAAAGTACGGTCCGTCCACTTTAGATGTTTCGACATCGGATTCGACGTAGGACAGGTATCCTGCCTGACCGCTTTCTACAGGCTAGAGACTCTTCTTCTGCGTGGCATAGTCACGATAGTAGTCGTGAATGTAGTCTTTCATGCCAGACTCCCAGAGATGCATCCCGTGTCGATTGGCTTCCGCCTTCGCTTGTTCGCTCGTCCAACCATCATGGGTAATGCGGTAAATCGCGATTACTGTTCCGGTGCGATCGGCGCCCCGTTTACAGTGAACAAATACGGGTTGGTATTCGGGCGTTTTGAGGATGGATAAGACTAGTTTCATATCGGCGTCGCGCGGCCGCCCCGAGCGTTCAAAAGGTACATGGAAAAACCGCAGACCCAGGGCGCGAGCCTCCCCTTCTTCCTTGGTAACGCCTTCACCCTTGCCACGTAAATTCACTATCGTCTTTATTCTTAGATCGACAAGTTGCTGAAGGCCGCCGGAGGCCGGTTGTCCGCCGCGGTAAAGTTCGGGATTAACCTTGTCGAAGTTTGGCAGCTTCTTACGATCGGGTGCCTGTTGCGGCAGGCCCACTGACGTAATCATCGTCAGCGTTGCCAGGACGGTAAAGAAATAGATGAACCTGGTTCTCAGGATGAGCGCACCCGCAAATTCGAAATAGGACTGAACTCGAACGATGCGGTCATTCTAAGACCACTGCGTGGGGAATGCACGCCCGTCATTTGTGTTTTTGATTTTAGTTTTCTCTGGCTGTAATTGGCACGCGTTGCGCTGCTAGCTGTTTTCCGCGCTCGGCTGCGTGAGGCTAAACCAGTTTCCGGAGTTGTCTTTGAATACGGCTTCGATGCCGTACGGTCGTTCGGCTGGTTCGGAAACAAATACTACGCCTTTGCTCTTCAGCTCTTCATAAGTTCCGCGGCAGTCGTCGGTGTTGAATGCCCCTGCCCCCAACACACCCTTGTTCATAATCGCTCGCAATTGCGTGGCGGTTGGCTCGTCCATCAACATTCCGGCCTTTGGCTCCATCAGAATGATTTCGAAGTCGGGTTGGTCAGGTGCATTGACGGTAAGCCAGCGAAAGTCTGCGCCCACCATCGCGTCTGTGTGGACTTTGAATCCCAACTTGTCGCGATAGAAATCAAGAGCTTCGTCCTGGTTGTTGACGAAGATTGTGGCGTGGGACATTCTGTTGATCATGATGGTTCTCCCTCAGTAAAGTTTTGCCGAGGATAGGTGATCTTCAAGATGAACGCTTCTCGAAAATTGCTTTTGTAGGACAGACACTCTTGTGCGTCTCTGTAGCCAGGCAAGGTTTAGATGACAGGCAGGAATGCCTGTCCTACGCGGTAGAAGCGGCCGGCTCAAGTCCATACATCACCAGGAAGCATCCCGGGATTTGCCGCTTGGCCGCTTGCGTTTCCCGGCTCTTCTCGCGGAAGGTGATCGGCGGATGACCGACGGATTTGTGGAATAAACTGCTAAACGATCCCAGGCTCTGGAACCCGACTTCGAAGCAAACGTCAGTAACTCTCAGATCGTTCCGGCTCAGTAGTTCCTTGGCGCGTTCAATACGGCGGTCGATTAGATATTGATGAGGCGTCTTGTTGAATGCCTGACGGAAGAGTCGCAGAAAGTGATAACGAGAAAAACAAGCATGACTGGATATTTCGTCGAGGTTGAGCGGGAGATGGTAGCAAAGGTCGATAAACTTGCGCGCGCGGTTGAGCCTCTCCAAAACTTCCGGGGCGGTAGAGCGTAGTTCGTTGTCTGCTTCCTCAAGGCTATTCATGGCTCGCCTCCTCAATCATCCGTTCCGGCAGCCGTTCTTTATCGCATTAAAGACCTATGCGTCAATATCCCCGGAGGGTTTCACGAAGGGAACACCCGGTTCCCAGAGCTCAATTCGGTTGCCCTCCGGATCCATGATCCACCCGAAGCGCCCGTATTCGTATGCTTCCGTGCGTTCGTCCACCTCCACCCCCTCGCTCCTAAGCTGCTCCAAAAGTCCGGCGAGATCCTCAACGCGATAATTGATCATGAATGGCGCGCTGCTCGGATCGAAATACTTTGTGTCGTTCGGAAACAACGACCAAACTGTCTGGGCGGTCTGCCGATCTTTTTCACCTGCGGGACAATGGAAAACAACTCCGCCATAAGCGTCAGGCTCCAGACCCAGATGTTTCTGGTACCAGGCGCGCAGTTTTTCCGGATCCTTCGCCTTAATAAAGACGCCACCTATTCCCGTCACTCGTTTTCATGATTCGTTACCACCTCGCGTCGGCTATTTTTGGAGTGCGCCGACAGGTCACCGCACTCCAAATAGATTGCTCACAACCGCCGAATGATGATATTAGCACTTCGTAATAACCTCCAGCTACAACAAAAGGAAATAAAGAGACATGCCAAATAACGTCAAACACTTTGCTGTTCATGCCGACGACGTCAACCGCGCGCGCAAATTTTATGAGCAGGCTTTCGGCTGGCAATTTACCGCATGGGGTCCGCCCGGCTTTTACCTGATTAGAACTGGAACCGATGAAGACCCGGGCGTGCAGGGAGTACTGCAGGGGCGTCGCGAGGTTGTCGCCGGCAAACCGATTTACGGTTTTGAGTGTTCGCTTGGTGTTGAAAACATAGACGAGACTGTCAAAGCCGTCGAAGCCAACGGCGGCAAGATTGTCATGCCGAAATTTCAGATTCCCACTGTCGGTACCTTGATCTTTTTCGAAGACACTGAAGGCAACGTGGTCGGCGCGATGCAGTATGACGAAGATTACAAAGAATGACCTCAAGCCCACGAGACATCGCGGACAAACAAAGCTCAGAGTTTCGATCATCCCGTATTAATCCGGTAAATCTACGGCCAGGTCGTTACCGTTGACTAGGTCGTCTCCAGTTTCGACAAACGCTGGCGAAGTTCCTTCTCAACAAGCTTTTGCTCACTGAGCATCCGCTGTAGTGCCGCCAGCTCACGTCGCAAATCCAATTGGGACATAACCTGATAGCTCAGCATGCGCAAGGCCGCTATTTGCTCGTCGCTGAGGCTCCGTGGCACGCGATCGATAACACACAATGTGCCGAGCTTGAATCCTTCGGGCGTTGTCAAGGGCGCGCCGGCATAAAGACGGATGTAGGGCTCCGACGTTACCAGCGGATTATCGGCAAAGCGTTTATCCAGCATTGCGTCGGGAACGATCATGGGAATTTCCTGCAGGATCGCGTGAGCGCAAAACGCACTGTCGCGCGAGGTCTCAGTTGGGCCGAGCCCAAGGCGGGCCTTAAACCATTGACGGTTTTTGTCTACGAGACTGATCACGGCAATGGGCGTTTCGCAAATGTAGGCAGCCAGACGAACGATGTCGTCAAACGCCTCCTCGCGGTCAGTATCGAGAACCTGGTATTGGCGCAAGGCCTCAAGGCGGGCGGCTTCGTTCTTCGGCAACGGCGCAATCATAAGAGAGTTCCTTTCGGCATCCTGCCGAGGGCGACAAACGTTCAGTCTATCGCGCGCGAGCGGGTGGATTTATGGGCATTAATGTTTTTTGCATCATGAGGTTATACTTAACTATCGAAAGATCGCAATCGTAGTTTCATAAAGAAACCAAATAAAGGGAAGTTGGATGCCTGAAGAGAATATTCACAAACGATCGGACCGGATTGCCCTTCGCGGCCGCATTCTGTTTTTAACTGAGGACACCGCCCTTATTCGCGCGCAGCTCACCGCCGAGGGCGACGACCGTCAATCGCTCGAGGCGGAACTCGCGCAGCGTCTCCGGAATGACGATCTGCCGCTGATGAGCAACATCTCGACTGACGAGATCACGCCCGGTTGGGTTTGCTTTTACTACGACGAAACCCTGGGTCAGTACGTTTATGTCGGCATGCGCGACGCCGCCGTTAAGAAAGACGAAGTGAAGACGGGCGGTTTTGCGGTGGTCGTTTCCGGGCTTTCAAAAGGCTGCGGGTCATCTCGCGAAACTGCCCCTTACGCAGAAAAAGCGGCGGGCGTTCAACTCGTCATCGCCAAAACCATCGAAAAGATTTACGGGCAAAACTCGCAGAACATCGGCCTGCTCACCTCGACTGACCTCGGTCTGGTCGAGCGCATCCGCACTGGCGCTGAGATATCGCTGGCTGAGTTCACCAACGGTCTGGATCCGATTTCCAAAGATATCGTCGAATACGGCGGGCTGTTCAACTACAACAAGGCGCGCGTGGCCGGCGAGGTAACTCCGCCGCCGGTTGAAACTGAAGCGCGGCCGATGACCATCGTTGAAAAGATCATCGCGCGTCATGCGTTTGTGCGCGCCGGCGAGATTGGCGTGGCGGCGGTGAAACCGGGCGATGCGCTGTTTGCTGTCGCTGACGTGCGCTTCTCACATGAGTACGTAACGCCGATGGCAGAGTCGCTTTTGAAACAATCACTGGGACCGGACGCGCGGGTGACGGAGCCCGAGTCGGTTTTTGCGTTTCGAGATCACTTGACGTTTCTGAACAAGGTAATGTCGCCGAAGCATCGCGAAATGGGACTGCTGGAAAGAGCGGACGGGCTCGCGACGACGCAGGCAGAGTTCACCGCGAAGCAAGGCATTCGACTCTACGGTGAAAATCCTGAAGGCGGTTCGGAAGCAATCTGCCACAACGCGGTGGTTGAAGATCTCGCTTTGCCGGGACAGATTGTTATTGGCACCGACTCGCACACCTGCATGGCCGGCGTGCTGGGCTGCTTCGCCTTTGGCGTCGGCTCGACGGATATGGCAAACGCCTGGTTCGCGAAAGACATTCGCATTCGCGTGCCGGAGACGGTCAGATATATTTTGCAAGGACGCAAGCGTCCGGACGTCGCGGCGAAAGACGTAATGCTGGTAATTCTCGCCAGCGACTACATGAAGACGAGCAAAGGCATCGGCAAGGTATTGGAGTTTGCCGGCGAAGATCTTAAGAATTGGCCGATGGACGAACGAGCGACCCTAACTAACATGTCGGTCGAGGCAGGCGGCACGACGGGAATCATCGAACCTGATGAACACACGCTGGAATATATTGTGAAGATGCGTGGGCTGGATCCGGAGGAAGTGCGCAAGGGATTCACTTTCAGCGACCCGGATGCAGAATACGCCGCTCGGTTTGAAATCGACCTCGACGCGATTCGGCCGATGGTGGCGCTGCCGGGCGATCCGCGCAACGGCATTCCGATCGACGAGCTGCCCGAAGAGGTTCGCATCGACGCGGCTTACGGTGGTAGTTGTACTGGTGGCAAGATGGCCGACATGGACATGTACGCCGAGGTCCTGCAAAACGCGCTCGCGCAAGGGAAGAGCGTCGCCCCCGGCGTTCATCTCTATTTGCAGTTTGGTTCGCAGAAGATCAAACAGTATGCGCGTAGTCGTGGATATCTGGAGATATTTGAAAAGGCCGGCGCCGAGTTGATCGATCCTTCATGTGGGGCTTGTATCAACGCCGGCCCTGGCGCATCTCCGAATGCCGAGACAGTTACCGTCAGCGCGCAAAACAGAAACTTCCCCGGCCGCAGCGGCCCCGGCAAACTCTACCTCGCGTCGCCTTACGTCGTTGCCGCTTCAGCAATCGCCGGGAAGATCGTCGAGCCGTTTGAGTTTCTGCGGGAACAGGAAGACCAGTTGGTGGAAGCGTAGAAGTGGTTTAGTAACTTCGCAAATAAGGCCTGATTCTTAAATGGAGGTCAATGCGATGAGAAAAAATAGAGTTGCCGGAGCCCTGGTCGCTCTAACAGTTGCCTTCACAAGTTCAGTGGGAGTAAAAGCGCAAAAGTCGCAAGACTGTCGCACCAGAGAAGACATTCCACCAGTCTTCGGACACTGGAAGGACGATCAAACGAACAAAGAAGTAGACATAAAAATAAACCGTGCCGCGGACGACATCATCGCCCGCTACAGCGAGCCGCATAACTGTCCCCATCCGGGCGCGGATGGTAAACCAATCCCTTCACCGGTGGATTTCGAATGGTCGTACAGTAAGAAATCATTTGAAGGAGTCATTCACGTTTGCCGTTGGAGGACAGACGGTGAGCACTCCAGCGCTTATACTTACAAAACGGACGAAGTCGATATAAGGCTCGGCATGACGGATGACGGCCTCACACTCAGTGGTCACTGGAAAAATCCCGACACGAACCAAGACGAAACCATCAGTCTCACGCGCCTGTCTCAGCCGGAGTACCCTTATCGCAAATACGAAGTCGTTCTGGCTGCACCGAACGCGAAGATCCACGAACAACCCGCCGACGATTCGAAGGTGAGGTATACGCCGGCTGCGGGAACGCGCCTGGTTATTTACTACATTCAATTGGACGACGACGGCAGTCCCACCTGGTATCAAGTTACTGACGCGAGGTTTAGTGTGGGCCACAGCAACTACGGCTGGATTCCGGCCGGCCAGATCAAATGCCTGAAGAACGCAAAACCATCGAGAGGTGTTTAGTCAGGCCGTAAGCCCGGAGCGCGACTAAGATAAAACCAGTTATGGCAGTAAGGCCGATAGTTGACTATCCGGCAGAGGTGCTTCTAACACCGGGCGATCCCGTCGTCAATTTTGATGCCGAGCTGAAATCACTGGTCGGGGACATGTTCGACACGATGTACGACGCGGGCGGTGTCGGGTTGGCCGCGCAGCAGATCGGTGTCCCGCTTCGACTTTTTGTGATGGACTGCGACGGAATAAAGCTAGTGGCCGCGAATCCCGAAATCATTTCTGTTGAAGGCGAACAAAACGGCGAGGAAGGCTGTCTCTCGGTTACCAAAGTACCCGCTGAACTTAAACGACCGGACCTCGCCGTCCTGCGAGCGCAAGACGCTCAAGGAAATACTTTCCAGCGCGAGGCAAGTGGACTCGCGGCGCGGTGCTTTCTCCATGAGACCGATCACTGCGACGGGATACTTTTCATTCGTCACCTGAGTCCGCTGCGTCGAGACCTAGTTGTCAGGAAGTTCCGGAAGATGCAGAAGAACAAATGAGAAATGCTGAACGCTTATCCTGACGCCCGCGCTCCCAGTAAAGAAGTTTAAGGTCTCTGGCCCCACGTCGGTGGCGGCGGTTCCTTCACCGCACGATCCACGGGTCGCTCCTTTAGCATACGCATCGCTTCGGCGATGGCGCGTTCGAGTTGCGGATCCCTGCCGGCGATTACATCCTTAGGCCAGTTCTCAACGTCGACGTCTGGCCCAACGCCTTCGTTCTCCACCGCCCACTTGTTATCGCGTGTGAAGAAGCCGCCGCGAGGCGCGATCATTGAGCCACCATCAACGAACGGCGGAGAATCGGCCGTATGCACCAGCCCGCCCCAGGTTCGTTTCCCAACTAACACGCCCAACTTGCGACGCTTGAACATGTAGGGCATGAGATCGCCTCCGGAGCCGGCCATCTCGTTAATGATCATTACCTTCGGTCCCCAGATACCGGCGGCGGGACTCGTAAACGGATAACGATCGCCGGCAACGTTATTGAAGTAGCCGTCGAAATCGCGGCCGAGCACATCGATGATGTAGTCCGCCGCGGATCCACCGCCATTGAAACGTTCATCAACGACTACACCTTTCTTGTCCTGTTGCGAAAAGTAGTAACGATTAAAACTCGAGTAGCCCGGCTGTCCCGTGTTGGGAAGATAGACGTAAGCGAGCTGGCCGTCTGAAAGTTTCTCAACCAATCTTCGGTTCGACTCGACCCACGCGCGCGTGCGCAAACCCTGCTCATTCGCAACGGGTATCACGGTGACACTGCGCGCGCCTTCCATTGCCGGCGTGCTGTTCACGGTGAGCGAAGTCTGGCGGTTAGCGGTGCCGTCCAGCAGTCGATAAATATTGTCAGGCGCTTTCAACTCGATGCCGTTGATCGCAAGGATGTAGTCGCCGACAGCAACGTTTGCGCCCGGCGCCGCCAGCGGCGCGCGCAGTTCCGGGTTCCAACTTTCGTTGTCGTAAATCCTAGTCACCCTGTAACGCCCATTCTCAATCGCAAAGTCAGCGCCCAACAGTCCGCCCTGTGCCGTCGGCACTTCCGGCAGGTCGCCGCCACGCACGTAAGAATGTCCGATCGCGATCTCGGCGCCCATCATATCGAGCAGGTAGTTGAGATCAGCGCGGTGGTTTACGTGCTGCAGTAACTGCCCATACATCTCCTTCACCTTCGGCCAATTGGCGCCGTGCATGTTGGGCACGTAGAGATAGTCGCGCTGGTTGCGCCAGCCCTCGTTGAAGATTTGTTGAAACTCCTGCTTCGGATCGAGATACATCCGCAGCCTGACGTTGAGCCGACCCTGTCCTGCCGTCGGCGGGCTCTTATCAGCATCAACCAGGAAGAGTGACGGCGGTTGTGGTGGTCCAGCCTGCGCCTGGCCGAATCCGCCCGCAGTCGGAGTTCGATAAACTAGTTTATGTCCGTCGGCGCTGACATCGTAAGCAGCTACGCCGCTCACGAACGATGCCGCCTTGCGATCGCTCAAGCGATAGCGCCACAACTCGTTTCCTCTCGGGCCACCCGTGCCCTCCTGTCCTCGCGGCGAACTCGCCTCCAGGAAAAACACCGTCCCATCAGCGCCCGCGCGCAAATCGGAATACTGACGCTCCGGAACGCCCGTGACAGAAACAATTCTTTGCTGCAGCCCGTCGAAGTCGATCTGAACCGCCACGGCCGCGCGTGGGCGTCGCGGAGTTTGCGCGGGCTGAGCACTCGGCGAGTTGTCGTTCGAGGAAGATGAATCGGCCGCTACCGGTTCCGTGCGATTTCCGCGGCCGCCGTCGACTGTCGGACTTGGCGACGCGCTGCCTAGGCCTTTGTCTTCATCGCTCTCCGGCAGTAAAGGACTGGCCTCGGTTTTCTTCAACACCGCGACGTACAGGCCGAAGTTTTCGTCGTGATCGTAGGAAGTCATGTCGAGCCACTGCGAGCGCAAGCCAAAATCTGTGGACGCGAGAAACCAAAGATACTTGCCACTCGCATCCCAGGCGGGCGACAGCGCGTCAGCCAAGCCATCAGTGATCTGTTTCGTCTCGCCAGTTTCAACGTTGCTCACAAAGATCGCGTGATACATTGATCGCAGACGACTGGCGTAGGCGACCCATTTTGAATCAGGACTCCAAACGGGATCGAGCGTGCGGTTTGGCACCATCCACGGATCGTTACCGACAATTTTTGCCTGTCCGCTGCCCACATCAAGCACCCAGACTTTCAAATTTGTGTCGCTGAAAAGGATCTTCTTCGAATCGGGCGACCATGACGCGGTGTAGTAGTGCGTAGGATTCTGGAGCACGATTTCGCGCGGCGGCGTCAGACCGTCCTGCGCTTCGATGTAGAGCCGATACTCGCCCGACTTGTCGCTGAAGTAGGAAACGAATTTTCCGTCGGGAGACCAGGCGGGATCGCGCTCAGCTGAGCCGCTCGAGTTCGTCAGGTTGCGGATGTCGCCCTTCTCGGCGGGAACAGTGAAAATCTCGCCGCGCGCTTCGACTACCACGCGCTTGCCCGTCGGCGATAGCGCAATGTTCGTCATGCGATTGGTGACGTCTTTCCAATTCGGCATCATCCAGGGAAAGTCGCCCGCAACTGTTATGTTGACGATGTGTGCCCGGCCGTTCTTCGGATCAAATTCATGAACGTAACCGGCCTGCTCGAAAACCAAAGAGCCCGCTCCCGAGCCAAGTGCCTTCACGTCGAAATCAGTGAACTTCGTAAGTTGTGATAGTTTTTTAGTCTTCGTTTGGTATTCCCAAATGTTGGCAACGCCGTCGCGATCAGAAATGAAAGAAACCGCGTCGTCGATCCAAACCGGATCGATATCTTTCGAGTCGGTCCATGGCGGCGAGATCAGATCGTAGCTTTTCAGATCGACAATCCAGATAGGCCGGTTCTGACCGCCGCGATAGTTGCGGCGCTCTTCGTCCCAGGAATTGTTCATGCGGTAGGCGACGCGCGTGCCGTCGGTAGAGATCTTGCCCTGGTAGGCGCGCGGCAATGGAAACGGTTCTTCGATGCCGCCGGTGGCGGGCACGGTCCAGAAGCGTGGTGCTCCGGCTGGTGCCCAGGTGGCGCGCGACGATGAGAACAGAACTGACTTGCCGTCGGCCGTCCAGCCCTGCACCAGATCACCACCGGGATGCCAGGTAAGTCGGCGCGGCTCTCCGCCTTCAGCCGGCGCCACGTAGACGTCAAGATTTCCGGCGTACTCGCCGCTAAACGCGATCCATTTTCCGTCTGGTGAAAAATGCGGATTCGACGTTTGACCCTGGAAGCTAGTGAGGCGACGAGCGCTGCCGCCCGCGCGCGGGACGGTCCAAATGTTATTTGCGTAGGCGAAGGCAATTTGCGACGTGCTCACCGTTGGCGTGCGCAGCAAGCGAGTTTGCGCACTCGCCGTTTGTGCCTGGGCGGCAAAGACAAGAGCACCAACCGCGAGCGTCACGAACAACTTGAAACTGCTCCGATTCAGGCCGCGATTGGAGAGAGCGGGAGAGCGGCGGCAGGGCTGCGCCGCAAAACTTCGCTTAGGCATGTGGTGTTTCCTCCAGACAGGATGGATGATTGCGCGAACCTTTTAGCATGAAGCGGCGCCGTCGAGCAAAGCTTCTGCTAACGACGGCGTTTGTGTCGTTCACAGATCCGAGCCCTCCTTCAAAGTGCCTCCTGAGCCCTCCATAACAGTCCCACCCCAGCCGGGCTGCCCGGCCGGGGACCCCGGTGTCGGGCTACTGCTCCGGCGCAGGTTGCGCGTGTATTCGCGAGTCTCGCCTTCTATCGGCGCTCAGGTAGGTTTCCGGTGTAGCCCGGGGCAGTAGCCCGACAGTATATGGAGGGCTTCTCCACTCGCAAAGAACCCGACTACCGTAGAGTCCAAATGTTACGAGAATTTGGAAATGAAACGAGACTTCGGACATGGAGAGCCTCAGAAATTTTTCGCGGGATTTGCCGAAACTAATTAACATAGCTGACGTAGTAACCGAACTGAAGCGCACGGTCAGCTCTATTGTGCGATTATTATTCTAGTCTCCTTTGTTCAGCGTGAACTAGATCTCGTGTTCCAACAAAATTTACGGAGAATCGTATGACAAACTCGCAAAAATCTTTCGTGGCCTGTGCACTGTTGCTGGCCATGAGTTTGGCAACCGTATTTAGCCAGACGCGTCGTGGCTATGATCCGTCGAGCATGGACAAAAATACCTCGGTCTGTACAGATTTTTATCAGTACGCCAACGGCACCTGGCTCAAGAACACTGAAATCCCGGCGGCCTACTCGTCCTGGGGCGCTTTCAACGTTCTCGCCGAGAATAATCGCATGGCCCTGCACCAAATTTTGGAAGAGGCGGCCAAAAAGGCTAATGCCACCAAGGGCAGTGAGAGCGAAGCGCGAAAAATCGCCTTAGTCAAGGTCATCAGATTCGAAAGACTTCGCGCCTGCGTCGCGTTTGCGGGCGAGACGCCCGCGGTCCCAGCAGGAAGTTGCTCGCAACCCATAACACAATAGATAATGCGTCTGACTCAATTACCAGGAGGCCTGCGATGATTACTCTGAAACGTTTCTACACTTCTTCTATTGCCCTCATGCTGCTTTTGCTTTTTGGAGCACTGATGGTATCCGCACAGGTGCGGACGCCGCGTCCAAGTCCGAAGGCCAGCGTCATGCAGACCATTGGCGTCACGGACGTGACCATCACCTACAGCCGGCCCGCAGTGAAAGGCAGAACTATCTGGGGCGATCCACTGCCGGAACAGGCAGCTGCAAAAGGCGAGGCTACGCTCGACGATCAGAACGTGCGACCGAAAGGCGCAGCTATTGTGCCGTGGGGCCACGCCTGGCGTACCGGCGCCAATGAGGCTACGCAGTTCGTTGTCACCGATGATGTTTTCATAAACGGTCAGAAGCTTCCGGCCGGTAGTTACAGTCTCCACACAATTCCTACCAAGGACGAATTCACGATAATTTTCAATAGCGTGTCGAACCAGTGGGGTAGCTTCAGTTACGACGCTGCCAAAGACACTCTGCGGGTGAAGGTGAAGCCGGAGTGGGGAGAGCATAGTAAGGAGTGGTTGGAATACTGGATCGATCCAATCAACGACACGTCAGCGCAGGTCAACATTCGCTGGGAGAAGGTGCGCGTTCCTTTCACGGTCGAAGTCAAGGATGTGCAGGCGCTGACGATGCAAAAGGCACGCGCCTCGGTAGCGGCCGCCAAGCCGGACGACTTCGTGACGCGCCTACAGGCCGCAAGCTTCGCGCTTCAGAACAAGCTGAGCGTCGAAGAGGCGATGGGGTGGCTCGACCAGTCCATCAAGATCAAGGAGACGATCGGCAACGTCGGCCTTAAGGCGCGCGTGCTCGCCGAACAGGGCAAGACCGCCGAGGCCATCGCCGCCGGCGAGCGGGCGATCCAGGTCGGCAAGGACGCCAAAGCCAACCCGCAGGCGATCGCCAACCTGGAAAAGCTCGTCGCTGAATGGAAAGCTAAAAAGATGTAGGGCTAGTCCAGCTCTTAACGTCAAAAGCCCTTGGCCCTGCGAGGGCTTTTTGCCTTTCCCGAACAGTTGTAGAAATGTTATCGTTTCAGCATATCCCCGCTTGGTTTTAGGCTCAACTACTATGCATCGCTAGAGGTAACAATATGAAAACCCCTGCATCCCTTTTCGCTCGCTCCCTGACCGTTCTTCTGATCACACTCTTTGCCGTTTCTCCCGCGTGGGCCACTTGTGGCGGTGGCGGTGGCGGCGGCGGCGGCGGTACTTCAGGGGGCAGCGGGGGCGGCTCGGCTTCGGAAACTTATCCGGTGCCGTGGAAAATTCGTGATGCCAAGACTCCACCGGCGAAGGGACTCGTCCTTTACTGGTTCCCAGCTTCGAAAGACGAGTTAAAGAAGTCGAGTTTGCGCGCTTCTCGCACCCTCTCTCTTTATGCGTCGCAATGCATCTCGATGGAGTTGGCCGATGGCCAGGTACCAAATGCGCAAACCCTCGTAGGCGAGTCGAAGTTGCCGGTGGCGGTAATAGCTACGCCTGACGGGACGCCGGTCACCAAAGTCGAGAACAAAGATGGCAAGCTCAGAGTGGAAGCCGTAGAAAAAGTTCTGGACTCGGAAGTAAAGACCCGCGGGAGCGCCCTCGATGAGCAGTTGAAAGACGCCAAGGCGAAGGCTGCGGCTGGCGAAAAGGACGCGGCCATCAAGCTCTATCAAGCCGTTGTCGAACAGAAGTGCATGTTTCCGGGTAAGGCGAAAAGCGCCGCAAAGGAACTGAAGAAGCTGGGCGTAAACGATGTCGCGAGCCTGGCTGACGGTCCTGAGTTTAGCAATCCGGTTTTTGACGCGCGCCAGAGTGCGCAAATCGAACGGACCATGCAACGCGGGCTGATTGCCGAAAACGGCGCGAGATACCTCGTCGCTGAGAAACTCTACCAGCGCGCCCATCTTATGGACCCGGCTGATCCGACGCCGCTGCGTTACCTCGCCGAACTCTACCGCCACCACATTGGCGACTGGGACAGAGCCAAGACTACCTTCGAGGCAATATTGAACATGCATGCTGACCCGCTTTCGCGTGCCGTCGCGCTGCATGGACTCGGCAAGATAACGATCCATGAAGGCGAGTTCAAAAGGGGACTCCACTTGATGGAACAGTCAGTTGCGGAATATCCACTGGCGCTCGCCTACCGCAATCTCGCGGTCTACTGGAATTCTGAAGGCGATCTGGCGCAGGGCAATGAGTACACGCAAAAAGCGCTGGCGCTCGATCCACGGGATCCTTACAACCTGGTCTTCGCCGCCGTCTTCATGGCCGCCTCCGGCCAGAAGGATGAGGCTTTGAAAGTTGCGCGCGCGAATGTGAACCTGCTGCCGGCTTCTTACAACCTGGCGGCAATCTACGCGCAGAATGGCCAGCGCGAAAAGGCGCTCCGATTTCTCAAGCGCCACTTCTATCAATACGAGCGCTATCAGTCGGTGCGCTCCAAGGAAATGATGGAAGCGCGCGTGGATGCGGTGTTTGATTCGCTGCGCAAAGATTCTGATTTCATCGCACTCACACGCCACGCCGACGGACGGCTGATGATGCCGATGAAGGGCATGGGCACGCCTTCGGAAAACAAGTAAACCAAAGCAGTCTTGAGCGACAATGGAATTACTTGAGGTCATTTGGAAAGACAGGTTCATTGACAAGATCGCAGCCAAACATCAGGTACGAACAGAAGAGGTCGAGCAAATATTGTTTGGCAAGCCTCATGTACGACGGACTCGCAAAGGCCACATCAAAGGCGAGGATTTGTACACTGCATACGGCCAAACGGCAGGCGGCCGATATCTGATCGTGTTTTTCATCCACAAGGAGCAGGTGGCCGCCCTACCGATCTCAGCACGCGATATGACGGATTCTGAGCGAAGATATTATGAACAACAAGTCGAAGCAGGTTGATCCTCTCCCGGATGAGTTCTCGAGCTACGAAGAGGCTGCGGAATTCTGGGAGACGCACGACACCACAGATTACCCCGATAGCTTTGAAACAGTTGCTGTCCAATCAGAACTGAAGCGTCGCCGCTATGAAGTTGAGATCGATGAGGAACTGATGAACGTGCTCGCGGAGCTAGCCCAAAGGCGCGGCGTTGCCGTCAGCGAACTCGTGAGCGGCATGCTCAGAGAAAAGATTCGCCCGGCTGCATCCTAATGAGGGAAGGAAGACGTCTCTTGATCCCGGCAGACAGCCTCGACGTACTCTCACGCCATGAACTATCAGGATTACATTACGATTGAACCGGACAAACGTGGGGGGAAGCCTTGCGTTCGTGGGTTGCGGATTACAGTCTATGAGGTCTTGGAGTATCTGGCTTCCGATATGACGGGGGAAGAAATTCTTGAAGATTTTCCTGACCTCACGCGCGAAGACTTGAAAGCGTGTATTGCGTTCGCCGCCGACCGTGAACGTAAGCTCATGACTGCCCCTGCCGCATGAAGCTGCTCTTCGACGAGAATCTGTCGCCCAGATTGGTGCGCCTTCTTGAAGATCTCTTTCCTAATTCCATCCATGTTCGAGATGTCGGCTTGAAGGCCAAATGGGCGTCGCAAAACTAACAGATCAGAACACAATCGTTCCGGCCGAGAGCAAGTACGCGCGCGTTGAGCGCGAGCGGCGTTACCTCTTGCAGGATCTGCCGGAGGGTTTGACCCGCGCCAGTCCGCATGTGCAGATCACCGACAACTACCTTACCGGGACGCGTCTGCGGCTCAGGAAGGTGCGCGATCCGCAAACGAACCAGTGGATCGTGAAGCTCACGCAGAAGTTTGCTCCCAATACGGAAGACCTTTCGCGTACTGTGATCACAAATATCTATCTCAACGCGCTGGAAACTGAAATGCTTGCTGTATCCGACGTAAATGAGATTCGCAAGAATCGTTATCCTTTTGAATTCGAGGGGCGACAGTTTTCGGTCGATATGTTTCTCGGTGATTTGTTTGGCCTGATTTTAGCGGAAGTAAGTTTTGAAACGGACGAAGAACTGGATGACTATCCCAGACCACCGTTTGCGATCGCCGACGTGACCAATAACAAACTGTTCACCGGGGGCAAACTTTGCGAGTTATCGTTTGCAGATATTCGGGAAGTGATCGGGGGAAACGGATTGAGTGAGCTAGCCCGCTCGGAATCCGCGGGCTCAGACTAACCCGCAGAGAACGAAAAACGTCGGTGCTTCAATTTGCCATCTCTGTGCAGCCTTCGTGTCCTCCGTGACTCTGTGGTGAATAAACGCCACACAACCATTCACCACGGAGACACAGAGAACACAGAGGACACAAAGGAATCGAATTAAGATACCATCCAAAGAACACGCAAAGCAGAGAGGCGCGCCAACAAAGATCATGAATCTACAAAAGCAACTTCTCGTAGTGCTCGCATTGCTTACGCTTTTCGGAGCCACCGCTTGCAGGAAAAACTCCGCGCCGAACGGAGAAACCGCAGCAGTTCCAGCGGATGGGACTGAGCGGCAGCATCCGGAAGGTGGCGTAGCGGCGGTGCTGGAAACAAGGTTCTTCAAAGGCTCGATTGGCAACGCGCTTGATTTGCAAATGAAGCTCGTGCGCGAAGGGGAGAAATTAACCGGTTCCTATTTTTATCAAAAGGTCGGAACCAAAATTGACTTGCGTGGCACCGTTGACAAAGACGGCAATGTGACACTTGAAGAATTTGATCCAGGCGGGCGTCAAACCGGAGTGTTCAAGGGGCTCTGGAAACAGGACGGTGACGGATCCATTGAGATCAAAGGCGACTGGACGAAGCCTAACGGCGAAAAGAAGACGGCGTTTTCGCTGCAGCAGGAGCCGATTGAGTTTAGTAACGGCGTCGAGATCGTTTCAAAGCAGATCAAAGAGAAAAACAAGAAGCTGAAGTATGAAGTCGCTGCTGCGTATCCGCAGTTGACCGGATCAGTGGATCCAAACGTTCAGAAGTTTAACCAAACTGTTCGTAGTTTGATCGCGCGGAAGGTCAGCGACTTCAAGAAAGAGATGACGCCTGAACCTACGGACGAACCGACTCCAGATGAGAATCCAGTCATCGACGAGTCTATGGGCAGCGACATCACCATCGGCTACACGGTGGCGCTGGCCAAAGACGATCTGATCGGCATTGAGTTTACTGTAAGCAGTTATTCGGCTGGAGCGGCGCATCCGAATTCCTACACGGAAGTGGTGAACTTCGATTTGAAGAACGGGAAGTCATTAAAACTTGCCGATCTCTTCCAGCCCGGCGCGAAGTACTTGCAGACGCTCTCGACGTATTGCATTCAGGCGCTCAAGAAGCAGGCGAAGGAACAAGGCGCCGATGCGATGCTGGATGATGACTGGATTAAGAGGGGTGCCGGAGCGGAATTGACGAACTACGATAACTGGACCATCACGAAGAAAGGATTGGGAATTACTTTTGATCCCTATCAGGTGGCCGCCTACGCCGCCGGCCCACAGAATGTTTTGGTGCCGTATTCTGCGCTGAAAGAAATTATCAAGCCGGATGGCGCGGTGGGACAGTTTGTGGAGTAGTCTAAGTAGGACAGGCATTCCTGCCTGTCCTACTCACGCAGCCGCGGTGGTATCCGGGTCTGAATAGGTCGCCGCAGGAATCCGCGCGAAATAGATCGCCAGGGACAAAGCCACAATCATGATTCCTGAGGCAACCCAAAAAGTAACAAATAAAGAGTGGTCGCTCATGAAGTGGGGCTCGCCATCCGCTCCTCGGTAGGCAATGGCGCTGTGTATCAACAACGCTGCCAGGGCCGGGCCAACGGCTCTTGCCAAACTCGCCACCGATTGAGTCACGCCCAGCACGCTTCCTTGTTCACCCGCACCCACGCTCTTCGAAGCCAGGCTCGTCAGCGAAGGCGCAGAGAGAGAATTTCCGATTGAAAACAAGCCGCCGCCCACCAGCAGTGCCAGTAGTCCGCCGGTCTCCGGTCCGACAAAGGGAACAGCAAAGAGACTGCCGGCAAACAGGAAGGCGCCGAGAATCACCAGCGGCAACTCCCCGAAGCGTTTCACCAATCGCCCAATCAGTCCGCCCTGCACGATGACCGCGAGGATGCCCACATAAGCGAAGAGGTATCCGGTGTGCTGCGCGTCGTAGCCAAAGCGAAACATCGTGTACAGCGAAAAGGACGTCGTCATTATTGAGAAGGCGACGATGAAGAGGAAGTAGATGACGAGCACATAGCCAAGACTCGGGTTCTGGAGCGATTTTATTAACTGGGCCAGGCCTCGCCCTCCAGCGGCGGAGACACGAGCCGGGTGATCGGGCGTGACGGTCTCCGGCAAAGTGAAGTAGAGCAGCAGCGCGTTTGCGAAACACAGACCAGCGGCAAACAGGAAAGGCACGCCAGTGCCCCAGTGGCTCAGCACGCCGCCGATGGCCGGACCAAAAACAAAACCCAGACCAAAGGCCGCGCCAATCAAGCCCATTCCTTTCGCGCGATCTTCCTTGGTGGTGACGTCGGCAATGTAAGCCTGCGCGGTCGAGATGTTTCCGCCAGTGATGCCGTCAAGGATGCGTCCCACGAAAAGCATCCAGAGCGTAGTGGCAAAGCCAAGTATCAAGAACCCGATGCCGGTGCCGATGATCGAGATCAGCAAAACGGGCCGGCGTCCATGCTTGTCGGAGAGTCGGCCAAGGATGGGCGAGAAGATCAACTGCATGACGGAGTAGGACGCGAACAGAAGCCCGACGGTGCGGGGAGTGGCATTAAACTTTGAGCCCTCGGCATAGAACGGCAACACCGGAATAACGATACCGAAGCCGACTAAGTCGATGAATACGGTCGTGAAGATGACGACCAGTGGAGAGCGTTTCATGAGTTAGTGAATAGTAAGAAACAGTGAATAGTAAATCGTGAATAGTGAATAGAAAGGTCAGCTTGTGTTCGGAGAGTATCGCAACGAGCGCAGCGACTAGCAATAACCGCCCGCTCTTAACTATTTACGATTCAATATTTACTATTTTCCCGCATACCTTCTTCGACCGCCTGAAAGGCCGCGATCAACCGAGGCCATGCCACCGCCGGAGATTAGAAGGGCAAGACACATCGCAAGTAAAGATAGTGGATATTCAAAACCCTCTGGAGCAAAGAAGCCCGCCGGCCAGAGAACACCGATGATCACCGTCAGCATCGTGCAGGCAATCAGGAAGGCGCCGACTCTCGTAAGCAATCCGAGCAACAGCAAGCCGCCTCCGATTAACTCGGCGAAGGCAGCGGCGCCCATCCACAACCATCCCGGACGCATAAAGGGGTAGGGCGGGGGAAAACTAGCAAACTTCGCGAGTCCCGGGCCGCTAAAGCTGCCCAGTACCTTCTGAGCGCCGTGGGCGAGAAAGACCGCGGCCAATGCCAGCCGCAACGGCAACGGCGTCCATGAGGCGGACGTGGAAACTATTCTTCTAAACATGGCAGAAATCCTTTCGCGCGCGGAGACCTCGAATGGCGCCCCAGATATTAAAGGGCAAAGAGCAAAGAGCAAAGGGGAGCAAAGCCGCTTGCTTTATCGCCAGATTGTTTTTCCGCTTTCCGCTTGACCCTTTGCTCTTAGCCCTTTGCTCTTTGCCTTTTAAGATACGTGGGCCAGCAATCGGGCGGCGATGGCCGGTTTTGGTTGCGCGCCAATGAGCCGGTCAACAAGTTTTCCGTGCTTGAAGATGAGCATCGTGGGAATACTCTGTATCTGGAATTGTGCAGCCGTGACAGGATTTTCATCGACATTCAACTTGGCGATGCGATAACGGCCGCTTGACTCGGCAGCGAGTTGTTCCATGATTGGGCCGACCATGCGACAGGGTCCGCACCAGGGCGCCCAGGCGTCGAGCAAGACCGGCTGGTCGCTCGCCTCTATCACGTCTTGCTGAAAAGTGGCGTCAGTCACTATCAGCGGTTTCGTTTCCGCGGCGGTCTCTTCGGCTTTGCAAAGGTCGAGCGGTGTACCACACTCGCCGCATTGAGCGATTTGTTGAGGCGCCTGGCGCGGGTCGACGCGATTCCTGGTTTCACATTTGCTGCAAGCTACGACAGGCATTCGTTTATCCCTCAGCGTGACAAAAATTCAAAGCGATCATTTCTTAAGGGTTTCGGAAAGAGTCTCGCTAACTGTGACCCGGATGTCCAGTTGCGTGAGGGTATTGGTGCGTTTTAGGCTGGTCGAAGTTCTTCGTAGTAACATGGTGGCCAAATGAAAGGACAAAACGGCACACCATATTTCGCGACAGCGCGTGCGCTGCTGGGCGTGGCGCTGGTGATTGCAGCAACGACATTTTCAGCCGCCGCTCAAAACAAAAAGCAGCCTGCGGCGCCGGAGATCGCCTTCACGGTTTCCCTGCCCAAACCGCACACTCACCTGCTCGTCGTCGAGATGAGAATCAAGCACGGCGCTGCGGAACAAGTCGCAAACGAAGAAGTGCTGGTGCTGCCGGTGTGGACGCCTGGCTCCTACCTGATACGCGAATTCGAACGCCACGTGCAGGATTTTGTCGCGACCGACTCTGCCGGCCAGGCGCTTAGCTGGGAGAAGGTCAACAAGAATTCGTGGCGGATTGTAACTAACGGTGCGCGTGACTGGCGCGCGAGTTATCGCGTTTACTGTAACGAGCTTTCAGTGAGGACGAGTGAAGTTAATTCCGATCACGCATTTTGGAACAACGCCACCCTGCTGATGTATCTTGAAGGTTTTCTGAACGCCCCTGCGACTCTGCGGGTGCTTGCGCCGCAGCCCTGGAAGGTCGCGACCGGACTGCCGCCAGTGCCCGGGGCAAAGGATATGTTTCGCGCGGAGAATTTTGACATTCTCTACGACTCTCCGGTTGAAGTAAGCAACTTCAAAACGCTCTCGTTTGAAGTTAAGGGAGTGCCGCACCGCATCGTGATCGACGGCGAGGGAAACTATGATCCCGAGAAGCTGCGCGCAGATGTGAAGAAGATTGTCGAGACAGAAGTTGAGTTGATGGGTGGCGAGATTCCCTATCACGACTATACGTTCATCCTCCATTTGCGATCGAAAACGGGTGGTGGACTGGAACACTTAAACTCGACAGCGCTCGGTTATCCGCGCTTTGGCTTTGGACCTGAACCCAAAGAACGCGAGGCGGGAGTGAACTCAGCCGGCCCAAACGCGCCGCTAATGCGAACCTATCGCGGCTTCCTCTCTTTGGTAGCGCACGAGTTTTTCCACCTTTGGAACGTCAAGCGAATTCGTCCCGACGCGCTCGGGCCTTTTGATTACACGAAAGAAAACTACACCAGGTCGCTGTGGGTTGCGGAAGGCATCACCGACTACTATGCGCGGCTCGTCTTGCGCCGGGCGGGTTTGATTTCCGACCAGGAGTTTTTGAAGGAGAACGCTAAGGTCTTTCAAGAGTTGCAGAACACGCCCGGTCGCTTGGTGATGAGCGCCGAAGAGTCGAGCTTTGATACCTGGATTAAGTATTACCGGCAGGACGAGAATTCTGTTAACTCGCAAGTGGATTATTACGACAAAGGCTCGATGCTCGGTTTGTTGTTGGATTTGGAGATTCGCAAGCAGAGCAAGGGAGCAAAGTCTCTCGACGACGTAATGCGTTACCTGTATGCGGAGTTTTTCCAGATGGATCGCAACTACTCGCCCGCAGATTTTCAGAAGGCCTGCGAGTTGATGGCCGGCTCGAGCCTGGAACAATTTTTTGCGAAGTACGTGCGCGGCCGCGAAGAACTTGATTACGACGCTGCCCTGGCAACGGTTGGTCTGCGGTTGGACAAGACAGTGGCAGCAGACGGCAGCAAGGCTTCGGAGAAAGCTTATCTGGGCGCGGATTTGATTCAGGAAGGAGAGCGCCTGCTGGTGAAGCGGGTCTCTGCCGGCTCTGCAGCGTATGAACAAGGCTTGAACGCCGGCGATCAGATCGTTGCTTTGAATAACATGCGTGCGAACAAAGAGTTCTTCGACGCCCGTCTGGCCGAGAAACACGCGGGTGATTTGTTGACCTTAACGATCTTTCGCGCGGACGATCTGAGTTTGCTGTTAATCAAACTCGGCGGGCGAGTGGACGCGAACTACCGCATCCTGCCCACGGAGAAGCCATCTGCTGAGCAGAAGCGTATCTATCACTCCTGGCTGGCCTCAACGCTGGGAGACTAGTTTCGGGAAACCCTGCATCTCCTGCGCGAACGATAGGTTGATCTCACTGGAAGATCGTTTAGGGAAGCGAGTCGCTACTAGTTGATTCGCAAAAAACGTACAATGAAACCCGGAAGCTTGCGAGAGTTGGACCAGTTTCAGAATGACCAATAGTTATCAACACATCAAATTCAAGATCGAGGATCGCGCCGCTCGCATAACATTTGCACGACCGCCGCTGAACATCTTCAACATCGCAATGATGCGGGAGATCAACGAGGCTCTCAGCCAGTGTGCTCAACAACGAGAATTAGTGGCGATCGTCTTTGAGGCAGCGGCGGAGTGCAACGCCTTTAGCGCCGGTGTCGCGGTGGAAGAACATGTCGAAGAGACGATCTTTCAAATGCTCGATTCTTTCCATGCAATCTTTCGCAACCTCGAGCAGATCGCCCGGCCAACCATCGCCGTCGTCGATGGGGCGGCGTTGGGCGGCGGCTGCGAACTGGTTGCGGCTTGCGATATTGTCATTGCCAGCGAGCGCGCTCGCTTTGGCCAACCTGAGATCAAACTGGGAGTATTTCCGCCGGTGGCCGCTGTTTTACTACCGCGGGTTATTGGCGATAAGCGAGCGCGCGAGTTGATCCTGACAGGCGAGCTGATTGAGGCGGAAGAGGCCGCGCGTCTCGGATTGGTGAATTACCTGTTACCAGGCAACGAGCTTGAGCAAAAAGCATCTGAACTACTCTCCAGGTTTCGCAATCTTTCGGCAGTCGCTCTCGAACTCACTAAAGGAGCAATCGATCTCGGTCGCGGACGTTCGCTGGACTCCGCCTTGAAGGAAGTGGAAGACCTATATCTCAATGAGTTGATGAAAACCCACGATGCAACTGAAGGCATCAATGCCTTCATCGAGAAACGTAAGCCTGAATGGCGTAATCGCTGACAAAGAGATCAAGGTGAGAACTGAAGGAACAAAGTGGTGGCAGTAGACAGAACAATCCCGAAAATGATCCAGAGTTGCCGTCGACCGGTACAGCGCCGGGCAAAACAATGCCGAACGATTCGCTCGCGCTCGTGGGTGGGTGCAGCGATCACGCTTGTGACGTTCGTGCTTCTCATAGCGGTCGGCAATGGCAGTTTCGGCGCGGCCGTTGGTCAGAAGCTACGGAAACCGCGCGCCCAAAATAATGTCTCGCTCACGAGCCATTCGCGAGATTCGTTGTCTCCGGAAGCGCGCGAGCTGGTGGAGCTCGCCAGTGGTGTTGTATGCAAAGAACGGATAAAGGACCCGAAAGCCAGCGTTCCGATAGACGACATGCAGGCGCGACCGTCACTGCCGGTGCGAAGCCCGGAAGCGGTAGCCGGCGCGCAGCGCGCGCAACGCTTATTACCGACTGCCAAAAGTCTGGTGGTAGTTTCGCTGAGACAACTGGCCAGGGATTATGGTTTTCGCAGTCCGAAAGACCACAGACTCCAACGCGCTATCGCTCATGTGGAAGCGGTCAGGAATATTCGCCCCGACATGGATTCGCGCGACAATGCGTCAGTGTTCTTGAGGAACCCGCATACCATAGTCTTCGGCACGATATTCCTTGCCGGGCTGCCCTCAGACGAGGGAATAATCAGCGTCCTGGCCCACGAGTTGGTACACATAGCCGATGGCGCAGACGACAGCCTTAGCCTGCTTTTCCGGGCCGTGGGGAATCGCGCTTCAAAGCTTACGGGAATGCAGACTCACGACCAAAGAGCCGAGGAGTTGACTTGCGATCTGGTAGGAACTTTGGCGGCGCGTTCCTATGTCTCCAGCTCACCAAGCTATGAACCCTTACCCAGAAGAATATCGCGTTCCCTGGAGCATAATTGTGTTAGCCAGGACGAGGGCGATGACGATCACCTGTCACCACGAAACACGATCCGGGCGCTGTTGGCCCTCGACCCCGTCCTCGCGCGCCAACTCGTCTACGGCCGCTAAACGTTGTCCGACAAACCTCACAGTTTGTCGCTAACCTCCGCAAAGTCTGTTGAGCCAGGAATGCGACAAGCTAAAGCATGTCGGACATGAAAATGATCCGCGTCGTGGCAACCAACCTCATTGACATTCACTCTGACGCGTTTCATCATCGCTGACCGAGCTGGCAATCACGAGGCACGAATCGACTTGACCGAAACTCTCGCGACGAAACAATCTCCTAAATGGATGACATGGCGCAAAGACACCAAAGCTTCCGCCGCACCTGATTTGTTCGAACGTAGAGATAAGAAAACGTCTCCGCTAGTAATCGCAATTTTGGCGGCCCTGATTTCAGGTGGCGCTTCATGCACTGCAATCACGCAACGCCGGGACGTACGCCCGCTGGTGTTGCGTGACGTTCCCGCGCAACGACTGGCCTATCGGTTCGAGCCTGACGTGGCGGTGCCGCCCGAGGTTAAGACTGAAGACGCTGACGACAGGATTGAAGCGATTCAGCTTGATTTCAACACCCGCCGGCAAGATGACGCGCTCGTGCGGACCGTGCGTTCACCAGACGGGCAGCGGGCGCTCGTGCTGTATGGAACTGCCGATGAGCCCAGCCAGGAGTTTCACCTCGATCTATATTCAGCCGATGGCAGGTTTTTGCGAAACTTAACGCCGCCCGATCTCGCCTGCGTTTTTCCGGAAACGGTAGCCTGGTCGCCGGATGGAAACTTCATCACCTTCATCGCGCATAAGGGTGTGAAGCCGACGCCAATGCCCCCTCCTCCAGGCGCGGACACGCCGGAAGCTCCAGAGGCCGAGGAAGCTACTCCCTTGCCTTCTGTGGCCCCGGCTTTTCCTCCGGTAGCACTCTTTAGTACGGAGCAGATTTACATCTGCAATCGCGATGGCTACGATCTGAGGCCTCTGACTTCGCGCGAAGGCCTAATCTACTTCTATGCTGCCTGGGCGCCTGATAATCACGCGCTGGTGGGGATGGCGTGCAAAGAAAGTGAGTGGGAGGCGCGCGAGCGGGAATTCAAGTTACCTCTGGGACGACCGCGTTTGCTTACACTTGATGGTAAAGAGCGTTTGCTTGATGACGAGTTGACTGAGGCGCTGCCGGTTTGGTGTCCAGACTCGTCGAAAGTGGCTACGGCATTCGATACTGAAGTCAAAGTCTATGACGCCGCGTCGAACACGCCAACGCAAGCGCGTATCAGATTGGCTAATGCCTTAATCGCCGCCTCGAGGATTTACGAGGAGAGGAATTCTGACGGCAAGAAAAAGAACGATACTGCTAGTGGGAGTAGCGTGCCAGAGAGCAGCCCCGAGCCTTCTGACGTACCTGCATCATTGAACCCGGCTATTCGGCTGGAGTGGACGAGTCCGGAAAAGCTCTTCTTCGAAACTGCGTACGTCAGACTCCTGCGAGACGGGCCAATCACTACCTTCCAACGCTGGCATCTTGTGATCCTCAGTTCACAGGCGGCCGTGCTGAAGTAGATCGACATGCTTTCAGTGACGGGATTTCTTATGCCTGATCGTGCTGCTATTCGGGAGATGGTTGCCAACGAGTGCCGTCGTCGTATTCGATTAGGCTTATCACCACTCGTTCGGAGTATCTGCGCTTTGACTCTTTGCCTGATTTGTCTAACGCCATGACGCTAACTGCGGGAGTAGTACTGTACCCGACTAAGGTCGCACTTTTGCCTGCTCGAATCTTGCGGTCGTCTGTGAACCGATGACGCCCCACCTCCGCCCCGGTTTCAATATCAGAGACTAAATACTCCCACACAATCAACCGAATCGACTTCGCTCCGGTATTTCTTATCTTCGCTTCATAAAGATAACTAACCGATGGGCCTGCCGGAGTCGCTTTTTTCGCGGACATGATTTCCCTGGTAGGCATGGGTAAGGGAGCCTGACCCTGTTGGACTTTGATTGCATTTGCTTTTCTGATGGCCTTTTGTTCGCGCTTCAGATCGGCCTGCTCCTGGTTAGGATTCATCGGATCCTCATAAAGCGCTGGAATATATACGTCCTTGCGCCAATTCAATTCGCGGACGGTCACGCCCGGCGCATCGGATTGTGTTAGTAGTGGAGGTTGAGCGACTGCGGTGCCCGGCAGAAACAAACCCAGAAGAAGTAGATTCAGCAACCTCATGATCTCTCCTCTTGCGGTGGAAATATTGTCGTGGGTAGCATTCTCCCACCTTGGTAAGGAACGTGCAACAATTCTCGTTAGTTGTCGCTCTTTGCCGCGAGACTCCGCGACTGAGGCCCAATAACTATATTCTGATGGTGATCTTGCTCAGCGTTAGCTTTTGTGACAAGGTTAGCATTCCCAGCTAGACTTAACTCTGACTAATTAGGGAGAGATAGAAGTGAAAAATATTCGTTTCCTGGTCCGCCTCTACATTTTCGGGGCTGTGGCCACGTTGGCAGTTATCGCAATATTGGTGCCGCGAGCTTCTATAGCTGGAGACAAATTGAAGCCCGAAGAGATCGTTGCGCGGCATCTCGAATCGATCGGCACGGCGGAGGCTCGCGCAGGGATCCATAGTCGTATCGTTGGCGGAAAGGTGGTAGTTGCTTTTAGCTCTCCCGGGACCCAGCAGTTTACGGGACAAGCGGTTATGGCTTCCGAAGGAAACAAGAACCTCATCAGTATGAATTTTGAGAGCGCTAACTACGCGCAGGAAAATATCGGTTTCGACGGTGAAAACGTCTCGGTCGGTTACGCTCGCGCGGGAGTTCGCACGAATCTCGGCGATCTCCTGTGGACTTACAAGCCAATCGTAAAGAGCGGCCTTGTTGGTGGCACGCTGTCGCAGTCATGGCCTCTTCTCAACGAAGCTGGGAAAAATTACAAGCTTGAGGGTGGCGGTACCAGGAAGATTGAAGGAAGGCCCGCCTATGAAGTCAGATTTATCCCGCGCGGTGGATCGGACATGGAAATCAGACTATATTTCGATGCTGAAACGTTCCAACACGTGCGGACTGAATACATGCACACAATCATCGCCCAGCTGGGCGGCAATGTGGATTCCTCGGCACACCAGAGAACTACTCGCTACAGGATGACTGAGGATTTTTCTGGCTTTCAAAAGGAAGGCGCGTTAACGCTGCCGCATAGCTACAAGATCAGTATGGAACTGGATGCGACGAGTCCGTTCAGGGCCAAGTGGGACTTAGCCCTGGAGCAATTTGCTTTTAATGAGGCAATCCCCCCAGAGATGTTTAAGATGACCGCGAAACCATAACTCTTTATCGGGTGCGGGGAATCCAAGGCGAATATTTTTAGGTGAGGATCAATAAAAGTTCGGGCGTTGCTTCCTGCGAAAGAAGCAACGCCCGATTTGTTAGGGAACCTGATTAGTCAGGCTCGTGACTTAGAAGTCGAAGCGCGCGCCAAACTGAATGATGCGCGGATCGTAAGTAGAGGTGACTTTACCAAAGCTGGTGCCGTTGACGTTGAAGATGCCGCTGCTCTCGCCGATGAAGAAGTTGGCGCGATTCAGGACGTTGAACGATTCAAAGCGCAATTGCAGTTGCTTGGTCTCACCCATCTTGAAGTTTCTAAAGAAACCCATGTTCCAGTTGAAGTACTTCGGGCCGTTAATGAAGTTGATTGGCAGGTTGCCAGTTGAACCCGCAGGATTCGGGAAGAAAACCTGTCCAGAGAACGGTGCAGTACCTACTGCGCTGGCGCCCCGAATACTGCTGATAACAAATCCAGCAGCAAGCGGCTGCGTCAGATCTATTCGCCGCGCGACCCTATCTGGGGAACCCACCGGACAGGTCGGGCACGAAGCCTGAGCGTTCAGCACTGAGGGATCGATGTAGAAGATCCCGTTTGGCGTCCGGAAGACTCCGATCAATGCTTTGATTTGGTTGGGAGTCAAGTTGGAGGTCGCCGGCTGGAGCGCCGAACGTCCAGCACGATTCAAGGTGCCGCGGTTGTCGCGGATTGAAGTCGGTTCTCCCGTGCTGATGTTGACGATGTTCGTCATCTGGAAGCCACCAAATATCTTGCTGGCTACACCGCCGCCATTCAACCAGCGACGTCCGCGACC
>JANMQG010000054.1:0-6175 GCA_031370285.1 Chloracidobacterium sp. | reverse complement strand
TCGGTCGCTCCGGCGGCGCTGTAATTAACGTGGTCACTAAATCGGGAGGTAATAAGTTTCACGGCGGCGCCTTCGAGTATTTCCGTGACGAATCGCTGAATGCTAACACGCCAACCTTGAAGGCCACACGGTTTCGAGCTGGCTTGCCGAATAAGCGTGTTCCACAACAGATCAACCAGTTCGGCGGTCGCATCGGCGGTCCTATCGTCAAGAACCGCGCATTCTTCTTCTTCACTTACGATGGGCAGCGACAGAACCTTTCAAACCCGCTCGACGTGCCCAACATCACGACTCAGCCGGCGGCTATTCAGGCGCTGCTGGCTCCGAAGCTGCACACGTACGCGATTGGCCGTGATCAGGACGTATACATGGCGAAGGGCGATGTTGCCATCAACAAGACCAATCAGCTCTCGCTTCGTTTTAATCGCCAGAATTTTACCGGCGTCAACAACGAGAGCACTGGCCCCACCAACGTTGAGGAGCATTCAGGCAACAGCCTCGCGAAGACGACAACCTTCTCGGGCACGCTTGCCTCGACCATCACGCAAAATTTCGTCAACGAGTTTCGCTTTCAATTTGCGAAGGACGGCGAACCTGGGACGGCCAACGCCGAAGGACCTGAAATACGCATAGGCACCGGCGTGCCAAATGTCTTTCTTACTATCGGCCGGAATAACTTCAGCCCCCGCGAGACCACTATCAGGCGTAAGCAGTTCGTGGACAACGTGATCTACGTGATCGGGCGGCACAACACCAAGACCGGCCTCGATTTCAACTTTGACCGCATCCTGAATCACTTCCCGGGTCTCTTTAAGGGCCAATACACATTCAACAGCTATACGGACTTTTTCAACCAGACAAACGCTTCATTCAGACAAGCATTTGCTGGAACTGGCACCACTGGACCCACGACACACCCGGACACCAATGATTACGGTCTTTATGTTCAGGACGACTGGCGTGCGACGCCGAAACTAACGATCAATGCCGGCGTCCGTTATGACTATCAGCGTCTTTCCGCTCCGCCCGTGAAAAACCCCGACGCGCAGCTCGCAGCAGCGGGATTGGACACGAGTACGCAGCCTAAGGACAAAAACAACTTTGCGCCGCGCTTTGGCTTTAGCTATGCGTTTGACGAAAAGACCGTCTTACGCGGCGGCTACGGCCTTTTTTACGCACGCACGACTGGCATCATGCTTGGAACATCACACTCGAATAACGGCATCAACGTTATCAACGTCAACCTTAACGCCGCGCAGGTCGCGGCCGCCGGTCTAGTCTACCCGAATATTTTTAACGCGCCGCCCACCGTTGGCACGGTCCCGAAGTCGAGCCTTTTTCTATTTGCCCGGGATTACGTACAACCCTACGTGCAGCAAGGCCGTCTGGGAATCGAACGTGAGGTGTTACCAAACACCAGCTTGGCTGTCACCTATCTCTTTTATCGCGGGGTACACATCTCGCGCACACGCGACGTCAATCTTGCAGCGCCCACACCTGTCACCTTCATTGACCCGTCCGGTCAGTCATTCATCGTCCAGCGCTTTATCAGTCCACGGCCTTTCGTGAACTTTGACCGCATCAGCCTCTTCGAAAGTTCGGCCAAATCGCTCTATAACGCCCTGGCCGTGCAGTTGACGCGGCGCTTCGCCAGAAACTTCCAGTTCCTCGCCTCCTACACTTATTCGAAATCTAAAGACGACAGGCCCGATCAAACGGCAGTCGTTCCCGGCAACTCCAGCGACGACTCCAAAATCGTCAGCAACCCTTTCAACATTCGCCAGGATTATGGCCCATCCGACATAGATATTCCGCACCGCTTCGTCTTCAGCCCGGTCTATGAAACCGGCGAGTTTAAGCGCAGCGAGAACGCCTTCGTGCGTGCACTACTAAGCGACTACACTTTCTCGGCAATCGTGCAGCTTCAGTCAGGACTTCCGTACACGGCCGTGGTCCCAACGGGGCGCGTTGGAACCGCCACTCAGGATTTGAACAATGATGGAAACAGCTTTAACGATCTGGCTCCTGGAACAACACGAAACCAGTTTCGCGCAAAGAATATTTACACCTTTGACGCGCGGATTTCCCGTAGCATACGGCTCAGTGAGACTATGAGGCTGCGCCTGATCGCGGAGGGCTTCAATATTTTTAATCGTGCGAACATTGGTCCGCTGCCGAGCGGTCTTGGCCAGTCATACGTGAATACCGGACGCTATGCTGGCTTCACCGGAGCTTCTGCCGCTGGTCCGTTAAATTTAACGCTGCCTTCGGCCTCATCGGCCTTCGGATTGCCGCGCACCTTCCTCCCATCGCGGGAAATGCAGCTGGCGATTAAGTTTGATTTCTGAGCGAGCAGTTCAGCGTTCCCGGGAGAGTCGCGGCGAGATGCTTTTTTTGCATCTCGCCGCATTTCATGTCCGGTCGCCGTGGAATACCTCCGCTCATCCGCGGCGGCTTGACATAGCTTCGGTGCCTTCCTATAGTTTCCACGGTTAATCAATCATGCACAACGCTTGCTATTACTGCTGCTGCTATTGCACCTGTTGCGTCTGGTGTCCGGGACGCGATCGGGAAGGCTTTGGCAGGCGTGAAGAGCAGATTACTTAGTAGCCAAGCGCAGCAAGAGTTTTCAAAAGCCGGTCGCGACCCCTGCAAAGGATTCGCGGCCGGCTTCGTATTTTTGTTCCCTGAATTTGGTTTATCGCACCTCGATCATGGCAAGCGCGTTATTGAGAGAACTGAGTCGTCCAGCGGGGGGCGATTCAATCGAATCAAACATTGGCAATACGCCCCTAATTCGTCTGCGCAGTGTTACGCGAGACTTGCCAGCCGGCGTTGAGGTTCTCGCTAAAGCCGAACACCTAAATCCCGGCGGCTCAGTCAAGGATCGCGCGGCACTCGCGATGATTTTGGAAGGGGAGCGAAGCGGACGGCTACGACGCGGCATGAGGATCCTGGACGCGACAAGCGGAAATACCGGCATCGCTTACGGAATGATCGGCGCGGCTCGTGGCTATCCAGTCACCATCTGTTTGCCAAAAAACGCCAGCCTCCAGCGGAAACAAATTCTGCTCAGCTTTGGTGTGGAGTTGATCGAAACGGACCCGCTGCAAGCGACCGATGGCGCGCAGTTAGTTGCGCGTGAGTTGTCAACAAGAGAGCCCGAGAAATATTTCTATCCTGACCAATACAACAATCCGGCGAACTGGCGCGCCCACTTCGAGAGCACCGCTTTGGAAATTTGGGAACAGACTGAAGGGCGCATTACACATTTCATTGCGGGACTGGGAACTTCAGGCACGTTTGTAGGCACCAGTCGCAGACTGAAGGAGCTGAACCCCGCAATACGAGCAATCTCGATGCAGCCGGATTCACCTTTTCATGGACTCGAAGGGCTCAAACACATGGCCACGGCGATGGTGCCGGGAATCTATGATCCGAGGCTGGCGGACGAGAATGTTGCGGTGGCAACCGGAGATGGGCAGCAGATGGCCGGTCGCCTGGCGCGGGAAGAAGGGTTGCTGGTTGGCACCAGTTCCGGGGCCAATGTATTTGCCGCGTTGCGATTGGCTCTGTCATTACCGAAGGGTTCAGCGGTCGTAACGATCCTTTGCGATGGCGGCGAAAGATATGTGGAATAGATTTGTCCGACAACCTTAAGAGAGGTCTGGTCAACTGTGAGCGGGGGCAAGCCCGCCTTCCCAACCCCGAGCTTGAGGAGACTTGAGTTGGTGACTCTCCGTTGCAGGGCTTTCAAGGATGGAGTTACTGAAGAAGTGGGAGAATCTCTCAGGTAGGGAAGGCGGGCTTGCCCCCGCTGCTTAGCGGATACCGCAATGATTCAATTAGGGGGAAACCATCGAAACGAGATCGCGGCGCACAGTGAGCGTGACTATCCACAGGAATGTTGTGGTTTGTTGCTTGGTACTTTTGCAGAGGGCGGTACCAAAGCGATCACCGAGATCTATCCCATCTCGAATGCGCGCGAGGAAGAGGCAAAACGAAATCGCTTTTTGATTCGCCCGGAAGAGCTGATGGAAGGCGAGCAATATGCGGCGACGAGCGGACTGGACGTAGTCGGCTTTTATCATTCGCATCCGGACCATCCCGCAGTGCCTTCCGGGTACGATCTAGAGCACGCCTGGCCGTTGTACTCATACATCGTTGTTGCGGTCAGTGCCGGTGTGGCACAGGACCTTCGCTCGTGGGAGATGGAACCGGACCGGTCAAAGTTTACCGAGGAAGAAATCTGGGTCAACGCTTCTTGAAAGGAACTTCAGTTATGTCAGTCACGATAAATATCCCCACGGCGCTGCGGCAGTTTACCGGCGGCAAGTCCCGCGTCGAAGTCGAAGCGACGACCGCGGGTGAGGCTTTGGATCGCTTGACCGCGCAGCATGCGGAGCTGCGCCGCCATCTCTACGATGACCAGAACGCGCTGCGCAGCTTTGTGAATGTTTACGTCAATGACGAAGACGTCCGCCACCAGTCAGGCGGAGACACGGCGGTCAAGGATGGCGACACCCTGATGATTGTGCCTTCGATCGCCGGCGGCGTGACCACAGAGGCTGAGGTTGCGCCCACGTTGCCGTCGCTCTCAAACGAGGAGATCGCCCGTTATAGCCGGCACTTGATCATGCCGGAGGTCGGTATGGAAGGGCAGCGGAAGTTGAAAGCTGCGAGCGTCCTGATGATCGGCACCGGCGGATTAGGCGCTCCGGTGGGTATGTATCTCGCCGCCGCGGGGGTGGGTCGCATAGGCATCGTCGATTTCGACGTGGTCGAAGCTTCAAATCTCCAGCGCCAGATTATTCACGGCACGGCTGATATTGGCCGGCCGAAGATCGAGTCAGCGCGCGACCGCCTGCGCGATATCAATCCGCACATCGAAATTGAAACGCACGAGACGCGTTTGACCAGCCAGAATGCGCTGGCGCTGTTTGCGAACTACGACATTGTCGTGGACGGCACAGACAATTTTCCAACTCGTTACCTCGTCAACGACGCCTGCGTGCTCACCGGCAAACCGAATGTCTATGGATCAATCTTTCGTTTTGAAGGACAGGCCAGCGTGTTCTGGGCGAAGGAAGGCGCGTGTTATCGCTGCTTGTATTCAGAGCCGCCGCCGCCCGGGCTGGTGCCGAACTGCGCTGAGGGAGGTGTGCTGGGTGTTTTACCGGGGATAGTCGGCACGATTCAGGCGACTGAAACAATAAAGCTTATCCTGGGCGCGAAGGACACGCTGGTTAATCGGTTGCTGCTGTTTGATGCCTGGCAAATGAAGTTTCGCGAATTCAAGTTGCGCAAAGATCCAGGCTGTCCGGTGTGTGGTGAGAATGCGACTATCAAGGAGTTGATCGACTACGAGGAATTCTGTGGTTTACGCGCGCAACCGCAACAGCAACCAGACGCGCTCGAGGAAATTACGGCCACAGAACTCCGGCAGCGGCTCGATAGCGGACAGGACCTCCAGATAATCGATGTGCGCGAAACTTTCGAATATGACATTGCACGAATCGCGGGGACCAAACTGATTCCCCTGGGCCAGGTCGTGGCTCGCATGAATGAAATCGATCCATCGCGGGAGACCGTCATGCACTGCAAAGCCGGCGTACGCAGTGCGAAGGCCATTGCGGCTTTGAAGCAGGCCGGCTTTCCAGGACGGCTCGTCAACCTCAAAGGGGGAATCACGGCCTGGTCAGATGAAGTTGATCCGACCGTGGCGAAGTATTAATTACAGCATCAGCAGCAGCATCAGCAGCATTATTATTATTTATTGTTGTTGTGTTGTTGTTGTTGTTGTTTGTGACTTGAACCAATTCTTTGCCGCGATTGGAAGCAATTACTTGCCGCAAGTTCAACAATAATCGGGCAATTTCTGACCTCAATTTTCCGCTAGTTTTCGAATTTTGGAACCTCCCATTGCCGAAAGTGCAAATTGGAAGCTAAGCCTTGCCGAAAGTTCTGCCAATAGCCTGCCGAGGTAACGTTGGCTCTGATGCTCGTTGGGCAGGACGCCGTGTCTTACATCGCTGCTGGCTACAGTTGGGCCATCGGAGTATTAGCTGCGGCTCCGAACTATGATTTCTGGAGTCAGAGAGTCGGTACGTTCGAACAGGCGCGTCACGACTGCATCAAGCGTCCGATCTGCTTTCTCGACGTCAGCGGATACGAT
>JANMQG010000173.1:0-38061 GCA_031370285.1 Chloracidobacterium sp. | reverse complement strand
CGTACCCGATGCCACGGACAACTGTCCGCTCATCGCTAATTCCAACCAGGCCGACAATGACCGTGACGGATTAGGGGACTCCTGTGATCCGGATGATGACAACGACGGCGTACCCGATGCCACGGACAACTGTCCGCTCATCGCTAATTCCAACCAGGCCGACAATGACCTTGACGGATTAGGGGACTCCTGTGATCCGGATGATGACAACGACGGCGTGTTAGACGGCGTTGACAACTGCCCGTTTGTAGCAAACCCAGATCAGGCGGATGCGGACGGCGACCATATCGGCGACGTTTGCGATCCAACCCCCGGCGGTAACGAGAACCCGATCGAAATTGTCTTCTCGAGCAATCGCCACGGCAACTTCGATATTTATGGAATGCGAGCAGACGGCACGGAACTAGTGAAGCTAACAAACAACCACGCCGGCGACTTGAATCCTGCTTTGTCGCCGGACAAATCCAAAATCGTCTTCGTTAGTACTCGTGATCATAATTTTGAGCTCTACTCAATGAACGCCGACGGTACGGGCGTTACGAGGCTCACCAACCACCCAGGCTGGGATGGGTTCCCGAGCTGGTCACCGGATGGCCAGAAGATCGCTTTTATGAGCACGCGAGCAGGCAACGCGGAGATCTACGTCATGAACGCGAATGGTACCGGCCTAACGCGCCTAACACATAATGCGAATATTGACACTAATCCGGCATGGTCACCAGACGGGAGCAAGATCGCTTTCACGAGCACACGCGATGGCAACTTCGAGATTTATTCCATGAACGCCAACGGCACGGGAGTTACGAGACTAACCAACCACGGAGACGAAGACGGCTTCCCGACCTGGTCGCCGAATGGCCAGAAGATCGCTTTCATGAGTACTCGCCCTGGTAACCCCGAGATCTACATTATGAACGCGAATGGAACGGGCCTGACGCGGCTGACCTCTAACCACGCTATTGACGCCGAGCCGGCCTGGAATGCAAATGGAAAGATTGCGTTTAGCTCAACGCGCCACGGTAATTTCGAGATCTACTCCATGAACGCCAATGGCACTGGAGTGGCGAGATTGACGAACAGCCCAGGGTGGAACGTTTCGCCTCACTGGTAGGAGAGAAACCAGGTTTGTGATTTAGAGATCTGGAAGCAAACGGCACGTACATTAGTATTCCGGCGTCAGAAAAGCGTGAAGATTTCACATTACTCTCAAGCCAGCGCTAGAGTTCGAGTGCTGCGACGGACTGAGCGCTTGGCGCTCTTTGTTTTATTTCACCCTGGGTCGTTGACGAGAATTCATCGCTCAAATAAGATGCGGCGCCATACACCTGCTGTCGCGCATTGGTACCAACGTGAGACCTCGGATAAAAACAACAGCGCGATGTTAGAGGGCGATCCCCTTTCGCATTGCGTTTGTCTTGGCTTCACACTCTTTGACGAAAACTGTCTTCACCCACAGAGTCACCACCGCCGCTGAACATGTAGTTCCTTATTGCCTCACGTGGCGAAGGTGATTCTCAGGGTTACCTAGTGCAAACGACCACTGCCTATGGCGTCGTCTCAATAACCCAATTGGATTTGTCTTGACGTAGTTTAAGAGGTTTTGATCCAACAGGGAGGGAACCCTGTTGAAGATGGCGAAACGCGAGGTCTTCAAGCTCAGCGCGGAGTCGACGGTGGTGGTAGCAGTCGCCGCGCCCAGCAGAGGGCGTGCTTGTTCGAGTTGCTCTCGACAAGCAGGACTCCAGATGCCGTAGTAACGTACCCTGGCCCAAAGCTGCGGGCTATTCTGCAACAAATGCGGGGGCAAACCTTTCAGCTTGGGAGAGCCAAACTGGAAACGATTGCGGCGGGGTTCTCAGCCTCGCCGCTTTCTATTGCCAACCACTTCGCCTGTCGGCCCTCCTCCGCACTACTGCTTGTCGTACACCGCGGTGATGCGGACCTTCTTGCCCTGAGGATCAGTTCCGCTCGTGTTCACGGTGCGGCTTCTGCCGTCGGCCGAAACGACGATTCGACCGGTTAAAACAACCTTGCCGCCCTTCTTGGCAGTTAACGCCAAAGTACGGGCGTTTACCCTCTTGTACGACCGCGTGTCTGAAGCCGGATCTCCGGTTACGGGGTAGTATTTGCGGTCGAACTTGCCCGTCCACTCGTTATGCGTCGGCTTGCCGTCGCGGTCGGTGCCATCCACCGTGATCTTCACGTTGTCGCCCGCGGCCTCGTAGACTACCGTGTGGTTCTTTGTCGACCCCGGGCTGAACTTCGACTTTGCTTCGTTCAGCTTCCAGGTACCCATATTTGGGTCGTCGGCTAAGCACACCACCACGCCAGCAAAAAATACCGCCAGAGTGAGTACGATCACTATTACTTTCATATCCCCTCCTCATTTAGTAGCAGATGATAAAGCTGATTGGTGCGGAGGATTCTAGTGCTACGTGCCGCATTAGGCAACTCGCAATTCTCTCCGGTCTCTCCAGTCAACGAGTGGTGTCCTGGTAAATCCTCTCCTGCTCCGTCGCCAACCTACGTCAATTAAATGCCGCGGTGATCAACGAAGACGAGCGCAATTTGGGGTGGCGGAGCTGATGGCAAGGATCAGAGCGCGACAAGTGGAGTAGCAATATTGTTGACACCTGCAGAGGGCGCGCGCAGTCAACTCCTCGTTCGGTTACTTCGTGAAACAGGTGGTGCTGAAACAACGCTAACGGGAAAGTGGATGATCGTGTACAAACGCCAAGCCGATGTGTCTTGGAAGATGTGGCGGTGGATCTGGAACGAGCAACCCGCTGCTGCGCCCCAGCCAACTGCTAAGTAGAGCAGGTGGCCGTTTCAACCGATTCGAAAAGAAATCGTTTATTCATGCGGCAAGCCAATCGTTGTATTCCGTCCAGGTAGAGGTTCAGGGGGTCCACATTGTGTAACTTCGAGCCTTTCGCCAAAAGGACTAGTGAATCGAGGCGGATCTTGAGTAGAATCGCTCGCCGCGGAAGCCAGGCGGTGCTGAATGAGAGTGGAGTCAACTACCCTGAGGAGGATTGAACATGCGTATACGTCTGATGTTAGTCTTGATTGCAGTTTGCCTATTCCCAAGCGTCGCTTCGTCGCAAACCTGGACCCCAGAGCAAAAGGAGATCTGGCGCCTCGAGGAACAGCAATGGAAGATGTCCGCGGCTAAGGACGCCTCGTGGATTGAAACGATGGTGCACCCAAGCATCAGCTTTTGGCAGACCGACCAGCCGATGCCTCGCAACAAAGCATCTCTGGCGCGCTGGACGAGGTACACCGATACTAATGCTACCGTGCTGGAGCAGGAGATTTTCCCGATCTCCGTGACAATTACGGACAATGTTGCGGTTGCTCACTACCGGTACCAGATTGCCTCCGAGAACTACAAGAAGGAACGCGAAATGGTCACTGGGCGTTACACAGACGTTTTTGTGAAGGAAGGCAACCGCTGGCTCTTCATCACGTGGGCGGGTGGCGACGACCCGAAGAAGTGAGGGTAAGACGAATCTTGCATTAAGCGCCAAGTTGGATCGCGCTGGGTGTCTTGACTCCTAAATTGTCGTGTTTACAAGAGGCGACAACCGGGCGGGTGCTGAATGTGTCCGTTGACGCATAGGACACAAGAGAGCTTGCAAACTGCGCCGATGGGGCTCGTGAGATATGAGTTCGGGCCTCGGCAGGGTGAGGGTGCTGACGCCCTTAATCTACCAAGGTCATCGACTTTGAAGCTAAAGACTCGTCACGTCGACGAGCCTTTCCGAATGGCCAACGGAGCACGCCGCGGAACCGGAAAGTAGATGGCTCTCATATCCAGAAGTTGACTCACAATGCACGGGAGGAACTGAATATGACGGATGAAGCAGTGCGGTTCACAGTCAGTCTCACAGTCGCCGAGGGAAAACTGGATGCGTTCGAGGCCGTGGCACAGGCAATGATCGTGGGCAGTCAGCATGAGGCCGGCACCCTCGTGTATGAGTTCTGCTTGAGCGCTGATCGCAAGCGGTGTCGGTTGGTCGAGAAGTACGTTGATGCGGATGCGGTCCTCAGTCACTTGACGGGCCCAGTAGTCCAAGAGCTCGTCCCCAAAGCCCTTGAGTTGGCGACAATCAGCGGCTTCGAGGTTTATGGAAACCCGGGCCCGAAAGCCGCAGAGATACTTGCAGGATTCGGTGCTGAGATCTTTGAGTCCTGGCACGGCTTCAGCCGAGGCGAAAGTTCGGTAAGCTCTGGCTCCAGCCGAGTGAAGTAATCCTTCTCTTTTATCTCACTTATCTCGGTAGTTCTTTGGACGAGCCTGGTAGTAACCAGGAAAGGTAGGAACGAGCGATGAAGATTAGACTGAGATCGTTAATGACCGCGTTAGCCTTGCTGGTCTTCTATACCTCCTCTCTCTACGCTCAACCAGCAGATAAGGCGGCGCTGACACTTGATCGAATCTTCAGCTCAAGCGAATTTCGTTCGGAAACTTTTGGTCCCGCGCGATGGCTTGAGAACGGCAGCGCTTATACGACGCTGGAACCGTCGACCGTAAACAAGGAGGCGCGCGATATCGTTCGCTATGAAGCTGCGACTGGCCGGCGCAGTGTTCTGATTGCTGCGGCGGCGCTCATTCCGGCCGGAGGCTCAGCGCCGCTGACGATAGATGACTACGCCTGGTCCAAGGATGGACTGAAGCTGCTGGTCTTCACCAACTCCAAACAGGTCTGGCGCCAAAACACTCGTGGCGACTACTGGGTCTTCGACATCAAAGCCGGAAAGTTAACGAAGCTCGGCGGCAAAGATGCGGGAGCTTCGATGCTGATGTTCGCGAAGTTTTCCCCCGATGGCAACCGGGTCGGTTATGTGAGGGAAAACAATCTCTATGTCGAAGACCTGGCTGACAACCGGATCATTCAGCTAACTCACGACGGCTCGAAGCGCATCATTAACGGCACGTTTGATTGGGTCTACGAAGAGGAATTGGACCTGCGTGATGGCTGGCGCTGGAGTCCTGATAGTAAACAGATCGCTTACTGGCAGTCGGACACGGACGGTGTTCCGGACTACTACCTCATTAACAATACTGATTCGCTCTATCCCAAAATCACCACGATTCAATATCCCGTGGCGGGTCAAGCCAACTCAGCGGTGCGCGTGGGCGTGGTTCCGGCCGGTGGCGGCAAGACACTTTGGTTGCAAGTTCCCGGCGATCCGCGCAACAACTATATTGCGCGAATGGACTGGGCCGAAAACTCCGATGAGATTGAGTTACAGCATCTCAACCGGCGACAGAACACGCTTGAGGTCATGATTGGAGAGGCTCACACGGGGAAAGTGCGCGCGATTCTGACGGAGAAGGATGAAGCCTGGGTTGATATTGAAATTGATAAGCTCCATTGGCTCGAAGGAGGAAAGCGTTTTCTCTGGGTGAGCGAGCGCGATGGATGGCGCCACGTTTATGCCGCCGCGCGTGACAGCGGATCGCTGCAACTTCTCACTAACGGGGCCTTTGATATCCTGACTATTGAGGGCGCGGATGAGAAGGCCGGCTGGCTCTACTACACAGCCTCGCCGGACAACGCCACGCAGCGATACCTCTATCGTGTGCAACTAGGCGGTGGCGGCAAGCCTGAGCGTCTCACCCCGGCGGCACAGCCGGGCACGCATGCTTACGTGCTTGCGCCACAAGCGGCGTGGGCGTTCCATACCTATTCAACTATCAACGCACCACCGCGCATTGAGCTGGTGCGCCTGCCCGATCATCAGTTGGTGCGCCCGCTCGCCGAAAATGCCGCACTGAACGCTCGGTTCAAAGAGCTCGACCTTAAGCCCGCCGAGTTTGTTCAGGTCGATATTGGTGGGGGCACTAAGCTCGACGGTTGGATCATCAAGCCGCCTTACTTCGATCCTGCGAAACGTTATCCGGTTCTGATCCACGTCTACGGCGAGCCGGCTGCCCAAACCGTACTCGACCGCTGGGCTAGCAGGAACTATCTCTGGCATCAGATGCTGGCCCAACACGGCTATCTCGTGATGAGTTTTGACAATCGTGGCACGCCGGCGCCCAAGGGCCGAGCGTGGCGCAAAATTGTCTATCGCCAAATCGGATCTCTTGCTTCAGTAGAGCAAGCGGCCGCCGCCCGAGTGGTTCAAGGCTGGCCTTACGTCGACCCGAAACGAATCGCCATCTGGGGCTGGAGTGGAGGCGGATCGATGACCCTTAACCAGATGTTTCGTCACCCTGATATCTACCAGCTCGGCATGTCAGTAGCGCCCGTCAGCGACCAGCATTTCTATGACACTATCTATCAGGAGCGCTACATGGGTCTGCCGCAGGATAATGAAGAAGACTACCGGCGCGGATCACCGGTGACTTACGCCGGCGGCCTCAAGGGCAAACTCCTCGTGGTCCACGGATCAGGCGACGATAACGTCCACTACAAGAGCACTGAAGTGCTCGTCAATGCGTTGATTGCTGCCAAAAAACAGTTCACGATGATGGAGTATCCGAACCGCCGGCACGACATCAGTCAGGGCGAGAACACTACCAGACACGTGTACGAGTTGCTGACAAGTTTTCTCGAACAGAACTTTCCGGCGGGACCGTTGGCACCTTAAAGCAGAAAGTAATACAGATTCATGCAGATGAACTCATTGACCGTGGGCTGCGTTTCCCTTTTGACTGGTTCTTCGGCTGCGATGTTGTTGCTAATCGCCGCGCCCGGTCAACTGCTCTGCTATGTGAATGTCAAGAGTCCCAGGGTAAAGAAGGTTCGAGACTGGAGATGGATTTGTCGTCGTCTTTCCTTTTTGGTTGAATGAACGTCAGCGTATCCAAGAGCATGTCGTCAAGCAAGCGTTCACCGCAGAGTTGGCGCAGCCCTCGCGAACGATTCACCAAGGCCTTTCCGAACTCGATGACGCCGGCGCGCGGAGTTCATCACACCGATCACGAAACCGAAGAAGGGGAAACGTGCCGTCGCACAGGAGGAAATCGTGATTGGCGAAATCATTCACTATCACCATCGCTCCGACAAAGCTGCAAACAGCCTGTGAGTGTGGCGCTACTCTCAGCCATTCATTCAAGGGCACCACATTCATCGGACTCGAAGTGGCTGAACCCAACCCAACGGAGAGTTGACGGATCGATCACTGAAGAGACTCCTTCCAGAGTCATCGAAACATCTTCTTGAATCCGGTGTGGCATAATGAAAGGCTCGTCATCTTTGACAAGGCACTGATTGATCTGCAGCTGATCCACGCGCCGCAGTGAGGCCTCCGGAAAAGGTCGTTCAAGTGGGTTTCACCGCCAATCGGGATGAGCATGAATAATGCGTGGAACGCGATTGCGAACCTCGCAGACATGGCCGGAAGGGTTGTCAGCGTGAGGGCGGCGGAGTCCTGTATCTGCAGGGGTCGCATTTCCATTTTCAGAGCACATGAGCGAAACTGCCCTCATGAGTGAATTGAATCTCGGACCAGAGGTGCAACACAAAGGCGAACGGCCGCTGTCGCTGGGCGAGGAGGTCGCGAACAGTATAAGCCATGGGTTTGGGTTGATTCTGGCGATTGTCGCGGTGCCGGTGCTGGTGACTGCGGCGTTGCGGGTGGGGAAAGCTTCATTCGTTGTTGGTGTTAGTGTCTTTGGAGCGTCGATGGTGGTCTTGTATCTGGCCTCGACGCTTTATCACTCGCTGACACACGAGCGTGCCAAGCAGATTGCGCGGGTGATCGATCACAGCGCTATTTTTCTGCTCATCGCGGGGAGCTACACGCCGTTCACGCTGGGGGTGTTGCGCGGTCCGTGGGGCTGGACGCTCTTGGGAATCGTCTGGGGGTTGGCGGCGATTGGATTGACGATGAAGGCCATCGGCGGGACGCGGCACACATGGATTTCGATCGGGCTCTATTTGGCGATGGGCTGGTTGGCGCTGATGGCGATCAAGCCGATGCTGACTCTCATCCCGTTGCCGGGGATTCTCTTGATACTAGCGGGTGGCGTGGCCTACACCGGCGGCCTTGGGTTTTTTGCCGCGCATCGTTTGCGCTACAACCATTTCATCTGGCACCTGTTTGTGATTGCGGGCACGACCTGCCACTTCTTTGCGGTGCTGTGGTACGCGGCGTAGTAGTGCTGTAGGCAGGTATCTTCAGGTTAACCGGCAGAGGATGTGATCGGACGGCTGCTGCACTTACACGAAGAGATTAACGCGGCGGGGTGCTCAGTCTCGCCGCTTTCTACTGCCAACCATCACGAACCAGTGATATCCCTCGCCGTTGATAGTCGGGGCGCGCGGTCAACTGACGTTCGGCTCTTCCTTGGCGAAAGTATCGTAGTGGAAGGTATGGAGGTCTATGATGAAGATTCTTGCCGGTCTGCTTTTTGCGCTCCTCCTTGGGCCCGTTGCGTCAGCACAATCGCCCGTCCCGATTGAAAGAGAACCGCGACACCATCTCACGCTCGAGAACCAGTATGTGCGTGTCTTTTTCGTGACCATCCTGCCGGGCGATGTCAGTCTGTTTCATACACATTTGCGCAGCGGGGTGAGCACCAGGCTCACAGACGCTCAGATCCGAGACGAGCCACTGCAAGGGAAGTCGGAGGACCTTACCGTGAAACGGGGCGCGGTGACTTTCGCTCGCAACGCCACTCCGCTTATCCACCGAGTCAGTAACATCGGGCAAACGCCTTTCCGAAATATCTTTGTTGAGATTCTCTTGCCACCAGGCTCGACGACGACATCCTCGCTGTCTGGAGCACCCGGCCATGAACTTGTGCTGGAGAATGACAGCGTCCGTGTTTATCGTCTTACGCTTGCGCCGGGCGGGTCGACCGGCAATCACACGCACGACGCGCGAATCCTCACGATAGCCGTCACAGCAGGAGCCATAGTCGTCGAACAGCCCGGAAGGAAGTCGTCGAAAATGAAGCTTAAGGAAGGTGATGCTCGTTGGCACGAGCACGGAGTGTTGCAGACTATGAGAAACGCAGGCACCGCGCCTTTTGAAATGATTGAAATAGAACTGAGGTAGATGACGATGCGCAGCCGAACAAATCGGTATGAAAGTCAGAGTCAAGCGTAGACTGAAGGCCACGGCTCACCAGCATTTGCGTTAAGTTTTCGCCAATCGGATGAGGTGTCATAAATATGACCGCTCCAAGGACTCCTTTGACACCCATCAGAGCGAGACATATACTGCCGCTCGACCAACACCAAATCTCCCAAGGAGTTTTCTTATGTACAAACGTCCATTTGCTCTGTTCCTGGTTGCCGTCTTCGCATCAGCGATCCTGACCTTCACGGAAGCTCATCCCAGGCGCCGTCAACCAACAGTGACGCCACAAAACAGCGGCACGACACAGGGCCTGATCGCCGTGAGCCCGGTAAATTCACGCGTGGTCTGGGCCAGCGGGCGAGGTGGCACGTTTGTCGTCACAGTTGATGGCGGCCAGACGTGGCGGGCCGGGGTAGTGCCCGGTGCCGAGGCACTGCAATTCCGCGATGTGCAGGGAGTGAGCGGCAATGTTGCCTATCTGCTGTCGATCGGCACCGGCACCGATTCCCGAATCTATAAGACAGTTGATGGCGGTGCGACGTGGACGTTGCAATTCCAGAACCAGGATCCGGACGCATTCTATGACTGCTTTGCGTTCTGGACGCCTAAGCGTGGCATCGCGCAGAGTGACTCAGTGAACGGGCGCTTTCCGGTAATTCGCACGATTGATGGGACAACCTGGCAGGACATTGGCAACAACCTGCCGCCGGCGCTCGGTGGTGAAGCTTCTTTCGCGGCCAGCGGCACCTGCGTCGCGGCACAAGGCAAGAACAATGCGTGGATCGTAACAGGTGGTGCGTCTCCGTCGAGAGTTCTAGCTACGGAGGATGGGGGGAATACATGGGCCGCTTACGATTCGCCGCTTCGTGGATCGCCGAGCGCAGGCATATTTAGCGTGGCTTTCAGAAATGCGTCGCATGGGATCATCGGCGGCGGCGATCTCGATCCTACGGCTCCCCCATTCGCACAGACGGCCACGTCGAGCGATGGCGGCAGAACCTGGACCATCACGAATCAGCAACCAAATGTCGGGACGGTGTTCGGTTTGAGCTATGCCGGCGAACTTGGCAAAGGCCAGGGAAATGAACGCGAGGACCAAGATCAGTCCGATGCGAACCAAACAGTGGTAGTCACCGGTCCGGGAGGCTCGGCCTGGACGCCTGACGAGGGAAACACCTGGTTCACCTTGCCGGGAGTGACCGGTTTCTGGAGCGTCGCGTTCGGAAGCCCGAAGACCGGTTGGTTGGTCGGAACCAACGGGCGCGTTCTGAGGATTGACTTTTAGCCTGCCGCGAAAATTCACGAATCACGTTCTGGTTGTCAATCTGCTCACCACCAGAATTCCGCGCAATACTCTGCCCCGCGCCCTCACCGGGCGCGGCGATTACCAACAACCCCTGGGCGTTACTGTTCGGAGCGGTCAGTCGGGTGTGGGGGGTCTTCTGTTGACCTATCGCCGCGCCCGGGCAACTGACCTGAATATTCCGCCACTTCCAAACTGAGGTCTTAGGAACAAACGCCATTACAAAGACGCGAATGTCAGCACTAATATTTGCCCTGGTTGTCATGACCTCTACGGTGATTACAGCTAGTGGGCAGTCACGGCGATTGCTCGAGTACGAGGTACTCCGCTCGGCTAAACCAATCAAAGCGGATGGGAAGCTGGATGATGCTCCCTGGGCCAAGGCCCACCGCATTGACGACTTCGTGCTTAACATAAATGGCTCTCCTGCTCCTTACCAGACTGAGGCGAGAGTGCTGTATGACGACAGTTTTCTCTATTTCTCCTTTCGCTCGGTGGACGATAATATCTGGGCCACCCTCAAGCGGCGCGATCAGCATCTTTGGGATGAAGAGGTTGTAGAAATATTCCTGCAAGCTGATCCTCAGCAAACTAGTTATATTGAGTTAGAAGTGAACCCCCTGGGGACAATGCTCGATATATATCTTCTGGATATACGTAAGCCATTGCACTACGAAAGCTGGAATAGCGAAAAGCTCAAGTGGGGCGTACAGGTGATCGGAACAGTGGACGGGAAGAGCGGCGACCAGGAATGGACTTGCGAAATAGCACTGCCCATGGAAGACATTGTGACAGCACCACATCTTCCACCTCGAGCAGGCGATCGCTGGCGGTTGAATCTATATAGGGTTGAGAAAAAGCCGGCGCCAGAATTGCTCGCCTGGTCCCCCACCTTCAAAGATGACTTTCATCTGCCGGGCATGTTCGGCGAGCTAGTCTTTACTGGCCGGCAAGCTCGATGACCACTACGAATTTGTGCTTGGCAGTTCGTTTACGAAGCGTAGGAACAAAGCGTAGGAACACCTTGACAAGTGACCTGCCCTGCGATATCGGATAGCACAGGACAGATATCCTGATCTGCCGATTCTGTTAGCACTCGCCCAGCAGGTGTCGATGGTATGCCAGAAGAGAGAACGGTCGACTATTACGAAGTGTTGCAGATCAGCACGAGCGCCGATCCTGAGACGATCAGTCGCGTCTTCCGGCTGCTCGCACAGCGGTTCCATCCCGACAACCAGGAAACCGGTAACGAGAACCAATTCCGCACCATCCTTGAGGCTTATACGGTCCTGAGCGATCCAGAAAAGCGGGCGCGATATGACGTAGTGCACGAGCAGCAGCGGCAGGATCGCTGGCGGCTGGTGGCCACTGGCGCGCAGATCGAGAACGACTTCGAGATGGAGCAGGTTGTGCGACTTACCGTGCTCGAAGCCCTCTACACCAAGCGGCGCCTGGAGCAGGGTGAGGCCGGGATCTTTTTGCTGGATCTTGAAAAAATGATTGGCAGGCCGCGGGAGCACCTCGAGTTCACACTCTGGTTCCTCGAGCAGAAGAAGTTCGTGAAGCGCGACGACAATTCACGCCTGCTTCTGACGGTCGAAGGCGCTGAATACCTGGAGCAGAGCTACCGCGCGAACCTGCAGCAGAAGCGACTGCGAGCCGCCAACGAGAACACGTGAGCCCCAGGCAATTATTGCCAATCTGTCCCGACGAAGCAGGCTACGCAATCCGTGAAAGATGAAGAAACAGGCAAACGGCTACGCAAACGTATCCCCTTGGCGCTGCCATTTCGATCAGCTTTTGGGCAACTGCGAACTGTCATAGTTGGTGAGGAGATTGGAGGCGGCGATCGGAATCGAACCGATGAATAAAGGTTTTGCAGACCTCTGCCTTACCACTTGGCTACGCCGCCCCGGAAAGGATGAAGGATGAGGGATGAAGGATGAATCGGAACGATGAATTCCAGCAGCCGAGGTCTTCATCCTTCATCCTTCATCCCTCATCCTTGAAAGAACTGGAGCGGGAGACGAGATTTGAACTCGCGACCCTCGCCTTGGCAAGGCGATGCTCTACCACTGAGCTACTCCCGCTTTAGAGCACCGACGATTCTAATGATTCGATCATTGTTGTCAAGTTAAGCCGTTTCAGTTGACTTCCGCCAGGCATCTCGCATAAGTTCCGTCTTCTTCCACCAACCGGGTCCCTGAGTCAATTCTGCTTTCCAGTTAAGAGGAGTCGCGAGCGATGAAAATGTCTCAATCAAGACTAACCAGATTCACCGCTTTGACGCTGTTGCTGCTGCTCTCCAATTTAGCGGCGGCCCAACAAGCTTACAAGAAGCCGCCGAAAGAGGTGCTCGATGTTCTTAACGCGCCGGTAACGCCACTGGTGTCTATCAGTCCGAGCCGCGACATATTGTTGCTTGCGACGGGCGTGCGCTACCCGCCGATCAGCGATCTCGCGCAGCCGATGCTCAGGCTCGCGGGTTTGCGCATCAACCCGAACACGAATGGCCCGCATCGTTCACCTTACTACGTCGCGCTCGAGTTGAAGCGGATCGTGGATGGCGCACAGACAAAAGTCGCGTTGCCGGCCGGGGCGCACGTAGACTTTCCGCAGTGGAGTCCTGACAGTAAGCACTTCGTGTTTGCGAACACGACCTCGACGGGGATCGAGTTATGGCTGGGCGACAGCGCAACCGGGCAGATCAAGCAAATAAAGGGTGTGCGCATCAACGCCGTATATGGCGAGCCTTATCATTGGCTGCCTGACAACCGCACGCTCCTCGTGCAACTAGTGCCTATGAATCGCCAAAAGCTTGCGTCTGCGCCGAGCGTGCCGCGCGAGCCGGTGATACAAGAAAGCAAGGGCAAGGCCGGCCCGCTGCCGACCTTCGAAGACTTGCTGAAGAACCCTTACGACGAAGAGCAGTTTGAATACTACGCGACCGCGCAGCTTGCGCTCGTTGACACCGCGAGCGGCAAAGTGACGAACCTCGGACAGCCAGCGGTCTTTGAGACGGTCGATCCGGCACCAAATGGCCAACTGCTGTTAACCGCCCGCTTGCATCGTCCCTTCTCGTACTTGTTTACCGCGGAAGCGTTCCCGAAAGAGGTCGAAGTGTGGGACCTGAAGGGGCAATCCGTTCATAAGCTTGCGAGTCTGCCCTTGGCGGATCAAGTGCCGATTGGCGGCGTTCCTGAAGGGGTGCGCGATTACACCTGGCGGCCGACCGCACCCGCCACGCTCGTTTGGGGCGAGGCTCTCGACCAGGGCAACCCGAAGGTGAAAGTGCCGCGCCGTGATCGCGTGCTAATGCTCGCGGCGCCATTCAAAGATCAACCGCTCGAGCTGATGCAGACCGAGCAGCGGTGGGTCAACATCCAGTGGATGGAGCGCGACGACAATGTTTTCATCACCGATTACGATCGCGACACGCGCAAGGCCCGCACAATGTTGCTGCATGCGGACAATCGCACAGAACAGCCGCGCACGATCTGGCACCGCAATGTGCAGGACCGCTACAACGATCCCGGAACGCCCATGACGCGCCTGTTGCCGAACGGCCAACGCGCGATCATACAGAACGGCGACGGCATCTATCTCTCAGGCACCGGCGCGTCGCCCGAAGGCGACCGCCCGTTCCTCGACGCGATGGACTTGAAGTCGCTGCAGACGGCACGTCTCTTTCGCAGCGACAAAAAAGGCTACGAAGCGCCGATAACACTTTTGAAGGATGACGGCACGGCGTTCATTACGCGCCGCGAGTCTCCGAACGACCCGCCGAATTATTTCATTCGCACGACAACTGCGGAAGTTCAGAACGTGCAGCCACCGCCGAGCGGTATGAAAGAGGCGCTATACGCATCGGCGTCAAGACCGATTACGAGTTTTCTCGATCCGACACCGCAACTGCGCCGTATCAGCAAGCGGCTGGTGACCTATCAACGCAAGGACGGCGTGCAGTGCTCATTCACCCTCTACCTGCCGCCGAATTACAAAGAAGGCACGCGTTTGCCTACGGTCGTATGGGCCTATCCGCTTGAGTTCGGCGACGCCGCTACAGCCGGTCAAGTCTCCGGCTCGACGCAGCGTTACACGACAATCCTCGGGCCATCGGAGCTTTTTTTCCTGCTGGAAGGCTACGCCGTCCTGGACAACGCGACGATGCCGGTGGTGGGGAGCGATCCGGAGAAGGTGAACGATACATATATTGAGCAGATCGTAATGAGCGCGCAGGCCGCGATTGATAAAGCGGTCGAATTGGGCGTCACCGATCGGGATCGCGTCGGCGTCGGCGGCCACTCTTACGGCGCGTTCATGACGGCAAACCTGTTGGCCCACTCCGAGATATTCCGCGCGGGTGTTGCCCGCAGCGGCGCTTACAACCGCACGCTTACGCCCTTTGGTTTTCAGAGCGAACGCCGCATCCTTTGGGAAGCGCCGGAACTTTATCTCAAGGTCTCGCCCTTCCTTTACGCTAACAAGATTAAGGCCCCGATCCTCTTGATCCACGGCGAAGCAGACAACAACACGGGCACTTTCCCGATCCAATCCGAGCGCATGTATGCGGCGATTCGCGGTACTGGCGGCACAGTCCGCCTCGTCATGCTCCCGCTCGAAGCGCATGGATACTCGGCGCGCGAATCAGTCGAGCACGTGCTCTATGAGATGATCAGTTGGTTTGATAAGTATCTGAAGAATGCGCCGCCGCGTGAGCCACAATCGACGGCTCGGAATTGAACTGTTGGGTTAGGCTTGGCTCGAGTGCAGTGTCAGGCGCGGGAGCAAACTCACTCGTAATACGTTCCCGACCATACTCGCTTCCGCATTTTATCCTCCGTCCAATAGTTGCGAAGGAGTTGGATCTCAAACTCCGCGGCGCGTTCTTCTTCGGCTGGCAACACGACTGTGATCACGTCGTAGCGGTAAGGTGCGCCCACGAGTCCAAACATCCGGCGATACATTCTTGCCGCCCGCGAGATCTGGCGCTGCTTGCGCCGGTCAACGTTCGCCTGCGGTGGCGCAAACCAATCGGATGCGCGCGACTTCACCTCAACAAAGCAAAGCGTCCCGCCGTCGTATGCGACCAAATCAATCTCCACGTTAATCACGGCGCCCACTCTGTTTCGCCCGACAGGAACGGAGAAGTTGGCGGCCACTATGCGATAACCGGCTTGCTGTAGATAAGCGGCTGCCAACTCTTCGCCGCGGCGGCCAAGCTTGAGATGACTGGAGGCACCGATGGTTAGTTCAGCCGACATTGTGGTTTTTCGTTCTAAGAAATGCTGAGAAGATTGCTGCAAAAACAACGCCGTAGGAAATCCCCAGCACTTCTTGAAACACCTGGAATTTCGGGACGGCAAGAAAGGCCCTCTTGCCAGCGATGGTGGCGCTGACGATGCTTTCAGCGGTTCCGGCCGCGATCATCCGGCTCCTTTCAAACTCCAACATCGAGTCGAAGAACTGTGGATTGATTACGCGGCCATAGAACAAGAACCAGAGAGTTGTAAGTGTGGTCTGGATCACCGCAATCAGAAAACCTATTTTCACTCCCTGCCAGAATCTCATCGTGCCATTCAGTTCCTTATCTCGCTTGGCCTTAATTCCAAAAAAGATTCCGACAATCGGGACCAGAACGCCAGCCAAACGGCTATACTGGCCGATGTCGTGTCGGGTCGTGTTAATGCCAAGCAGGTGCTCAAGCATTACATACACAACGACAATGCCGGCAAACATGACACCATACTTAAGTTCGGTTCTCATCTGCAGTTTGTCCTCCGTTTTAGCCGAGCGATCGCTATTTCGTGAGTATGTCTCGTAACCGATCCAGGGCTTTGCCCCAGTAGGTCTTCATTGTCGTGGAAGCTTTAGCGTTGGGGAGTTTGCTGTGCTGCACCACGACCTGGCTTTTGTCGTCAGCTTTAGAATAGAAATTGATTTCCAGACTAGTCTTTACGTCGTTCCAGGTCACGCGCAGCGACTTGTTAGGAGTCGCTTTACGCACCGCAAGTCCGTCTTCAGCCAGCCAGGCATTGCGAGCCTTGTCGTTTGCAAAGGCATGGTAGAGCTTGCCAATGGGAACGTTGATGGTCCGGCTAACGCTGACTTGATAACCTCCGGGTTTTTGGTGCTTCTCGCGCAAGCCGCGCGCTTGCTCATAAGTGACGGTAACCATCTGCTGCCACCAGGGTCCGACGTCTTGCTTCGTGTTGAGATACTTGACGATCTCCTGGTGGCTCAGCTTGCGCGCGCCGGCTTTGTCCAGGATAGCGAACCACTCTTTCCAGGTCTTGCCGGTTTTTGCCTGGACCGCCTCGTCGCTCATGCGTGGAGCCTGTTTGTCTTTTGTCTCTTTCATAGTGGGTGCCCTTGAACCATGTCCAGCGATCGCCGCGTCTTCCTGCCTCCTGCTCCTGCCGTCTGCCCCTGTTCTAAACGTCGCGATCGTAGGCGACTCTTAGCCAATGCTTCACTTCGTCGTCGATGTCCTTTGCGGACTCGAGTGGGATGCGATGGGTGATGCGATCCTTTTTCGCGAAGCCACCGGTATCAATCAACCTACCCTTCGGCTTCATATCTCCCAACGCGAAACCGATGTCGACTCGCCTGGTCGTGGTCGGTTTGATCTGCGCGAAGACGTGCTTGCGATAAAGAGGAACAATGGTCTGGCAGGGACAAGCCTTCACGTCCTTGCCGATCTTGAGACCCACCTTTAGAAGCGCATCGTAAATTGGCCGCAACTCAGCCTTGGAGCCGGAGAACATCTCTTCAACGTAGCCTTCGGCGGCTTCGAGATACGCATCAGGGTCGCCGATTTCAGTGCCCTTGCCACCGGCACGTTCGGCCAGCCACCACGCGGAGTTAGTCCCCAGTCCGTGCTCCATCTTCAACCACTCACGCCGCGCCTGTTCATCCTTTGGACCCGACTTCTTAATAAGCCGCAGCCATTCATCAAGGGAGCGCCCGGTCTTTTGCTTGAGTTCCGCGATCCATTTCTGCGTCATCGCCACGCCGGGATGGACGCCGTAGATCGATTTCTTCTTTGGTTGAGTTGCTGACATGGATCCGATTTCCTTTCAAGCTAGAATGTCACGGAAAGAAGCGGGGGCAAGCCGCCCTTCCCAACCTTGAGGCTACATATCATGATTCGTCTCCTGGACGTTGAGAGCCTCACAAGTTGGGCAAACCCTTCGAGTCGGGAGCAGCTCGTGGTCAGGAAGGGCGGCTTGCCCCCGCTCTTACCTGCAATATCTCGAAGCTACTCCAAAACCGAATCCAATGCTTCTTCGAAATTGCTTTTCAACCGAAATTGGTCGTTCCCAGGAATTTCGGAGGCCGCCGCGCTTTAGTCGCCTGCTCAAACGCGTAGGCATACTTGATCAACTTCGGCTCGCTCCACGCGCCGGCGAAGAACGACATGCCCACGGGCAAACCAAAAACATAGCCGGCTGGAACTGTGATGTGCGGATACCCTGCGACTGCTGAAGCAGATGAGTAACCGCCAGTGAAGTGATCTCCGTTGATCCAGTCGGTCGGCCAGGCCGGGCCACCGGTAGGCGCAATCATTGCGTCGAGCCGATTCTTACGCATGACAAAGTCGATGCCTTGCGTTCTGGAGAGCAGATGATTCTTGGCCAGCGCCTGCAGATATTTCTTTTCAGTGAGCGGGCCTTTGGCCTGCGACTTAATCAAGAGGTCTTGTCCAAAGTAAGTCAGCTCGCGGTCGCGATTCTTTTCGTTAAAGTCGATCACGTTTTGCAGGGAATGAACCTGCGCGCCTGGACCGAGTCGTCCCAAGTAACTATTCAGATCGGCCTTAAACTCGTACAACAAAACCTCGAGTTCCGAATCGTCAAACTTTCCTGAACTGGGGATGTCCGCCGGATCGACAATCACCGCACCCATCTTTTTCATCTCGGCAATCAGATCGTTCATCAATTTATCGACGAGATCACTGAAGCCGAAATACTTTCGCGCGACACCCAAACGCGCGCCTCGCAAACCGTCCTTATTGAGAAACTGGGTGTAGTCGGTAAAAGATTTTCTCTCGCTCGTTTTCGTCACTGCATCGTTCGCATCAATCCCGGTCAGGGCGCCAAGCAGGATTGCGGCGTCCCTCACCGTGCGAGCCATCGGCCCGGCGGTATCCTGGCTGTGGGAAATGGGAATGATACCGGAACGCCCGATGAGACCAACCGTTGGTTTGATTCCCACCAGCGAGTTTGCAGATGACGGACAAACGACCGAGCCATCTGTCTCAGAGCCGATAGCGGCGGCGCAAAGATTGGCTGCAGCAGCGGCGCCTGAGCCGGAACTCGATCCGCACGGATTACGATCCTGGACATAAGCGTTTTTCGTCTGCCCGCCACGTCCGCTCCAGCCGCTCGTCGAATGGCTGGAACGAAAGTTTGCCCACTCGCTCAGGTTCGTCTTGCCCAGGATCACGGCACCAGCTTCGCGCAACTTCCTGGCAACGTAAGAATCCTGCGCGGGCCGCGAGCCGACCAGCGCGAGCGAGCCCGCGGTTGTCATCATGCTATCCGCAGTATCGATATTGTCCTTGACTAAAATAGGAATTCCATGCAGCGGCCCGCGCACGCCCTTCTCCTTGCGTTCGCGATCGAGCGCTTCCGCAATTGACATGGCGTCAGGGTTGACTTCTATCACCGAGTTCAACTTCGGACCGTCCTTATCGATGTCGTCAATGCGATCCAGATACTTCTTCACTAATGATCGGGAAGTGAACTTGCCGGACTGCATGCCGGCCTGCAACTCGGAAATCGTGAGCTCCTCAAGCTCAAACTCTTTAGGAGACGCCGGCGGATGTTTGGAGGAGTCGGTGGCGGCGAGCAATGAAGCAGGTTTACTGATAGCGAGAGCGCATCCCAGTGCGCTGGTCTCCAGGAATTGTCGTCGTTTCATTCGTCCTCCGGTTCAATGGTCGAAAGATTCTCAATTCTTACGTCTGATAGGTGGTGTTCTGATTTCAGATTTCCTCCGTGCTGCCTTTGTGTTCTCTCCGGTCTCGGTGGTGAATTTATCGTACGCGAAGACTCACCACAGAGGCACAGAGGTCACAGAGGACGCACAGAGATTGATGGCTTCCATTCTCTCCAATGGCGTGTGCCGGTTAAGTGCCTTTCGGAACATGACCCATCAACGCCAGCAGATTATTCTCCGAATCGCGGAATGAAGCTAACCACAGATCATAAGTACCCATGTCGGCGACAAAGATCGGCGCCTCCTCAAACTGCACGCCGCGCTCGGAAAGCGTAGCGTAAGCGAGTTGAATGTCCGCTACGTTGAAATAGATTATTGAGCTGGGGTGATCAAACTCCGGCTTCGCGGGAAGCGATAGCAGTAACCTGATGCCGTCGCAATCGAAAAAAGCCAGATTCGGCGGCACACTGAAAAGATGTTTCATCCCCAGCTTGTCGCGATAGAAGTCGACCGCTCGGTCGAGATCATGCACGTTGACTGCAATTTGCTCGATTGTTGAGAGACTCAACTCGGGGCTGGCAGTCATAGGTTCGTCATCCTCAATTTTTCAAATTGTATTCAGACTGCGGCTTACATCGCAAAAAAGTTATAAGTGATGATACCGGTCACTCGCACAGGTTCGCCACAAAGTTTCGTCGGCGAAAAACGAGCGCGTTTAGCCGCGGCAACGCTCGCAGGTTGCAACAGTGGGTGCCCTGAAACGGCATGGGCTGCAATTACGGCGCCCGATTCGTCGATGGTTACCTGAACAACAACAGTGCCGGAGGCATGAGCCGCTCTTGCTAGTGGTGGGTAGTCTGGATGGGGCAAACTAAGCGCCCGTCCGTTAAGAACCCAACCTGTTATCGGCGCTGACTTCGGGCGTCGCTCACCTTCAACCGTCACCACACCGGTTGCTGAAGGTTCAACTTTCAGAGTGGTCCGAACAAGGTCCCAAGCCGCGTTTGCACGTTCGTCGTCAACTTTTCGAACATAGACAAAGCTGACGAACTGTCTATTCAGTCGAAAAGAATAGACGTCGCCTATTGCGGGCGCATTCTTGATGATGCCGTGTAACTCCGCCCCTTCCACTTCGGAGCCGCCCGCCTTCGTTTTCACCGGCTCACTAACGAATGCATCGCCCGCCTGAATCACGATAGCGACCCTTTTGCTCAACGCATCGGTTATCTTTTTGCCTTCCGCCTCAAAATCACATGAAGGCACCCGGCCTCGGTAAAGGACGACGATAATTTGAGTGGCGCCTGCTTCAGGCTTCATTGTCACACTGCGCACTTCCGGGGTGTTGTCGTCAGTTAGTTGCCACTGGGCCGGATAGTCGAAAGTTAATCCGTCCTTCTCGAAGTGTTTCGTGGCGGGTGCATCCTGCGCCTGCTGAGCGGCTGCAGTAGCCAAGGCGGTTAGGATTATTATTGAGAGGTTGCGAAGTTTGGACATAAGAACTAACTCTCGCCTGGGTCGGTTTTCGTTAGCGCCATTTGAGTGGCTCGCATCAAGAACGCTGTAACATCCGGAGGACTCAAGAATCTATCGTGCTGCTGTTATTCTGTCCAGAGTTCTGCCTCGACTCTTAGTCCCAAGGTTCCTGCGACTAGCAAATTCCGGCAGGTTGCCCTACCGTTGTTCATCGAAGCTTAATGGGTAGGGACGATGGCTGGACCCGGCTACAGCCGCGCATTGAAATAACAAATGTCTACGGAAGCTGCTAAAGAAACCGAGAAAGTGTGGGAAACGACTCCGGCGGCGTTGCCGCTGGTGGCGGTCGTGGGGCAGCCGAATGTCGGCAAATCAACTCTCTTTAATCGCCTGATTGGCCAGCGGCGCTCGATTGTTGGCGACGAACCAGGCATCACGCGTGATCGCATCTACGGTGAAGTGGAATGGGCGGGCTATCGTTTTTCAATAGTCGACACAGGCGGAATTATTCCTGACGACGACGCGGTTATCCCCGCGAATATTTTCAAACAAGCAGGCTTCGCGATCGATGATGCGCAGGCGATCATCTGGGTAGTTGATGCGCGCCTGGGTTTGACGCCGCTCGATGAAGAGCTGGCGACGCTGCTGCGCGCGACGGGCAAGCGCGTGTTGGTGGCCGCAAACAAGTCTGAGAAGGCGCGAGTAGAGGCGGAGGCTGGAGAGTTTTATCGCTTCGGGTTTGAAGAAGTCTTTCCCGTGTCTGCGGAACAGGGCATTGGGCTTGGCGAACTGCTCGATGCGTTAGTCAAGGATTTGAAATATGAGATCTCAAATGCAAATGCGGACGCGCTCCCAGTAGAAGCGAAGCGCGAACTGCGTTTGGCGATCATCGGTCGCCCGAACGTGGGCAAGTCTTCGTTATTGAATCGGCTGATAGGCGAGGAGCGCGTAATCGTATCTCCCGTTGCCGGCACCACGCGCGATTCAATAGATACGTTGCTAACGACTCCCGAACAGAAGTTTCGCCTCATTGACACGGCCGGTATTCGGCGCAAGGGCAAGACGGGCGAGATGGCCGAGAAGCTTTCAGTCGTGATGGCCATGAAGAGTCTAGCGCGCGCAGACGTGGCAATCGTAATCATCGACGCCGAAGAAGGACCGACCGCGCTCGATGCGCATATCGCGGGTTACGCACACGACGCCGGCTGTTCCATCATCATCGCGTGTAACAAATGGGATGCGGTGAAGAACAAAGAAACTAGTACGTCGATGCAGTTTGAACGCAAGGTCCGCGAGAAAATGAAGTTTCTTGAATGGGCGCCGGTAATCATGATCTCGGCTTTGAATGGCCAGCGCGTCGAGAATCTTCTGGGACTTGCCGTCCGCGCCAACGTAGAACGCAACCGGCGCATTCCTACGTCGCAGCTAAACGCGTTTTTTGAGGCCGCGGTTTCGCAGCCACGCGGCGGCAGTGCCCCGGCGCCGGTCAAGGGCGGGCTATCGCGACTTCACGTGCAATATATGACGCAAGTTTCAGTGCGGCCGCCGACGTTTGTGCTGTTCACTTCAGGTGGGAAGTCCGGCTTGCATTTTTCTTACCTGCGCTACCTGCAAAATCGTTTGCGCGAAGAATTTGATTTCTTTGCGACACCGCTACGGATTATCGAGAAACACAAGACGCGCAAGAAAAGGTGAACTTTGAACTTTGTGCTTTGACAAGGTTTTCCTGGGAGGACAAAGTTCAAAACAGGTGTGAGAAGAGTTCGTGTTGTTTCGTGTGATTTCGTGGATCGTTCGCTCGGTTGGAGTTTGGTCACGATCCACGAACTGACACGAAACAACACGAAACGACAAAGTTTCAAAGCACAAAGTCCAAAGCTCACTTAGTTGAGAATGCCCACCAAACCTCCGATCACCTTCCAGGTGTCTGCACGCGATGGTGAAGCGCGCGCTGGTTTGCTGACCACGCGCCGCGGCACTATCGAGACGCCGGTCTTCATGCCTGTCGGCACCGCCGGTACAGTTAAGGGCATGCGTTTCGAAGTCCTTGAAGACGAACTCGACGCGCGCATCATTCTCGGCAACACCTATCATCTGTGGTTGCGGCCCGGCGTTGAGGTAATACGAAAGTGCGGCGGCCTGCATCGGTTCACCGGCTGGGACCGGGCATTGCTCACCGATTCTGGCGGCTTTCAGGTTTGGAGCCTGGGAGCGCTGCGGAAGATCACGGAGGAGGGAACTCAGTTTCGTTCACACCTCGACGGTAGTCCTCAGTTCCTATCTCCTGAAATTTCAATGGAAGTACAGGCGGCCCTGGGTGCGGAGATTGTGATGGCGTTTGATGAGTGTGCCGCCGGCGATGCGCCGCCTGAAGGTTCGCGACAGAGCATGGAATTGACGGCACGCTGGGCCGAGCGTTCGCGGGCCAGGTTTGACAGTCTGCAATCAGAGGCTTTGGATACGGGCCGGACAAACGCTACGAACGCAACTAGCGGCGCGCAGGCTCTGTTTGGAATTGTCCAGGGAGGGGCCCATCTCGACTTGAGACGCGAGAGCCTGAAACGGACGGCGGAGATGGGTTTTGACGGTTATGCTATCGGCGGCCTGAGCGTCGGCGAAGAGAAAAGTGACATGTGGCGCGTGGTTAGCGATATTGCCCCGCACCTGCCTGCGGCCCAGCCGCGATATTTGATGGGAGTGGGCACACCTGAGGATTTGGTGGAAGCGGTGTCGCATGGAATTGATATGTTCGACTGCGTTCTGCCTACGAGAAACGGACGAACCGGACAAGCTTTCACTTCCAGAGGGAAGGTAAACGTTAAGAACGCGCAATGGGCCGTCGACACCAGGCCTTTGGACGAACTGTGCGGGTGTTCGGTTTGTCGGCGACACTCCCGTGCCTATCTCCGGCACCTCCACCTCTCCGGCGAAATGCTGGGGAGCATTCTCTTAACCCACCACAATTTGGCCTTCTTCCTTGACACTATGCGACGCGTAAGGCAATCTATTCGGTCTGGCGATTTCACCAAATTTCGACGAGAGTTCACCGAGAGGCTGAACGCTTACGAGCAAGATAAGGCGCTCAGCAATACTTAGGTGTGGCAGTTGTTCGAGGAGTCTCCGGCGCGACTACAGCTTGAGTAAAGGCAACCAAGTATTTTGATGACACTTCTATCAATGACATTTCAAGAGGAACCGGGTGAGGCGTCTCGAAGCAAAGGAGGGCTCCTATGGGTGGTTTAGTCCAGCTGCTCCCGATACTTCTAATCATCGGCGTCTTTTACATTCTCCTGATCCGGCCACAACAGAAACGGCAGCGAGAGCTGCAGGAGACGATTTCCCAGCTTAAGGCCGGCGACCGCATTGTTACTACTGGCGGAATAATCGGTACCATTACCACCGCGCGCGACACGAGTTTCCTTATTAGAAGTGCCGATAAGTCGATACTCGAGATTTCCCGCTCCGCCGTGGCCGGTATTCAAGAGGAAGAGAAGAAATAAGGGCCGCGCTCCATTCGTGGTTACTTAGGGTGAAGATTTCTTTGCGATGAAAAAGAAGAATTTCCTTCAGCGTACAATAATCATTGTTCTAATAACACTGGCCGGCTTTTACATAGTTATCGGCCCACGTCGTCGTCCTACCCTGCACGATTTCAGCTGGTCCGGAATCAAAGCTGCTTTGGCGACGAATATTCACCTGGGGCTCGATCTTAAGGGTGGTTCGCACCTGGTGATGCGCGTCAAGACTGATGAGGTTCTCAAAAACCTGACGCTGGCCGATGCCGTCGCCATCGAGAAGGCGGTCAAAGACGACGCCTTGCCGTTAAAGGAAGTGAAAGCGGAAACAACCGGTAACTACAGGATTGTCCTCGAGACTACGGACCCTTCGAAACTCACTGAGATAGAAGAATCAGCAAAGAAGAAGTTAGGAGTCGATCTTTCGGTTTGGAACTCCAGTGTGAGCGGTAACACTATCGTTTGGACGTTGCCAGCCGCCGCGCAGGGCAGTTTGGCAGAGCAGGCCACGGAGCAAGCACAGCGGATTATTGAGAGCCGTCTGGACTCTGTCGGGGTTGCGGAACCGCTGGTGCAGCGACACGGTTCCCAAGCTTCCCATCAGATTTTGGTGCAAATGCCGGGCATACACGACCCGGAACGCGTGAAGCAGCTGCTGAAGGCCGAGTCAAAGCTCGAGTTGGTTCACGTTGTGAGCCCTCCCCAGACTTCAGGGCCGGTCCAAACTTACAACACCGAGGAAGAGGCGAAGGCTTCCCTTGGCGCTACAGTGCCGACAAATCGTCGCGTGTTGCCATATTCGGAGCACGATGAGCCGACGACCGCCGGCGGCCAGGCTGCCACCGACGCGGCGCAGAAACAGAAAAAGTGGGCGGTAGTTGAGTCGCCTGCCGTAGTTGACGGCAGCGAACTGCGAAGTGCAACGGCAGTTCAAGCTCAAGGTGGCGGCGACACCTATTCAATCTCTTTTGCCCTCAAACCGGTCGGATCCCAGAAGTTTGGAGCCTGGACAGCGGCCAACATCAACGAATACATGGGCGTAGTCTTAAACGATGAGGTCAAGTCGATCGCCTACATCAAGTCGCAGATTTCCGATTCAGGAGAAATCTCAGGCAGGTTCACCAAACAGTCAGCGGACGATTTGGCTTTGACTTTGCGATCGGGCGCTTTGCCCGCGCCGATTGAATATATGGAGGAGCGAACCGTAGGAGCCAGCCTGGGTGACGATTCAATCCGCTCGGGCGTACGAGCTTCCCTGGTTGGTTTGGTGCTGGTCGTACTCTTCATGCTTGTTTATTACCGTGGCTCCGGTGTAAACGCCGTGGTAGCGTTGCTTTTGAACATGATCCTGATGCTTGCCGGCTTAGTCCTTTTCCAGGCAACTCTAACCCTTCCGGGAATCGCCGGCATCATCCTGACAATTGGTATGGCGGTTGATTCCAATGTGCTGATATTCGAGCGCATTCGCGAAGAATTAAGGACTGGCAAAACCATTCCATCGGCCATAGAGCAAGGATTTGCGCGAGCGTTCGTGACCATTATTGATACCCACGTCACGACCACAGTTTCGTCGCTGTTCTTGTTTTTGTTTGGCACAGGCCCGCTAAAGGGTTTCGCGGTGACGCTGGTTATGGGCCTGTTGATAAATCTGTTCTCTGCGGTTTACGTCTCGCGCACAATTTTCATGTGGGAGTTGAGTCGCAAAAGGAAGATGGAATCGCTAAGTATCTAGGGTTGCGGCAAGTGGGCTGTATCTCAAGCGCTTCAAATCGTTGACTGGTTAATATGATTCAATTTTTCAAAGACGTTAAGATTGATTGGCTGGCTAATCGCCGCGTGTTCATAGCTGTTTCGATCCTGCTGATGCTCGCGGGACTTAGCTCAGCTATTTTTCGACAGTGGAAGCATCCAAACGGCACCGAAGCATTTAACCTTGGCGTGGACTTCAAAGGCGGAACGGTTGTCACTGCGAAATTCAAGCAACGTCCGTCGCCGGAAGCTATTCGCGAGGCGCTGGCTAAAGTCGGTGGCAAGGATGCAATTATCCAGCCAGTCACCGATAAGACTGACACTGTATTGATTAAGCTTCCGCTTGAAGGCGCGAGCGCTGGAGAATCACAAGCTCAGCTGGACGCCGGTCGAGCGATGGTTCGTAACGCACTCAATACTTTTGGGCCGGAGGCGTCGGCGCAAGCTGAATTAGTCGCCGATCCAAATGCGGCGTACAAGATCATCGGGACGGATGCGGTGGGCGCCGTAGCTGGCGCTCAACTTCGCAACAAGGCTATTGCGGTGACGCTGGCAGCTTTGGTGGGCATCCTGCTCTATATTGCATTCCGGTTTGAGTGGACGTATGGCGCGGCGGCGGTGATAGCTGTGTTTCACGACGTGCTGGTCACGCTTGGCTTCTTTTCAATTTTCCAGTGGGAAGTGAGTCTTACCGTGATCGCAGCGCTGCTGACGCTGGTTGGCTTTTCGGTTAACGATACCATTGTGGTGTTTGATCGCATCCGCGAAAACCGGCGGTTACATCGGCGTGATTCCTTGTACAAAGTCACGAACGACTCGATCAACCAAACACTCTCTCGCACCGTGATCACTTCCGGTTTAGTTTTTCTTTCTGTGCTGGCGATGGTGTTGTTTGGCGGGGAAGTGTTGCGAGGCTTTTCACTGGCGCTGTTGATTGGCATCACGTTCGGAACCTATTCATCGATCGCGATTGCCAGTCCGATCATGGTTTGGTGGGAACAGCGCCTCGAGGCAGCGAACCGCGCCTCAGCGACTGTGGGTAGCCGTCTGCAATCGCGCGCGCCGCGGGCAACAAGCGGGCCAAAGCGCGAAACTCTACCAGGCAGTGCCGCTAAGCGCTCAAGTGGCGCGGGACGCGCATAGAGTTCGTGCTTCGACTCCAGTGTTTGAATCTCTGTTTCCGCACTATTAACTTAAATTTGCTCTTGACTTTGCCGCGCGATGCGGAATAGACTGCTGCCGTTGCTGGCCAATTAAATACTCAAGAGTCGACCCGCATTGTGGAAGCGAATGGTTGCGTGCGTGGCAGTCTGTTGAGGGCCGGCGAGTTTTTTCCCCGCACAACGGCTTTTCAATTTTGACTCGAAGTACTCAAGATCATTGAGCGCAGCAATCCCCTTCATTTGTAACGACTCAGGCGGGACGGGAAGATCGACGTTTGAGAAGCAATTAAAGAGTATCGAAAGAATTCTGCAACCCTGATCCATTTGGCACCGGAATAGGGAGGACCAAAATGTTTGAGAACCTTGTAGAGTCTGGTTCGCACAGAGAAGACCTCGGGCGAAAAGGCTCGTTTCTCTTGGGCACGGTGGCTATCTATGCTGTTATCGGCATCTCCTTGCTGGTCTTTGGCATTATGTATGCGCAGGCGGATCTCGATCGTCAGGATTTGGAACTGACGACGTTGGTGGCGCCGGTGCCAGTGCCCCAGCAGGCCCAGCCGGACAAGCCACAAGAGGCCAAACCCCTGAACAAAGACCAGAATGTCGATGTCCGTAAAGAATTGATTGCGGACGTTTCGGAATCTCGCGTTGCGCCCAAAGAGGTGTCTGCCAAGGCCAGTGACATTCCGCCAGTGAGACGTGGCGTCACCACGGTAATTGGCAATGAGTCTTCGAATGCCGCTGCGCCTATCGCTGCGGGTCCAGGTACCGGAATTGGGACAGGGACGGGGCTGGCCAGGGTGAACATTGCTGAGGAGCCGCCGCCACCGGCCCCGACTCCGCCGCGGGCGCCTATCTCAGGTGGCGTGCTTAATGGAAAAGCCATCAGTCTCCCAAAACCTAATTATCCACCAATAGCGAGGCAAGCCCATGCTTCGGGGACAGTTGTCGTTCAGGTGACGATCGACGAGAACGGCAGCGTGATCTCAGCGCATGCAGTGTCTGGGCATCCACTCCTGCAAGCTGTGGCTGTTCAGGCCGCGCGTGGGGCGAGATTCTCGCCGACTAAGTTATCGGGACAGCCAGTGAAGGTGACAGGCGTCATCACGTACAATTTCGTGGCTCAATAAACCGTGGAGGTTCAGCGTTGTGTGAGCCTCTCCGGGCTCACCCGGCGGGTTCCCTGCGAGCTATCAATGTAAGAAAAAACCTTTTGGAGGGTTTACCGTGACTATTCTAACCAGTCTTCTAGGAACGAAAGCGTTTGGCTTGATCGTCTACATGTGGCAGGCAGCAGATGCCACTCCGTCGCCAACTCCGGGAGTTAATCACTTTTCTCCAATAGTTATGATTAAGAGTATGGGTGCCGTGGCAATTGCCGTGGTGATCGTTCTACTGATCATGTCAGTCTATTCGATTGCCATCATGGTCGAACGCTACTTGACGTATACGGCGGCGAAGAAGCAGTCGCGCGAGTTTGCACCGCGCGTTGCTCAGGCCCTGAAAAATGATCGCATCGAGGAAGCGATCAATATCAGTGACAAGCACCGCAAGTCGCACCTGGCGATGGTGGTGAGCAGTGGTTTGCAGGAGTTTCGCGCTCATGAGGGATCGTCTGACATATCAGGCGATGAAATAGAAGCCTCGAAGCGTGCCTTGCAGCGAGCCATCGCCATCAAGACCGCCGAATTCAAGCGGGGCTTGTCGGGACTGGCGACGATTGGATCGACCGCTCCCTTCGTGGGATTGTTCGGCACGGTGTTCGGAATTATTAACGCGTTCAGCGCGATGGGCGACGCTGGACAGGCCGGTATCGGCGCGGTAGCCAGCGGTATTTCCGAGGCGCTGTTTACGACGGCGCTGGGATTGCTCGTTGCAGTTCCGGCGGTATGGCTATTCAATTACTTCACGGGGAAAGTCGATGGGTTCATTGTTGAGATGGATAACTCGGCATCTGAGCTGGTTGACTACTTTATCAAGAACCGCACGAAGCAGTTGAAACCTTAAGGGGCGATCAAAAAGGTAACGCTGGTGGGGCAATAGCGTTCCACCAGTGGCTATTGGTAGTGGCGAGTTGTGGGTGGCTCAAAAGGAGATTTAGCTATGTCAATGGGAGCAGGGACAGACAGCAGCGGTTTCAATTCGGAGATTAATGTCACCCCGATGGTCGACATCATGCTGGTGCTGCTGATCATCTTCATGGTCGTAACGCCCATGTTGCAGCACGGGGTCACGGTAAACCTGCCAAAGGACCTCAATAACCCAGTAGAAGATCAGAATATCATCAAAGACAATTCAATTGTCATTTCCATTCCAAAGGATGGCGAGTTCTACCTTGGTAAGGAAAGCGTGCGCCAGGACCAAATCAAAGACAAGGTTGAGAAGATGTTGGGAAACATCAAGAGGGAAGAGGATAAAGTCGTTTACATCAAGAGCGGCGTCGGAGTGAGCTACGGGGATGTGGTCAACGTCATCAACGAAGTCAGGGCTCTGGGCGTGGACAAGATAGGATTGGTCGCCGACAAGAAGAAGGGTGGGGAGGCAGCGCCGGCCAAGCCGTCCTAAATCGGGATTTTTGCTGGCCGGTTAATGTTTCTTCTAGAAGGAGTAAAACGGGAATGGAAGCTTCAAAGGGTAAGTCATCGTCGAAGGCTGTGCCGTATATTAATGTCACCCCGCTCATCGACGTGCTGCTGGTGATGTTAATCATCTTCATGGTGATCACTCCGCTTAAGCCCAGCCGCTTCGAGGCTGACATTCCCACCCAAAGGGATCCCAACGAAGACTTGAGCCAGTTGAAACCCAACCCTCTGACACTCGTTGTTTCAATTTCCAATGATCTGCAGTTGAAGCTCAACCAGGACAGCATCGGATCTGTTAACGACACAGCTCCCTTGAGCCAGAAACTGCTTCAGCTATTCCGTCAGCGAGCAGAGACGCGCGCCTATAGGACGGGGATGGAGACGCGCACGGATCTACCCGAAAGTCAGCGAATAGAGAAGACAGTTTTCGTGAAGGCTCCGCGATCTGTAAAATATGGTGATGTCGTTAAAGTGATCGATGCCATCAAAGGCGCCGGCGCAAGTCCCGTCGGGCTACAGGTAGACGATCTGCCGCAATAGGGTTACTACTGGCCGGCGAAACGGTGCAATGAGCTCTAGCCCCAGTTGGTGTTGGCCCAATCACTTAAAATGGAGCTACTGATAAATGAAACTCTCTCAAACCAGAGTCGTCGTCGCGTTGGCGATTCTTGTTGTCTCGACCTCGGGTTGTAGTCTGATTAATCGGGTCCGGGCCAAAAACCAACTGAACGAGGCCGCCCGCGCTTACCACGATGGGCATTTTGATGAAGCCGAGCAGTATTCAAGGAAGGCGCTCGACCTTGATCCGAACAGCAAAACCGCACTTCTGTTCATCGCTCGCACTATTCACGCCCAATATCGTCCCGGCGTTCAGGCTCCCGAAAACTTAGCGAAAGCCAACGACGCAATCCAGGCGTATCAGAAGGTCCTCGAAAGAGATCCCAAGAGCGACGAAGCTTATAAAGCGATCGCCTACCTTTACGGGGCGACCAAGGACGATGAAAAATTGCGGTCCTGGATTTCTTCCCGAGCGGTCGATCCAGACACAGCCGCTGAGAAGCGCGCCGAAGCCTACATTGTTTTAGCAAGCAAGGATTGGGATTGCTCCTTCAAAATCACTGAACTTCCCACCAATCAAACGAAGTCAATGTCGGCAGGCAATAAGGTGACAATAACCTACAAGAAGCCGCAGAACCAAAAGGATTTTGATACTGCACAGGCATGCATGAAGCGCGGCCTCGAAGAGGTCGAAAACGCGATTAAGCTTGATCCGAATAGCGAGCCTGCCTGGTCCTACAAGACCAACTTGCTCATCGAAGCTGTGAGGCTGGCCGAGATGGATGGCAAAACGGATCAGAAGACTCAACTGGAAAAGCAGCGAGAAGAAGCGCAAAAGCGGACCACTGAGCTTAGCCAAATAAATCAGAAGAAGAAGGAAGAAGCGGAAGCCAGGAAGGCAGCCTCGCCGGCAAAGAAATAGATCTGTCCGCGCCCTTGCGCAAGATTTTCTCTCGGGTGATGCCCGACTTTCGAGTCGGGCATCACCTTTTTGTTATACTCATGTCAGCTTGCTCGATTTTTCCCGACAAATGAGCCAGGCTGCAAACAGATGATTCGCATTGAAGAAATTGTCGAAAACGTGGCGCGTAACCATCCGCAAGCGAATCTCGATCTGTTACGCCGCGCCTACCTTTTCTCCGCCAGGGAGCACAAGGGCCAAAAGCGCGCCTCGGGCGAGTCGTACCTGGTTCACCCGCTCGAGGTGGCCAACATCCTCGCCAACATGAAACTTGATGAAGTGTCGGTTGCCACGGGTTTGCTTCACGACGTAGTAGAAGACACGCTCGTTGACCTCGATACCATCCGCGAATACTTCGGAGAAGAGATCGCCCATCTCGTTGACGGTCTCACCAAGATTGCGCAAATAAGCAATATCTCCCGTGAAGAACAGCAGGCGGAGAATGTTCGCAAGATGCTGCTGGCGATGGTTGACGATGTTCGCATCGTGCTTATCAAGTTGGCTGATCGTCTTCACAACATGCGTACGCTTCAATACCTCAACCCGGAGAAGCGAAAACGTATTGCCGAAGAGACGATGGAAATTTTTGCCCCGATCGCTCATCGCCTCGGCATGGGTAAACTGCGCGGCGAGCTTGAAGATCTTGCATTTCGCCATCTTCACCCGGAGGACTACCGCGAGCTGGCGGAGCAACTGGAAAAACGCCGGGCGGAGAATGAGGCCTTCCTCGGCGGCATTACGGAACGAATTGAAGCGAAGATGAAGGAAGCCGAAGTTCCGTTCGTGCGTGTTGAAGGTCGCATGAAGCGCTTGTATTCCATTTGGAAAAAGCTGAAGAGCCAAAAGATCGAGCTGGATCAAGTTTACGATTTGGTCGCGGCGCGAGTTATCACGCCGAACGAAGTGCGGCATTGTTATGCGGCCTTGGGCGTGATCCATAACACCTGGCGGCCTGTGCCCGGACGCATAAAGGATTGGATAGCAACTCCGCGCGACAACCTTTACCAGTCGCTTCATACCTCTGTGATTGGCTCTGACGCGCAATCGTTCGAAGTACAGATTCGCACCGAGGAGATGCACCAAATTGCCGAGGAAGGCGTTGCTGCCCACTGGAAATACAAGGAAGGCAAACGCGGCGCGCGCGATGATGACAACGCCTTCCAGGCTTTGCGCTCGCTGGTTGAGTGGACGCAGGAAGTCAAAGACTCGCGCGACTTTCTGGATTCGTTAAAGTTGGATCTCTATCCCAAGGACGTTTATGCCTTCACCCCGATGGGTAAAGTCATTCAATTACCACGGGGCGCAACGCCGGTGGACTTTGCCTACATGATCCACTCCGAAGTCGGAAACACCTGCACCGGCGCGCGCCTCAATGGCCGAATCGTCCCGCTGCGCAACCAAATACAGAATGGCGACGTGGTAGAAATTCTAACGTCGGCGAACTCCCATCCATCGCGCGATTGGCTCAACTTCATCGTTACCTCTCGCGCCAAAAATCGAGTGCGCCACTGGGTGGCCGAACAGCAACGCGCGGAGTCGATCGACATCGGCCGCAAACTATTCGAGAAAGAGGCCGCCAGGTTCCAACTGTCGGCGAAGAAACTTTTTGGCGACAGCGATAGCGACATGAAACGCGTTGCCGGCGAGTACGGATATGGGCGCGTGGAGGATCTGCTGGCCGGCATCGGCTACGGGAAACTGATTCCACGGAATGTGATTGCCAAGTATTTAGGCGCCGAGCAGTTTGAGCACCTCGACAAACAGAAAGAGTCGCGCCTGCGAAGTGGTGTGCGCGCAGTCAAGCGGCTGATTCGCCTGGGTGACGATTCAATCGTGGTGCGAGGCGTTGACGACCTAATGGTCGTACGGGCGCGCTGCTGCAATCCGCTTCATGGCGAAGAAATAGTTGGCTACGTCACGAGGGGCAAAGGCGTGGCCGTTCATGAGAAGCGCTGCAAGAACGTGGCCTCGCTGATGATTAATCGGGAGCGAATAGTCGAAGTGGAATGGGCTGGCCGGCCTGAAAAGACCGCTTACGCCGTCAAATTGCTTGCCGTAACCGAGAACCGCACCGGGATGATAGCCGGGATTACCGGCGCGATTTCCGATTTGAAGACTGGCATCCGCGACGCGCGCGCCTCGGTGGCCTCGGACGAGAAGGGACACGTCGAGGTGACGGTTGAAGTCTTCGACGTTAAGCATTTGGACAAGGTGATCAACTCCATAAAAGGCGTTCCCGGCGTTTTGGACGTGGAGCGAATGCAGGGCGCTGTCTAATGATTTCCGGCAGGGGGACCACCGTTCCCCGCTACCCAATATCGCCAGACTTTGGCCTTCCCTGAACGTTTCTGATAGAATCCCGCCTTTGTTTGCATCCACTCAAAAAGAGGCAGTCGCAACTGTGAAGGAGATCATCCAAACGGACCAAGCACCGCAAGCAATCGGACCGTATTCGCAGGCCGTTAAGGCTAATGGGTTGATCTTCGCATCGGGTCAGATACCAATTGATCCGCAAACAGGGCAATTCGTGACGGGTGGAATAGAGGAGCAGACAGAGCAGGTACTAAAAAACCTGGCGGCGGTGCTTGAAGCTGCCGGCAGTAGCCTTAGTCGGATAGTAAAGACCACAGTGTTTTTGGTTGACATGCAGGAGTTCGCAGCGATGAATGAGGTTTACGGGAAGTTTTTCAAGGAACTGCCACCTGCTCGCGCCACCGTGGAGGCGGCACGCTTGCCGCGGGATGCGCGGGTTGAGATTGAGGCGATCGCCTTAGCGTCTTGAGGGATTGGCAATAAGAAACCGGCGCTCAGGTCGATAAGCCCCGGCACCGGTCGTTTGTCGGAAGGAACGAGATTTACGCGGCTTTAGCGATCTTTCCCGCTTTGATGCAACTGGTACAAACTTTCATCCGTTGCGCGCCGCCCTGTGGTAGTTGCACACGAATGGATTGCAGATTCGGATTAAACCGCCGCGGCGTTCGATTGTTTGCGTGCGAGACATTGTTTCCGAATTGCGGACCTTTACCGCAGACTTCGCAACGTTTAGCCATGATTTTTATGATACCTCCAGAGCTTGAATGATTGCCGCGGACCCACAGGACGGAGCAAGCGCCAATAATTGAAACGCAATTTATAACAAACGGTTTTCCCCATCGTCAAGCAGGCACGACCGGGCTAACATCAGCACTTCTCTAAAGGAGTAACAATCCAAAGTGCAAAGAACGGTAAAACAAACTATTTCAGCCGCATTCCTGGCGGCGACTCTCCTCTCCCTTGGAGCGTGCAGCAACGGCGGAGGCGGCGACACTAAGGACAACACGGTCGCGGCGACGGTCAATGGCAAGAACATCATGCTGGCTGAGGTTGAGCGAGGTGTGAGTTCGCAGTCCGGCGGCAAGCAGGCCCAGCTTTCGCAACTCGAACTGGCCCAAGCGCGGTTACAAGTGCTTGGCAGCCTGATCCAGCGGGAAGTGCTTTTTCAGCGCGTCGATCGGGAAAAGTTATTGCCCAGCGAAGACGAGATAACGGCATTCATCAATCAGCAGAAGCAGCAATCCGGCATGACCGACGATGATTTCCAAAAGAGCCTGACCGCCCAGAGTATGACTATGGAGTCCTACCGCGAAGAAGCGCGAAAGGTCATTGCTATCCAGAAGCTTCAGGATAAGTACAACTCCAAGATCACAGTTAACGATAAAGAGGTTGAAGATTTTTACAACGGCAATCGTGAGCGATTTGTAAGTGCTCGTGGTGTTGCCTTGGCGATGATCATGGTCGATCCCGCCGATAACAGTAGTCAGGGCATTGCGCAGAACGATGCGAAAAGCGATGCTGAAGCCAAGTTGAAGATCGACAACATCAATCAACAGCTCAAAGGCGGTGCGGACTTCGCTACGGTAGCAAGGGCAAAGAGCGAGGATGCCACTAGTGTCCAGAAGGGGGGTGACATCGGTTTTGCCACCGAAGACGATTTAAAGCAAAACGGATTTCCCGCGGATCTGATCACCAAATTCTTTACCATGCAGGCTGGGGATAAAACTGAGCCGGTTCGATTCGCCAGCGGAAAATGGTACGTCTTCAAACTTGAAGAGAAACGCTTGCAGACTGAGAATCTTACGCTTGAGAGCCCAGGCGTTCGCCCGCAGATTACTCAAGCGCTGACAAAACAGCGGTCCGACATTCTCAACGCCGCGCTCCTTGAAGTGGCCATGAACGATGCCAAGATCGTCAACAACCTGGCGAGCACGATGCTCAATAACCCAAGCAATCTTGGGCTAAGGCCCGCATCGCCCGGCACTGTCGCATCTCCGCCAGTCACCGGTGCGACCGCCACTCCGCAGTCAACCGCTCCGGCAACCACAGCTTCGCCGGCCGCGGCGGCTGCAAGTCCGAAGGCCAGCGCTTCAAAGAAGCCCTAAGTCTTGTTAACAGGTTTGCGCGGGTGCAGGAGGCTTCATCAGCTCCGCACCCGCTTTTTTTGCAGTGCGGTGACTTGTCACCGCTTTCCATAGTTAGATATACAAAGCTGCGACAGGTCGCAGCGCTCCAAAATGTTATTTCGTCTCTCAGAAGTACATAAGTCTTACGGCACGCAGGATGTCTTGCGCGGCGTGTCGCTGCAAATAAACCCCGGTGAGCATGTTGGACTGGTGGGCCGGAACGGGTCTGGCAAAACAACAATTTTTCGCCTCATCAATAACGAAGAGCCACCTGACCGCGGCGACGTGATACGTGCGAGGGGCATGCGTCTCGGTTTGCTCGCACAACACATCCACTTTGAACCTGGCTCAACGGTCCACGAGTCTGCGCTGGCAGCGTTTGGGCATCTCCAACAGATTGAACATGAAATGCACGAACTGGAGCATCGCATGGGCGAGGCTGTGGATGACCTGGACAAAGTCCTCGAACGCTACAGCGATTTGCAGCATCAGTTTGAGCGAGAAGGCGGATTTGAATACGCGGCCAAGGCCGAGTCGATCCTGCAAGGGCTGGGGTTCGATCGCCCGACCTGGTCTTTAGAGACTGAGAAGCTCTCAGGCGGCCAGCAAAACCGTCTTGGCCTTGTTCGCCTTCTGCTTGCTGAGCCGGACGTCCTATTGTTGGACGAGCCCACCAACCACCTGGATGTCACGGGGGTCGAATGGCTGGAAGAGTTTCTGCAAGACTACCCAGCGGGTTTTGTGATCATTAGCCATGATCGCTACTTTCTCGATCGCGCTTGCCGGCGCATCATTGAACTCGAAAACGGACGCGCCTCGAGCTACACCGGCAACTATTCCGACTATCTTGTCGAGCGCGAAGAACGTCGCGAAGCGCAGCAGCGCGCTTACGACAATCAGCAACAGCTGATCGCCAAGACCGAAGAGTTTATCCGCCGTAACCTTGCCGGACAGAAAACCAAACAAGCGAAGTCGCGCCGCACAATGCTCGCGAAGCTGGAACGCGTTGACGCGGTGCGGGCAGACCAGTCATCAGGTGATTTTCGGCTTCGATCAATCGAGCGAGCAGGGAATCACGTGTTGACGGTAGACCAGACGACCATCGGATACCCGGACAAGATTCTCGCGCGTGATATTTCGTTTGTCTTACGGCGGGCTGAATGTCTCGGCATCATCGGGCCCAACGGATCCGGCAAGACCACTTTTCTCAGAACGATACTGAAGAAAATTCCGCCACTCGCGGGTGAAATCCGTTGGGGCACGAAAGTTGAGGTGGGCTACTACGCTCAGCAACTTGACGATCTCGATGATCGAAACGAAGTCATCATGGAGTTGAGAAGAGTTGCTTCCCCGGGAGCAACCGCCGGCGAGCTGCGTTCGTTCCTGGCTAAGTTTCTGTTTAGAGGCGACGATGTTTACAAGCATGTGCGCGACCTATCGGGAGGCGAGAAGGGAAGGCTGGCGCTGGCCAAGTTGATCTACTCGCGCGTCAATGTGTTGGTGCTCGATGAGCCGACGAATCATCTGGACATCCCTTCGCGTGAAGCCCTGGAAGAAGCGCTCGATGCTTATGAAGGAACCATATTGACCATCAGTCACGATCGTTATTTCCTCGATCGAGTCGCCACTCAGATTCTCGCGCTCGATGGTGAGGGAGTCGCCGAACACTATGATGGCGACTATACCGAGTATCACGATTGGAAGGCGTCGGGAAGGTCCGTCAATAGACTTCCTATTCTCGAAGAGAAGCGCTTGATCTCCGCCGAACTGCCTGGCCGGAGCACGGCAGATCAACCAGCATCGAAGCAGGAATCAGCGGCTGCCGGAAAATCGAAACCGGGCGGCAAAGGGAAAGCGACTTCGCGGAAGCAAGCTGCGGCGATCAAGGTCATTAAGAAGAATAAGCCGGTGACTCCTGTCCTGCTCGAGGCAGAGATCGCGGCAGCAGAAAAGAAATTGAATGAAATTTCGGCGCGGATGTCGCTGCCAGAAGTCGCACGTGATGCTACCGAGCTAATCAAGCTGGATGAAGACTACAGGCAAACTGAGGCGCGTCTTACAGTTCTCTACAGCCAGTGGGAAGCGGCGGCGGCGGCGAAAGGCTGAGTAGCACTGCTAACACGTTTGGCTCGTGATCCATTTGTTGCCGAAAGGATCCCTAACGTTTTTGGACTGTCGCTTGACACCCGTTAGGTGCTTTGTTACTTTCGGGCTCGCTTTCAGAACAACTCCTTTTTGAAGCGATTTGAAACGACTGTAGGCGCGTAGCTCAGGGGTAGAGCACTACCTTGACACGGTAGGGGTCTGGGGTTCAAATCCCCACGCGCCTACCA
>JANMQG010000167.1:0-6422 GCA_031370285.1 Chloracidobacterium sp. | reverse complement strand
CTCTACGCGAAGTTGCCGTTTGCCGTCGCGCCCGGCATGGGCATCAACGCTTACTTCACCTTCACGATCATTCTCACGCAAAGAGTTTGGTGGCAGGTGGCGCTCGGAATCATATTTTGGGCCGGCGTCTTGTTCCTCGTCATCTCCGTTACACCTGTCCGCGAAACCATCGCCAAAGCAATTCCGACTGAACTGCGACTCGCCACCGCCGCCGGCATTGGAATTTTTCTGACATTCATCGGGCTAAAGAACGCAGGCCTGATCGCTCCGGATCCAGTGACCTTTGTTAAGTTGGGAACGCTGGGCGTGCCGGCCTTGCTGACGATCGTTGCCACGGCGATCTCGGTCTGGCTGCTGACGCGCAAGAGCGCGTTCGCGTTTCTTGCCGGCATCGTCACTGCCACTCTGCTTGGTTGGGTTTTTGGTCTGGTCAAACCCGCCGACCACCTTTTCAGCGCCCCAGATTTCAAAACTGTCCTTTTCAAACTGGACATTCTCGGCGCTTTGAAAATCTCTCTGTTGCCAGCGATTATTGGCATCCTGTTTACCGATCTGTTTGATTCGATCTCCACCTTCATCGGCGTCGCGCACGCTGCCGACCTGCTTGATGACGAGGGTCATCCAAAGAACCTGAAGCAGGGTTTGATTGTTGATTCGTTTGCCACGCTTGGCGCCGGCGTGGCCGGAACATCTTCCGGCACCGCTTACGTCGAGAGCGTAGCGGGCATCAACATGGGCGGGCGCACCGGACTGACTTCCGTGTTCACCGCGCTTTGTTTTCTACCCTGCTTCTTTCTGGCGCCGCTGGCGGGCATGGTGCCAACGTTTGCGACTGCGTCTGTCTTGATTCTGGTGGGGGCATCAATGTTTCGCGGCGTCGGCAAGATTTCGTTCGCGAAGATTGAAGAGGGACTTCCGGCGTTTCTGACGATAATTCTAATTCCGCTGACGTTTTCAATCACGCAGGGAATTCTGTGGGGCTTCATTTCGCACGTCGGGCTTTATTTGATCGTGGGACGGCGGCGAGATATTCATCCGGTGATGTACGCGCTGGCGCTGGTTTCAATCGGACTGCTGCTGCTGGAGCATGTGAAGTTTTCGTGAAATCAGATTTGGTCTTAGGAGTTGACTCACTATGACTTCAGCCGGTTATGGCGGGCTGAATTTGTTGCAGGGATGGTAGAGTGGGGAGAATAATACACGAGACGGTGGTGATAGTGCAGTTAACCCTCATTCGGTTGACGATGTCATTCTCACCTATTACGAGGACGAACATGACGGAATACGATATGCAGCTCAGCGGCGCGCGACGTTTAGCTTTAATGATGGTTGCGATCGCCGCGCTGGCAACCTCCACACTCGCACAGGCGCCGACACCAACGCCAGACCAACGCGGGCTGGGCGTTCAGAGTGCGAGCTCTGCAAGTAACTCTCAGGCTGAGCAACGAGCGAGAGAGGCCAAGCCTGAACTCGTGCTCCAAACCGGCTACAACACTTTTATTGGCGCGACCCGCCTGGCCTTCAGTCCAGACGGCCGCTTGCTCGCAACTGCCACCTACCGCAGCAGCACTATCAAACTTTGGGAAACCACCACCGGACGCGAATTGCGTGACCTCTCGAGCGGCACCCAAAGCGTGATGGGGGCATCTCCTTTTATTGCCTTCAGCCCGGATAGCCGGCTGGTAGCGGCTGCCGCAGGAAATAACTCGGTCAAGATTTGGGATGTGACAACCGGACGTGAGTTACAAACACTCGCTGGGCCCGAAGGGTCAATGGCCGCATCGTTAGGAGTTTCCTTTATCGCTTTTACCGCAAACGGACAGATAGTAACGGTCAGTGACGCAATCAAAGTTTGGGACGTTGCGAGTGGCAAGGAGATCCGCAATCTGGGGACTACCGACATTAGCGTCGCGGCCCTTAACGGCGGTGAGGGTGGAGTGGCACTTAGCCCCGATGGCAATCAACTGGCAAAGGTGATTTTTGATCCGACTCAACCACTCGTTAAGTTTTTTGATTTGTCGAGTGGGCGCGAGTTACGTTCGATTAATATCCCCGACGAAGATTTTACAAGCGCTCAATTTTCCTTTTCGTCTGATGGCCGGCTGCTCGTCTCCGGCATCATCGGCAAACAATTAAAGCTTTGGGACCTCACCGCGAAAACTAAGGAACGAGATTTAGGTAGGACTACGAGCGACTTCACCATAGTCAAATTTAGCCGTGACGGTCGCCAGTTGGCACTCGTTGAAGGTTACACCGTTCGACGTTGGGACACAGCGACCGGTCAGGAACTGCCCGCCTTGAAAGTGCCGAACGGCGGTTTGCTTTCGTTACAGACTGCAGCTTTCTTTGGTTTCAGTGACGATGTCAAGCGAGTCGCCACCGGCGGGTTCGATACGCCAACGATTCTTTGGGACCTGGAAGCGGGCAAGCAAATACTGAAGTTGAACGGCCGAACCAACATGGCCTACAAAGTCAGCTTCAGTGCTGACGGCACTCAACTGGCCTCGGGTGGGCGCACTCGTTGGGACCTGCGCGGCGGTCGTGGCTTGCGCATTACGAACGCGCCCGCTGACACGATGATCTCCTTGCCAAGTCCTGACGGCCGCTTGCTGGCAGCCTATAGTCTCACGAGTGACGCGGTTTCAATCCTCGAGGCACCGACGGGTCGTAAACTGCAAACTCTGGTTCCAGCTCCGATAGGAAGCGTTGTGCAGCGCGCCAGCTTCAGCCGGGACGGCGCGATGATGGTCGTAACTTATGGTCAGGCCTTCGATGATGTTAGAAAAACCCCACCCAGCGCACAGGCCTCACCAAAGGCGAATCAAACAAAGATCTGGGACGTGAAGTCTGGCCGCGAACTCACAACGCTTATGGTCGGCTCAGGTGCGGCTGACGCTGGTTTCAGCTCCGACGGTAGGGTGGTGGCCACGCTTAGCTCTACGGGAACCGTCTCACTCTGGGACACCGGCTCCGGAAATAAATTGCGCGACCTAACTTCGTCGCCTATGGATAAGTTCAGCGCGCTGGGAAATTTCGGTAGCCTCGGATCCACCGGTTCTACTAAACCCGGGAAGAAGGGTTCAATGCCGACCGCTGCCCAAATACAGGCCATGCAAGTGCCGAACATGGCCGACATGAGTGCGATGATCACAAACGTGATGGGCTCGATGTCTGCGGGAACGATGGGGCGCAGCGTTACCTCGTTGGCCTTCAGTCCTGACGGCCGCATTCTTGCCGTGGGCGGTGTCGAGTCAAAGTCGAATTTTGACATGGACGCAATGATGAAAGCGGCGACGGGCCAGGGACAAAAAAGATCGAAAAACAAATTGCCGGACGATCCTCAGGACTTCATTAAAGACATGAAGGTCGAGGCCATTGGCCAGGTGCAGCTTTGGGATGTGGCCAGCGGTCGCGAGCTTGGCGCCCTCCAGCGACATGGGAAAGGTGTTACCCAAGTTGCCTTCAGTCGCGATGGGCGACTCCTGGCATCGAGTAGCAGTGACAACACAATCAAGATTTGGGACGTGGCCACGCGGACGGAGTTGCGCACGCTCGTCGGGCATACAACTAATATCGACTCTCTTGACTTCAGCCCCGACTCGCGTTTGCTCGCGTCAGCCTGCGACGACGGAGCGACATTTTTGTGGGACACGAATACCGGCGAACATTTGGTGACTCTCATCTCACTCGATGACGGCGGAGAGTGGATGGTAGTAACTCCACAGGGTCTGTTTGACGGTACACCGGTTTCCTGGAATCAAATCCTTTGGCGCTATGACCAGGACACTTTCAACGTCGCGCCCATCGAGTGGTTCTTCAACGAGTTTTATTATCCCGGCTTGCTGGCCGACATACTTGCCGGCAAACGTCCGCGAGTGACCCAGGACGTGTCTAAAAAGGATCGACGCCAGCCAGTGGTGAAATTATCAATCGCAGCCCCTGATCCTGCAGCCGCCATAACTTCGCGCACGATCAAAGTGAAAATCGAAGTAACCGATTCGCCGGCGGATAAGGATCATGCTCAGGGAAGCGGCGCGCGCGACGTACGTCTGTTTCGCAATGGTTCTTTGCTCAAGGTTTGGCACGGTGACCTGTTGGTTGGAAAACCCGCCGTCAGTTTCGAGGAAGAAATTACGGTCAACGCCGGAGCCAACCGGCTGACCGCCTATGCTTTCAACAAAGATAACGTTAAGAGTAAGGATGCGCAGTTGCCGCTAATCGGAGCTGACAGCTTGAAGCGCGCCGGTACGGCATACATCATTGCGGTAGGCTTAAATGAATATGCGAATCCACAATACAACTTGAAGTACGCGTTGGCAGACGCGCAAAGCTTCAGCGAAGAGACCCGCATCAGACAAACACAAATGGGACGCTTCGAACATGTCGAGATAGTTTCCCTTATCAATGAGAATGCAACGAAGGCCAATATTCTTTCAGCCTTGAAACGACTCTCGGGAGAGTCTGGGCCGCCTTCTCTGAAAGCCGGACCACTAAGCGCTCTCAAACGGGCTGAGCCCGAGGACACTGTCATCATCTACTTTGCCGGTCATGGCACCGCGCAAGGCCAGCGCTTTTACCTTATCCCGCACGACCTTGGTTATGCCGGCGAACGCACAAAATTAAACGAGGAAGGGTTGCGCAACATACTCGCCCACAGCATCTCTGATGAGGAGTTAGAGCAATCCGTTGAAGGTCTCGATGCCGAGCATTTGCTGCTTGTCATCGATGCCTGCAACTCGGGACAGGCCCTGGAAGCGGAAGAAAAGCGTCGCGGCCCGATGAATTCCAAAGGCCTGGCGCAACTCGCCTACGAAAAAGGCATGTACATTCTTACCGCCGCACAGAGTTATCAAGCAGCGCTCGAAACTGCGCAGCTTGGTCACGGGTTGCTGACATACGCTTTGGTCGAGGAAGGGCTAAAAACATCGGTTGCAGACAACGAACCGAAGGATGGAGTGCTCAACGTCAGAGAGTGGCTCGACTTCGTCACCGAACGTGTGCCGCAAATGCAGCAAGAGAAAATGAAACAAGCGCGCGGTGTTGGTCTGCAGATCGCGTTCGTTGAGGGCGAACAGAATATTGCCGAGCCGGAAAAGCGCAACGTCCAACGCCCAAGAGTGTTTTACCGGCGCGAGCTGGAGGCCAACCCGCTAATCATTGCCAGACCCTGAGGCGAATCGAACTTCATTAAATAAAATATTTCAGGAACCGCTTGCGTGGTCCGTGGGCTAAAGTTGTAAAGTACATCCTCCAAATGAATCCGGCGACAAACAATCATCCCATCGGCAGGTCTGCGCCGCGCAAAGAAGGCCGGAAGAAAGTCACCGGCGCAGCGCTTTACGTTGATGATCTTTCTTTTCCCGAAATGCTTCACGGCACCACCGTGCGCAGCCAGGTTGCGCGCGGGCGTATCAAGAGCATTGCTTTTGAAGGTGACATACCCTGGAGCGAATTCACGATCGTTACGGCGAAGGATATTCGCGAGCATGGCGGCGAGAATTACGTCGCGCTCATACTCAACGATCAGCCTTACCTCGCCGACGAGGCGGTCAATCATCCGGAAGAACCAATCCTGCTGCTGGCCCATCCGGATAAATATATGCTCGAGGAAGCGCGCCGCAACGTTCGCGTCGAGATCGAAGATTTACCGCCGATCTTTACGCTCGAAGATTCGGTAGCGAAGAAAGAAATCATTTGGGGAGGCGACAACGTCTTCAAATCCTTTCTGGTTGATAAGGGCAACGTTGATGACGTCTGGTCAACGGCAGACTTCGTCGTCGAAGGCGAATATCACACCGGGGCACAAGAGCAACTCTACATTGAGAACAACGGCGCGATAGCCATCGCCAATCCAGCGGAAGGAGTGACCGTTTGGGGTTCAATGCAATGCCCCTACTACGTTCACAAGGCATTGGTGAAACTGTTCGCCCTGCCGGAAGACAAAATCCGCGTCATTCAAACCGAAACCGGCGGCGGCTTTGGCGGTAAGGAAGAATACCCGTCGCTGCTGGCGGGTCATGCGGCGCTCCTCGCCTGGAAATCAGGCAAGCCGGTGAAGATGATTTACGACCGCGCGGAAGACATGGTAGCGACCACCAAGCGACATCCATCGCGCACCAGACACAAGACTGCTGTGTCGAAAGACGGCAAACTGCTGGCGATGGACATCGAGTTCATCGTCGACGGCGGCGCTTATTGCACGCTCTCTCCGGTAGTTCTTTCACGCGGCACGATTCACGCTGCTGGTCCTTACTACTGTCCCAACGTGCGCATACGCTCAAGCGCGGTTGCTACGAACGTTCCGCCGCACGGGGCTTTTAGAGGGTTTGGGGCGCCGCAAAGTATTTTTGCGCTCGAGCGACAACTCGATAAAGTTGCCAAAACGTTAGGCGTGACGCCGGATGAGTTTCGTCGCCGCAACT
>JANMQG010000038.1:0-40693 GCA_031370285.1 Chloracidobacterium sp. | reverse complement strand
ATTCCCGACTGCTGCCTCCCGTAGGAGTCTGACCCGTATGTCAGTGTCAGTGTGGCCGACCGCCCTCTCAGGCCGGCTACGGATCGTCGCCTTGGTAAGCCGTTACCTTACCAACTAGCTAATCCGCCGCAGGCTCCTCTTTAGACGCGAGGTCTTTCGATCCCCCGCTTTAACAACTGTCACCATTAGGTGCCGCTGCATTATGCGGTATTAGCAACCGTTTCCGGTTGTTATTCCCCATCCAAAGGTAGATTACCTACGTGTTACTCACCCGTGCGCCACTCTACTTGCCCCCCGAAGGAGACTTTCGCGTTCGACTTGCATGTCTGAGGCACGCCGCCAGCGTTGATTCTGAGCCAGGATCAAACTCTCGTTAGAATTTGTTCTCTGGAACATTATCGATAACTGGTTAAAGTATCCGATAATGACTCTTCTTAAAGAGTTTTATACGCGAGCTTTATCGCTCGTCGTCTTGACTCTCAAAGGTCATTGATATGGACACGCTCTATCTAGTTTTCAAACATCATTTCCAAATTGTCTTTGGATTGCCTTACAGACGGAATAAATTCGCCCCAAGCAAACGGGGACTTTAACCCAGTAATCTCGCTCTGTCAAGGCACCGGCACGAATCTTAAGCGGGGCGCGGTTTTGCGGCCCGGGTCGTACCAGTCACTACCCAGTTAATTGTCCCATCGACATCAATAGATTCAGACCTCATCAGCTCGCCCAATCCGTAGTGAATGCTGCTTTCACGCTTTTGGACCCGATACACAGTGCATGCAGCAGGTCTATAAAGGCGGTCCGCCGCCTCTCGGAGGATCGCACTGTTGACGCCTAGCTTTTCGGACGCAATGCTGGGGTAGGAAAGCCCATCAATCTTGATGTCACGGACCCACTCGCCGTCGTCATTTACGATTCCGGGACCGATCAATATGCGCGCGATGGCGATGGTCGTCTTGTACTCATGTTCTTTGCCCGGTGAAACGGATTTCATGAACTCACTCACCAAATAATCTCGTAACAATGGATTGGTTTGTGAGATTCCTTCCCGCTTCATGAAATCCTTCTGCTTAAAATCAGATTCCCATGGAATCCCGCCGTAATTCGGATTACTTTTGCCGGTAAATTCATGCAATCCTAATTCTACAACCAGTGGCATTTTGTTTGGGTCCACCAGTTCGGCTTCGAGCACAGTCAAAACATCACCCATCTCGGGTTGCTTTTCAATGACGGCCGTGTTTTCAGAATCGCTACAATAGAAGACCGATTCGCCGACATCATTCACTCGTCCTCTTACTTTGTTACATTCAGGCTTTCGCCACCACAACTCTCTTGTATTCTCAAATGGTTCGTTGGTGTCATTGATTCGTACGCGGTACACCCTTGGATGTCTTACTTTCTGAAGACGTGAGACGTAACCAATATTCAGAAGATCTCTAATCTGACTTTCAAGATACACGACGTCAACGCTGGCCAAATCTAGATTCTTCAACGCACTTGTGCGTTCCTTGATTGAATGTCGGAGAAATTTAGAACGAGAGTACTGGGTCATTTTCAGAAACTAACCCCTAGCTGCCAGCGCGAATCTAATCTTTTCAAAGGTTCAGCTAGAGGTCAAAGGACTCGGTCGCCTACATTTGCCATTTGCCGTGCAGGGGCTTATGGTTTATCAGAAGAAACGACTAACTGCAATTCAAAATAAGCCAGTCGCGAGGGCTGCCTTTTTATGATCCTTCGATTCAAATAGATCGACTCATTTTCGAATTCGGTCAGCTATGAAACAGTGCCCCTATTGCGCCGAAGAGATTCAAGATTCAGCAATAAAATGTCGATACTGCGCCGAGTGGCTGAAGGATGACCAGACTGCGCTTCTACGTTCAGCGCCCTCCCAGGAAGCCGTGAGGACTGAAACGAGCGAAACGAAGCGTGAGGCAGGTATGCCGCCTGTTTCGACCCTTCCTCCTACAGTAACGGAAATCGGAGGAGTAGAAACCTCTGCAGCCAGCGCCGGTCGCCCTGGCGAGAAACGGCACGGATTAGGAAACTGGTCCTTCGTCCTCATGCCCCTTAGTCTGTTGCTCGTTGATTTTGCCGCTGGTGCGATCTATGGCCGCCTCTCAGAAGATATTTCAGTAACGCAATTCTGGGTGATGAGTTACGTAGCCTTAATTTTGCTAGGGATGGGTTGGGCAGCCGCCGTCTTCAAAAGAAAGTACTGGGAAGAAATACTCGTAACGGTCCTGGCGCTCTTCTTGATAAGGCTTGTCTCTAGCATGTCTTTGGCGCCAGAGTATTTGAGTTCTGTTCTCGTCAACACGTTAACGGAATTATTCGCCTTCGTCGTGTCACTCACCGCGTTCTGTGTCCTATATGGCCTGTCAGAAAGAAGACTTCGGTTTGGATATGCAAAGGATATTGTCAGCGGCCTAACCAACCCGAAGACAAAACTAAACTATGCTGCTGGGCGGTGCAGTAATTGCGACGAAGAAGTAATCGTAAGCATACAAAGGTCAAGAAGCATGATGAGCGGGATATTTGGCGAGAGTAGGCTGTACCTTTGTCCGAAATGCGGCGTTTACATCGGTGGTAATCCGGCCGTTAGTCTCTTCATGGGCACCGTTGAGGCTGGTGCGTGCGTCTTGTTCATGATGTTTTTTGCGGCGATTCATGGTTCGGGTCGTTGGGGGCCGGAATCTTACGTAGTCCTAGGCTTTCTGATCGGGGTGTTCGATGGTCTAAAGAGGAGTCTTATGGGAGTAGTGGGATTGGTGAAGGCTTTTCGCGCGCGAAGAGTACTATCTGGAAGTTGATCGGATGTCTCGAGCGCGCACCTACTCGCCGCGTTTTGGATCGAGCCGAATGGACTCGCGATCGCATCGCCCGCTTTCCCAGCCACCGACGAAAAGAGTCCTGACTTTCGCCTGAAGCTCTGCCGAGGATTAGCTTCTCGACGCTGATGTCTTCATCCAGATCGGGCCAATGAATCCCTTCTCCGTTTCCAATCCATCTCCAGTTGTTTCTCTCGTCAGGCGTGCCGTGCAGGAGGCGCGGATAGCAAGCCACCTATTCCGCGTATCGGCTCAGATAAAGTTTGCTCTCATACTCAATGATGCCTAGCCGAACTTGATCGAGCCAGCCGCGCCTGCCCAACACGTTACGTGTGAAGTTCTCGTGCGCTGCAAAATAGACGGTCACGTCGAACGAGTAGCCGAGCGTTTCCAATGTCAGTGTGTGGCCGTAAGCATCAAAACTGCCCGTTACAGTTTTGAAGCGCGTTGGCTCGCCGGACTCCACGCTAAGCCCGAGCGTTTCAGCATGGCCCCGATTGAAGATGCAAAAGGTTGATCCAGTATCAAGGTCTGCATCGAAGGTCACTTTATCTTGTCCGTGATGCAGGGTGACGGGGATGCTGATCCCTTCAACCGAGGAATAATCGTGCTCGACGTCAAAGTTCAAGCCGTAGGTCACAACCAACCCCCGGTGAAAGGCTCCTGGCCCTCAACGACGCGCACAATGTAAGGCACGTCGATTCCAGCCTCACGCGCGGCAAGATAGATTTGTCGTGGATTTGTGCCGTGCGCAATGAGCCGGTCGCCATCTACTGCCACCCACTGCCCAAGATATTCATCGCGATGGGCCCCGACCCAGGAGTGTTCTCGCTCGTAGGTGCGATAATTGGGCGGTGCCGCTTGAGCCAGCTCAGGTTGCCGCAGCTCGTGGTCCAACACCTGATGCAACCTGCGCTTCTCGGCGGGCGAGAGGGCGCGTGCTTCTTCTATAATCTGTTCTAGTGTTGCCATGGTCTCATTGCTCAAACCGTTTTGCCAGTTCGAGGATTTACTTCCACCCGGGCTAGGCGGCTTCGAGCCTCGTAAGAATCTCTCGTGTCTCGGCTTTCAGATGGCTGATCTCTTTCTCGTCTTCCGCCATCTGGCACCTAATGCGGTCGATCTTCTCAATGTACTCAGCAACCTGATTCTTGTAGTCGCTCGGCTCATCAGCTACTGAATCAATCGTTTTGCTTTCACTCATGACATACCTCCAGCCAAATTCTATCATGGCGCAAGACGGTTCCAGCCACCGCGAAACGAGTCCGGACTTTCGCCGGACGCTTTGCCGAGAATTAGATTCTCGACGCTGTTGTCTTCGTCCAGGTTGGGCCAACGAATTCCAGCCACATTCAGCTGCGTCGCACGCGGCTTTGCGGCGGCGTTGTGTTGCGTCTCTTCGTCGCGCGGGCGCGAGCAGCTTTTCGTTTCGCAATTAGCTCTCGCACTGCGGGAACAAGGGCAGTCGGGACTTCCATTATAGTGTTCCTAAGAGCAGATTCGATCTCGGCAGCGGTTTCTTCGTCAGTTTGTGATTCGTAGTAATCGAGAACCTGACGAACCCGGGATTCATTCCAACCGGGCGGAAACTTTTGATTTACTCTTTGCTTGCTCATCGTTTCTTCCTTCGTTTGCGTCGCATTGCCCGCTTCGCCTTCGACCTTAGCTCATATGCAGTTATTACAAAGACGGAGGCTGGAACAGGATCGGGAACATAAATCACCTTCAAGTATCGACCGGCTTCAGCCTGGCCGATTGCGATACGGGAATCCTGTCGTCCGCGTATATCTTGCAACGGCCGCTCAAGAATTGCTTCGACTTCATGCTCTGAAACGTCATGTTCATAGATGTGCGGCAACCCTGTTGCCGGATCGATGTAATAGCGAATCCGCACTCGGCGATTCTAGTCCTCATGAGCATGGCTGTATATAGAACCTTTAGCGTTCAGCTTGAATTTCGCTTTTCCAGCCACCGCCGAAACGAGTCCTGACTTTCGCCTGAAGCCTTCCCTAGCAACAGATTCTCGACACTGATATCTTCGTCCAGATCGGGCCAATGGATCCCTTCCCCGTCTCCAATCCATCTCCAGTTGTTTCTCTCTTCAGCGGTGCCGTGCAGGAGACGTGGATACCACGCCAGCGGGACAGAGATGGAGCACCCGTCACTTAGATCGACAATCAGATTGTCTTCTGTGACGACAAGATTCTGTGCTCTGGTTTCAGCGACTAAAGTGCTCATTCCAACTCCTAATCAAATCTTCTCGATTGTCTTCGTACTATGCAGCCCACGAGGAGTGTAATCCACGCAGTCGCCTGATAAGCAGGGGAAGATCGTCGCGGGTAAAGACTAGGCCGTTAATACTAAGACTTCCCAGGTTGGACTTTGCTAAAAACTTGTCGAGGCGCTCTCTATCACCGCTTTTCGTTTCGCCCGAAACGTAGAAGGCCGACACGCGGTCCAGAGCTTCCCTGGCCGTCGCTTTGATTTTCAAATCATCCGGACGCACCACCATGACAAAGTAATCTGGCTCAATGAATTTCGTGAAGCTGTTGCCTTCAATGAAAACTCCAGGCGCGTGAACGCAGCCGAGAGCTTTCTTAATCCCAGCTTCAACTTGTTGGTCAGTTGCGATGACCCAATGAACGTTAGCTGCGCCGGAATCCCAGTAACGGCCGGTGTCTTTCCCCGGCGAATAAGTTAACTCTCGTCCCGACCGAATCACCGCTTCGCCCTCGAGCAGATCACTTACACAACAGACGTGCGGATCTCTTCCGCAAGAACGATAGTGCCCACGGGTGGTCTTTATCGCCTCCCATCCGGGAAAGGCACGCAGCAGATCGCACAGCAATGTAGTCTTGCCGACTTCGGAAGTGAACCCTCCGACACCAACGATTACCGGACGCCGCGATGTAGATATCGAATTCACTTTAGCAACTCAAGATTCCGAAACAGCTGCACTACCAGGGAGCTACTACTTCTTCTTCTTTTCCTTTTCTTTGTTTTCCACGTTGGGCGCGTTTACCTTCAGATAGCCCCTGCTATCCTTGTAGATGCTGTATTGAGCATCGCTCACCTGTCCGCTCTCATCCTGCACCCGAATAGTGAACGTCTTATTGTCGGGTCTACCTTCAACCCGGCACGGCAGGTAACCTTTCAAGTCTGGGCTGCGATAAGCGGTGTAGTGCTCCTGATCACGCTTGTCGTAGCCAAGCACGTAGATGCGATCGAAGTCTGGTTCACCGATCGTGTGCGGTTGATCCGAACTACTCTTTTCAAGGATCACCCAGCTTCCGGGCTTTGCTTCCTTAGCAGCGTCTTTGCCTTTAGATCCATCCGCTTCACTCGACGAGTCACCATCGAGCCTTTGCCAGGCCACAAACTCACGCCCGGTGCGATAAAAAATGATGTCGCTCGGCACCGCGAGTTCAACCTGTTTTCCATATATCCAACCGGCTGGAGCGGGTGAAGCCAGCGAGGCCAAACGAACTTTGTACCAAACCTCGTTGGTTTCTTCCGACTCGCTCTCGTCCTGATTGTCCTTACTGCCGCGAGTATTTCCGGGCTGCGCACTTCCCGCCTTCGGCGCGACATCGCTTTCGATCACCTCCGACGACTTTGGCTTTGGCACTCGCTTCCAACCAACAATTTCGAAGCTCGATCCACTATCCAACCGCATCATAATGTTTTCGTTGCCGCTGCGATCCGGACTAAGTCGCAGATTGGAGCTGGCTCGAAGCTGGCCGCTCGCTTGCGCCGGAATGCCTTTGTCTTCTTCCGCGAGTCTTTTGGAGGCCTGAAGGACTTCGTCTGGCATCACATTCCGCGACTCGATCCAGCCCTCGGTGCTGTCTTCGTCGTGTGCTTGTACGCGCAGCCAGCGCTCTTTCTTGGAATTGTCGCTGGGGTCCTGCACGTCCTGGAAGTCCAGGATATCAACGGCATCTCCGCGATCTACTTCCAACAAATCAGCAGCAACAACTGCAGTCGAACTCCGGATCTGAGCGCGACGCGCAACCACCACACCGATTTCGTTTTGCTTAGCAAATGTTTGGCAACCCTGGGCCAGACTTAAAGCGACCAGAATTAACAAACCCTTGCAAATAGAACTGCCCAACTTAATATGCATAATTGCCATGGTTAGCTCTTCATCAACATTTGCGTGCGTATGGACAAACTATCTTCGATAACCAATGCAGCCGAGGAGTTTTCGTTGCGCTTTATTAAGGTCCCGAGCCACAACTAACATCGTTCCAGAACCTCCCCGCTGCACCTGAATGCCATATGCCGAGACCAGTGAACCAAGGTCGATATTCCCGGCACTCTCCAGGTAATCCCTGGCAAACGATTTCAATTCATCCCGTGCACTAAGCACTCTAATTATAGTCTCGTTCGCGCTTCTCTGTCCTGTTGCCGACGGCCGAAAGAGTTCAGCGTACACGTCATCAAGTGACGCACGACAATCGGCGAGTTTCCTGAGCGACAAGTCATAGATAAACGCGACCAGCATTCCCTTTTCGTACACTAGCGAAGAAGACGTCGTCCAGCGGCGTTCCGATGCCTCAATCAACGACAAACGATCGCGGTCAACCGATGACCGATACGAATCATAAACACCTGCGATGGTTTCCAGGTAGTCGTCGAAAGAGATCAAGCCAAGGCGAAGATCCATCCGCAAAGCCTGGTAGAGCGTAAAGCCCTCAAAAAACCAATCATAGTCGCCCTCAAGCTTTAAGGAGTTTGGCACCCACAGGTGAAACAGTTCGTGGTTGAGCACGATTCCGAGTCGCGACAAGACTTTTTTGCGGCTCGCATTCCGACCTAACAGCAAAACAACAACATTGCCCCTCGTTTCCGCGCTCCACCTTTCGGGACCGGCTTCCCCCGGATAAGGGATTAGCATCAGAGCCACGTTGCGCTTGAGATCAAACCGGGTAACTCGCGAATACTCTTCGATTATCTCTCCAGCGATCTTAATCGCGTCGTTATCTGAGAAGGGCCACTTACCAGACATGATTACCGAAAGACTGGTCGTAGTGAAACGCTGACGTTTTTGCTGTAGCGAAGGCCCTATCAGAAACACGGCCGTTTCCGGATCGTCCGTTGAAAACTGCGAGCCCTCGTTCCTGACGCTTGACGCGACAGTCCAGCCGGTCGGAACGTCAATATTGATCAGGGCTGAAGTGTAGCTGCTTGAACTCTTTGCCGATTGCGGTAGCAAGTCCGCCAGCATCAGCAGGCCATGATCTGAATTGAGCGATGAGACATGGGACACATCAGCAGGTCGAAGGGGTTCCACAAGGTTCACGTCGTAAGTGAATCGCGAAAACCTTTCCGCAGCCTGGAATTCACCGGGCGCCAGCTTCTGAACGCGAACTCGCTCTCCGTTATCCCTGATTCCTTCAACCGCTTCAATCCGCTCGCCGAGTCCAAGCACGCTGGCGTAAGTATTGCGAAATGACAACGCGTTCGTTGCGCTGGGCAAGTGTGCGTCAATTCTGATCCGGGCGGGGACGACGGAAGTAATACTGATTCGCGCGTTGAGTGTTTGCGCGCTAATACTCGCGAGCGTCGCGAAACTCAGCAATGCGCCCACGGCAAAAAACGTCTTGCCTGCAGGAGACAAGTGAGCTTTCTTCCCGAACAATTGCCGCAATCGACGTGGCCTAACCTGCCACTTTGGCTCAATCTCTTGCGGCGCACGTGGGCCAGAAACATATTTGACAGCGCTGGTAGGCATCCTTATACTGCGGCTCAGGACTCTAACATAGCCCGCAAAAAAGTGACCAGAGAACAACCTTCAAAGTTAGTCAGACAGCACCACGCGTTTACCCGCGTGCTCTCGCTGTTGCTGCTTGGTTTCATTGTCTACGGAACGACTGTTGAAGCTGCGCACACGCACGGCCGCCTTGCGGCGGCGAACACAGTCGTTGGCGCTTCCAACTTTTCGGATCCGGCAACGGGAACCAGAACGACGACCAAGTTGCCTGGCTGCGGCGACTGTCTCATCTGTCAGTTACATCAGAACTTCTCTGCAACTCTAATATCTGATCCGCCAAGCATCGTCTCGTCATCTCTTAAGTCTCGCTTCCTCAACTTAACCGCGGTATCGGTTCACTCACAAATCACCACTCCGCAGCGCGGACGCGCTCCTCCTAAAGCCACCTTGTAGATCGCCTTTTCGTGTCGTCGTCTTTCTGACCACACGAAAGTTCCTGCGAAGCCGCACCGATCTTCGTCTCCTGAATGTGAGACCGATATCGGAAGCGGCCCGTCCGGCATTTGGCATATACATCAGGAGGCTTTGGCAATGATTCTTAAGAACTCTTTCAGGTTCTCGCTAGCAGTCTTAGTTATCCTATTTCTCTTCCAATCGATATTCGCGCAAGCGCGCATTGGGGCCGTGCAGGGCACAGTAAAGGACCCTTCGGGAGCGCTCGTCCGCGATGCTAAGGTGACGATTACGCAGCCGCTCACCGGTTATTCCCAGACCGTGCAAACGGATCAACAGGGTGCATTCAAGTTAGTCAACATACCTTTCAATACCTACAAGATTCAGGCCGAAGCGCCCGGCTTTCAAACCGCCGAGCAGTCGGTCGACCTCGAGAGCACGATTCCGGCTAGCATCGAACTCTCCTTGTCGCTGGCCGGAACCACCGCCGCCGTGACTGTTACCAGCGACAGCTCGGCCGTGCTGGAACAGGATCGTACGTCATCAGACACTGATCTAAATCAGACGCTACTCGAACGACCAATGGGCGCTGCACCTTCGCGCGCGATCGAAAGCATGGTCGCGTCCGCGCCTGGCTTTGTGACGGACGATAACGGACGAATGCATCCACGCGGTTCTGAGTCGCAGGTGCAGTATGTAGTCGACGGTATTCCGGTCACAGATAACATGTCCGCGATTTTTTCCACGAGTCTCGATGCGCGAACGCTGCGAACGGTTGAGGTGCTTACGGGAGGTATCCCCGCGGAGTTTGGCGACAAGTTGGCGGGCGTAATCAATGTAAACACACGCTCCGGACTGGAGGGTCCAACGCAAGGAGGCCTTTCGTTGTCTGGTGGCAGTTTTTCCACGGGCGAGATAGCCGCCGACTTCGCAACTCACACGAAGAGGTTTGGCTTTCTCACGAATCTCTCGAGCACTACGTCGCAGCGTTTTCTCGATCCGCCGACCCTGGATAACTTTCACAACTTTGGCCGCACCGGCAAAGGGTTTTTCCGGCTCGATTACCAGTTTGATCAGAACAATTCGTTGCGCGGCGTATTCACGTTCGGAGGATCGAATTTCCAGGTGCCGAACCGTTTCGCTCAGGAACTCTCTCGGCAGGATGAACGACAGCGACTGCGAGATAGTGCTCAGAGTGTTAACTACCAGCATATCTTTTCGCCAAACGCCGTGGCTCAATTTTCCTTTTTCAACCGCTTCAGCAGATCAATTCTCACTAGTAACGCGACCTCGACTCCGGTAGTGGCCGCGCAGAATCGCACCTTGCAAAATTATGGGGGCCTTGGCTCTCTGTCGCTCACGCGCGGCAGTCACAATATGAAACTTGGCGGACAGTTGACCGTCACGCCACTGAATGAGAGTTTCAGTTTTTATCCGACGGTAACGTTTGCCGATCTGGTTGATGACAACGGAAATGTCTTTCCTAATCCCATTAATAGTTTCAACTCTACTCATCCGTTCTTGTTTGCCGGCAAGAAAACAGGGCGCACGCTGAGTGCCTACGTGCAGGATCGGTTTCCGCTTTTCAAGAATTTCACGCTTGACGCTGGCATTCGCTACGACAACTACAAACTACTGATCAGCGAACAGGCGCTGAGCCCGCGCATCGGCGTGGCCTATTACATTCCGCGCACCCGTACAACTCTCCACGCTTCCTATAATCGCCTCTTCCAACCACCGCCGGCGGAAAATCTTTTGCTCGCGAGTTCTGCCGCAGCGGCAGCGATTTCTCCCCTATCGGTGCTCCAGGGTGTCACAACGATCCGGCCAATCCTGCCCGACAAAGAACACGCATTCGAAGTTGGAGCTCAACAACTGTTATCCAACTATGTCCGTTTAGGCTTGACCGTCTATCAGAAGCGCATCGAGAACTTCTCCGACAAAGACCAGTTTTTCGAAACGGGAGTGATCTTTCCCATCGCGATTGCCGGCGGGCGAGTAACTGGCGAAGAACTCAGAATTGAAACGACGGACATTCGCGGGTTTCATGGCTCCTTCTCTTTTGCCAATGCCCGCGCCTATGGTGTGACACCAATTAACGGTGGACTATTCCTGGGCGAAGACACTCAGAGCCTTGGAGTCTCGGGTCTGAAATTCGCCAATGATCACGATCAACGGAACGAAGCGCAGTTTCAATTCGGCTACAACCATAAACGGTCAGGTCTCTACGCAACTCTGAGTGGCCGCTACGACTCCGGCGTACCGACTGATGTTGAGCCAGGAACTACTCTGGCCCAGTTCGTAGCGGAGGGTTTCGACCCGCGACTTTATGAAGAGATAGATTTTCAGCGCGGTCGCGTTCGTCCGCGCACGATTCTGGACTTTTCAATCGGCGCAGACTTATTGCAAAAAGAACGCGTGTCGATGAACCTTCAGTTTGACGTCCAAAACCTGACCAATGAGCTGTTTCTTTACAACTTTGAGTCGGTGTTCAGTGGGACGCATGTAGGCAATCCCCGACTCTTCAGCGGACGACTCGGGCTGAGATTCAAATAAGGGCGAACCTGGAGGCGAAGACGGGCGTATGGCGCTAACGAAAGTGGTTGAGGCGGAACTTGACCGGTTACCCAGTCGAGTTCCGCATCCTTCATTGACACTTTGCCGGCGTAATTCTAGAATACAGCCAGTTTTCGTCCCCTTGTTGTCTCCCTAACCTTGAGGGATTAGTCATGAGTTTAGTCAAGATAATCGTCATCACGATAATTGTGATTCTGACCATTCTGCTTTTCGGCCGGTTCTTTACTTAGGCCGAACAGCTGCATGTCCCTACCCTCCGTAACGTCATCCTCAAAACTGACGACTACGAACGAAGTTTATTTGCGGCTAACTTATAAGTGTGCGCTGTTTTTGAGTTGCATACTCGTAACCGTTTGTCTTTCGACCAACAAGACACAAGCGCAGGAGCCAGCTGCGGACGATGACGTGGTGCGGACTGACATCCATCTGGTTGTTTTTCCCATCCGGGTCCGTGACAAGGCCGGGCAAGCAGTAGCCGGACTAACTCCTAACGATCTGACTTTGAAGGACGAAGATAACGCGACCACCGGATTGTATCTTTACGCCGGAGCCGATCGCGTTTCGCTGGTCTTTGCACTGGATCAATCCGGCAGTCTACGCGAGATCATGAACCAGCAACGGGATGCCGCTCTGGCGCTGTTTCAACGGTTCGGCGAAAAGTCGCAAGTCGCTGTTGTTCGTTTTGCAGAACGCCCGCAAGTGGCGCTGCCGTTTGGACACGACCTTGATGCGACGGGCAGTGCATTCTCTCGGGCAACCGCGAACAATCAACACACGGCCATCTTTGATGCGGCGGCGGCGGCAACGAAGATGTTTGAAGGCTTGGAACGCATACGCTCCGAACGTCGCCTGGTAATCTTGATTAGTGACGGACTCGACACAGCGAGTACTGTGAAGCCCGCCAAGGTCATCGAAGCTGCCCTCAAAAACCAGGTGACTTTTTACGTGATCCACCTGCCGTTGTTTACGCCGCAGGATGGACGTCTGAAAGTTCGCACCCCAGCTAAAGGCTTTCGCGAGCTGGCGGAAAAAACCGGCGGCAAATATTTTCTGGTGGGTAACACCGCTGCGCCGCTGGCGTCTCAGGCGATTATGGACCTGTCACTAGTGTTCAAGGCGATTGAGGAAGACCTCAAGAGCCAGTATCTACTTGGCTTCTACACGAAAGAGACGTCTAACAACGGCCGGATGCATCGTTTGGTGATCGGATTGCCCGCGGGTATTGAGTATCAAATCGGCGGGTTCGGGTATTCCCAAAAGCACGAGTTGTTCATTGCGCCTCAGGAAGCAAAGAAAAAGTGAACTTGCTTCCAGCCTTTTGATTCTGTAAACAGTAGTCTCGTAATCGAACTTCAGCTCATCCAATAATCGAATGGCAGAAGATAATGACCTCGGCTTGCGAAAAATTCGTCGCGCCCTTATCAGCGTGTCAGACAAGACCGGCATCGTTGACTTCGCGCGCGAACTCAAAAGCTTTGGCGTGGAAATAATCAGCACCGGCGGCACCGCCAAGGCGTTGCGCGACGCTGGCATCGACGTCCGCGACGTTTCCGATGTAACCGGCTTTCCGGAAATGATGGACGGTCGCGTTAAGACTCTCCATCCAAAGATTCACGGCAGCTTGCTTGGCGTCCGAGACAATCCGGATCACCAGGCGGCAATGAAGGACCACGGCATCGTGCCGATCGACCTGGTTATCATCAACCTCTATCCGTTTGAGCAAACGATCGCTCGCGAGGGCGTAACACCTGGAGAAGCTATTGAACAGATCGACATCGGCGGCCCAGCGCTAATTCGTTCGGCCGCAAAAAACTTCAAGGACGTCGCCGTAATCACTTCCCCCGACTTGTACCGGCAAATCCGGACCGAATTGATTCTGGACGACGGCGCGCTCACGCTGGCAACACGTGAACAACTTGCCCGCCTGGCATTTATGAGAACGGCGTTTTACGATTCCGCGATCTTTCCGTACCTGAGCGCTAACCTCGAGGGGGCCAAATCCTCAAAAATATTTCCGCCCGTCCCTGAAATTCTCACGCCTATGTCGACCTACATGAACCTTTTTTCCTCGGCAATGAAAGCCTTGACCGGGCAGCAGTTTCCAGCAGAGGACGAAGAACAACTTGAAGCTCATTACCAATTCTCGCTGAATAAGATCACAGAACTTCGCTATGGTGAGAACCCGCACCAATCCGCCGCTCTCTACGAAATCAAAACCCGCTCTGCGACAATTGAATCTGCCGGCCTGGCAAACGCTGAGCAACTCTCCGGCAAGGAGATGTCGTTCAACAACTATGTCGATGCCGACGCCGCCTGGCAGCTTGTTTGTGATTTTGAGCAGACTGCATGCGCAATTATCAAGCATACGAATCCGGCGGGCGTAGCCTTGGGGGCGTCAGCGGAAGAGGCTTACCGCCGCGCGCTAGCCACCGATCCCCTGTCAGCATTCGGCGGCGTTGTGGCTTTCAACGCACCGGTTGACGAGGCGGCGGCACGCGCGGTGATCGAGATATTCACAGAAGTGATCGTTGCCCCGGATTATGGACCTGACGCCCTGGAAGTCTTGAAAACAAAAAAGAATCTCCGCGTCTTGCGCGCTGCCAAGTCCGAAGGGCCTGAGAGCCTCGAGTACAAACAGATCAGCGGCGGCATGCTGGTGCAAACGCGCGACACACATCGACTGAAACCAGAAGACCTGGAGGTTGTTACCAAGCGCGCGCCATCGGAAAAAGAGATTGATGATCTGTTGTTCGCTTGGACGGTCTGCAAGCATACAAAGTCTAACGCGATCGTTTATGCCCGCGAGAAGCAAACTGTCGGCGTCGGCGCGGGGCAGATGTCGCGTGTTGATTCAGTGAAGCTCGGCGCCATGCGCGCGCAGTTGCCGACCACTGGTTCAGTTCTCGCTTCAGACGCCTTCTTCCCTTTCCGCGACGGCGTTGATGAAGCGGCAAAATACGGCATTACGGCGGTGATTCAGCCAGGCGGTTCAGTACGCGACGCGGAAGTCGTTGCTGCTGCGGAAGAGCGCGGGCTCGCGATGGTCTTCACCGGCATTCGGCATTTCAAACACTAGCGGGGAGCGCAGGCATCCTGCCTGCCAAGCGTTCGGCTGGCGCGACCGGAGCCATACCACGCACCTTCCGGCGAGCAAGATGCTTGCGCTCCCAGCGCGGGTCCCAGCAACAACTTGCTCTTTGGCTCATACTTGCCCAATACTCTCGGAGCTAATTCTGAAAGCACTGCTGACTTGATCGAAGGAACAAGCTTGAAAGCACGGACGATCATCATTTGTTTTCTTTTGTGTTGCGCATCTCAAGCGCTCGGCCTGGCAAAGGTCCACGGCCTGCCCGCGGGAGCGTTAGTAGTCGAGACGCGCAAACTCCCTTCGCTTAATCATGCAAACCGTGTCCTCGTGCTCTGGATGCAGAACCCAAAGAAGGTCCCGTCTGATTACGGCTCAGAAGAGCCTATCCCCTGCCCCGATCAAACGAGAGGAAGTTATTATTCCGGTCCCACCCGAGTGTCGCTCGTGAACTCAGCCACGAACACCATCATGAATACTGTTGAGATCATCCCAGCGGACGAGGAAGGCGACGGCACGTTTGATGTGCCCTACGCGATCCGCCAGGGCTACTATTATCACGTCGCGGCGCCGGTCAGAAGAACAGCCGAAGCCCAGCCCACGATCATGTGGCTCCGTGATTACAACGGCGATGGCAAGGCCCTGGAGTTTGCTTTGTTTGACGCGCCTGCCTGCATGGGACTGCAAACCACTTTGATCGGATACAGCGAGAAACAGGATCGGGTTATTCATTATCCAGTTAAGTTGGAAGTGATCGAGGGGACCAAACAATCGCACCGCACCCTCTTCTGGGCCGACTATCTTTTCAATAAGAAACCCCGGAAGCCGGGCTACTGGAAATATGAGATTGATTACAGTGGCCGGGGCGGAACGTTGGACAAGTGGGAAGTGCGATATGACCCAGCGCAGGAGCGATTTGACGGTAAACTCACGATTGACCCAGGAGAGTAGAATCTAACGCGAACAAGGTGGGTTCAATAAATAGTTGACTAAAGGAACAGTTCGAATGCTGGAAAACAAAACTGGAATCATTTTCGGCGTTGCAAACAAACGCTCTATCGCCTGGGCCACGGCGCAAGTGCTGCACGAAGCGGGCGCGCGGTTGGCATTCACTTACCAGGGCGAGCGTTTAAAAGAAAACGTGGAGGAGTTAACCCGCGAAACAATGCCCGGCTCTCTGCTGCTGCCCTGCGACGTCAGTAAACAGGAAGAGGTCGACGAAACATTCAAGCGAGTTGGCGAGGAGTTTGGCCGTCTCGATTTCTTGATTCACAGCATTGCTTACGCTCCTCGCGAAGCGCTGGCGGGTGAGTTTGTCGACACCGGCCGCGAGGCGTTCCTCACCGCGCTTGAAATCAGCGCTTACTCGCTGCCGCAACTCGCGCGCGCCGCGATGCCCTTGATGACCGAAGGCGGCAGCATCGTTTGCATGAGTTACTATGGCGCCGAGAAGGTCGTGGCCGGCTACAACGTCATGGGCGTGGCGAAAGCGGCACTGGAAACCAGTACGCGTTATCTGGCAAACGATCTGGGGCCGCGCAATATTCGAGTGAATGCGATTAGCGCGGGCCCGATTCAAACGCTATCTGCTCGCGGCGTCTCAGATTTCAGCTCAATGCTGAAGCATGCGGCAGATAAAGCCCCGCTACGCCGGAACGTCGATCCGCGCGAAGTCGGTAACACCGCGCTGTTTCTCTGCAGTCCAATGGCGTCGGCAATTACCGGCGAAGTTATCCACGTCGATTGCGGTTACAACATCATGGGGATATGAACTTGTCCGATAAACTTCAGTTTGTCGATATCGAGGGCGCAATTCAGTCGTAGTATTTCGTAGTCAAACTAACGACAAACTCAAGCCTATCGGACAGCCAGGGCTAACATCAGGGGTATTTGAGAGGCGACACATATGGCCGACATAAAAGAGCCTGACGGACACCTACCCGGCACCACCCAGGACGAGCAACTGCTCGAGAGTCCGGGACCGGATGAGTTTACGCACACGGACACGTGGCGCGTGTTTCGCATCATGGGGGAGTTCGTCGAAGGCTTCGACGAGCTGGCAATGCTGACGCGCGGAATCTCAATCTTCGGCTCCGCGCGCACGCGCAATGACGATCCGTATTACAAAGCCGCCGAGGAAACTGCCGCCCTGCTCGCTCGCGTTGGCTTCGCCGTGATCACCGGCGGTGGCCCAGGCATTATGGAGGCTGCCAATAAGGGTGCGTTTGAGGCCGGGGGGCAATCAATCGGCTGCAACATCGAGCTACCTTTTGAACAAGGCTCGAATCCTTATCTCACGCAGGGTTTGAAGTTCAAATACTTTTTCGTCCGCAAGATGATGTTCGTCAAATACAGCCTCGGCTTCATCATTTTTCCCGGCGGCTTTGGCACGCTTGATGAACTCTTTGAAGCTCTGACCCTTATTCAGACGAAGAAGATTCGTAACTTTCCGGTAGTGCTTTTTGGATCGACTTACTGGGAGGGATTGTTGAATTGGATTCGCGACCCGGCCATGAAGGAAGGCAAGGTTACCGAGCAAGACCTCAAGCTGCTACACGTAACGGACTCGCCCGCCGAGGTAGTCAAAATAATTGTCAACAGCCAAGGCTCCCTGGGAGCGGAGAACCCTGTGACCGCGGAGATTGCGGAGGTGTTTCCAGATCACGCTAAGCGTTAGCCGTCCCTTTGGTCTTGTTCTGTGACGCTCGCGCCCAACCACTCGAGGTAGGGACGGGAGCCGGCAGTCAGCGGGAAAGCTACAATCTCGGGCGTCTCGTAGCTGTGACATTTGACCACTTCGCTTTCAATCTCCCCAAACTTTGAACTCACGGTCTTCGCAATCAATAGAACTTCTCGCTGACGCTCAACCTTCCCCTGCCAACGATATACCGATTCCATTTCGGGCATGATTTGAACGCAGGCGGCCAGACGCTTGCCCACCAGCAGGTCAGCCAAACGTCCAGCTTCTTCCCTACCAGGGGCTGTCATGAAAACTATGATCGCTTCTTCGGGTGCGGCGCTCATGGATTCGAAATGGTTTCAAGTTCCAGGTTTCGAGTTCAGTTAAGAACTCAAGACTTGCACTTTGGGAAGATTGGACAACCGCACACTGGAAGCACGGAACTCGAAACTTGGAACTTGGAACTTGGAACTTTATTCGTCGTCTTCGCCGGGCACGCCACCCGTTAGCGGGGTCGTATCCGCGCCAAAGAAGGAGGCGTAAATTTCCTGCGCCCGATCAAAATCGCGTTCATCAACAAGTATCGCGGCGCCGGGTGACATTACCGACAGCAACGGCGAGAACGCGTCTGCGCCGCCTGACTGAACAACCGAGCGAATGCCGTTTTGCGTCAGAATGTCATTAATCATTTCGGCTTCAGCGGGTGATCCAAGATTGTGCAGCGTGACGAATTTCGCCTCACTCGTATCGTGAGTCGCCGTTTCAGAGGTCAAGCGGTTTACTAACTCTGATTCGTCGTCAGGACATCGAGTGATGCCGGGTTCGTATTCGGATTCGCAAACAGGACAGAACATAATTTACTCCAGTGACAAGTGATGAGTGACAAGTGAAAAGTAAAGATAACGTTTTCCTTGTTGCTTGTCACTTTTCACTCTTCACTTGTCACTTGTCGCTGCTCTTTGAAACGGAATCTCTTCAAAGTGCGTCATCTGTTTGAACGCACGAAAGCGTTCGTTGATTTCATCATGCGTAAGCTTCTGTACGCGCGCGGTGCCGAATTCTTCCACGTTGAATGATGCCATCACCGATCCAAAAATCATCGCCCGCCGCATCGCCGCTTCATCGAGCTTTTCCTGGCTGGAAAGATAACCCATGAAACCGCCGGCAAAGGTATCGCCCGCGCCGGTGGGATCAAAAACCGACTCCAGCGGGTAGGCGGGGATGGCGAAATAGTTCTTCTCGGTGAAAAGCGCAGCTCCGTATTCGCCGCGCTTCACGATCAAAGCTTTGGGGCCCCAGGAAAGTATCGTTCGGGCCGCCTTAATGAGGTTTGGTATACGGGTCAATTGCCGTGCTTCCGCGTCATTTATGATCACCACGTCTACGCCCTTGATCGTTTGCAGCAGCGACTCGCGCGCAATTTCTATCCAAAGGTTCATTGTATCCAGCGCCACCAATTCAGCGTTGGGAACTTGTTCGCGTACGCCGCGCTGGAGATCCGGCTGGATGTTGCCAAGGAAAACCAGCCGCGCGCTCTTCGAGGCCTCCGAAAGTTTCGGCTGGAAGTCGGCAAAAACATTCAGCTGTGTATCCAGCGTGTGGGCCACGTTGAGATCGTAGTCGTAACGCCCAAACCATCGGAACGTCTTGCCGTCTGGAAGCCGTTCGAGATCTGAAGTGTCGACGTTGTGATCGTCAAAGACCCGCTGTTCAGTCGCGCCAAAATCTCCGCCTACGACACCGACGATGCGAACGTCGGTAAAGAAACTTGCGGATATGGAAAAATGGGAGCCGGAGCCGCCTAGCATTTTTTCGCATTTACCAAAAGGCGTTTCGACCGCGTCGAACGCTACAGAACCAACTACGAGTAGGGACATAGGTAAATTTCGGATTGCGGAATTCGGATTGCGAATTTGTACTTCAAGAGCTCGGTACTGCCTACTGCTTACTGTTTACTTTCACTGCGGCGGCTTGGCAGCCGCCGGGTCAATCGGCCCTCCCAGCACTCGCAAGTCCGCCTCGGCCTGACTGCGAAAAGCGCTGTTCGGGTAGTCGGCCACCAGCCGTGAAAGATAGACCCGTGCATCCTCGCGGAGTTCCTCAGGCGTTTTGTACTTTGTTTCTTGCTTTTCCTTTGCCAGCGCTTCGTCAGGCAATACAATCTTCGTCTTTTGCTTGCCGCCACTCTCCGCCAGCCGCAAGCTACTTTCGCCGGCAATGTATAGAACCTCGTCCATTTTTGCGAAATTCGGATTGCCCGCATCTATCTCCTCACAACGCCTGAGCGCCGCCAAGTAGGCCTTCTTTTGCTTGAAGTAGTGCCGGGCAACCTCAAGATTGTGCAACGAATCTTTCTCGAGCTCTGCATCGCGAATCGTGGCTGGATCGGGACCAGTCTTCGCTCGTCCCTGGCCATAAGAAGCCGAAACGAAAGCAGACAACGCAACTACCAAAACTACCAGGGTCCCAAAACTTCTTCTCATGAATCACCTTTCAACTTGGTCTCAAGTCTCAGACACCAACCTTAGATGCCGATTTTTCTCAGGAGAGCGCGTACTTCTTAACAATAGCGTCAAGTTTTTTTCGCGTCTCTTCGGGCCACAGGTGCGGCGCTGTGAAGATGGCGTTCTTTAGCGCCGAACCACACTTGCATTGGCGCTCCTGCTCGCTGAGGCGCCGGACCGCGTCCTTCATAATTAGCTGGGCATTTCGGACGTTCTTGTTTAGATACACAATGACCGAGTCAGCCGTCACTGCATCATGGCCGGGATGCCAACAATCGTAATCCGTAACCAGCGCGAGCGTGGCGTAACAGATTTCCGCCTCGCGCGCGAGCTTGGCTTCCTGCAGATTTGTCATGCCGATAACGCCCATTCCCCAGGCTCGATACACCTCAGACTCGGCCTTCGTAGAAAACGCCGGGCCTTCCATGCACAAATAGGTTCCGCGCCGATGCGCCTTAACCTCAGTAACCTTGCACGCCTCTTCCAGGACGTCTCCCAATTCGTCACAGACGGGATGCGCGAACGTTACGTGCGCCACGATTCCCTCGCCGAAGAAGGTTGACTCCTGTGCGCGCGCTCGCGTCCGGTCAAAAAACTGATCGGGAATTACCATATCGAGCGGCGCATACTGTTCTTGAAGCGAGCCGACGGCCGAGGCCGACAGTATGCGCTCAACGCCGAGCAACTTCATCGCATAGATGTTCGCTCGGAATGGTACTTCGGTAGGCGTAAAGCGGTGACCGCGCCCGTGGCGCGGCAGAAAAGCAACCCGGTTGTTCTCAAGAGTGCCGACGATGAAAGCGTCTGACGGAGATCCAAAGGGAGTGTCTACGACGATCTCCTCCACGTCCTGAAGCTCCGGCATCTGATACAACCCGCTGCCGCCAATGATTCCTACCTTTACTGTTTCCAATTTGATTATGTGTAGGGCACGTCCCTGCTTGCTTTCTTTGACAGGGGCGTGATCTACAATTCGTACCTCTCGGCCCGCAGCTTCCCGTTATCTTGGACTAGTTTGCAAAGCGGCTCCTCGGGATCGTGATAGAACAGACACGCCCAATTTTCCCGCGCCGCTTGTGGCAAAAGCTTCTTCTTTACTTCGAGCGTCTCCACCGGGTAGAGATCGTAGCCCATGATCCAGGCAAACGGCACATGGGCGCGCATGGGGACGAGATCTGCGAAGCCAAACAACGTCTGCCCCTCTCTGTCCAGCCGCCAACACTGCATCGATCGATTGTGTCCCGCGTACGTTTCCATCCGCAGGCCGGGAACCACCTGGTAATCGGCAGCCTTCAATTCCAACTGACCACTCGCGAGCAGCGGCCGCCAGTTTTCGGCCACATAACTCGCGCGGTCACGCTCGCTGGGAGCTTCAGCGTGTTCAATCTCGGCCTGCGAGATGAAGTATCTGGCATTCGGAAACGCCGGCACGGCCTCACCGCTTCCGCTTAGCCTCGTATTTCCGCCGGCATGATCAAAGTGTAGATGAGTGTTGATGACGATGCTTACGCTATCCGGCTCGACGCCAACTGCACGCAACGAATCGGCCAGCGCTCGCCGGCGCGTAATGCCGAACATGGCGGTGTGTTTCGCAGACCATTTCTCTCCAATTCCAGTTTCGATCAGTATCCGTTCGTCACCCGTATCGATGAATACGCAATTCATGTTCATCGTGATGCGGTTCTCTTCATCAGGCGGGCAAATCTTCGACCAAAGGGCACGCGGAACAACCCCAAACATTGCGCCGCCATCGAGGCGAAACTCGGTGTCGGGAACGATCTCTACACGGTAATCGCCAAACTGCATTTCGATTTTCTACCTACCGCCGCGTTATTTGGTTTTTGGTTTAGGTTCGTTCTTCTTCGCAGCCTCTGGCTTCGGCGCGTGTGGATCCTCCACCGGCTCCACTGGCTGTGGCTGTCCGGATTGTCCCGGGCCCGGCGCCATTCCTGGCGGCAGGCCTTGCGACTGCTGCTGATCAGGCATCTTCACCGTATAGGTTTCGGCCACAGTTACATGCGAACGTTTCACAATCTCGTCGAGGACTTTCTTTTGCTTTTCCTGCTCGACAGCGGCTCGGGCTTTGTCGCGGCCACTCTGCGGGGGAGCAAACGGATTTGCACCCTCGCGACCGGCACTCTCTCCAATGAGAATGTGACGCGCATGAAGTTGCTCTTCGTCTTTGCCGTCCTTCTTTTCCGTCTTACGTTCGTCGAGCTTGATAATGTGGTAGCCAAACTTCGTTTCAACGAGGTCGCTAATCTGTCCCGGCTTCAAAGCGAACGCCGCCTGCTCGAATTCGGGCACCATCTGGCCGTGGCCAAACCAGCCTAAGTCGCCACCCTTGTCTTTGCTGCCGGGGTCAGTGGAAAACTCCTTAGCCAGTTTGGCGAAGTCTTCGCCGGCGCGCACGCGTTTCAATACTTCCTCCGCTTTGCCGAGATTCTGCTTGCTGCTATCCAACTCCGGATGCTGCTTGAGATATTCATCAACCTCGGGGTCAGTGGCAGTCATCTTGTCTTTCAACCGCTCCTGCGCATACGTCTGCGCGAGGATTCGTGCCTGCTCAAGCATCGCTTGCAAGTCGACCGACCGCTGCTTATCGAATCCGGCGGCGATGCCGCGCTGTTCGCCAATCAACACTTGTCCCAGTTGATGCTTTACCTGCTTGATCTGTTCCTCAGGAATCTGCCCGCCGGCGAGTTGGGGGTTCTTCGCTTTAGCGTCATTTACAAATTGATCAAACTTTGCCTGGTTGGCTGGTTGCTTAAAAAACTCTTCGATTTCCGGGTCAGAAATGTTTGGGCCGGCGGGACCGGTATTCAGCGATTTGAAGTAGCTCTGGGCGATGACCACAGCCCGGACCAAATCAAGTTGGCGCTTCACCTCGGGCTTATTGCCGATGCCCTTTTGGCGTGCCTCATCGGCAACCGCCAACAGTTTGTGCAAATCCTCGGCAAAGCTCTTGCGCGTCTCGGCGTCGTTTGCGAGGCGGGCGCGAAACTGTGGCGCCTGGTCTTCAGCAATCAGCGCCATGTCTTCTGCGGAGAGGTTGGTGATCTCCGACCGTCTCGCTTTCACCTGCCAGAAGATTAATCCGGCAGCAAACACTACGGCCACAGCGGCCGCAATCCAGGCTTTCTTAATTGAACTCAAAATAATTATCCCTTTCCAAAAAATAAATTCTAATCGTGCTGCACTAATTCGAGCAGTACGCCATTGGCTGATGAAGGGTGAACAAATGCAACCAAACAACCGCCCGCACCCGTTCGTGGCGTCTCATCAATCAGCCTGGTCCCCTTCTCCCTCAAGCTGGCAAGTGACGCTCGAATATCGGTTACCCTTATCGCTACGTGATGAATCCCCGGCCCGCGCTTCTGCAAAAACCTTCCTACCGGCGAAGTTTCGCTAAGAGGCTCGAGGAGTTCGATGTGGCTCTCACCAAGCGGCAGCATAGCGATGCGGACACCCTGTTCCGTTACTTCTTCAGTGAAGGCTACCTGCAACCCGAGCGCGTCCCGCCAAAGCGCAAGCGCCTCCGCGAGCGTGTGAGTCGCAATTCCAATATGATCGACTTTCATAAGAACAGTAGTCAGTAGTCAGTAGTCATTGGCTGGTAGTCGGCAGTAGGTGGTCAGTAAAACCTCTCTAGTTGGTGGTTCTCTTCCTTCTGACTACTGTCTACTGACTACTGTCTACTGCCTCCTGCATTCTGCATCATCTCTTCTACCGCAGAATAAGGGTCTCTTTGCCGGCTGGCAACTTCCCCCGCTAGCTGATCGAGTTTTGCGGTTGCCGAATCCGACTCCAGAGTCTGCGCCACCAGGCGCTCGCGTAGCAACTCCAGAATACGCCAGCGGGCTATGGCGCGGCGTCGCCCATCGCTTGATTCCGTCTGCAAATGGAAAGTTCGATACTTCTCGATCGCAGCCGCCAGCTCAGCAATCCCTTTGCTTTCGGTGGCTATGGTCTTGATGATCGAGGGCTCCCAGGAATCGTCGCGCATAGCCAATGACAGCAGCGCTTCCAACTCCTTTTCGGTGGTAAGGACGCCTTCACGATCCGCCTTGTTAATGACAAAAATATCACCAATCTCCATGATGCCGGCCTTGATGGCCTGGATATCATCGCCCATTCCCGGGACTAGCACTACCACGCAAATATCCGCAGCCTTAACTACTTCCACCTCATCCTGGCCCACGCCCACAGTCTCGATAATGATTTTGCCATAACCGGCCGCGTCGAGTATTGAGACAGCATCGACCGTGGAACGCGCCAGACCGCCCAGATTCCCCCGCGTCGCCATCGATCGAATGAAAACGCCGGTGTCCAGACCGAGCGTTTGCATACGAATCCGGTCGCCAAGGATTGCGCCGCCCGAGAACGGACTGGAAGGATCTACAGCAACAATTCCGACGCGATCACCCTGCCGGCGATAGTGCAGCGCGAGTTTATCCACCAGCGACGACTTGCCCGCTCCGGGCGCGCCCGTAATTCCGATCACCAGACCGCGACCCGTCAGCGGAAAGACCTGCTTCATTAACTGCGCCGCATCCTTAGAAACATCTTCAACCTTCGAGATCGCCCGCGCTACCGCGCGCGTGTCACCGGCCACGATCCGCTCGACTAGCGACGTGTTGTTATTTGACGAACTCACGTGCTAACCAGCCTGCTGTAGGATTTCTCGCGCAATGATAATTCGCTGGATCTCGGAAGTTCCTTCACCGATCGTGCAGAGCTTCGAGTCGCGCCAATATTTTTCCGCCGGGTAGTCCTTGGTGTAACCGTAGCCGCCGTGCACCTGAATGGCTTCCTCGCAAACGTTGACGCTAATTTCAGAAGCGAACAGCTTGGCCATCGACGATTCCTTCGTCACCTTCCGGCCGTTATCCTTCAGCCACGCTGCGCGATACATCAACAGCCGCGCTGCATCAATTTGCATTGCCATGTTTGCCAACTTGAATTGAATCGCCTGAAACTCGGAGATTGGTTTGCCAAACTGCTGCCGCTCTTTGGCATATCGCACCGCCGATTCATAAGCGCCCTGGGCGATGCCCACTGCCAGCGCGGCAATCGAGATTCGTCCGCCATCAAGCACCTCCATAGCGTTTACAAACCCCTGACCCTCTTCACCCAGCCGGTTTTCATCCGGGACGTAGCAGTCTTCAAACACCACGCTGGCTGTCTCTGACGCGCGCAAGCCGAGCTTGTTCTCCTTCTTCGAGGGAGCGAAGCCCGCCATTCCCTTTTCAAAGATGAACGCCGAAATCCCTTTACTCCGCTTGGCGCGGTCGGTGACAGCAACTGCCACGCAAGTGTCGGCATGAATTGCGTGGGTGATGAAGTTTTTGGAACCGTTTACGACCCAACCGCCATTCTTCTTTACCGCGGTCGAGCGCGTTCCCGAGGCGTCTGAGCCCGCGCTGGGTTCCGTCAAGCCCCAGGCTCCCAAATGTTTCCCGCTAGCCAACGGTACGAGATACTTTTGCTTCTGCGCTTCCGTTCCAAATTGATAAATATGATTCGAGCAAAGCGAATTGTGTGCGGCTACCGAAATGCCAACCGAGCCGTCAACGCGCGAGAGCTCTTCGATTATCGTGGCATACTCAACATAGCCCATGCCGGCGCCGCCATACTCTTCGGGAAAGAGAACTCCGGTCAATCCCAGTGCAGCGAGTTTTGGTTGTAACTCAACCGGAAAGTGTTGGGCTTCGTCCCACTCCATTACGTGCGGCGCGATCTCTGCCTCGGCAAATTCGCGCACGCTTTGCTTGACCTGTTTTTGCTCTTCGGTTAGTTCGAATTCCATGCTTGTTCCTGTTTACTAAACACAACAAAAGCATTCCCGCCAGTCAGATCTGACAGGCCGGAATGCCTGTCCAAAACAACAAATCGTCAAAACCCGGAATGCGTATTCTACCTCATTGGCGCGGCGAACTGTGACCGGCCGCCCTGGACCTGGTTGCCGGTCTTGTTCTACCCGGCGGACGTTTCTGCATGAGCAGCTTCACTTCTTCCGGCAACAGCCGGCGCCAGTGCTTTGGCTTCAGTTCATCATCTCGCAGCGAACCAATTCGCGAACGCCGCAACTTGATCACCGAGTGTCCGATTAGATCAAACATGCGACGTATCTGCTGGTTCTTTCCTTCGTGAAGCAGGATTTCAAACCAGGAGTTGTTTTCCGTTTCGCCCACTCTTCTGATCTTCGCCGGGGCCGTGTGCGTGCCGTCCTCAAGCGTGACGCCTCGCCGCAGACGCTCAATTGCTTTCTCATCAGGAATCCCCTTCACCTTTCCTTCGTAGACCTTTTCAACTTTATTGCGCGCGGCCGTAATGAAGTTAGTGAAGTCGCCGTCATTGGTTAGCAGCAACAAGCCTTCTGTATTGAAGTCGAGCCGGCCGACCGGATAGACCCTACCGAGCGAAGCGGGCAACAGTTCCAGTACGGTGGGACGTCCGTCTGGATCAGTAACGCTTGAGAGGTAACCCTTCGGTTTGTTTAGCAACACGTAAACTTTTTCACGGCGCTGCAGCGTTGGGTTAATGAGTTTGCCACGAACCTTTATGTGATCGATTTCAGGATCAGCTTTCGTTCCCAGCTCGGTCGTCACCTTCCCATTGACGGTAACCTGGCCGCCGGTGATCAACTGCTCGGCATGACGACGCGACGCAATGCCCGCAGTCGCGATTAGTTTTTGTAGTCGTTCTTGCATACTGCTTTCTGCCTTCTGCCTTCTTCCTTCTGCCTTCCTTCGTCACCTGCCTCCTCGTTAAGACTCGCCAACCGCGAGATCCTGAAAGTCTTCCATGCTCGGCAACTCGCCCAGATCCTTCAAGCCAAATTGCATGAGGAATTCTTTCGACGTGCCGTACATCATCGGACGGCCCACGGTATCCTTGCGTCCCTTAGCTACAATCAATTTCTTATCCAGCAGGGTCTTGACTGATGAAGGCGACTGTACCCCGCGGATCTCAAGAATTTCAGGCACCGTGACCGGTTGTTTATAAGCAATAACGGCAAGCGTTTCCAGCGAAGCGATTGAAAGCTTGGCGCTGGGCCGCGACTTCAGATAGGCGCGCACGTGCTCGTGGTATTCGGGACGAGTAGCAAACTGCCAGCCGCCGGCCACCTCGCGCAGCTGCAACCCTCCGTTTCGCTCGTTGAATTCTTTGGCCAACTCCCGGAGCGCCACTTCGATGACTTCGCGGTCCTCGCGTAGTACCTCCGCAATGATCTTCGCGCTTAGCGGCTCTTCGGACACGAAGATCAGGGCCTCAATTACGCCCCGGCGCTCTGCCGCATTTTGAACTACGTAAGTCCCCGACTCTTCAGACGCTTCAGCCTCAACAGCCGTCGCCTCGCCCGCCACCAATGCCTCGAGCTCGCGGCTGGCCTCCTCGTTAAGCGCCGCTTCATCCAGGGCCGCTTCCAGATTGTTGTCTACGTTCTCTTCAGTCATGTTGGTTATCAACTAACTCGCAACTCTGGCAATGATGTCGCCAAACGTTTGTTCCTGAATTAACTTAACCTCGGTAGTGCGCACCAGCTCCAGGACGGAAAGAAACGCAACCACCAGCTCGTGGCGCGAGCGCGCCTGCTCAAAAAAAACGCGGAGATTGATTTCACCGGCTGACATCACCATATTTCGCAACCGCTCGAGCATTTCCGCCATGGAAACTTCTTCGCGCTCGATCTCCAGCAGCACTTCTTCCTTGTGCCGCGCGAGAATTACCTGGAACACTTTCAATAAGTCAAACAACCCGACTGCCACCTCCGGATTGTTCTTATCAGTTTCGATCTCAGCTCGCTTGAAAACGGCGCGCTCAACCGTTGCCCGCGACCAGAGCATTTGCGCCGCCGCTTTGTACTTCTGGTACTCGAGCAGTTGATCCACCAGTTCCCGGCGTGGATCGTCCTCTTCTTCCGCGACCGCAAAAGGATCGCGCGGCAAGAGCATCCGGGTCTTGAGTTCGATCAGAGTTGCCGCCATTACCAGGAAATCGCCGGCTACGGCGATATCGAGTTCCTGCATTATTTGTAGATAACGAAGATACTCGTCGGCGATGCGCGCGACGGGAATGTCGTAGATGTTGATCTGTTCCTGACGAATCAAGTGGAGCAACAGATCCAACGGGCCGTCAAACTCACCCATCACGATTTTGAGATCGTCGGTGGTGTAGTCGGAAACGATCTCAGGAGACGAGCCGGTGACGTCAATCGAGCCAGCTGTTTGCTCTGCTTGCTCGTCAGGGGTTACCGATTCATCCGTGGCTTCTTGCGCCACGCTTGCTTCTAACGTCTCGTCCATCTAGATCCTGCCTATTGTCCGATAAACTTCAGTTGTCGCTGCGAACGAGAAGTTAGAGCTTATCGGACATCAAAACTGACTCCTACCCAAGCCCCATCTTCCCTTTAACCGCAGCGAGCGTTTCGCTCGCGATTCCTCGAGCTTTGGCAGCGCCCTGCTCCAGAATAGTGGTCAACTCAATATCGTCTATCGCTACGGCACGTTTCTGGAGCGGCTCCAGAAAGGCAATCGTGGCGTCGGCTAGCTCCTGCTTCAGTTGAGCATAACCTTTATCTGCAAAGTGCGCTTCGACCTGCTCCGGCGATTCGCCTGTCAGTAACTGAAAGATCGTCAGGAGGTTGGTAATCGCCGGTCGTGATGCGTCAAATTTTATTTCAGTTCCCGAATCCGTCACTGCGCGTTTGAACTTGCGCTGGATGCTGTCAGCGTCATCGAGCAAACGCACGCAACCGTTGGCATCGTCGTCTGATTTCGACATCTTGTTCGCTGGATCAGACAACGACATGATCCGCGCCCCAACTTTGGGAATAAACGGCTCCGGAATACGAAACGTTGCGCCATAGTCGCGGTTGAATCGTATGGCCAAATCGCGGGTCAGTTCAAGGTGTTGCTTCTGATCCTCACCAACGGGGACAAGGTCGGTCTGGTAAAGCAGAATATCGGACGCCATCAGCACCGGATAGTCAAACACTCCCACCGGAACATTCTCGCTTTGCTTCCGCGCTTTGTCTTTGAACTGCGTCATCCTTTCCAGCTCAGACATGCGTGCGATGCAATTGAGAATCCAGGTTAGCTCGGCATGCTCAGCAACGTCTGACTGAATGAAGATGGTGGAAAGGCTGGGATCGATTCCTACGCCCACGTAAACGCGCGCAAGTTCTCGGGTTTTCTCGGCAAGCAGCTTTGGATCTTGCCGCGCAGTAATCGCGTGAAGATTTACGATGCAAAAGAAGCTCTCGTATTCGTGTTGCAGCGTAACCCAGTTGCGCAAAGCTCCCAGGTAGTTTCCCAGATGTACGTTGCCGGTTGGCTGTACGCCGCTAAAAATTCTCTTCATCAGCTTTATCCGGCACCAAGAAAAACTAAAGCCATAGCAATCGGCATTACGACATTAAAGATGGCACCCAGCACGCCCGTGAAGACTGCGATGAACAAAAGAACAAAACCAAATTTCTCGAGCGTTTCGAATCCGGATTCAAAACTTTCCGGCAAGATACTCGCAAGCACTTTGCTGCCGTCGAGCGGCGGTATTGGTAGCAGGTTGAATACACCCAGCGCGACATTCAGCATGAAAAATATGAACAACAATTCTACGGCGCCCGTCGCAATCTGAGAGTCAGTGTTAATAAGTCTCAGGCCGCCATTTATTACGCCCAGCTCATACAAAACTCTGAGTCCAACACCGGCAACAAAGGCAATTAAGAAGTTGCTAATTGCGCCAGCCGCGGAAACCCAAAAGTTTGCAACGCGCTTGTTTCGCCACTTTAACGGATTCACAGGGGTCGGCTTGGCCCAACCAATGAGTGGCGCGCCGGTGAAAAACGCGATGGCCGGAAACAGCAATGTGCCGATTGGGTCGACATGCACCGTCGGGTTCAAACTTATTCGTCCCTGCATACGCGCAAGGTCGTCTCCGAACCTGTCAGACGTCCATGCGTGGGCCGATTCGTGAACTGACAACGAAAAGATCAGGGCCACCATGTAAAGAATGAATTGGCCAACGGCATGACTGTCGATGTTGCCCATTAGTAAGTAACTATCTGAAGAAATAACACGAGTTGTTCACACTAACATGGCCCTTCAGACCTGTCAAAAACCAAAAAGTCTGCAGTTTGGAGCCTGGAGTACGCAGTCAAACTCCTCCTCACCAACAGCATTGGTGGGAGGATTACGGCAACTTCCAACTCCAGGACTCCAGACTCTAGACTCCAAACTGTAGACTATAGATCGATTCGGTCGAAGCTACTGCCAGGTCGCCAGTCGCGCTGAAGGCAAGACCGACGAGATTCATCCCGGCGACAAACATCTCAGCGTCCTTTCCATCTGGAGAAATGCGGACGATGCCCCGGCGACCGCGCAACGAAGCAGCGACACACAGGTTCCCGGCAGCATCAAACGCGAGCCCCTGCGGCCGTCCCAGGCCTCTATAGAAAACGCTGACAACTCCCTTGGCATCGATGCGCATTACGGAATCAAAACTCGCGACGGTCGGTCCAGCTACATACAAGGAGCCATCAGGGCCAAAAGCAAGGTGGTAGGCGGAGACTGAGGGTTCGAGTTGTGCCCAGGCGCTTTCTTCGCCAATGCCGTTCACTTTGTAAATCGTGCCGGTGCGATCGCCGACGTACATCGTGTCCGAACTATCGAAAGCAATACCGGTGGCGATGCCAAGACCTCTGGCAAAGGGCACTGCCTCCTTGAACGGCGTGATGCGATAGACAATGCCATCCATGCGGCTGCTTACGAACATCTGTCCGGTGCTATCGAAAGCGATGCCGGTGGGGTTGGTAATGTCGCCCGAGAACTCCGTGACCTCGCCGCTCACATCGATGCGGAAGATTGTCACGGGCAACTGCTCACCACGCGAGCCGGAGCGGGTCACAAAAAGCGAGCCGTCATCGGGATCGAAAGCAGGATTAGCGACCGGATGAAGATCCTCAGCGAGTTGCTTTCCTACTTCGACCGTCACGGCTTCGCTGCGTTCCCCGTTGTTCTCAAGACTAACCTCCGTCGGGCCACTCTGTTTCAACTCCGGCACGATTGCCAGCACGCGCCGCGGCGATAAGGCGACAATTGGTGCGCGCTGGCTGCCGAACCATACGGCGCAAAGAGTTGGATCGCTGGTGTCCAGGTTCTCGCAGTCGATCGTCACTTCCGCACCGGGAAGCGCGAGCAGTGGGTCAATACGAAGGATCTTTAGTTCTTTGGTCATTATCTTTGATCGCGAAGCATCACTTGCCTTCGGCGTCTCCAATTCCGGGGGCGCGCAAAAAGCTGTTCATCATACGACGGGGCTCAGGTCGTGTCTAACTCGTGATGGATCACGGTCAAGTGATTGCTGGGACCGCGGGCGTCTCGCCCGCAGACGCGCCGTCAGGCGCGCAGTTTTTGGGAGTCGCATTCCCAACCCTTTTCGCGCTTCGCGCTCATTGCGGGCGAGTCGAGCACCCCAACAGATAAACAACATCTGTTGGGGACCCCGCACGCCCGCGGTCCCAGCAATCACTTGATCGGTCTGATCCGCAGATTCCAAACTGACCCCTCAGTCTTTCCTGTTGCATATTCGTCACTATGGTATAATCCGACCTGTAAAAAGCGGCTTCTTACGAAATTGTCGGGTTTGCTCTGGAGACGTAAGAAAGCCAGCCCCTGAAAATATTGTAATGCTCAAGCGACTAAGCGAAGCGATATCGCAGAGCAACAGCGAGAGTTTCCCACTGGCGTCGGACATCCACGGCTCGCATCACTCCTCCTGTAATTTCAACCCGAATCCAATCGCTGAACGCTGCGCAGGTTCTCTACTTTGCGCGCCAGGCGCATTCAACCGCGTCAACAGCGTAACCGGAGGGCACGAACCATCAAGGACGTAATCGGAAACACCGCGGGCCTCAAGCCGAACCAACTTCGCCGCATAGAAAAACTCTACACCAGGCGGATTGCCCCTCACCAGATTTTGACCCCCGAATTCGCGCGCCAACTCGCCGAGCTGTCACACGAGATACGGAGACAAATCGGAGCGCTGATCGATCGCAGGGGTCACATTGAATATGTGATGGTTGGTGATAATCGACGCATCGAACTCCCCGATTTCAAACGCATCCGGGTTGCAGTTGATCGCTTTCGTGGACTGCGCTGTGTACACACTCATCTTAGAGGCGAAGGCCTCACGCAGGACGACTTAACTGACCTGGCGCTGCTGCGGCTCGATCTAATGGTCGCTATCGATGTGAACCCAAACGATGGTTTACCCGGCCTCGTCAGCGCCGCGCATCTGCTGCCAATGGCTGCAGCCGACGTGCACAATGTGAATGGTCAGAAGCCTTACGCTTTCCTGCCGCCCAAAATAGCTTCCCAGCTCGAAATCGATTTTCTTGAGCTGATCGAATCTCTGGAACAAGAGATGGGGCGCAACCGTCGCGTCTCCCGGCAAGACGGACTAAAAGACCGTACGATCCTTGTCGGCGTTACGACCGGGCCGATTGCAGACGCTGAAGAATCGATGGCGGAGTTGTACGAACTCGCGAGTTCCGCGGGAATTGTCGTGCAGGACAAGGTCATTCAGCGACGCCAGGCAATCGACCCGCGCACCGTGCTGGGGCGTGGAAAGCTTGACGAGCTGCTGATTCGCTCGCTGCAGTTGGGCGCCGACATGCTGGTATTCGATCGCGAATTGACGCCGGCGCAAGTCAGGTCGCTCTCAGAAGCTACTGATTTGAAAATCATCGATCGTTCCCAACTCATCCTCGACATCTTTGCGCAGCGGGCCCAGTCGAGCGAGGGTAAAATCCAGGTCGAGCTTGCCCAACTAAAATATCTCTTGCCGCGGTTGATTGCCGGACAGGACTCGGCCTTCTCCCGGCTCGCCGGCGGCATCGGTGGCCGGGGTCCGGGTGAAACCAAACTCGAGATGGATCGTCGCCGTGTTCGCGATCGCATCAACCGGCTGGAAAAAGAAATTGAGATGCAACGACTGCGGCGACACGAACGCAGAAAGGTGCGCACTCGGAATCAACTTCCGATTGTTTCAATTGTCGGATATACGAATGCGGGCAAATCGACACTCCTGAATGCGCTAACCAACAGCGAAGTGCGCGCCGAACAGCGGATGTTTGCGACGTTGGACCCGACTTCGCGACGGCTGAGGCTGCCGCGGGAGCAGGAAATAATCATCAACGATACGGTTGGCTTCATCCGCGACCTGCCTCCTGGCCTGCTGTCGGCTTTCCGCGCGACGCTCGAGGAGATCGGCGACAGCACGTTGCTGATCCATCTCGTGGATATTTCCAACCCGCGCTGGCCGCAACAGATTCAATCGGTCGAACGAATTCTGGAAGAACTCCATATTGCTCAGATTCCTTCAATTCTGGCCCTGAACAAAGCGGACATGGTTGACGTTGAAACGTTGCAGGGGATTTCGCGGCAGCTTGCTCAGGGCGGCGAGCGCGAGGTCGTCGCAATCTCGGCGACTGATCGGAAGACACTGCCGCTGCTGCTGGAAAAAGTCGGACAAATGCTTTCGCAGGACCTGGGTTTGTCCGGCGGCAGTGATTTTGAACCGGCACGTATCTCGCGAATCGCCTAAATCAAATGGCCCTTCGTCCCCGATTCACAACTCCGCTTAGCCGTGCTCGCGACGCAGCCGTGCAATTCGTGGTGCGTCCCTTCATGGTATTCAAACCACGCACCCGTCTTCTCATTGGCTTCGCTTTTCTGGTGGCCATAACCGTTCCCCTGCTGGCCAGCAATTATTCATCCGGATACTCTCAAGACTACCGCGAAGGTGAAGTGATAAGAGGAAACGTAGTGGCCCGCTCGGACGTCAACGGTTTCGACATCGTTGAAACAGGGCGGCGCCGCAATGCGGCACGCCAGGCCACGCGGCCAATCTTTAATTTTGACTCCACTCGCGGCGAAAGTTCGGCGCGGAGTTTTCGCGCCGCCTGGGAAGATCTGAAGAGCCGGACTGGAGCAAAGACGCCGGGTAAACCTTCAACCTGGAGTGGCGACGGCGGAGCCGGCGTCGCGCGCGCGCTTGTTGCTCACAACTTCAACGAAGAGGATTTGAATCGACTGGCAGCGATGATTCGCGAGACCGGCGATAAGTACATTTACGATGATGCTGAAGCTGACCGCCTGAATCAGGAAGTCGTATTGGTTGATGTTCGTAACCCCTCCGGACAAATGATCATGCCGGCGCCACGAACGCGGATGCTCGCGCTGAGCGCGGCGCGACAGGAACTGGAACTGAAAGTCCTCAGCCTAACCGGATGGTCTCAGGAACAAAAATCAGCTCTGGTTGCGGCAATAGTTCCGCTACTGCGCCCTAACGTGATCCTTGACCAGACAGCGACCGCGACCGCACGAGAAGCAGAGGCCGATAAGATTCCGGCAGTAACAATCTCGCTCAAACGAAATCAGATGATCGCGCGAGAAGGAGACACGGTTACGCCGGCGATGCTGGCCCAGCTTGCGGCTTTGAGGGCCACCGGGCATGCGGGGCGGCCATGGCAAAATCTGCTCGGCCTGCTGTTGATAATCTCAGCAGTTTACTGGGCGGTGTGGAAGTTTACTGAACACCGCAGCACGGTGTCTGTGCTGTCGCTTTCGAAGCGACGGGCGTTCGCGCTCGTGGGTTCCGCAATAGTTGTCGAGACTGCGTTCATGCGCGTCGGCTTTACGCTCAGCGACAGCGTAGCGAACGGCATGAAGACCGCGCCCTTCAATGATCCTACCCTTTGGAACTTTGCAATTCCCTTTGCGGCAGCTTCGTTGTTGGTCGTCATGCTGGTAGACACGCAACTGGCGTTTCTGACCGGCATCGTCAGCGCATTATTCGCCGGCATGCTGGCGCCAACCGGAATACAACAGTCGCTGTTTGCCATGATTTCATGTGCAGCTGCCGTTTACGGGATCGGTCGATATCGCGAGCGACAATCCGTTACGCTGGCCGGCCTGTTGGTGGGCGTGGTTAATGCCGTGATGGCCCTCGCGCTAATTGCTTATGCTGAACAACCATTCACGCTGAATGCGGTGCTACTGGCCGCCGGCTGCGGTTTTGTCGGCGGTTTGTTGACGGCGATCTTTGCGGCTGGTGGCTTACCCGTTAACGAATCGCTGTTCGGTATCCTTACCGACGTGAAGCTGCTCGAACTTTCGAATGCGGATTTACCGGTGCTGGGCCAGTTGGCATTGCGAGCGCCCGGTACCAACCAGCATTCACATGCAGTAGGACAACTAGCCGAAGACGCTTGCCGCGCGGTAGACGCGAATCCGCTGCTGGCGCGCATCGGGGCGCTCTACCACGATATCGGGAAAGTTGCCGCACCGGAGTACTTTGTTGAAAACCAGCAGGGTGAGAACCCTCACGATCATATGCGCCCGTCGCAGAGTGCCAGGATTATCATCAGCCACGTCACCTACGGCCAGAAGCTCGCCAACGAAATCAGTCTGCCGAAGAAAATTTCTGACTTTATTCCCCAGCATCATGGCACGCGCACCTTGCATTTCTTTCTACGCAAGGCACAGAGTCTGGCCAATCCCGGTGAAGTAGTTGACGAGAAGGATTTTCGCTATCCTGGTCCGAAGCCGCAATTCAAAGAGGCAGCAATAATGATGCTGGCGGATTCCTGCGAAGCAGCGGCGCGCTCGCTGGCGCGGCCCGATCCGGAGAACATTCGCATTATCGTAGTTAAGATTGTCGACGCGGTGATTAGTGACGGTCAGCTCGATGAATGCGATTTGACTCTCCAGGAGATCACCAGAATTCGCGAAGCGATGATCAGCGCCTTGACCGCGATCTACCATGCTCGCATCGACTATCCTGGTTTTAATCCTCCGCAAGTGTCCGGACCTCTTAGTGCGTTGCCCGCAACCGACATCAGCATCGACACCGAGGAGCGCGGCATAACCTACCGCCAGGCGTCAGACGTCCCCATAAACAAAGCCGGTGAAGTCGAAGACGAAGCTATTAGTCGGAAGGTTGCGAAACGCTGATCGATACGGCTGACGGTCCGAGCCGAGAGTCAACGGCCGGTTTCCATTTTCCATTTCTCATTTGTCATCGGGATCCGGGTCCGAGGCTGGCTTCCCCACCACCTGAGTTCGGCTCAGAACCGATCGAAGTAGGATTGTCCTCGGCGAGCCCAGTTACTTGCGCTGAAACGTCACACTGGAAGTAGAGTCGTATTGAAGCGTTGCATTGTCTGCAATCATGTCGGCCGCTGCGAAAACGTAGCCGCGATGATAAAGGTCATTCGCCCTGAAAGCGTCCGTGTATTTTGTAATCGCGTCTCATATCCGGCTGCGGCGCTGTGGCCGCCGCATTCGCCGCGTACTCAGCCAGCAGTTCGCCGCCAAGTCCATAGATACCCCACGTCTCCACGCCATTCATGGTGCGTCGCACCCGTTGGCCGCTGGCATCGTACGCATAGGTTTGCCACTGACTATTGGGCGATCCTTGTGCCTGCGTCATGTGATTCTCAGCATCGTAAGTGCGCTGACCCTGACCGGTATAGGTGTCGTTGGTGAGATTGCCGGCCGCATCGTAAGACATCGTGTAGCCGTTGGGCGCGGTCAGACGATTCGTGCTGGTGTCCACGCCAAATTGCGGCCGCGGCATACTCGCCGAAGTGTTGTTGTAGTCAATGGTGCGGTTGCCGTAACGATCCATCGTATAGGCCTGCTGCCAAAGCGGCGTGCTACCCGATAGCTCAGTCACCTGTGTCAGGCGATTGAGATTGTCATAGTCATAGCGCTGCCACCAGGTGGCGTAGCTCGACACCTGCTCATCATTCGGAATGTAGGTTTCCTGCTTCTTCAAGTTGCCGTTGTTGTCGGTCATGGCGGTGGTGCTGTTTGAGCCGCCGCACATGCCCCAGCAATTGTTGCTGTAGTGATTGATGATGGGCGCCTGCGCGCGAGAGCTGGCTATCAAAGATGAGAGGGTGACGAGGTATAGTATGAAACAGTGCTGGGCGCGTTCGGAATCAGAAGTGGAGTCCAAAGTCATGCGACGATCCTACGTCAAACTGATCCTACTTGTTACGAGCGGCATAATCATCATCGTTACGTCGGTTTTTTTTCTAAGTGCTGTCCCATCACTTCAATTGCGAAGGTTTCAAGGGAAAGACATGGAGCCGACCCTCCACGATGGCGATCGAATACTCGTTACGAAACGAATCGAACAACTTCGCCGAGGTGACATTGTGATCTTTCGATATCCATTCGAACCTTCGAAAAGCTTCGTCAAACGCGTTGTCGGTTTACCCGGTGAAGTAATCGAAATAAAGGATGGTAGGGTTTTCATCAATGGGAATTACCTCGCGGAGAATTATGTTGACGCTCAGTTGAATCGCTTTCTGCACAATGCCAATCCGGAACGAATACCATCGGGCAAATGGTATGTAATGGGCGACAACCGAGACAATTCAAATGACTCTCGCGCCTGGGGCCCGTTGCCTGAAGATTTAATTGAGAGCAAGATGCTATTGCATTTTTAGCTCGTCGACACTCGCACGAAATGCTGGGTGAAGTATGTTTCAATCTCACCGATCTTCTCTAAGAGCGCAGAATCCTGTTTATCATATTCAAGCGCCGTGCGAGCCAACCCCAGACTTGTTTCTACCTTGGAGACTTCAAAGCCAATGTTAACCGCTTCGTCCCTCCTGTATTGAAGTGCGGAAATTATTTGCTCCAATCCCTCTTTCGATACCGAGTCATTCTGCCCTGCGCGTTTTGCCTTCAGCCTTTTCCGAGCTAGCTCAAGGGCTTGATCCAGCAAACTCACAAGACCTTCGATTTGTTCATCCATGACAGTGATCCTCCGCTAATGAAGACGACGAGGAGTGCTATATTTTATCCTTGGATCTCGAGGGTTCCCAATAACCACCTGACTTCCACCACCGGGATACTTATCTACAGGTGATTGGCCCTTTGCTTGTCCTATAGCGACTATGGTACCGGCAGGGACCGTGACGCTAACAACCTGTTCCGCCCTGCTGCCAAACGCTAGCGCCAAATCATCACGGCATCTTTTGAGTTCGAGAAGATCTGAGTGGAGAAATAACCCACGCCTTCTCCCGCCACCATTGGAGTCGGACCAAAGTATCTGTAGAAAGTGTTGTCAAGTTCCAGGCGATGAGGGTTGAATACGTTCCCTGCAAATGTCCCCTGAATTTTTGGCGTCATCCAGGGCATACTCGCGGGCCCTAAGTCAGCATCTCCCCCACCGGTAACTCCTCCAGGCAGTTGAGGATCTGCCATTTCGGCGCCGAACTCGATGGCAGCTCCCACAACGGGACCGCCGGCCCACCCCAGATGTCGTCCCAGAAAGCTAAATGCTCGCCTAAGGATCCCGCGCTTTGCTGCTTTGACAGTAACGTCTCCCAACACTTCTTGGGCGCCTTTCCTGGCAAGGCTACCGTCTGCTCGGATTTCCCATCCCTCAGGCACCTGGGGTTTTGTGGTGCCGGGTCGCCCTTGGCCTGTCTGTGACATCGGTTCGCCATTGCATCCCATTCCTCCAGATAGGAAGCATCGGACCGGGCTATAAGATCCCGGCTCAGCCATGTGGCCAGTCGGGTCCGTGTAGGCTAAAGGATTGTTTAGAACGGATGCGTAGAGATTCAGCGACTGGGGATCTGAGCGTCGTCCAGCCACATTATCGGCACTAGTGAAGCGACCCTGGTTGCTGGAATAGTATCTAGCAAGGAAATAGTCAAGACCGGTTTCGATGTCCCGTTCTTTTTGAGTTAAGAACGGGTAGTGACAGCCCGCGCGCACGCACAGGTGCGAAAGTGGCCGATCTTCAAAACCCTGAAAGAGAAGAGAAAACACTGGAAATGAGTCACATCTGGCGCTCCAGTGATTTCAACGCTGCTGCTGCCTTTTTATGACCTTGCTTCGCGGCTTTGCTCAGCCAGGCGCGCGCGTACTTCTGATTTTTCCGCACACCCTCCCCATCGAGGTAGGCTTGGCCCAGATTGTACTGTGCTGTGTCATCTCCTTGTCGTGCTGCTTTGCGTGTCCATCTGACTGCTTCGCTTGGATCTCGCTTTGTACCTACGCCTTCAAAGTATGCGACTCCCAAACTGCATTGTGCCCAAGCATCACCAAGTTCGGCACCTCTTTTGTACAGCGAGAACGCTTTCCTCGGGCTGGCCTTAACCCCCTTTCCCTTCTTATAGTAAGTTGCGAGATTTCCCAGAGCTTCGGGATCATCGTTAGACGCCGCATACCTATACCAATACAACGCCAACGAAATATCTTTCTCCACACCTAACCCAAGAGAATAACAGTACCCGACAAGATTCTGACAATGCGGATGATTAAGCTTGGCAGCTTTTAGCAAGTAGGGAAACGCTCGTCGGTAACTCTTTCGTCTCCCAATTCCATAGAAAAAATCCTGACCAATTTCCCATGGGTCGTCTAGTGTATCCATACATACCTTTCGCTTAAATGATAGTTCTCAGGAACTATTATTCGTCACAGCAATCTACGGCCGCGGTGGATCTCGGGGAGCTACTGGATTTCCATCGGGTCCAATTTCGGGCTTCGGTTCCACCTTTGGCTTGGGCGGTTTGGGAGGTGGCTTTGGCTTTGGGGGAGGCCGTCTAAAGGGTCTATACCCGGGCGGCTGCTTATTCGGCGCCCCCGGGCGTTCGGTCTGTTTAGGATGGTCCTTATTCTTGCCAGTAGACTGTTTCTTGGGCTTGTTGTACGTAATCGGAGCGGGCGGTGGCATTGGCTGCACCTGCGGAGCCGGCGTTGGGATTGTTGGTGCCGTAACGATCGGATCGATCGCTCCTGGGGGTGCAGTTCCAATTATTTGCGATATGCGATAAAGCACCTCGTCGACCGCTTCTGCGGCCTTCTTCACAGCCTCGACTGTTTGTTGCGCTTCAGCTGGCGTTGGCCCCGGACCTCTCGGAAAGCCTATACGTCTGACATCCTGTCCTTGTGGAGGATCAGGATCAGGATCAGTCTCGTCAGCATCGTGACCGTCCGTGTCTATGAAGCGCAACGGATTGTTGAACGCGTATTGATACTTGTTAAGCGATTGCGGTTTTCTCAAATCAGCATAGAAGGTTGGGTTCGCTGATGCGTCCTCTGCGAAGTAGTAGAGTTCGTCGGGTCCGCCAGTGAATTCATCTGGAGAAGTGAACCTTCCTTGGGTTGACGAGTAATATCTAGCAAGGAAGTAATCCAGTCCGGTTTCAATGTCCCGTTCTTTTGAGGTGAACTTCTGACGTATGCCATCTGCGGTGCCGAAGCCCATTCCGGTGGTTCTGCCGCCAATGCCTGAGCCAAGCTCTTCACCAAACGGCTTGTAATCGTGGCGGCTAACCACTCCCGAGCTTGAGTTGGTGACTAAGCGGGGCGAGCCGAGATGATCAGAAGTCGTGTAGCGCGTTCCGTTTGCATTCAAGGCTGTTGGCTCAATTGTAATTAAGCTGCCAGAGCCCGGGATGTATTCTTTCTTGAGGCTCCCATTTGAACCGTCGAACTCCGCGATCATCTGGCCCCCGATGCCATAAACAAACCGGAGATTCTCGCCAACCAGTTTGCGCACGCGCTGCCCGTCACCATCATAAACGTAGGCGGAAACGTTATCGACCTTGCTGATCTTGTTCTCAGCATCGAACGTGTAACTATGCACTCCGTCGTTGAGCAGATTGCCTGCTGTATCGTAACTATAGCCGCTGTTAGTTATCCGGTTATTTGTGTTGAAGTAAAGACTCTGACTGCCGCCACCCAAATCGATCCAGCGATTGCCGTAACGATCATAGCCGTTTGTTTGCGACCAACTCGAGCCGCTGTTCTC
>JANMQG010000013.1:0-3306 GCA_031370285.1 Chloracidobacterium sp. | reverse complement strand
TTTACGTTCTTTAACCCTTCTTCAGTGAACGACTCCACTCCAATCAGGGCCCCGCGCAGGCGCATCTTGCTGTACATCGCGTCCATGTATTCCTCGTCAGTGTGACATTCTGAGGTCATCTGGGTAAAACCATAGAGCGCGGGAGGACCGGCCTTGTCGTACTCATCGAATAGTTTGAGTCGATCTTCTCGTACACGTTCGAGGTTGGCTCGAGTTTGCGGGTTTGTTTCTCTGGCGATGCGCGCCAGCGTAGCCGGGGTAAAGTTGTCATCAGAGAAAAAGACGTAACGGAAACCCATCCCATAAAGTTCGTTTGCTTCCTCGATGATCTGATCATTGAGGTGCAAGCGCGGCGTGCGGCCATCAGTCACCCACACCGAACAAAAGCTGCAATTTTCAGGACAGCCCGCTACGGTCTGGATACACCCCATCAAATATTTATTTGGATCCAGTAGATCCCAGCGCGCTTTCACCATCAGCTCTCCGGGCACACGCCCGCCGTCATAAACCCGTTTCAACCGGCCCAAATGAGCGTCCTCTAAGATGTCTTTCCAAATGAGATCAGCGTTTCCCTTAACAACTGCATCGGCACCCATTTCCAGCGGCTCTTCCGGGAAGATGGTCCCGTGAACGCCGCCGACGATCACAGTTGCTCCGCGCTTCTTTGCCTCACGCACCACGCGATAGCCAGGCCGGCAATTTCCGGTGTGGATGCCGACGCCGACGATGTCACCCGGACCTACATTTTCAGGATCAAAAGCCGTAACCGGGACATCGACGATTACCGGGTCACCAGCAAACTCCGTGGGCGTTGCACCAGCGAGGACAAAGAGCCATCGGGGTGTTATCACGCTGTAGCCTACGGTTGCGTTTGCCGGGTTTACCAGTACGACCTTACCCATAACCCATTCTCCTTATCCGTTGTGCCCATGATCCAAAACGCGGGTCCGGTGCCGCATGAAGCGCTTGAGTAATCGCACTCGGTGGATCGCCCTGATTGGTTAGCGAGGATCAGGCTTTGCTTCAGAAATCGCGCCCAGCGTAATCTCAGCAAGCAGTACTGTCAATACCGAGTTGCTTGTAAATACAGACGATCTGCCCGGAATTCGAGCTATTACATAGTTAAATACAGAGTGATTGGGATAACTCGCATTGACCTCTGTGCTACTTGACGGCTGTGTGAACCAACATCGAAAGGGCGTTATCCTGGAGAGTCCGATTGTTGTGCAGACTCCCGTGTCCGCCACAGGCAAAGAACGTATGAACGATTGGCAGCGACTGCTGATAAAGTGACTGAGCGTTCCGGCCTATTATGTTTTCACCCATAACAGAGGCCCGCGTGACGCGTCCGTCCCCGGGTAGATACATCGCACGCTTAACCTCCTCGCTACTGATTTTGTGTCCATCTGAAGCGCGCAGGTCTCTGGGCGAAGTCACGGTCACCCAACGATTCTTCTTCTTATCGTGATAGACGATCGGCGCAGCGAGGGTTTCATCACAGTCACCTGCAAACGCAAGCAACGAGACCGGGGATGGCCCCTCCACTGGCGTGTCGAGCGCTTGATGGAAGAGCCTGGTCCTTTCAAGGGTCGCGGCAAGGTGGGCCTCCAGAACGCAAGCCGCTGAATGATTGTTGGCCGTCTCGTCTAAAGTCTTTCTTTTCGCGAACCGCATTCTGAATTCCGCATCGTACGCTATTGACCAACCATACAATTTCCAGTTTGCCAGATCATAAAGATCAATCTCGAGGGGCTTAAGGTCCTGGTCTAGGAAACGCGCCGTCTGCCTGTGTGGCATCAACTGGAAAACCGCCAACGCGGTGAAGGCATCTTCACGAGACAGCTTATGTAACAATCGCCGGCGCTTGTTAGCGCCTTCGGTAATAGAATAGCCGTCGAGCACGGTGGCAAAGGCTTCCATCGAGCCTTCGTTCGCCACGCCAAACATGAATATCTTTTCGATATGCACCGCGCCGGCCCAGGTTACAACCGGCGCAATGCCATTCGCCGGTAATTCAGCAGCGCCATACATAGCCGCATAACGCGCGATTAAACCGCCCATTGAAATAGCTACGATATTGAAGCGTAACTCGGGCTTGTTCAGTTTGCTCTTAAGTAAAGTAATGCGTTCAATCAACTGTTGTGCTATCTGCACGTTGTCACGCCGCCAGTCATAAACAAAAGTGTAAAAGGTATCGTGGTCGCCATCGGGAGCGGGATTATCCCAGTTTCCTTTCTTGTAACCTGCGTATGTCTGGAGAGCCTCGAGAAGATCCCCAAGAATATTGACCCTTGGCGTCAGCGGTAGGAAGCGAGCTGATTCAATTGCCTTAGTAGCAATCAGGTTGTCATGGCTGTTCAGCGGATCGCCGGTGATTGGAAGGTTTAGCTCATCGTCGTCTGAACGAAACGCGCTGGGCCATACGGTCTCCCGAGTCTTCGAGTTAACCAGTGCCATGTTAAGAATCCCGGGCACCAAAATAATGGGCCGCTTCCCCGTTTCTGCCCTCGCAGCCGCGAAGACCTTTGAGAGGTCGGGTACACGATGCCCACCACATCCAAGAGTTGCCGGAATTTGTAAAGAGACGGCAACCGCCAACGCCAGCGTTCGAATTTTGCAGCCTCTCATCATAGATACTTTTTGTCAGAGACAGGTTTGATTGGTCCCAGGAATTAGCCTTCGCGTGGTTCCGAAAGCCGAGCCCGTCACCCGAGGTTTGTTAACCTCGACCGCCCCCGGCTCGCCGACTCTTCACGGGGCGCACGCATCACGCCGCGCCCCGGTTCAAACATCAGCGGCCATCATTAAGAATAGGCGATCTGGCAATTAGCACGACGGCGACCACGGCTACCGCGATTCCCACGCCAATCGCAATCTTTGTCCTCTTGGAGAGGTTGTTGCTTTTGGCGGGTTGCATCTGCGGACGGTCGGCCCGCGTCATCTTGCCTGCTTTGGCATCAGCTACGAGCTTAAGCATATCTGCTCTCAGCTTTTCATTTGGCTTTGCTTCGTTTTTAGTGGCAGGGACGGATTTCGATGGAGTCTCTGTCCCCATAGTTTTGGGCTCAGGATCGGAGGGAGTGTTGGCAAGGGCGGAGGTTCCGCCGAGGGCGCAGGCGAGTGCGATTGCGAGCGCGAAGGACATGGATTTCTTGAGCATAGTGTTCTCCTTGTGCGCCGGGATAAACCGGCAGGTTGTAGTGAATGAAAGAGTCATACGTTAAAGGTCTAGCCAATCATAACGGCCCTGAGTCATGCGTCGCATGGAGCAATCCATTAGGCGAAGCGTTGACAGGGGAACGTGCA
>JANMQG010000222.1:0-11438 GCA_031370285.1 Chloracidobacterium sp. | reverse complement strand
GGGCTCTCCTTCGGTTTTCTACTTTATGTATTCTAACAACTCCACGCTACCCCCGCTGGGGCGCCCTTTAATATATAGCGTAGCGACCGGGTGATGCTGCCCGCCCGCTGACTCTTGAATTCATCAACGACGCTTGAATATATGGGATCTGAACCCGGTCGCTACCACTCCCGGTTCTGACTTTGTTTACCCGACACTGCTCATTACTTCATTCATCGTCGAGCTGGCCGCGTTCGCGATACAAGTTCAGTTTGTTGTGAAGCGTCTTGAGACTAATCCCCAATAGCTCCGCGGCGCGCGTCTTATTGTTCTTAGTCTTCTTAAGCGTACGAATGATCATCTGGCGTTCAACTTCTTCGATGGGCGTACCCACCGGAAACGTTATTGTGTCTTCCTCTCTAAGCCGCTCGCGCTGGTCGATGGGATAGGGCGCGAAGTGATGTCGTTCTACCTGTTCGCTGGAGCAAATGACCACCGCTCGCTCGATCACGTTACGCAATTCGCGAACGTTGCCGGGCCAGGCGTGAAACTGTAAAGCAGAAAGCGCGGCGGGACTCAGAAAGCGTGCGGGCCTTACGTGTTTCTGCGCCAGGCTGGTAACCAGATACTGGGCCAGCAGGGGAATATCCTCCTTGCGGTCCTTCAGTGATGGGAGGTGAATGCGAAAGACGTTGATGCGGTAAAGCAGATCTTCGCGCAAGGTTCCTTTGGTCACGGCGGTTTGCGGATCCTGGTTGGTCGCCGCCAGCAGGCGAACGTCAACCGCAACTTCTTTGCGGCTTCCCAAACGACGAATCGAGCGCTCTTCGATCACGCGCAGTAGCTTGGATTGCAAAAGGGGTGGCATCTCAGCGATTTCATCCAGCAGCAAGGTGCCGCCTTCGGCTAACTCAAAACATCCTGCCCGCCTCGATGCCGCACCGGTGAAGGCGCCTTTTTCGTGTCCAAAGAGTTCAGACTCCATCAAGCTTTCAGGGATCGCGGAGCAGTTTATGCCGATGAATGGCTTATCCCGTCTGGGGCTGAGCTGATGGATCGTACGGGCGACGAGTTCCTTTCCAGTTCCCGATTCGCCGGTGATCAAAACAGAAGCAGATGAGGAGGCGACCTGTTCGAGAAGAGAATATACCTCGCGCATCGCCGCGGAATTTCCCACCAACTCGCCAAAAGCGCCACGATCCAGAAGTTGCCGGCGCAGGACTTCGATCTCACGTTTTGCTTCGCTGAGTTCCGGGGGCTGGGGTTCGGTTGACATAGGGGTTTGTGCGCGTTCAGCAGCTCTTGCCACATCTGACAATAACACGCCGGCTAATTCTCGTTGGCAGAAAAATACTCGGCAATTGCGCGAGCGAGCGAGGGAACGGTAAATTGTTGTGGTTGGATTTTCACTCGCAGTCCATAGTCTGCCGCAGTCGTCGCGGTGATGTCGCCGATACAGGCGATGACAACTCCTTGGAGCGCTCCACTCAAGTCCTGCGTATCGAAAAGCCGGGCCAGGTTTCTGACAGTTGAAGAGCTCGTGAACGCGATGCAGTCAGCGCTCCCGGAAAGCATAGCCGCGACCCGTCCGCGATCGAGGTCTGCGGGAAGCGCCGTGCGATATGCAGGAACGACGTCCACGCGAGCGCCGACCTGTTCCAGCGCCTTTGGCAGGTAATCCCTGGCGACCGACGCGCGCGGGATCAACACGTTCAGACCTCGCAGCGCTCCACCGACGAAGCGTTCAAGCGCGCTAAAGACTCCTTCGGCTTTAAACTCGTCGGGTATCACATCCACGTGAACATGGAGATCGCGCAGTCTGTCCGCAGTCGCTTCACCGATAGCGCAGACTTTAAGTTCGTCCAGATCGCTCACGTCGCGATCGCGCGCCTTGAGTCGCTTGAAAAAATATTCGACCCCATTCACGCTCGTAAAAATAAGCCAATCGTAACCATAGAGATGCGCGATGGCTTCATCCAGGCGTTCGTAACTTTCGAGTTCCCGAATCTCTATGGTTGGACAGAGAACTACCTCCGCGCCATAGCGTTCGAGTTCCGTAACAAACTCGTCCGCTTGATTCTGGGCCCGGGTAATCACAACGGTTCGGCCCGCAAGCGGTTGAGAGTTCGTCGACGTTTTGTTTTCTGACACTTTGGAACCGATCATTGAGTAATCGTCGTCAGGCCAAACCCAACAGCTCATTTGCACCTTGTCCCAAAAGTCGCTCACCCAACTCAGAGCCGAGTTGCTCTGCTTCATCTAGTCCGCCGGAAATACGCGCTCTAACAATTCGTCGCCCCTGCGAATCCGCTACCAGCCCATTGAGCCGGATACGTTTTTCGCGCACTACTGCATACGCTGCAATCGGCAACAGACAACCGCCTCCCAGACTGCGAAGGAGGGCTCGTTCAGCAGTGCAGGCCAGTCTGGTAAATTTGTGATCAAGTTTGCTGACTGCGGCAATCGTGATTTCGTCGCCCCCGCGGGTTTCGATCGCAAGTGCTCCCTGCCCGACTGCGGGAAGCATTTCAGCAGCCGGCAATGCCGCGCTTATCCGGTCTTCCATTCCCAGCCGACGCAGACCGGCGCAAGCGAGCACCAGCGCATCATATTGGCCTTCATCAAGCTTGCGCAGGCGAGTGTCTACGTTTCCGCGAAGGTCTTTAATAACCAGATCGTCGCGCAGGTATTTCAACTGGGCCAGCCGTCGCGGGCTCGAAGTCCCTACAGTGGCACCCCGCGGTAACGATCGAATGGTCGCCTGCAAGCCGCGTAGCTTCGGATTCAACACGAGCGCATCGCGGGGATCTTCGCGTTTGCAAATTGCCGCGATGATCAATCCGGCTGGAATTATCGTCGGCAGATCTTTCAAGGAATGAACAGCGATATCAATACGCGCAACGAGCAACGCTTCTTCGAGTTCCTTCGTGAACACTCCCTTGCCGCCGATAATTGAAAGTGGATCAGTGCTCGCGTCACCAGAAGTCTTAATGATTTCGATACGTACGGCCAGGGAAGGCTCGAGCAGCTCAAGCTCAGCCTTGACCATGCCGGCTTGAGTGAGCGCAAGCTTCGAACCACGAGAGCCGATTACGAGATGGTCTTTCATGAGTGGATTCCGCGGGCCGCAGCTATTCTTCGAGGCCAAAGATATCGCGCCACGCCTGGATGGTTTCAGCATCACTGGCTTCATATGAGCGTCGCATGTGGCTCAACAGCGGATGGGAAATCTTGTTAACAGTGGACACTAACAAAGCTTCAATCGCAGTTTCCTGCTCACCGGTCAGCGGGCCCAGGCGATTTCGCTGTCGTGTTAGTTCTACTTTGGCGATGTTTTGCAGCTTGTTTCGCAGGGAGCCAATCGTGGGGCCAATGTCCAACACGCGAAGGGTTTGCTGAAACTGCATAATCTCAGATTCAACTATTAACTCGGCGCGTTCCGCTTCACGTTCACGCTCACGAATGTTCGACGAAATCACCGACTCAAGATCGTCTATGTCAAAAACAAAAACGTTGGGAAGCTTGCCAACCGCTGGATCGATATTGCGAGGAACGCTGATGTCGATGAAGAACGAAGGGCGGTTTCGTCGCTTGCTGAGCGCCTCGCGGGCCATCTGTTCGGTAATCAAATACTGATCTGCCGCCGTCGAACAAATGATAATGTCAGCGTCCGCCAGGTAGGTGGAGAGGTCTTCAAAGTTAATCGTTTCTCCACCGAGTTCGCTGGCCAGGCGTTCAGCCCGCTCTTCAGTTCGGTTGGCGAGCAACACGCGCGAAACGCCCGCGTTGATAAGGTGACGCGCGGAAAGCTCGGCCATCTCGCCCGCGCCGATCAAGAGCGCCGTTTGTCCCTCCAAAGAGTTGAAGATTTTCTTGCCGAGTTCCACGGCCATGTAGCTAATCGAAACGGCGTTCGCGCCGATGCCTGTTTCAGTGCGTACTCGCTTCGCCACGCGGAAGGCGTGATGAACGAGGCGGTTTAGTATTCGTCCGGCGGTACCGGCTTCCAGCGCGATCGAGTAAGCCCGGCGCACCTGGCCCAACACCTGCGGTTCACCGACAACCATTGAATCAAGCGACGAGGTTACGCGGAAGAGATGACGGACTGCCTCGTCGTCCGTGTGTTGGTAGAGATGTGTCTCGAAAAGCGAACGCGGAAGAGAATCCGTTCTGCTTAAGAATTGGTTCACTCGCTCGATGGTGTCGTTCAGTCGCTCACTGGCGGTCTCAGCAAGTACTTCCACGCGATTGCAGGTGGAAACAATCAAGCCTTCTCTAACGACGTCTCCATCAACGAGGGTGCGCAGGCCCGTGGCGCACGCATCTTCCGTAAACGCGAGACGCTCGCGCACTTCCACCGGCGCGGACTTGTGATTGATTCCTACTAAAACAATAGACATTGCGAAATCTTAACTCATGAAGCGGAGGCAAGTGCCTCAGCCGAAAACGTGATAGCCCCCCATGAGCCGCGTGGCGAAAAATGTCAGCAGGACCAGTACGAACCCTGCCACTCCCATCCAGGCTGCCTCGCGTCCGCGCCAACTGGAAGTTGAACGGTAAAGAATCAGCAACACGTAAAGCAACCACGTGAGAGCTGCAAATATCTCCTTGGGATCATTGTGCCACAAACGGCCATCGCGTGACGACGCCCAGACCATGCCGGTGGCTATGCCGACGGTTAGTAACGTGAGACCGATCGCTGCCGAGCTGGTGGCGATTTCGTTCACAGTAGTCAGGGAGGGAAGGCGATGGAAGATGGCGCTGAAAGTTTTCAGTTTCAGCTCGCGCTCTTGCAGGAGATACATGATGCTAGCCAGGAAGACCACGAAGAATGCTGCGTAAGCAAACAGGAGCAGCGTGGTATGTACCGGAAAAAGCCAGGTGGCTGACAGGATGCTCGCCTCAGCTTGATCAGGCGCCGCTGAGCTGATAATGACCGCGATGAAAATGAGAAGAGAAACCAGCGGCAAGGTGACGGCGCCCAGCGGTCGCGCCCGGTAACGGTAAAGGACGAGTCCATAGCTGGCGACAAGCGTCCAAGCCAGGAAGGAGAGCGTCTCGCGGCGGTAGAACAGTGGGTAGTGGCCGTCGATCGCCCAGTCAGCAATCAGCGCCGCCGTATGCAGCACGAAGCCGGCGGCCATTGCCCATTCAGAGACTCGCTGCAGCGCGCGACGTTTATTGAGAAACGCCAGCACTGCATGTATCGCGGAAACTACATAAGCGGCCAGGACGGCCAGCAATAGCGATCTCATTTGGTCAAGAATAGTAAAGCAACGCGACGCAGGCAATTCTAGTTGATGACTAAGGGCGCGGCAAGGAAGCGGTTCTTCGCGGTAGCGTCCTAATGTAAAAACGTAAGCAGACGATCCACCAAAGTACACTAAGCAACACTAACCTACTTCGTGAAAATTCGTGTTACTTCGTGAATCGCCTTACCAACTGACTGGCGAAAGCGCTAAGGCTCGAATTAAGACGCTGCCGATTTCGCGCTAGTATCCGGGTTGAAAGGATCGCTCTCTTTGGGAGAAGCTGTGATACTGTTCAAAAATTCGCGAGTACCGGCAAGGAGATTGAGCGCAAAGGCAGAAAATGATCCTGCTCGACGATGGAAAGTGAAACGAAACCCGCATAGGAGAACAGACGTTGCGACAGCGGCTTTCGGATTGAAAGCGCACTCAGGTTGGGCCGCGCTCGTCGTTCTCGGCATACGCGACGGTGAGCTACAGGTATTGGAGCGGAGCCGCCTGGAACTGGTTGAAGACGCAGACAAGCAGTGGGCGAAACAGCCGTATCATGCTGCGGAAGAGTTGCGGCCAACTGAGGCTGGAAAAGTTGTGAAACGCGGTGTCGGAGCCGCCAGGCGGATCGCCCTCCGGGAGCTGCGGGCAGCCGTGAAGCGCACGCGTGAAAGCGGTTTCGAAACTCAAGGTTGCGGACTGCTGGTCGGTGATCCGATGCCAAACTGGAGCGTCGCTGAAATCCTGGCGGTGCATTTTCGCATGCACAAGGCTGAGGGCGTTTTGTTCCGAGAGGTTCTGGCTGAGGCCGCAGACTTTTGCGACTTGAGGCTGGTGACGCTCCCGGAAAAGCTCTTACTCGAGCACGCCGAAGCGGCGCTGTTGACTACAGCGAGCAGCCTGTTGCAGAAGATCGCTGCGCTTGGTAAGTCCGTTGGTCCACCGTGGCGTAAGGATCAGAAAGATGCCGCCCTCGCCGCGCTGATTGCCTTACAAGGGCAGGCGAGCATGTGAAGTCGAGCACCGGCCCCTAGCTCCTGTAGACAGAGTGCCTGCGGAGCCCTCCATAACTGTCGGGCTACTGCCCCGGCGTAGGTTACGCATGTTCGCAAGTATCGGCTCTGTCGTCACTCCAGCAAACTTGCTTCGTAGTCCGGGGCAGTAGCCCGACAGTTATGGAGGGCTTCTCTGCTCGGGGCAGGTCCTGGCAGCGTTACTGACTTGCTGACTGTGTGCTGATCCTGGTTCCGTAAATTGTTTGTGTCTCCCTGTCTGTTGTCTGTAAGGATGGCAACCGTTATTCTCACATCACACATCTTAGCGATACGTCCTGAGTCCTTCGCCTTTTTCAAGTAGTTAACCGGAGAATCCTGACTTGCTGCTTCGCATCTGCTTAATCTGTTCGATCGGGTTTGCGGGGGCGATTGCCGGCGTGCCGTTAACCCGCGTGGAAGGTCAGCATGGCGTTAGACCGGCTTCAACCTCACAGCCAAAAGTGCGGCCCACACCGCCAGTGAAACCTGAACCGAAGTCGTCACCCGAACCAACGCCCAGCGACGTTCAGCAAAGGAATCAAGAAGACGACCAGCAAGAAGTCGAGAGTCTGAAGATCGATACCAACCTGGTCACTGTGCCTGTCATAGCTACCACGAGAGATGGAATCTACATTTCTGATCTTCGTCAGGAAGAGCTCAGCATCGCGGAAAATGGGGAGAAGCAGCAGATAGCTTTCTTTGCCACAGTGAGTGCGCCGTTTCATGTTGTGTTGTTGCTTGATACGAGTGCCAGCACCGAGGAGAAGTTGAGTTCGATCAAGCGCGCGGCGGCTACCTTCGTCGAGCAGTTGCAGAGCGCCGATCGGGTGAAAGTTATTTCATTTGATAATGACCTGCGCGAACTTAGCGACTTCACAAGCGATCGAGCCGTGCTGAGGAACGCGATCAATAGAACGACGTCCGGGCAGGGAACCAGGCTATACGATGCGTTTGAGCTGGCGCTCGCTTCCATAAGAACCATCCAGGGCCGGAAAGCCATCGTGCTCTTCAGCGACGGCGTGGATTTTCACAGCGATCAGGCAACCTTCGATAGCTCGCTTCACGGGCTGGACGAAGAGGGCGTGGTTGTCTATCCGATCCGCTATGAAACGCGCGCCGAGACTGAGCGCATCGCTCGCGAAGCAATGGAGGACCCAACCCCGCAACTGCCGACCATTGGCGTTATTCGCAGGACACCTCCAGGAACAACGCCTCCGACTTTTCCGAGCGAAGATCCGGATGCGGTGCCTACCACGGGACAGCCAAGAAAGACCGGACCATTGGGCTTGCCGACGGCCGCCGAGATATTGAGGGGACGACGCCGGCGAGACCCCGACGCCGGCGGCTATCCTTCGCCCAGCGGGCTGCCACCGACGACCGGACCAACCGGACAACCCCGTGACGACGGGGGCGGTACGGGGCCTTCGGGACGCGGCAATCGGCGGGAAAGCGATTCGGTAGACGCAATGCTCGACCAGCTTTACCTCACGGCTGATGGTTATCTCACTGAGCTGGCAAACAAGTCAGGGGGGCGACTGCTGCGGGCCGATACGCTCGGCTCTTTGCCGGACGCCTTTGCGAAGATCGCAGCTGAGCTTAGAACCCAATACGCCATTAGCTACTACCCCGCCAACAAGACTCGAGACGGCCAGTATCGCAAGATCAAAGTCTCGACCACCCGCAAGAGCGCCGTCGTGCGCGCTCGCCCTGGTTACCGCGCACCCAGCGGCGGCTAAGATGTTCGTCGAGACCATCACCACTCACACCCTGGGTCGACGAATACAGAACCGGGAGCGGTAGCGACCGGGTCAACGTTTCATCATCAATCAACGACAAGAATTCGCGGCCTCGTTTTGGATTCGCTTTTGCCGCTCAATAAAATTGTCCAACCCTATGCTCGAGAGCTTGACCAGGTCGCTACCGCTCCCGGTTCCGTATTAGTCGACCCACTGTGCAAGAATCTTGAGTGACCAAACGAATACAGACCGGGTCGCGCGGCACACCTACGTGTGCTGGTTCTAATGTGCGAAGCCTTCCTTGGCGACTCTTGTTCGCCATCGTTCAGTCGTGCTAGTTTTGCTTGCTCAGAAAAGTAAGACAGATGTCTTTGCGCTCGTCATTCATTTGGGATTTCTTTACATCGAGAATATGCCTGATCGAAACGAAGCCTGGGAGTTGTTATGCGAATATACGAAGGGTGAGAGCTTGCGCAAGCACGCCCTCGCGGTTGAAGCAGCAATGCGCGCCTGCGTGAAGCGATATGGCTCCGCTGAGGACAGCGAGGACGAATGGGGACTAGTCGGACTGCTTCACGATTTCGACTACGAAATGTTTCCCACAGCCGAGCAGCATCCCTTTACCGGTGCAAACATACTCTGCGGCCGCGGGTATTCGGAGCGGTTCATTCGCGCCATAATGGGCCATGCAACGTATACCGGAGTACCGCGTGATACCGCCATGGCCCGCGCGCTCTTCGCCACTGATGAACTGTGCGGCTTCCTGGTGGCGTGCGCCCTCGTTCGACCCAACAAGAGTCTCGATGATTTGGAAGTTGCATCAGTGAAGAAGAAACTCAAGGACAAAGCGTTTGCGCGTTCGGTAAACAGAGACGACATTCGGCAGGGAATTGAGGAACTCGGCGTCGAACTGGACGAGCACATTCGTTTTGTTATTGACGCCTTGCGCCCACTGCAGAAAGAAATTGGGCTCAATCCGTTCGTTACAGATGCTGATTAAGGATTTAGCCCGCGAAGCGCGGCGAAAGCATTAAACCTGGGGTGGAGCGAAGCGAAACCCCAGATCGTTGGAGGATAAAAGAAGAGCCCATCGAAGTGGAGGACAGCGATTTGTCACGAGTAAAGCGCGGCTCCTAAGCTATCGCACGCTTCGCGCGCTGGGCATTGTTATCTTTCACAACCCCGGGGTTTCGCTTCGCTTCACCCCAGGCTTTACGCTCGCACCCGCTCTGCGGGTTTTGGCTGCGGCTGAATTGGGGTTCGCCGAGCGGTAACCATCGAAGCGACGATGAAGAGCAAGATGATTAGCAGCAAGGCGATAATTGCCGTTAGGATGGCCTGCAACCTCCGCCTCCGGGCGGTGTGGCGATAAACGAAGATCGAGGCGAGCAGCGTCGTCAATACCGGAAGCAGATAGGTTGAAACTACGAGCAGACCTGGCGTTGTAATTGGGTGGAGCGATGAGAAGACCGATACGATGATCGCGATGGCGGAACCCGCTCCCACGATCGCAGCGACCAGCGAAGAAATAAGTACCAGCTTCTGGCGCATTTGATTGTATCCTTCAGACCGATCCGGTATTGCGCAAAACTCGCCTTGATGGAAGCAGTACTGCGATTGTGCGTGCTTAGGATACCACAGCATTCAATACTGGCGTCGTATCGCCCGTAAGTTACCTACATGCTTAGCAGAAGCGCCTTAATCTATCTCTCGCGGCAGGAAGGGCTGAAGGATTTTGCCGCTCGCTTTCGGCTGTTTAAGAAGCTAACGACCCGGTTCGTTGCCGGCGAAACAATCGATGAAGCCGTCACCTTTATTCGAGAGCTGAATGCCGAAGGCTGCTCCGCGTCTTTCGACCACCTTAACGAGTCGGTTGCCAACCCCGGCGAGGCTGAGGGTGAGGTAAGAGAGTATCTTCAGATTCTCAGCCGCATTGACGAAACAGGAATCAACTCAAACGTCTCGATCAAGTTGACACAGTTTGGGTTGGAACTCGATCCGGAACTGGCCTACAAGAATGCGCACACCGTGGTTGCAGACGCAGCCCGACGCGGGAATTTTGTGCGCGTGGACATGGAAGCCTCAAACGTCACGCAGCAAACGATCGAAATTTTCAAACGCTTGCGCGCTGAGTTTGGGTTGAACGAGGTAGGCATCGTCTTGCAATCGTCTCTGCGGCGCACCTATGCAGACGCGCAGGAACTGGCAAAGCTGCCGGCGCGAATTCGCATTTGCAAGGGAGCCTATAACGAACCGCCGGAAGTCGCTTTTCCGGACAAGAAGGACGTCGACGAAAACTACGTGCGCGTGATGCAGTTGCTGTTATCGAGTGGGACATATCACGGCATTGCGACTCACGATCCGAAGATGATTGAAGCCACGCTCGCTTTCTCCCAGCGCGAAGGCATTCCCAAGGAGGCCTTCGAGTTTCAGATGCTTTACGGCATTCGGCGCGATCTGCAGCGGCAACTCGCGCAGGACGGCTACAACCTGAGGGTCTATGTGCCCTACGGGAAACACTGGTATCCTTACTTCATGAGACGGCTGGCGGAACGCCCGGCTAACATTTGGTTTGTCTTGAAGAACCTGCTCAAAGGCTGATCCCGGATGGACAATTTCTATTGGATCTTGTGGTGCATCCTCGGCGCGATTCTGATCGTGGCCGAAGTCTTCACGTCAGGCTTTGTTCTATTGTGGTTCGGCATTGGCGCCCTGGCCGCGGCGCTTGCCGGGATTCTCGGCGTTAGCAATCTGGGCATTCAGTTTGTCATCTTCGCTCTCGTTTCCGTCGGACTCACCGCGGCCTCGCGAACGATCTTCATCAACTATTTTTCTCGCGAGAAAACGGGCGACTCGTTGCGCACCGGCGTCGACTCGCTGCCGGGGAAAATCGGTACCGTGGTTTCTTCCAGTCGCGGGGCGATGCAGGAAGGCGCCGTGAAAGTCTTCGGTTCTACCTGGACGGCTTACCCGGCTGAAGGGGAGTCGGCTTTGGAAGCGGGCGAACGCGTGCGGGTGGAAAGCATCGAAGGCTCGTCAATCTACGTTCGCCGCATCGATGAAGGAACCGATTGGCGCGCGAAGGAATTACCGGAAAAAGCAGCCACAGATGAACACGGATAAGAGTGGATTTGAAAGTCATGCCGAAGCGGGGGCAAGCCCACCTTCCCAACCTGAGAGACTCTCCCGCTCGACTTTTCTGCTCCGCCTTGCACCCATTCTTAATTACGAGTCTCACTGCTTAGCGTTCGCAGGTTTGCCGCGCAACACAAACTTCTGGACTTTGCCGGTGGCTGTCTTGGGCAATTCTGCCACGAACGTGAAGCCGTGCGGCGCTTTGAAGTGTGCGAGATTTGCGCGCGCAAACTCCCGCAGCTCCGTTTCAGTCGCCGCCGCGCCGGCTTTCAACACCACAAAGGCGTGCGGCGCTTCGCCCCAGCGCTCATTGG
>JANMQG010000211.1:0-3892 GCA_031370285.1 Chloracidobacterium sp. | reverse complement strand
GTCTCAAGGCCCCGGACGCGGGGCCTTGAAAACTGATTTAGAAAAGCATCAGGTTTCACAGCTTAACTATCGCCGTAATGCTGCTGTTTTCTTTGTTTGCACTGACGGAAGAAAGTTCTCCATCACCCAGACAGGCTTGTTCGTGCCGCAACAAGAGGAGGCAGTGAAGGAAATCTGCTGCCCGTCAGGATGGAAATTCATTTGTTCTACGTAGACGGGCCGCCCCATCTGAAGCCGAATCTCCTGCGGGGCGCCGCCTTCCAGGGCAATTCGCCAGAATTTATATCCCGCTCCTTTTTGCTCGCGATCGAACGAGTTGAATAGCAGGTGCCGACCGTCCGGTGTGAAGCCCAGAATGTAGTCGACTTCTTCTGACGCCTTCAGCCGCGGATCCAGCTCGCGAGGTTTTTCTCCCGCAGCCGTCATGACCATTAACGAGTAGCCCCCCACTTTCTTCCGATCTGCCAGCACGAACGCCAAGTGCCGGCCGTCGGCCGACGCTTCCATGGAATAGAAATCCAAAGAAGCAGGGGCTCGGTACCACTCGGTCTCATAACCCATCTCGAGATCACGCACGACGATGCGCAGGTCTCCGGGGCCGTCTTGCCGCCTAAAAACAATCGATTTCCCGTTCGCGAACCAGTTGGCCGTGTCTTGCCCAGCGCCAGTCGTAGCTAGCAGAGCGACGTCACCGGTTCGCGCATCGACACGGTAGGCGCCACCCCGCCTGTCCTTGTCCCTGGCCGTCACAAGAAGAAAGCGGCTGTCGGCGGACCAATCGTTCAAGTAGATGTTGCGGAGAGCTGGCGCGAGCTCGTACTCTTCGCCGGTTTGGACCGAGCGAACCACGACCAACTCGACTTCGCCCTGGGCCGATAGCCGGCGCGAACTGTAGGCCAGGTACTGCCCGTTGGGCGACCAGACTGAGCCTTGAGAGGAAGTAACAAGACGCTGGGTGAACGTGGCGGGCTGACCCGTGATTGTTCCGCTCGTCGGGTCGAGCGTGGCCGTGTAGAGCTCGGCTGTATCAGGTTGCTCACTGTAGTAGAACGAGCTGTTCCGGGTGAAGCCTATCGGGACGACCAAACCCATATTCCGCTTTACGAGTTCCGGGGTTCCTTGAGGCTTTCCGTCCACGACGCGGAGGAACCACGCTCCCGTGCTCCCCGCCCGAGTACTGAGAAAGAGGACGCCCCTGCCATCAGGCGTCCAGATTGGATGACTGTCGTCAGCCGCTTGAGCGACCAACGGAACCTCACGACCCCCATCGGTGGCAAGGATGAAGATGTCGCGCTCGGCCGAACCTTTCCGAGCAGTGAAGCCATAGACGACGTAGCGCCCATCGGGGGACAAGCTTATCCCCCTGGGAGTGCCCCACGACTCGTGCGCCTTGAGGACATTGACGGAGCCGTCCGCCACAGAGACGAGGAGGCTTAGGTCGGTCCCGTTCTGGGTTCTCGACCCCGCCAGAATATGCTTGCCGTCCGACGACCACTCGAAGGGGCTGATACTGGCCCCTTCGTCGGTGCGATAGAGAACGCGAGGGGCCGAACCATCGAGGGCGATGAGCAGCAGCTCGTAGCGGCCACTGTTACGCCGACTATACGCCACCAGTTTGCCGTCAGGTGAGAATTCGGGAGATCCGCCCTCCGCGAGTCGGCGATTCTTGCCGGTGAGGAGGTCTCGGACGAACACAGCATTATTCTCTTGAAATGCAAGATAGCGGCCGTCCAGCGAAATCGCGGGGCCAAACCCGACGAAAGAACCTGCCCAAACCTGCCGGACAGTCAAATCAGTTGTCGTCTTGGCGTTATTGTTTCTGGGTGGGGCCGCGACGACGATCTTTGCTCGTGCTTGCTGCGCTTCGTTCGTTTGATCTGCATACTGACTCACGACAGCTTGATACGCTCGCTGTGCGTCAGCTTTTCGACCAAGCCGGTCATACAACAATCCCATCCTTAGCTGCGCCTTCGCCGCAAGTGCATGATTGCCGCTAAATTCTTTGACGATACGCTGATAGAGGCGAAGCGCTTCTTCGACATCTCCGATCGCGCGCTCTTTGACCAGCGCCTTTTGAAATAAATCATAGCCACTCTGCGCTAAGCCCGTTCCCGCGCCCAGCGCCAAGAGCAAAACGACTGTGGCGAGCATTACGATTCTCTTCATCATCATTCTCCTTCGGGATTAGTTTTTACCTACGCTCGCAAGCTTAGGGCGCATGGTCGCCGCGCGTGTCACGGGAGAGCGGAAAGGGTGCAAGTTCGCTGCAAATTGTTCATGTAGCGACTGTCCAATCTCTGTCATGAACTTGTCAGGCTCGATAGACCGACGATGAGAGTAGCGACTGCTACAACTTATTGAAGCGCAGTCTTCTAACTACTGAATTACTTATCGTGAATCCTGAGACTGCTTTTTGCTGGTTTCGCGTGAACCTCACTACCCTTCTTCCTTCATCAACAAATTCAAAAGCATCGGCAAACGCCGGTGTCAGCAGAATGTCTTTCGGAGTTTCACTCGAAAGCGCCCGTGTAACGGCCAACACCTGCCCTCTGTCACTGAATACGGTATTGCCGTTCCTGATTTGCATAAGCAATTTCCCATCCTTGATGCTTAGCGTGTGAATTGCGCCCGCTAACTCATCGCTGACATATTTTCCGGTGAACTCAGCTAATTGAGCAGATGTTGGTGTCACACTCTGAACTGCGTCAAGGGTCGTTGTTTCACCTCCTCTGATTACTCTCACCTGCATAGGCCCGCCGGCAATGGATCGTACAAAAACCATTTCGACTCCGAACGGCGCTCCAACACCAACAACCTTGAAACGATTTTGGCTAAGAGGTGAAAGCCGGCGCACCGACGGTCCTGCGCGATAAAGGAGCTTGCCATCCTCCATATAGAAGCGGAGTTGTCTTTCTCTGATGGGATCAACGTAGAGTCCGGTCAGGCTGGCTAACTCTTTCTCAGGGATGCTGATGATGTCCGGAGCATCCGCTGCGGCCACGTTTTCGTTCACAACACCGGCGCCTTTCTTGAATTGATCTGCCAGGAAAATGTCAGCTACTTGGTTAGCTAATTCAACCGGATTAATGTTGTCCGCATTACAAAGACACATGACTGAAAATTTCTGTTCAGGGAAGCGAATCATGTTAGACCTGAAACCACCACCGCTACCGTTATGGCCAATCCATTTCAAACCTTTATACTCGTCGACCTGTAAGCCGAAAGCATAGCGTGTGTTTTCACCATTGTTGAGTCTGCCTGTTGAAAGTTGTTCGCTGATTAGATCTGTCCCGCCGCCGCCCAACTTATTGTTATAGAAATTTTGATCCCAAAGGAAGAGGTCTTCGACGGTGGTATCCATCTCGCCCCAGGGTTTTGTTATGGCAACAGAGAATCCTCCGTTGCTTCTAGCTCGATGGCCGGTTGCTCGATTCCTGACCGCCAAGGTTCGGTCAACCTCAAGATTAGTATTGGTCATACCAAGCGGCTTGAAAATATTTTCGCCCGCAAAGTCGTGCACAGACTTGCCGCTTACTTTTTTAACGATTAGTCCCAGGAGAAAGTATGCAGTATCGGTGTAAATAAACTCTTCCTCCGGCTTGTGATTGAGTTCTTTCTGTCGCGCTATCAATCCAAGAACATCATCATCTGTTAAGTCGAAAGACGCCATCCCGGCAAATTCAACCAACCCATATTGGCTGCGGATGCCGCTGGTATGATGGATGAGATGCCGAACTGTAATTGGGCTCTGATATCGAGGAATTTCCGGTAAATGTTTTTGAATCTCATCATCCAGGGAGAGTTTGCCTTGCTTTGCAAGAAGCAAAATACTCATTCCTGTAAATTGCTTGACCATGGAGGCAATTTCGAAGACTGATTTCGAGGAAATCGG
>JANMQG010000197.1:0-16637 GCA_031370285.1 Chloracidobacterium sp. | reverse complement strand
GGAATGACTACCTCCGGCGTTCATTCATAACTCATTACTCATTACTCATCCCTCATTTCTGGAGAAAAAAATGGTTGATCTGATTCCGTCGGCGGACACTGTCATGCAGATGTTGAAGCGCACGGGCGCTTTTCGCGAAGGGCACTTCGTTTATCCCAACGGCAAGCATTCACCACACTACTTTCAAATGCCGCTGGCTTTTCGTTATTACGATACCGCACGCGTGCTGGCGGTAGCCTTGAGCAGAAAGTTTCGGGTGGATCGCGACATCTCGAGCCAGTTGCCGAAGGTCTCGATTATCAGCCCCAGCTCCGGTGGTATCCCGGTAGCTTTCGGCGTGCGTGATGCACTGAGTGCCGAGCAGATCTACTGGGCGGAGCAGGACGGCGATAGGCGCAGGTTTCGGCAATACATAAACAAAGGCGAGGTGAATCCCTGCATCATGGTCGACGACATCATCCGCAGCGGCGCCGCAATCGAGGAAACGGCCGCGCTGGTGAAGGAACTGGGCGCGCCCGTTATCGGCTGCGGCGCCATCGTCCGTTTTACTTCGGCGGAGGATAAACTCGGCGACGTGCCGATCAGATCACTGGTTGAGTTTGACGCGCACCTGTACGACGAAGGCGACGAGTGTAGTGATTGCCGGAAGGATGTGCCGGTTGAGCACGTAAGATTCTAGGAAAAAGCAGAAGGCAGTAGGCAGAAGGCAGTAGGCAGAAGGCAGTAGGCAGAAAGCAGAACCCAAGTTCGCTTAAGTCTTATTAGATGGGGCGAATCTTCTGGGGTTCGCCATCATGCCTTGCAACATACGGCCTACTTCTTCATATCCATTAGTCAGATGATCGTGATTCTCCTTAGACATGTAGCCGCAATCCAAAGCAAAATCTAACCAGACCTGAGTCTCAGTTGCCTCGCCATCACAATCCGTTAACTTGTTGACAAGCATGTTTGGGTAGCGCCGCTTGCGAAAACCTTCCGCCAGGTTTGCAGCAACGCTCCGAGAGGAACGCCGAATTTGATCGGTTAGTGAGTAACCTTCTTCTCTGGGGAAGTGCTTTGAGAGATGGAAGATTTCCATAGCAAGACGATAAGCAAGTTGAAAGACCTTGAGATCTCTATGACCGCGAAACATGGGATGCTCCTTTCGAATGAATAGTTCATGTTAAGCGGCCAGGGTGTACTCTGCTTTCTGCCTACTGCCTACTGCCTACTGCCTACTGCCTACTGCCTACTGCTTACTGCCTTCTGTTGTTCTCTAGATTTCGTGGCGATTCGCGAGCGCCTTATCCATCGTCACTTCATCCACGTATTCCAGATCGCTTCCCACCGGCATGCCCATCGCGATGCGCGTAACGCGCAGGCCGAGCGGTTTGAGTAGACGGCCGATGTAATTCGCGGTCGCTTCGCCTTCGGTGGTGGGATTCGTTGCCAGGATCACTTCACTCACCTCGACCCCATCGTTGTTTTCCGGCTTCAGACGCGGCAGAAGGTTCGCGAGATGAAGTTCGTTGGGACCAATGTGACGAATCGGCGAGAGACTGCCGTGAAGCACGTGGTAGACGCCTTTGAAGCTGCGGGTTTTTTCAACGGCCACGAGACTATGAGGCTCCTCGACTACACAGATGACTGAATGATCGCGGGAAGTTGAGGCGCAGATGCGACAAGGCTCGACGTCCGTGAGGTTGTTACAAATTGAGCAAAGAACGATGCGCTGTTTTACTTCCAGGATGGCGGTTATTAAGCGCTGGAGTTCGGTGTCGGGCGTGCGCATGATGTGAAACGCGAGTCGCTGCGCAGACTTGTGACCGATGCTGGGCAGGCGTTTCAGTTCGTCGATTAATTTGGTGACGGGCTCGGCGTATTCAAGCATGGCAAGTTTCGAGTTCTGAGTTTCAAGTTAATTCAGCCAGCGATCCCGGATTCGAACTCGAAACCCGAAACTCGGAACTCGAAACTAAGATATTTATCCAAGCAATCCACCCAGTCCCGGTGGCAACATGCCGCCGAGTTTGCCCTTCATCGCTTCGTCCACTTTGCGGTTCGCTTCGTTGATGGCGGCGAGGATCATGTCCTGCAGCATCTCGACGTCGCCTTCTTTAACGGCTTCGGGATCGATTTTCAGCGACACGATTTCATGATTGCCTTTCATCTCCACTGTTACCACGCCGCCGCCAGCTGAAGCTTCAGTGCGCAGCTCTTCCATCTCCTTTGACATCTTCTCCTGCATCACCTGCGCCTGCTTCATCATCTGCTGAATGTTAAATCCGCCAGGAAATTTCATCGCGCACCTCTCTCCGCTTTTTGTGGTATCGGACGATAACTGTTTGCCAGCATCGTAACTTTCATTAGAAGCGAATGCAACGAAGCAGCATCTCTGTTATAAACTCTCGTTAATGAGCAGCCCCGATTCCAAGCAGACCGTTGCCGAGGAACGCACCCTTTCGGCTCAAGCCCGTCTTTACTACGACGTCCACAAACCAACTGCCCAGCCAGTGCCGTTGCTGATCGCGCTACATGGATATGGCGCCAACAAGCGACAGATGATGCGCGAGGCGCTGGCGCTGGCACCCGAAGGTTTCGCTATCGCTTCGCTCCAGGGTTTCCATCAGCATATGAAGGAACCGAAAGAACCCGGCGGACCTTTGCGTTTCGGCTTTGGCTGGCTCACAAACTTTCATCCCGAAGATTCGGTGGCGATTCATCATCAGGCGCTGCTGGATCTAATAGCCACGCTCACCGGCGAAGGCGTCGCCGATCCAAAGCGCATCTTCCTGCTTGGTTTCTCGCAAACGTGTGCGCTTGACTATCGCTTCGCCTTCACGCATCCGGACATTTTGCGCGGCGTGGTGGGAATCTGTGGCGGCATCCCGGGAGACTGGGAAACGAGCGCAAGCTACCAGCCAACCAAGGCCGCGGTGCTGCATCTTACCGGAACGCGCGACGAGTATTATCCGCCGTCACGCGTCGCGGATTATGAAGAGCGACTGCGGTTGCGCGCTCAGAATGTCGAATTCAAGAGCTATGACGCTGCGCATGAAATGGTGCCGGCGATGCGTGAAGATGTGAGGGTTTGGTTGGAGAAGTATGCAAAATGAATTCGAACCTCGAAGTTACAGGCACCGCCGGTTAATCTTATTCGCCATCTGCTTGATGGTGATCGTTGTCGGCGGTTGTCAGCGGCAGTATGCGACGGGCAGATCGACCGCGGCTGTACCACCGTCGTCTGTAGCGCGGCCCTTGCCACCAAAAGCTTCACCGCAACTCAAACAATTCATCGATGGGGCAGTTGAACAGAGCAAGGTCACAACCGGTTACGATCCGTCATACGTCAAGCTTGATTATCCCAACGGCGATGTCGCGAGCGATACCGGCGTTTGTTCGGATGTCGTCGTGCGTGCTTTTCGCAAGGCGGGTATCGACCTGCAAAAGGAAGTTCATGAAGACATGAAGCTCGCGTGGGCCGAGTATCCAAAAAAATGGGCAGCCCGTGGGACTGATGCCAACATCGATCATCGCCGAGTCCTGAACCTCACGACCTACTTCAATCGCCAGGGCAAGTCTCTGCCCATTTCCAATGACCGCGCCGACTACCTGCCCGGTGACGTGGTGGCTTGGGAACTCAGCGATGGTGTCGAGCACATCGGAGTTCTTACGAACCTCTGGTCGGAACCGGACAAACACTACCTGGTCGTCAACAACATCGGCGCCGGCGCGCGGGTAGAGGACGTGCTGCTCGCCTGGAAAATCATCGGGCATTATCGTTACTTTCAGTAGACGGAAATGCTTGTACCAGAGCATTGACTGCCTTTATAGTCGTCGCCGCAATCAAAACATCCGACCGCTCAAAGGAAGAAAAGCATGTGGCGTAACTGGCTTTCGGCGGCACTCCTGCTTGTCGCGATCATTCCACTATCGGTACAAACCCAGAATGCAGCCAAGCCAAACACGCGCGACGAGGGCATCATCGCTGCTGTCCGCGCTGTGCTTGACGCGCAACGCGATGCCTGGAATCGCGGCGATCTCGAAGGTTACATGGATGGCTACGATCGCTCGCCGGCTACTGAGTTTGTTGGTGGCGACACCATTACTCGTGGCTGGCAGACCGTATTAGAGCGTTACCAAAGAAAATACGACTCGCGCGAAAAGATGGGAGTGCTCGCCTTTTCGGAGATCGAAATCACGGTGTTGAGCAAAGACGCTGCGTTGGTATTAGGCCGCTGGCGCCTCAAGCGTGCCAGCGATGAACCACATGGAACTTTCAGCTTACTGTTCAGGCATAAGAAAGCCGGTTGGCGGATCGTTCACGATCATAGTTCGTCCGCTTGAGTTTTTCACCAGCGCCCGACGATCAGCTTGAAAATGTTATCTGGTTCCCGGCGTGTTATTCCGGGCTAAGTTATCTAACGCCTTCGGCGTCGAATCGGATCTTGACCACCGACACCCAAACTCCACCTCCGCAGCTTGCCGCTCTCGAGCGAGACGTCGAGCGGCGCAGCGGTGTCCTAAAAAAAGAACTCGGTCTCTTCGATCTTGTTCTCACGCAGATCGTTTTTGTAGTTGGAACTATTTGGGTGGGTTGGGCAGCCAAGCTCGGCGATAGCCAAATGGTGTTTTGGCTGCTAGCCATCGTCACCTTTTATCTGCCACTGGCCGCAGTAGTCATCTTTCTCAACCGCTTGATGCCTTTGGAAGGCGGAGTCTATCAATGGGCGAAGCTGGCGTTCAACGACTTCGTGGCCTTCATGGTGGCATGGAACCTCTGGATCTTTGGCGTACTGGTGATGTCAGGCATCGGACTAATCATCAAGAGAAGCATTATTTACGCCATCGGGCCACGCGCCGACTGGATGCGCGAGAATAGGTTGATGACTACCGTGATCTGCACTTTGTTAATGGTCACAATGATCGCGGCGTCGCGGCGAGGCCTAATGCTCGGCAAGTGGGTCCAGAATTTCGGTGGCGCGTTTTTGCTGATAACGTTTGCAACCCTAATCCTGCTACCGTTCATCACGGCGGGCCGCGGCACGCTCGCTAACTACCATCCGTTTTCGACCAGCTTTCCGGAGTTGAAAGCGTACAACATCAACGTCTTCAGCAAACTTGCTGTTGGGGCTCTGTCAGGCTTTGAATACATCGCCATTCTTGCCGGCGAATGTCGCGCGCCGGCCCGCAATATCAGCCGCTCAGTCATGATCTCGGCCCCGATCATCGCGCTGATGTTCATCCTGGGAACGGGTTCGGTGCTGGCGTTTGTAAGTCCGGACAAAGTTGATCTCATCGGTCCAATCCCCCAGGTGCTCAGCCTCGCGTTCAGTTCGTTTGGCTGGGTATCAGTCCTGGTATCGCTCACAATTTTTGGTATCGCGGCGCGACAGATAGCCTTGATGAGTATTTACTTTGCGGGCAACACACGTTTGCCGATGGTGGCAGGCTGGGACAATCTATTACCTGCCTGGTTTGCGCGTTTACATAAGCGCCATCGTACACCGGTGAATTCGATTCTCTTTGTGGGCCTGATAACGCTCGCCTTCAGCCTGGCGAGTTTGGTCGGTGTAAACGAACAAGAGGCGTTTCAGTTACAGGACAATGCCGCTACGACTTTTTACGCCCTAATCTACGTGGTGCTCTTCGCAATTCCGCTGGTGGCGATCAAACGGTTCGGCGTGAAGGCTCCGCTCTGGCTCAAGGTGGCGGCAGTTTCAGGCGTGGTGGTGTCCGTGGTGGCCGGTTTTTTCACGCTGATTCCCATTACTCACGTCGACAGTCCGGTGCTGTTTGCCGCAAAGATAATCATTGTGGTGGTGGCTGCCAACGCGGTTGGCGTTGCCCTTTACCGGCTGCGCAAGCCGGGAAGGAATACTGCTGCCACTCAATAACACTGGCCTTCAAATCAATCCTGTGATAAATGCTGCGACGCGAATGCGATTTGTGTCCTTTAACCCCCAAAAAAGGAGACTACAATGGGTAACATCAACCTTGGACGAGTAGTGCTTGGCGGTTTGCTTGCCGGGCTGGTTCTTAACGTTGGCGAGTTTTTGCTGAACGGAAAAATGCTGGAGAGTCAGATGAAGACCTTCATGACCGAACACAAATTTTCGGATCCTGGCGGCAACTTCATGATTATCGCCGTAGTCCTGACCTTCATTTTGGGTATTGTGATTGTGTTGGGCTATGCGTGTATCAGACCTCGCCTGGGTGCCGGCGTAAAGACGGCAATCATTGCGGGTCTTTTCGCGTGGTTTGGAGTTTACTTCTATAGCGGGTTCATAAACGGCGTGCTTTTCGGTATTCCGATGAACACGATCATTATGGTCATTGTTTGGGGTTTGGTTGAATACGCGTTGGCAGCCGTTGCCGGCGCCTGGTTGTACAAAGAAGCCTGAGGCGGCGCGGTAGAATCTTGAACGGGATCCATCTTGGCAAGTTCATTAGCGGTCATTAACTGCGCACAACTAGTCACGCTTGCCGGGCCTGCTCGTCCGCGAGTAGGCCCGGAGATGCGTGAGTTGTCGATCGTCCCAGAAGGCGCAATGTTGATTGCCGGCAGGCGGATCACGCAGGTCGGATCGCGCGAAGAAATCGTTCCGCTTATTGGCGCTGACCGTGAAGTGATCGATGCCGGTGGCCGCGTGGTCATGCCGGGTTTTGTCGACGCCCACACGCATCCCGTTTTTGCCGGCACGCGCGCTGGCGAGTTTGATGAGCGCGCGGGCGGGGCAACTTACCAGGAGATCGCCGCGCGTGGGGGGGGCATTCAATCGACAGTTCGCACTACACGCGAAGCGACGCTGGCTGAACTAGTGCGCGCTGGGAAGCGCTACGCCGATTGGTTTCTACGCACCGGAACGACTACGGTTGAAGCCAAGTCGGGGTATGGCTTGACGCTCGAAGATGAGCAAAAGCTGCTGCGAGCAATTAAAGAGCTCAATCGTGAAACTTCGCTTCGTTATGTTCCCACCTTCCTGGGCGCTCACGACATTCCGCCCGAATACAAAGCTCGACGCGAGCAGTATGTTTCCCTTTTGATTGATGAGATGTTGCCGCGCGTGGCCGCGGAGAAGCTGGCAGAGTATTGCGATGTATTCTGCGAAGAGAGGGTCTTCACCTCGGATGAATCACGGAGGATTCTGTCGGCGGCGCGATCCTACGGGCTGGGATTGCGGATGCATGCAGACCAGCTGTCGCTCTCGGGAGGTGCCAAGTTAGCGGCCGAGCTTGGAACAGTGACAGCTGATCACCTTGAACATACAGACACTGAGGGAATCGCGGCGCTGCGTTCAGCCGGAGTGCAGCCAGTGCTCTTGCCTGGCTCGGTCTACGCGCTCGGATCGAGTCGGTATCCGGCGGCGCGCGAAATGCTCGACGCCGGCCTGGCCGTTGTGCTCGCCACCGATTTCAATCCCGGATCGTCCCCAACGCCGGCCATGACCATGGTTCTTTCGCTGGCCTCAACGCACATGAAGATGACGCCGGCGGAGTCAATCACGGCCGCCACAATCAACGCTGCCTACACGCTCAATCGTGGCGATCAGATCGGGTCTTTGGAGCCAGGCAAGCTGGCCGACTTCGTGATTCACGATTGTGACGACTACCGCGAGCTTGCCTATTTTTTTGGAATCGAACATCCCTGGAAGGTTTACGCGGGCGGTCAATCAGTTTCCGACCGAAAGTCGTTCAAGAATTTAATTGACGCGTGATTGCTTCTATTTTATTATCGCCGTAACACTGGAAAGGAGGTGATTGTAAATATATGAGTTTTTATCACAGTGAGGTGGCTGCGGCCTGACCTCTGAACCTGATCATTAACTCGTTAGGATTTAGGTTCAGTCGTCTCATTGCTTAGTGCTCCTCCTTTTCAGGAAAAGCACACACAGCGGAGCCTCAGGCCAATCCCAACAGTTCACCGGAAGCCGCCCGCGCGCAAGCGTAGGCGGCTTCACCATTTTGGGAACCCTCGCCGTTGCGGCTATGCCGTTCGGTGCGCGGCAAGTCTCTGACTTGCCGGCTAGCCTGCGTTTGTTACTTAGAGGTCTCCGACCTGCGCTCGACGGTCAGAGACCGTGAATCGTTAGTTGAGCTTCCGCCAAGTCAGAGACTTGCCGCGCACCAGAACGGCATAGCCGGAGGCGCCGATTGCTGACTCTGCACCAGTCACACAACTCTTGCCAGCCCCCTTGACCGCTATCGAGCGCAGTGAGAGATTAGAATTTACATGGTGCTTTAGGAGAGTCTTTCTTTGTCATCCGCTGATTCCCCTGTGTTCTACGATCCGGCCGGCCGCCGCTGGAAGCGAGTGCGCCGCACCTGGATGGCGCTCGGGATTGTTATTACCAGCCTCACAACCGTACTCATCGCCAGCGTTCTGGTTAATCCGGCGCTTCCCAGTTTCAATATTCGCCCGGTCGCGAGTTTGCCGCATACGTCCGACATCAAGCCCAGGGCGTTAGCTGCCCCCGCCAATCCCAGTCAACAAAAAGCAAGAAAAGCGCAGACGGACTTGCAGCACGCGCTCGCTGCCACTCCGCGAGTGGTGCCCGCCAAACGACGATCGCAAACTGCCCTTGTGCCACCGCCCACGCTGCCGGCGCCAGTTGTACCAAGCTCACGACCGCTCTCGATCGGTTTTTACATCAACTGGGACGAGTCAAGTTACGCTTCATTGAAACGAAACCTCGATCACCTGGACTGGGTGATCGCGGAGTGGTCTCACCTGCAGGACACTGCCAACGGCGCCAGCCCGCTGGCCACTGACGTCGACGCGCCCGCACTCAACTTGATCCGCCAGACGCGTCCTCAGGTTCAGATCATTCCGATGGTGCAAAATCTAATCGACGAAAAGTGGAACCCTGATGTTTTGGCACATACCCTAGGCGACGAGGCGAGCCGCCAAAAGTTGATTAGCGCGCTCACCGCCTTCGTTGAAGCGAATAAGTTTGCCGGCCTCTGCGTTGATTTTGAAGAACCACCGCGCGCAACGCAGCCGGCCTTGCTAACCTTCGTTCAGGAGTTACACGCAGTCTTCGCGCCCAGGGGGTTGCTTGTGGTGCAGGCAGTGCCTTTCGCTGATCCGGGCTGGAATTACAGGGCCTACGCTGCCGTCGCTGATTACACGATGCTGATGGCGTACGACCAGCACTGGGCGGGAAGCGATCCGGGAACGGTGGCGGCCCAGGATTGGTATGAAGGCAATCTCATCAAGCGCATGCATGATCTTGAACCGGCTAAGACGATCGTCGCGCTGGGAAACTACGGCTACGATTGGACAGCGGGCAAGACGGAAGCGGCGGAACTAACATTCCAGGAGGCAGTTATCTCCGCGCGTGACTCGGAAGCGAAAATTGTTTTTGATTCAACCTCGCGCACTCCAACCTTCGAGTATGACGATGAGAATGCATCGCACCACAGCGTTTGGTTTCTTGATGCGGTTACGGCGTATAACCAGATGCGCGCAGCTAGCGGCTTCAGGCCTGCCGGCTTTGCGATCTGGCGTTTGGGTTCGGAGGATCCTTCGGTTTGGTCGTTGCTGGGCGGATCCCCGTCCACTTCAGCGGATGCCCTAAAAAAAATCGTCTATGGTTACCAGGTTGATTTCGAAGGCACTGGCGAAATCTTGAAGGTGGTCTCGCGACCGCAGGACGGCTGGCGCAATCTGGACATCGACACCGCCGATGGTTACGTCAGAAACGAAGACTTTGTGGCGATTCCTTCGTCATATGTTATCCAGCGCGGCGGGGATCATCCCGGACTAATCGCCCTGACTTTTGATGACGGTCCCGATCCGAAGTGGACCCCAGCCATCCTCGACATTCTCAAGCATGAACAGGTGCCCGCTACGTTTTTCGTAATCGGGAAAAACGGGCAGGCCTATCCCGATCTCTTGCGCCGGTTGGTTAACGAAGGGCACGAGATTGGCAACCACACCTACACTCATCCGAACCTTGGGGAAATACCTGGTTCACTAACGGATCTTGAACTCAATGCTACACAACGACTGATTGAATCGGAGACCGGAAGATCCACAGTCCTCTTTCGTCCGCCCTACTTTGGTGATGCCGAGGCGGACAAGCCTCAGGAAGTTGAGCCGGCCCTGCTTGCCCAAAAGCTCGGCTACCTGATGGTGGGTTTGCGCATCGATCCCAACGATTGGCAGCTCCCTGTAACTGCCGATGAGATCGTGGGTCGCACGCTGCAGCGTGTCGGTGACAACAATCCGGACACTCGCGGACAAGTTGTATTGCTGCATGACTCCGGCGGCAATCGCGCGGCGACAGTTGCGGCGCTACCAGAATTGATTCGGGAACTACGCGTGCGTGGATTTCGCTTTGTGCCTGTTTCTGAGCTGGCTGGGTTTTCAAGAGATCAGGTGATGCCGTTGATTCCGCCAAGCGAGCGAGTTTTGACGAGGTCAAACGCGGTCGCCTTCTTTTTTATTTCCACGATGGGCTGGATGCTGCAGTGGGTATTTGTGATTGGCATCGTGCTCGGGCTCGGCCGGCTGATTTTCATCGGCACTTTGGCGTTCGCTCAATGGCTGCGCGCGCGGCGCCGGCAACACACGCATGCGGGGGCAGCGTACGCGCCCTTTGTTTCTGTAATTGTGCCCGCCTACAACGAAGAGCTGGTGATCAAGAATACGATTAATAGTTTGCTGGCCTCGGACTATGAAGAGTACGAGATCATCGTTGTGGATGACGGGTCGGTGGATAGGACGAGCGAAATCATCTGCGAAAACTTTTCCGGTAGCCAGCGGGTCAGGCTGCTCTCGGCGTCTGCCGGAGGCAAAGCGGCGGCTCTAAATGTCGGACTGAGATACGCTAAGGGCGAAATAGTGATCGCGCTCGACGCTGACACGTTGTTTGCGCCGCAGACCATTGGCGCGCTGGCCCATCGTTTTTGCGATCCAAAGATGGGCGCCGTCGCCGGCAACGCCAAGGTTGGCAATCGCATAAACATCGTCACTCGCTGGCAGGCGCTTGAATACATCACCTCGCAGAATATGGACCGCCGCGCTTTCGCGAGTCTGAATTGCATCACCGTGGTGCCGGGCGCGGTAGGCGCCTGGCGTCGCGAACTGATCGAGCAAGCCGGCGGCTTCCAATCCGACACGCTGGCCGAGGATCAGGACCTGACGCTGAGTATCCGTCGCCTGGGTCATAGCATTGGTTACGAAGAAGACGCGATCGCGTGGACTGAAGCTCCTGATCGACTAAGCTCGCTAGCGACGCAGCGATTCCGTTGGGCCTTTGGCACGCTGCAGTGTATGCGCAAACACATCGACGCCTTGTTTCGTCCACGCTACGGTACACTCGGATTCGTTGCCCTACCCAATGTCTGGATATTTCAGATTCTATTTCCGCTCATTTCACCAGTGATGGACCTGATGCTCGTTTACACTTTGCTCGTTGCCGGACTGGATCGGCTGCAGCAGCCCGTCGGCTACTCGTCGACAGCGCTGCGCCAGGTGCTGTTCTATTACGCTCTATTCCTGGCCATCGACTGGGTAGCCGCCAGCTTCGCCTTCCTGCTGGAAAAGAAGGAGCACTGGCGACTGCTCTGGTGGCTCTTCCTGCAGCGCTTTTGTTACCGCCAGGTCATGTACTACGTCATGATCAAGTCAGTGGCCGTGGCCGCTCGGGGGTCCACTGTGGGCTGGGGTAAGCTCGATCGAAAAGCGACGGTAGAAGCGCAGTAGTGATCACGGAAAATCATTGATGGCGAAAAAGCACAACGGTAGGCGGCGTGATGAACGAAACGGCAACCGAAATCGATTACTCGTTTATGCGCTGCTCCTGGTCATGGCGCTCTCTTTTCGCGTTGCAGTGGCGCGGTTCTACCCGAATGACACACCGGACGATGGCAAGTTATACGCCCAGATGGCGCGCAACCTTCTCGAACGCCACGTCTATTCACATGCCAGCGAACCGCCTTACGATCCATCGTTCATACGCCTGCCCGGTTATCCGCTTTTTCTTGCCGGGGTTTATTCACTATTTGATCACAACGACAATACCGCGGTTCGTATTGTCCAGGCGCTTATCGATACGGCGACCTGCGCCCTGATCGCTCTAGTTGCCTTCTTCTGGGAACCCGATGAAAAGCGGAGGCGGCGCAGCTCGATCGCCGCGCTGGCGCTGGCTGCCGTTTGTCCCTTCACCACAATCTACGTAGCAACGATTCTTACGGAAACACCCGCGATGTTCTTTGCGGTTGCGATGTGCTTGACAGCAACGCTGGCGCTCAAAGCAACGAATCAGAGACAGACGTTGTGGCTGTGGTTCGCTACCGGACTGCTTGCCGGAATCGCCGTCCTGTTCCGCCCCGATAGCGGACTATTCGCATTAGCAATCGGCATTACTCTGATAGTCGCTACGCTTGGCCGTGCCAGCGAAGTGAAGCTAGACAGCAAGCGGGAAGAGATCTTGTACCGGACTGCGCGAACCTCTTATCTCGGCGCTGTCTTCTCGTTGGCATTTTGTCTGGTGCTGGTGCCCTGGGCCGTTCGCAACTATCGCGTGTTTCATCTTTTTCAGCCGCTGGCGCCGGCACACGCGGAGATGCCAGGTGAATTTGTCCCGCGCGGATATTATTCCTGGCTACGTTCCTGGATTGACGACGGGCGTTACATTGGTCCAGTGCTTTGGTCCCTCGATGCTGCTCAAATCAAGCTTGCCGATATTCCCGACCGCGCCTTCGATTCTGCCGAAGAAAAGCAGCGGGTCGGCGCATTGCTCGGAAAATATAATCATCTTCCTGAAGAACCTAAGATCTTTACTGACGAGCCGGATTCAACGAACCCGCCCGCCTCAGAAGATCAGGTAAAGCAGAACGAAAAAGGTGAAACTGGTAAGAGCGAAGACAGCAAGACGCAAACCGGCGATCAAGCTGACGAAGTGAGCGGCGACGAGCAGGGTGGGAAAGGCGATGAAGAGGATCAGGCTGACGAAAGTGCGACTGCTGATGAAGCCTCAGAGCAATCCGTCGAGATGACGCCGGAGATCGATGCAGGTTTCGCACAGATAGCGCGTGAGCGCGTTGCCCATCATCCGTTTCGCTATTATGTTTGGTTGCCGCTCAAGCGCGCTCACTCACTTTGGTTTGATACTCACTCGCAGTATTACCCGTTCGAGGGCGAGCTGCTTCCGCTCGACGATCTCGACCACGACATCCAGCAACAATACTGGCTGCCACTTTTTGCGGTCTTAACGTTGGTCTGCTCGTTGCTGGGAATTGCGGGCGGCTGGTTATTGTGGCAAACCCGGAACTTCAGTGCGCGTCTGTTCGTGTTGCTGTCGACGCTGATGATTTTCTTAAGAGTTGGTTTCTTCGCGTCGCTCGAGAATCCTGAACCACGCTATGTGGTTGAGGTCTTTCCGTTTCTCTCTATTCTTGGAGGGATTGCGGTAGTGCGGATGGGGACGCTACTTAGAAAACGGCAGAACGTGAGCGCAAGAAGGCAATAACCAAAACGCAGTTGTATGCAGCCTGGAGGGCTGCGAGATAGTAGCCGGTGGTCGAAGCGTCAGCGTAGACCACCGGAAGGCTAGAAAAGACGGCACCCTGGAAGGGTGCGAGAAGTACTTCTTACGAGAAAAATAATCTGACACCCCTGCAGGGTGCGATAAATCAATCGCTTATTCCGGTGGTCTGCGCTGGCGCTTCGACCACCGGCTACTCTCTGGCAGTCCTCCAGACTGCACGCGCTTCGAGTCGAATCCGAGGACACCCGTTAAGGATTAACTCGAAAGTCTGAGCCGCGAGACGCGAAACTTGTTGTCAATTCAGCGGCCAATTGAACGAAGAGTCTGTTTCCAGCCGACGGAAAACTACCGCGGGTTTTGCGCGGGCGAGGGTGTCCCGGTTGGCACCTGTTCGGACGGAAGTACGCGCGAGGGATCGGGCCGGTCTGGCGAAGTGTGCAGGTGGATCGCCTTCCAGTCTTTTCCCACCCGTTTGAAGACCAGGGTCATTCGGCCCGTAGCTGTCTCAGGAGTGCCTTTATAGGTTTGCGACTGGGTCCATAGGCAACTCACAACGGCGCCGTCGCGACCGAGCATAGTGATTGAGAGGTCGCGAACATCCAGCTTCACATCTTTCACATCGCGGTATGAACTTTCCCGATTCATGCGCAACTGTTCCCAGCCTCTTGTGACAGTGCCATTGCTGTTGAAGAGTATCAGGCGAGGCGAGTTTAAGTAGACACTTGTGACTGCCTTAACATCCGCGTGCCGTATGCCGTTGATCAGCGCGTTGAATGCGGCGGTGACGCTTTGCGACCCAGGCGTTTCCGTTGCCGCCACTCTTGGTTTGGTTGCAGTATGCCGAGCGGTCGGTTGCGTGGTCGCCGGTTGCTGTACGTCCGTGCTCTTTTGCGGGCCGGCGGCTTTGGTTGCATTTGATGGCGACTCGGTTGTGTGAGGGCGTGCGGTCTGCGAGGAATTCGTGTTTTGAGCTAGGGCCGCCGAGCCGGCCGTGAAAACCATGGCGGCAATTAGTAGTCTCTTGATCATTATCTTCGTTCCTCTCGCTTGTCGCCTCGTTAGAGGCGAAATGTTTATAGCACCGACCTGCGCGTGATAACCCCGCCCCGTAGGAGCGGAATATTCCTTTGTTGCGCTCCGACGGAGCTCGGGAAACAAATCACTCGTTGGAGCTATCAACATCCGGCCACGGAGCCGACCAATTCTACACGTCGCCCAATGGATTCATAGCTTCTGACCATGGTACTCCACTACGCAATCTTTCAACACAACGTTCTTGCCCCAGAATCTCAAATACTTCAAACATCGACGGCCCGACCGCCTGGCCAGTAAGCATCGTGCGCGAACCGTTGATTAGCAGGCCTGCCTTGACATCCGCTTCCTCCGCAAACTTCCGCAGCGTGGCCTCAGCGGTTTCCGCTGTGAACGGTTCCGTCTCTTCGAGGCGGTCCGCGAGAGCCGGCAAGAGTTCTTTTAGCCGCGGGTCCTTTCGCAGATTCTTGTTGACCGCGGCCTCCTCGAAATCGAAATCATCGGAGAAATACGCGCGCCCCTGTCCGGAAAAATCTTTCAGCGTAAAAAAGCGCTGGCGAATTAGCTCCAGGGCCTTCAACAACCAGGCGCGGTCGTCATCGTCATACTCATCGCGCCAGAGTTTGCTGGCGCGCAACTCAGCCTTCACCATTGGCAGCAACTCTGCAACCGGCATGGTGCGAATGTACTCGGCGTTCATCCAAAGCGCTTTTTCGTCGGTCCAGTGGCGCGGATCGTTTTCCTGAAAGTTGAAAACTGCTGGCGAGCGATGGATATGCTCTAAAGAAAACTGCTGCACCAGTTCCTCTACCGAAAGGATCTCCTTGCCGTCGGCTGGGGACCATCCAAGCAGCGCGAGAAAATTGCGAAAGGCTGCGGGAATGAAACCGCGATCTCGATAGGTGGTTAACGAAACCACTTCCCCGTGTTTGCGCTTGGAAAGCTTTCCTTTGTTCGGCGCCAGGATCAAAGGCAGATGGGCAAACTGCGGCACGCTGGCGCCCAGCGCTTCATAGAGCAGCACCTGTTTGTGTGTATTCGTTAGATGATCCTGGCCGCGAATCACGTGCGTGATGCCCATCTCGATGTCATCGATTACCACCGAGAGGTTGTAGAGCGGATGGCCATCGGATCGAAGCAGTACCAGGTCTTCAATCTCGGCATAGTCACGCTCCTGCGGCCCAAAAACAAGATCTTCAAAGTGAGTCTTGCCTTCGGCGGCAATCTTCAGGCGCACCGCAAAAGGCGCGCCGGCCGCGGCGCGTTGTTCTGATCCTTCTTTCGATAAATCACGGAAAGGATTGCTGCGATGGTCAGTCCCGGCGACTGATTGCGCGCGCGCGCGATCGGCGATGCCTTGCTTTACAGTCGCATCATCACGCTCAGCCTTGGGCGTAAAATCACGATACGCCTTGCCCTCGTCTACTAGTTTGTAAGCAGCAGCGCGATGCTTGTCGGCGTTGGCTGATTGAAAAACGATCTCTTCTTCGTAAGTCAGTCCCAACCACTCCATGCCGTCAACAATCGATCGGGTGGATTCTTCGGTTGATCGCTGCAGATCTGTGTCTTCAATGCGGAGCAGAAACTTGCCGCCGGTCTTTTGCGCGTAGAGCCAGTTGAAGAGCGCCGAGCGCGCGGCGCCGATATGCAGGTAACCGGTTGGTGAGGGAGCAAAGCGGACGCGAACCATTTGTTAGTAGTCAGTAGCCAGTAGTCAGCGGTTTAGAGGGAGCGTCCGCAAATTGAGATCGTTTCCTCAAATAAAATAGTCAGTAGCTGTAGTCCGCAATCCAGCAGGAAAGTTCTACTGACTACCCAGAATTCTGGCGGAGATGACAGGATTCGAACCTGTGAAGGGCTTTTAAGACCCTTAACGGTTTAGCAAACCGCCGCCTTCAGCCACTCGGCCACATCTCCGCAGCCACGAAAGCGAAAAATCATTCTAATCCGCGGTTACTGATTGTCAAGGATGCGCCAGGGTACTACGACAGTTTCAAAATTGAATGGAAGTTAACCGATACGGCTCTGCCGTTCCGGTGCGCGGCAAGTCTCGGACTTGCCGGCAGTCCGATTCTGCATACACGGTCTCTCACCGTGGGGTCTAAGACCCTAGAAATGGGCGACGGC
>JANMQG010000143.1:0-47418 GCA_031370285.1 Chloracidobacterium sp. | reverse complement strand
GTGGTTTTTAAAAATCATTTTGTGGGCCCTAATTTCCTGCTTGTTTTTCTTGGGTCCCCTTGCCAATTATCATATACAGTATTTGGGCGCCGCGGTCCGGGGGCGCGCCATTACCCCTTCGCCCCCCGCGAGTCACTATTGATGTCTTAGGTCTCCGACCTGTGTTCGACGGTCAGAGACCGTGAATTGCTAATTGACACTTCGGCAAGTCATAGACTTGCCGCGCACCCGAGCGGCAAAGCCGCAGGGATAACGCTCCTGAATGGCCATTATTGAAGGGTGATGCAAGCAATTCCGTAGCACTTGAGCATTTGAAGTTTCCCTTCCCCGATTTACTAATTCCCATTACGCATTTACCATTCACCGACTCATTATGACGACCGCCACGCAAACGCCCATGCTGCGCCAGTATCACGAACTGAAGCAGCAACACCCGGGAACCCTGCTGTTTTTCCGCCTCGGCGATTTTTATGAACTCTTCTACGACGATGCTGTAATCGGATCTCGCGAACTGCAAATTACCCTGACGGCGCGCCATAAAGAACGTGGCGATGCGGTTCCAATGTGCGGCGTTCCCCATCACTCGGCGGCAAACTATATCGCCCGGCTGGTGCGCAAGGGTTACCGCGTTGCCATTTGCGAACAAACCGAGCAGGCTTCCAAGACGAAGAAGCTGGTGCGGCGGGAAGTAGTCAGAATAGTTACTCCCGGGACGCCAATAGATCCGCAACTGCTCGACGCGCGCGAAGCGGTGTTTCTGGCAGCGGTGTGCAGCTCGGGAGAAACGGTGGGCGCTGCGTTTCTGGACATCTCGACCGGAGAATTTCGCGCGACGCAGGAAAGCGGAGCCGATGCCTGGGACAAGATTCGCGCCGACCTGGAGTCGTATTCGCCGCGCGAGCTGCTTTTCCCAACCTCGCTCGCGCCATTAATAAAGGCCGGTCTCTCGCCCAAAGCGCAAACCACTCCCCTGCCCCTGGGTCCACCAACCAATGTCGGAGGCGATGATCAAGCTACGGACTCAAGCCAGCCCGCGCCCGTCAGTTCCCCAAGCAGTTTTTCCGGCGGTCCACAGCACAGTCAATTCATCGACGCTACCCTGACTCCCATTGAAGACTGGCTCTGGCAGAAAAAGGATTGCGCTGAGCTCCTACTAAATCACTTTGGCGCTCGGTCGCTTGAGGGCTATGGAATTGAACGCAAGGACGAGGCAGTGCGTGCAGCGGGCGCGTGCCTGCGTTATGCGCAGGAAACGCAACGAGCCGCAGCAGTTCACATAACGAGCCTGACCTATTTTGAGCCTCAAGACCATTTAGTCCTCGACAACGTAACCGTCCGCAATCTCGAACTGGTCGAATCCCTGGGCGGCGCGAGTGGGCGAGCCTTGTTGAGCGTTATCGATGAGACGGTCACGAGCATGGGCGCGAGATTGTTGCGGTCCTGGTTGCTGCGGCCTTGTGTGAAGCAGGGCGAAGTTGAGGCCAGGCTCGCGGCAGTTCAGGATCTATTCGCCTCGCAGATCACGAGAGACAAGCTGCGGTCACTGCTCAAAGAAGTTTCTGACCTCGAGCGTTTAATCGGACGCATCAGTTTTGGCTCAGCAACGCCACGAGATTTGAACGCGATCCTGCGTTCGCTGTACCAGGTGCCGGCAATTCGCGAAAACCTGGCGGCGCTGCCGTCGTCGTTGCTGCAAATTTTGTCGGAAACTGCCGACGAGGTCCCGGAGATTTGCGCGCTGCTGGTCAAGGCGATAAGCGACGATCCGCCGGCAAAGATAAGCGAGGGAGACACCATTCGCGCGGGCTACTCAACGGAGCTGGACGAGCTACGCTCAATCAGCCGCAACGCCAAACAGATCATCGCCACGCTTGAAGCGACTGAACGCACCCGCAGCGGTATCAGCAACCTGCGCATCAAGTTTAATAACGTCTTCGGCTACTTCATTGAAGTGTCCAAAGGAAATGCCGCGCGCGTGCCCGTGGAGTACGAACGCAGGCAAACGCTCACCAACGCCGAGAGATTCAGCACGCCCGAGCTGCGCGATTGGGAGAAGAAGGTATTAGGCGCCGAAGAACGCATCATCGAAATTGAAAATGCACTCTTCGCTGACATCTGCCGGCAAGTTGCGGCTGAAACAAAACGCATTCAGGCGACAGCTCGCGCGTTGGCGGCGCTCGACTCGTTGGCCTCGCTCGGGGAAACGGCCGCGCGTAGACGGTATGTGCGTCCGGTCATGCATGAAGGCGACGAAATTGAAATCGTGCAGGGCCGGCATCCGGTGATCGAAGTCTTCAATGAAGATCCCTTCGTTCCGAACAGCGTCTACCTGAACAATTCGACCGACCGGCTACTGATCATCACCGGACCCAACATGGGCGGCAAGAGCACGGTGCTGCGGCAGACGGCAATCATTTGTATCCTCGCGCAGATGGGAAGCTTCGTTCCGGCCGAGAGGGCCCGGCTGCCGCTGCTCGATCGTGTTTGGACGCGCGTGGGCGCTTCCGACGACCTGACGCGCGGGCGCAGCACCTTCATGGTGGAAATGACGGAGACGGCCGCAATCCTGCATAGCTCTACGCCGCGTTCGCTGGTATTGCTCGACGAGATTGGACGCGGCACCGCAACATTCGATGGACTGTCGATCGCCTGGGCCGTTGCCGAATATCTTCACGACTCGCCCGAGCACGCAGCGAAGACGTTGTTCGCGACGCACTATCATGAGTTGACGGAACTCGCCGAGCGATTGCCCGGCGCGCAAAATTATCAAATCACCGCAGCGGAGCGCGAGGGTGAGGTGGTTTTCCTACATCGACTCGAACGTGGTCGCGCTTCGAAATCTTATGGAATTCAGGTGGCGCGGCTGGCGGGATTGCCGCCGGCGGTACTGGCCAATGCTCGTGAGGTGTTGGCTAGGCTGGAGCGTTACGAGTTGGACGTGTTTGCCGAAGAGGATGCGATTGCCGCGCAGGCGGCGGCTAGAACTGTTGAGGCCCATGCGGCAGCGCAGGGCGCCAGCGCGAGTGGGTTGGACAAAATTGAGTCTGTCGCACACGGTTCGGGAGTTGATGCGTTAGAGGCAGCGGCGCGACGCGCCGGCCGGAGAAAAGCAGTCGCCCAGGCTTCCCTGTTCGACCTGGCGAATCAAAAGGTGGTTGACGAAATCCGCGACGTTGATCCGGAAAAGTTGTCGTCTGAAGAGGCAAAGGAACTGCTGCGGAAACTACGCGAGCGCTTGATGTGAATTAGGGCGGTCGCAGATCACGAGACAGTGGTTCTTCTGCGGCTTCGCCGCCTGATGTGCGGAAGGGCTCAGCCCTTCCGCTGTGGCTGAGAATTCTTCGGGGCTGTGCCCCAGGCTCTCCGGGGCGTAGCCCCTACTTTTTTCAGAAATGGTACGGAAGGGCAAAGCCCTTCCGCACATCAGGCGGCATAGCCGGTAGGAGCGAAATATTTATAGCCACGCGACGGCCCTTTTCCTGCTCAGCTCCGTAGGAGCGAAATGTTCGACACATGTCGCTCCTACGGAGCTTGGGCTCGTTATTCCTCCACGGTATCTATAAACATCGCGCTCCTAACGGAGCTAAGAAACGTTGAGCTTTTCAACCCGCGTCTCGATCACTCACACCAGCCACTGATCAGGCTCGGCGCCAATTGAATTTTTCGTCCTCATTTAGTAACGCGCTGATTCCCAGCCCCACACACAATGACGGCGAAGGTTTTTCTTGGCGACCCGAATCACCCATCAATGCAGAACCGCGAGCGGTAGCGACCGGATGCGAACATCAAACTAGATTAAGCGCGGCGTTAGACTCGATTCACCACTGACTCTTGCATCCACTCGCTACCGCTCGCGGTTCTGTACCCTTGCCCACCAACTATTAGACAACGTCGACAGCCCTTCACTTATTGCTTCTGCAAAAGGTGCGCCGTTAGGACAAGATTTCGCCCGGCACAGCGGTCGTTCACAGTAGTTAAGAGCAGATCATTACCGGACAATGTCCAGCGGTAAGTTGCGGTGGCTATACCGGGCGCATCGGTGCACGATAGCGGCCCTTCCAGATCTGTCATGATTACCCGAGCGGGATTCGAGTTATAGCGTCCAACTACCACCGGGGATCCGTCTTTACTAACGATGTAGCTTCCCGACTCCGAAAATTCGGTTTCCCAGTAGCCCACCAGCAGCGCAACGACCTCTGGTGGAAACTCAGGGGGAATATCTGCTGCGGTCAATGTCGTGGCGTAAATGCCCGGCGGTAAATTCGCTGAAGAGGCGACCGCATTTGGCACCGGAGCAGTAAGCGCTACCAGCGCAATAACGAGAGCTAAACTCAACACGATATGCTTAGTCATTTCGTTTCTCCTTTGCAGTTGAAGATGGTTCTTGTTTGCGTGAATCAGTTGGACAGCGCAACAAGCATCGTTGCGATTGTTAGTGTGCGTTTCGTTTTCATGATGTTCTCTTCCTCCTTTTGTTGAGCGTTGCCGCTCGGTTGAAATCGCTCCGTGGTCAGCTCCGTCGGAGCGAAATATCTATAGCCACGCGACAGTCCTTTTTCTCTCTTAGCTCCGTAGGAGCGGAATGTTCGACATGTCGCTCCTGCGGAGCTGGGCTCTTCCATTTTTCGCGGGAGCTATGAACATCCCGCTCCTCCGGAGCTGGGAACCCGGCTGCGGCTTCATCGACTGAGAGCGTGCGGTTTTCACTGTCGCATTCCGGGCACCATCCGGCAGAGCTTCCCGTGCGCTGCACGACCAGCAGTCGTTCTGTCTCGACAGTGATCGTGGTGCGCTTGCTATGCCTCAAATGGCCGGCCAGTTTATCGACGGCGTGACCGAATTCTTTGCTCTGATCCGCGTTCGAAGCTTTGTCCTTTTTCGTCCTCATCAGTTTGTTGCCGCTCCTGGCTGCCAGCGTTACAATGGCTCTCGTTAAGCGCTTTGGAGCTAGTTTCCTGATCAAGATCATTCGGGCTCCTGACTTCAAAAAGTTGCCTATTCGGCCTACCAGACGGCGGACGATACTTTCCGTCCGGTTAAAGAGTCCTTTAAGCGCGGTTAATTAAAAGTTAAAGAGTTGTCAGACGGCCTATGTCTTATCCGGCCAACCAGATAATCGAGTTTGGGCCATTTCGCTTGGACCGCGCGGAGCGAGTCCTGCTGCGTGATGGCCGGCCTGTGCCGCTTACGTTAAAGGCCTTCGACGTGCTGTTGTTGCTGGTGGAAAGCAGCGGACACATCGTCGAGAAGGACGAATTGATGCACCGTGTGTGGGCGGGGAGCTTTGTCGAAGAAGGCAATCTAAAAGTGACGGTCTCGATGCTGCGGAAGGCTCTGGGGGAGGACCAGGCGAGTATTCCCTATATCGAGACGGTCCCGCGTCGAGGCTATCGCTTCGTGGCTGCAGTCAATGCTGTTCCCGCCGATGGCGTAGAACTCGTCATGCGTGAGCGCACGCGCGAAAGTCTCACCATCGAAGAAGAGACAACAACCACGGAGCGCTCGCGGAGTCTCCGACTGTCATATCTTCTGGCCGGCGCCTTGCTCGTGATGGTGGCCGTCGTTGCTGGTTTCTTTTTCCTCAGAAAACCGAGTCCCTTCAGCAACATCAAGCTGACTCGACTTACGACCACCGGAAAAGCTGGTCAGGCCGCCATCTCTCCTGACGGGAAATATGTTGCTCATGTGACGGGCGATCCGGGTCAACAAAGCATCTGGCTCCGGCATATTGCTACAGCCAGCGATCAAGAGATAGCTCCGTCGATCGGTGCCAATTACTACAGCCCGGTTTTCACTCACGATGGCAGTTATATTTACTATGTCAGGGGTTCACCCAACACGCAGTTTGTGCTTTATCGGGTGCCCGTGCTCGGAGGCGCTGCGAGCACGATCATCAAAGATATAGACTCCAGAGCCACCCTTTCTCCCAACGGTAAACAGCTCGCCTTCATCCGCGGTTATCCGGAGCAGCGAATTGTCGCCTTGATAGTGGCGAACGCGGACGGCTCTGGAGAACGGCAGCTTGCCACTTTCGGCATAGTCGATTTTTTCCCTGTCGGCAACACAATGCATCCGGCGTGGTCTCCCGATGGAGAGATCATTGTCATCGGCGTTCCTGCTGCTGATGCTGCCGGTAGTTACCGGCAGATACTCACTGTCAGAACCAAGGACGGAGTGGCAACGCCCCTCATTTCTCCGAGGTGGTCTTCTCTCGAAGAGTTTGAGTGGCTTAACGATGGCAGCGGGCTTGTCTTCACGGCCTCGGACCAGGCAACAGGATCGCCTCAACAAATCTGGTATTTGTCATATCCCGCCGGCGAGACCCGCAGGTTAACCAATGACTTAAACGATTATAGCGGCGTCAGCCTCACAGCGGATTCGCGGGCTTTAGTGACACTCCAGACAGACCGGACTGCTAGTGTTTGGATTACACCATCCGGAGATGCACAGCGGGCCGCACAAATCACAGCGAACAAATATGACGGATTAGACGGCCTCGCCCTTGCGCCCGATGAGCGTGTGGTCTACACGTCCAGAGCAAGCGGCACTCTGAATCTCTGGATTACGAATCCGGACGGAACAACCCGAACACAACTCACAACTGATGCTCATAGCCACCTCAACCCCGCAATCTGCGCTGATGGGCGCTATGTTTTGTTTGGGTCAGACAGGGCCGGCTCCAAGAATATTTGGCGGATGGACATTGATGGTAGTAATCCAAAACAACTGACGAGCGGTAAAACTGATCTCTACCCGCATTGCTCGCCTGACAGCCAGTGGGTAGTTTACCTGTCCGATGACAACGGCAAAAACACGCTATGGCGGGTACCGATTGATGGTGGCAATTCTACGCAACTGACCGACTATTTTTCAGCCGGAGCGCCTATCTCTCCGGATGGAAAGCAACTAGCCATCGGTTATCGTGATGAAGAGCAAAAATGGGTAGCGGCGGTAATTCCGGCGGCAGGAGGAAAGCCGATAAAGAAGGTCGACATTGCTACGATGCGGGGCCGCATGATTCTTCGCTGGTCGCCTGACGGACGAGAGCTCAGCTACATTGTCACTCGCGCCGGCGTTTCCAACATCTGGAGCCAACCAATTGACGGCGGTCCACCAAAGCAGTTAACCGACTTCAACTCTAATCTAATTTTCTTCTATGATTGGTCGCGCGACGGCAAACAATTTGCCCTCGCTCGTGGCACTGTGTCCAGCGATGTGGTTTTGATCAACGATCTAAGGTAATGAAAAAAGGTTAGTGAACCTTCTGCGGAATCAGACAAATAGAACCAGGGCAGCGAAAAGCTTCTTGAGATCGGGAAACCCGATGAACGCTCTGTTGTAGTACTAGGCAGCCAAGGTGGAGTGAGGCTGTATCCTCCTAAGGTCCGCTGCTTCAGCTTTCTGGACTTCATATAGATCCCAGCGCTGTTGGAGACTCATCCAAAAGGCACCAGAGGTTCGAAAAAACTTAGCCAAACGAAGCGCCATGCTAGCGCTCACCCCGCGACGGCGATTAACGATCTCATTGACCTGCCTATATGAGACATTTATCCTTCTGGCGAGCTTGCGCTGTGAAATACCCATGGGCGAGAGGAATTCTTCAGCGAGCATTTCGCCGGGATGGGTTGGCTGTCTTCTGCTTGGAACGCGAATCATTTTCCTTAACCTCGACCCGGCGCAATCTGAGTGAAAGTATTCCATGAGCCTGCGGAGCAGGCGGAAGCGTAAAGCCCAGGGTGGAGCGCAAGCGTAACCCTGGGTTACGGCAATTAACAATCACCAGCCCGCAAAGCGGGCGGCAGAGCCCACGCTCAACCCGCTGTCGCCCGTTTCACGGGCTTGAAAGATTCTTGCCTCCAAGTAGCCAGGGTTTCGCTGCGCTCCACCCTGGGCTTTATGCTGTCGCCGGCTACCGCAGGCTGGTTGAATGTTTCAATCCACGTCAATTCTGAATGACGCGATAACAATGATGGTTAGTGCAGTTACTTGCGGCCAATAGCCAGCATTCGGTGGCTACTGCTTGGGTGGCGCATCGCTCACTGTAAACCAATCTCCCTTGCCATCGTTCGTGCGCAGCATGCGCATCATCTCGTCGAAGTTGAACGGGCGCGCGCCGCGACGGCCAAACACCGAAACTTGATTACCGCTTTCATCGACCGCCCGATCGCGATCGAGTGGTTTCGAAATCGCCAGCGCTTCGCCTTTAGTCTTAAACGTCGCGATCAATACCGGCTTCGGTCGCGGACTAAAGCCGGCGTATTCCGGCATCGTCTCCGGCGAGGTCAATTGCAGAATTCGTAAACCATTCTTGCCATCAGCCACGTAGCCAAACAGGCTCGCGTTGGTCATGGCCACCTTCACCTGATGCACATCGTTTAGTTTGCCGTCGGCATTGAAGGTCTGGTCCAGCCGCGGTTGCCCCGGTTGCTCCACGTCAACTATCGCAATTCCCTCCTTGCCGTTGGCGACGTAGGCGTAAGTGCGAGCAACGTAAACGTCGTGCGCATCGGCAAGGGGAACGAAAGCACCCGGCACGAGTTTCGGTGAACCCGGCGCGCTCAGGTCCAGCACCTTCATTCCCTCGTCGTCCACAATGAAACCATAGCGAAACTGAACAGCTACGGCACGGGGATTTCTTAATATCGGCGCGCTAATTTGCGCCGCGATGCGAGGATTTAGCGGATCATCGATATCAACGACAACCAGTCCGTGGGCGGTAGTCAGGTAGGCATAGTGGCCCGCTATTGTCACGTTGTTGGCATCATTGAGCGCACCACCGGGATTAAAAGCGCCGTTTGCATGCTTCGCCGGATCAAGCGCGCGCTTCAAATAATTGTTCAGCGGATCGCCGTCCAGCAGCGTGGCTGCATTGACCAGGATTAATCCTTCAAACTTATCGGCGACGTAAAGATAAGCATAGAGCGGATGGATTGGCTGCTCTTCATTGAGCAGTTGTTTGCGCGCGTCACCCGCGAGTTTGCCGGCGCTTGCGGGATCAATCATCGTGGCCCCTATCGGGCCGAGGGTCTTCAGACGCCAGCGTGCCGGATCAACGGCCAGAGTTGTGGGGGCGGCAACTGCCGTTGCATATTTTGTTTTCACCCAAAACTTCTGACCAAAGCGCGAAACCGGCGCGGTAGTTATTCGTTCAGAAAAACCCTTCTGATCGATTTGCGCGACGTCGTAAACGCGTAAGCCGCCTTCACCAGCCGCCACGTAGGCATACTCGCCGCGCAACTGCACCTGCAATACACGCGGATTCCCCACATGCTCGTAAGCCGTCTCTAGTTCGCTTCCGGCTTTCACAAACTTTTCGTAGTTGTCCGGGTAAGCAATCTTTTGCAGTGAACTGCCGAAGACCGCTTGCGGCTCCGTGTGCTCGGTTGCGACTACGACCTCCAACGCGTCGTCCGCGGCCACATACACGTAGCGACCCATGAAGTTCACGAAGTTCGTTCCCTGCAAAAGCAGTTGTGCCAGCCAGGCGTTGTTGTCGTTCTTTGCCGATACGTGGCAATCGGTACATCCCTTCGTTTCGGTGGCGCGAACGGTGTGCGGCACATGTGTATTGAAGGTCTGACCAGAGAAACCTTCCGCGGAGATCGTCTGCTGCTGGGAATAGATCCACTCGCGGCTTTGATTTTGCGAACTGACCAACACAGCGGATGAAGAACGCACCGGAGCAACGCGATTGCCGGTTACCGTGCCGTCGCGGCCCAGCATGAAGATGTCGTCGCGCAGCACCTGGAAGTTGTATGAAGTGAAATTGCGGGAGTCGCCGCCTTCGTTATGCCGGTTAGGCATCTTGCGATTCGCCTGCATCGACAGGTGACAGCCAAAACAGCTCGTCACCCACGACGAATGGCAGGCAACGCAAGTCATATCCGAATCGCGGTGTGCCAGTTCCTGATCGTTCTTCGGCAAGTCACCCCAGGTCGCGTTGTCCTTGCGAATCGTTTTCGCGTAACGCGACTTCTCGCTGTAGTCGCGAGTGCCGGGCGTTACAGTGTCGACGGTTTGAATCACGCGCCACCAGCGCCCGGGCACGACCATTGAGTTTTGAACGATGTCACCGGACTTCAACTCGACGTCGTTGCCGTTTGCGTCTTTCTTCTTCCGGTCGCGTTGCACCGGCTGAAATACCGGCACTTTTGATCCGGATTCGTCGCGCGTGGTAAAGCCGCGCGCAAGATTCCGACCCGTGACCGGAGGCTTGCCGCCCTGCGCCGCTGCCACCGGCGCCGCCGGGCCTGAAGTGAACAACCTGGCGCGCTGCCGGATCGAACCGTGACAGTCTTCGCAGGCGATCTCGATAGCAGCGCGCGGTTCGTTGTAGAGATTGCCGTCGCCGTGCGCGTCCTGGCGGAAGTGACAGTCGACGCAATGCATCCCCTTATCGAGATGAATATCATTCAAGTGAACGGCTTTCTTAAATTTATCAGGATCATCAGACGCGACGAGGTTGCCCTGCGCGTCCAGCAGGTTCCCTTGGCGATCGCGCTTGAAGACTTTGCGAAACAACCAACCGTGGCCATGAAAATCACCAAACTGCGTGTTCTGCAACTGCGAATTAAACTCGGGCGTGCCGGTGCCGGCCAGGAATTCCAGCTCGGACCAGAGACCGCGCAAGCTGGCGCCTTCAGGATTGCGATCGAGCTTCGCTCGTTCCTCATCCTGCGAGGGTTCATGTTGCTGCTTCGGATACAGCTTGTCGCCGTCGCTCTCGTTGTCCCACCAGGTCATCCCGAGATAAGTGGCAACCATGTTTGTGCCCGGATGCATGTGACAGGTCATGCACTGCGAAGTCGGAATCTGGCTGGTGAACTGATGCCTGATTGGATGGCCCGATTCATTTTTCGGAATGTTGACGTCGCTGGTTTGCGACCGGCCGGCGTTTCCGGCCTCGTGATAGGCAGCGGAGTGTGAAGCGTCGCGATCGTTGGCGTAGATAACGTGGCAAGCGGAACAACCTGACGAGCGATAGTCACCGGGATGATCGTTGGTGCCGAGGAAATTCAACGTCGGATCGAGGAGGCGCGTCTTTTGCAGTCCGAGGTAAACCGGATCGGTGCGCTGAGCGCTGCCAAAACCACGCGCGCTTAGTCCCTTGTCCGGTTTGCCGGGGTCTTCTTCCTTATCCGGCAACCCCACTTCCAAACGCCGCTTCCCGCCCCGCTCAAATACGCGCAGGACATTGCCCGGCTGCGAAATCTCCCAACGCGGGAGCGGATCGATGAAGTCGAGCAGGCCCTTCGCGCGCTTGTCTTCGAGGGTTGGGTACGGGGTTTGGATCAAACGTTGGGGCGCGCCGTTCTCGCCATAGCTCTCGCCAAAACGCGGATCCTTTAGCGGAAAGCCGCCATTGTTGTAGAGCGCTGCGCCCCAGAGCATCGCGCCGTGCGTCATCATGCTGCGCGCGACGTTCTTCGATTCCAGATCGTGGCAGGCACTGCCGCCGCATGTCTTCGCAGCGACGCGCAGATCGCCGGGGTTGATGAAGCGTACAAACTCCCAACTCTCGCGGGCCAGCAGGGTGTTAGTGCGCTCCGGATTCGCGCCGGTGTATTTGCCGTCTCGTTGCCACTGGGCAGGAAACTTTGCGCGGACGTGTGCTTCGTTCTTGATTTGCAGGATCGACTTGGGATCGATCTCGCCGCTGGTCTTGCGCGGCACTGGATTGCCGCCGTGACAGCCCGTGCAGGTAAGGCCAACGGCATCCTTGCCATCTTTTAGAGTGTCGAGCGTTTCGGTCGTGCCGTATTTATGCATCGGCTCGATCTGCCCGTGGCAGGTGACACAGCCTTCGAGCTTCGGGGCTGGCGCTGTTTGATCCTGGATTGGAATTCGGACGAGTGATTTTGCCGCGGTATTCGATTCTTCTGTTTTTGAGAAAACCGTAAAGCCCAGCACAATGCTGAACAACGGAGCAACTAAGGTCAAGTTAAGTTTGGTTCTACTCATGATCGCAGATTGATCAAGAAAACATTCACCACAGAGACACAGAGAACACAGAGGATGCACAGAGATTAGTTCTCATAGCCCAGTATTCTTCTGTGAATTCCATTCTTGAGTACCTCAACGTTGAAATTAATCAACAATCCCAGTCGCCATCCACCAATGCGAAGATAGGTCAACAATTGTGCATCATGGATCGGCGCGAGAGCTTCTACAGATTTCACTTCCACAGCCACAAGACCTTCCACAACAATGTCTACTCTGTATCCGCACTTAAGCCGGATTCCCTTGTACTCCAGTGGCAAGGGATCTTCATACTTGAACCTAATCCCTCTTAAGAATAATTCGCGACACAAACATCTCCTGTACGCCGACTCCAGCAGGCCCGGACCGAGCTTTCGATGCACCTCAATCGCCGCACCTATGATCTCGTGAGTCAACTGATTTAGCTCGTATGTCATCGTTTGCCCTCCGCATAGTTTTTCTCTGTGCCACCTTTGTGATCTCTGTGTCTCCGTGGTGGATTTGAGAAGTTAAGAACCAAGCGGTAAACAAACGGACCCCCCCTCTGAAAATCAAAACACCAGCTTCAGCTGCGCAAACAGCGAATAAAGCGGCTTACTTGGACTGATTACATCCGGCTCGCAGAAATCCCCGACGCCGGGCGGACAGTTGCGCGACCGGTCGGTAAAAATATCGCGAAAACCACGACCGGTCTGCAGCGTCGAGGCGCCGAAGGTAACCGTCACATTATTTATTAAGAACGGCCGGTAGGCGACACCCAAACTATAGTCCCAGCCGATATCGTGGCGAATGCGATTCTGAAAGAGAACGTATTCCAACGGTTCAGTGCGATGAAAGCGAAGATAGTTGACATTAAAAACCGTCTTGATTCGCTGCGTCAGTTCAACATCGACGCCGGCGTTGTAGATGAAGATTCCGGGATTGACAAAATTTGCCTGACCCTGCGTTTTGCTACTGCGCAAACTCGGCAGGATGCTGTTGGGCTGCACCAAGCCCACGCCGGTCTGCGTCAAACGAATGCCGTTGCGATTCCAATAGGAGAATTGTCCGCCAACGAAATTTGGATCATCGAAGATGGCGTCGAAACCTGTTGCTTTTCCATCCGTAGGATTTGCGTCGCCCTGTGCAAAAAAGAACGAACCCTTGAAGCGCAGAAAATCATGATCGACCGACGCTTCGACGGCGCCCATGTTTGATCTCACGCTCACGCTGCGACCCGCGATCGGATTGCGATCGTCACGACCAAACGCATAATAGTAAGCATGCGTTAGATTAAGTTTGCCCAAATGCCCGTCGCCGCTGAGTCCCAGATAACCTACCTTTATCGCGTGCGGCCGAACATCACCAATCAAAGCCGGACGAACCAGAAAGCCGTTGCGGTCATATTGGACGCTGCGGCGGTCGTCGTTGTAATGCAGGCTGCCCTGAATCGTGTAGCCCTTGCGAATGAAGTCTTGCCGAAAAATATTGGCGATGTAAACATTTTGATGGCGCGTGTCGAAGCGATTCAAGCCACTATTCGTATCTTTCTCCAGCATCGAGAAGTAGGCTGCATTAAACTGAACGCGATTGTTGTCGGCGGCGCCGAAGAAACGCAGGCCGAGATTGTTGTCGGAAAAGATGAAGCCGCGAAAGTCGGACACGAACGGCTGAATTCCGGCACGCACTGAAACGAAATCATAGTTTGCGTTTACGTCCCACAACTTCACTTCCCCAAACGCCTCTTCCAGAGAAATATGCGTATCGGTGCGGTTGGTGCCGCGCCTGACGTTGACGTTTACGACGCCATTCTCGCGAGCATTGAGATAGTTGGGAACGCTGAAGGTCGGCGAAATCTTGATCGCCCAATCGCGCGGCTTGAAGGTGGAATCGCCGTGGAATAGTTCGAAACTGAGCTGGATAGTTTCGCTGGCTGCAAACTGTTCCGGTTGACCAAAGAACTCTCCGCTGCCCGGTTCATCGGCGCTCATGCCGGAAGACGTCGGCGCGCGTCTCTGTTCGACTCCGCTGGTGCTAACCGCCGAAAGAATCAAAAAAAGTTTGTTGCCCTTGATGGGGTAGTCGCCTTTAACCACGCTCTGGTTGTAAGGATCCCACCTGCCGCCGCGCTTGAACGGAATATCACGCCCTCGTGCCGCACGGTCTCCGTAGCGATCATACTCGGGGAACCCAAGGCGCCAGCGATCGCGGGCTTCGCGCCGCGCCGGATCCGTCTGTGGCTCGGATGGCACCGTTTCCCCTCCCGCGTGTCCCGTCGGTTTGTTGCCCGCTTGTCTGGGTATCTCCTTGAGTTCAACCTGATCGAGAGGAATATCTACGACCGTGTCCTTGCCGGCTTCGACGATTACATTCTCGAGTGCTTCGCCACGTGGGATGGCAAACTCACCGTAGTTTTTGTCTTTATCAAACTTCGCCACATTCGGAGCAGCCACTCGCAGGCGGTAGGCGCCGGCCGGTAACTGAAACGAATAAACTCCCTCCGCGCTACTACGCACGCGTTTCCATTTGCCGTTGACCTGATTAGTGACAATGACGGTTACGGCCGGCACCGCCGCTCCCGAAGCGACCTGAACCTTACCCCTGAGACGGCCTGAGCCCTGCCCCTGCACAACAAGGCACGACACAATGGTGATCACGGTGAGCAACAGAAGGCGGGAACATACATGAGTCATTGCTGGTTGCAACATCAAATTCAATGAGCCTGCGGAGCAGGCTGGTTGAAGCTCCACCCAAACTTTGGTTGCGCGATGCCGCACTCGGTCCCAGCGGTCAATCTCTCGCGAACGCTCACCACAGAGTAACCGAAGCTAAGCCACTACCGAACAGTATCAATTGTTCTCGCCAGACTAGCGCTTGCCATCTCGTTCAAGGCATTGGCTGCAACTCTTGATTGTAATGGATCGAAGTGCCGGTTCATTTTGAGCGCGCGTCTCAAGAACTCCATCGCCGCGCCTCGGTCACCGGCAGCGCGCGCGATCATACCGGCGTGATAAAAGAGCCGGGCGTCCGCGGTGCCCAAACGCAGGGCATCTTTGATTGCCTGCTGCGCTTCATCGAGCTTAGCCGCCTTCAACGCCGCCCAAGCCAGCGCGTCCGCTCCGTAAACGTCGCGTCTCGTTTCATACTCCTTCGTCGCCCGGGCATATGCCTCATCTGTTTTCATATCGTGATCCGCCCAAAAGAGAACAAGATGCCGGTTGTAAAGGGCAGAGTAAAGCGTGCTCTGTTGACTCAAACGCTCTACTTCGGAATATCGCTGCTGCGCATCGCCGTCCCGCCCCGCCAGCTTGTAGAGATCTCCAAGCGCCGCCTCATCTATGGGATCCGCATATTTCTGAACGAGCTTTTCAAACGTTTCAATCGCGGCTTTGATATCGCCCTGAACAGCGCGGTAGCGGGCGAGTGAAGTTACGGCGTGCGGGTAATCCGAAAATGCCGCCAGCGCGTCGCGATAATGGCGTTCTGCCTTGATATATTCTCCGGTTGCCATGCCCACTTCACCGAGTTGCCAGTGGCACCAGGCAATTGTCTCGGCGGACGGAAACGAGGAACTGCTAGCCTGCTTCAGAGCGACCAGGTAGCGCCGCCGGGCTGTCGCCGCGTCACCACGCAGCAGCGCCAAATGCGCCAACCTGGTTTCCGTGGCAACAGAGCCGCCATCGAGTTCCTCCATCTTTTTATAGGCAGCAGTCGCTCCGTCGTAATCACCAAGCTCGAGTAAAGCGTCGCCCAGCAATTGAAAGCCAAGAGCGCCTCGAGGCTCATATTCCGTCAGTTCTGTTGCGTGATCGCGAGCCGCGAGGAAGTTGTGCGTCTCATATTCCGCCCGCGCGAGCGCGCGCAGTCCACCAAGGTTCTGATCGGCCGGCAACACGCGCAGTGAGGACTGCGCCGAACGCAGAGACAATTCGAGATATGAAACATCCTCAGTTTCTCGATGCAGCTGAAGGTAGTAGGCGGCGAGTTTGTTCAGCGCAACTAGGTCGTCTGGGTCGCTTTTCACGCGCTCTTCAAGGAAGTCAACAGCCATCATGGTCGTGTCGTTTCCTCGAAGTGACGGACGTACCGGTGCAGTGCTTGCGGGATTAACAACCGAAGCGGATTCTGCGGGGGCACGGTTGCGGCTACAGGCGGCGCTCGTAAGCACGAAGGCCGCAACGAGCGCGACGGAGACTGGTTTGAAGACGCACGGTTTCATGGGGGCAGTTCAACAAGCGTGACGTTGGTTGAGTTCGCGTCATCTAACGGTTGTGGCCGCGTCTATGCAACACCGACATCAATTACGCGTGTTGTCGTCAGTCGTGCCTGGCACGCGGGGCTGCTGCGAAGGAGCAAGAAACGGGAAGCTGGTCCGCAACGGCACGTCGTTGCCGTTACAATTGTCTCCCAGCGTTTGCCGGTTATTGATCAGGGTTAGCAGGATGTCGATGACATCATCGGTTAATCTCCTGCCATTAGGAAATGAAGCCTGCGGATTAGAGCCGGTGTTAGGCACCGTAAGATCCAGACGCAGAATGTCGCCTCTGGCTACAGCGACGCCCGCCAGAATGCCTATGCTGGTCGCGTCGGTCCGATAGAAATTCTGCAACGTATCAACTATGCCGGGAGCGAATCTGCCGTTCGCGTCGTCAACTGAATTGGCGGCATTGTAAGTGTTCTTCAGGTTGAACGGGACGAGCGCCACGTTCACGGCAGGTACGCCTTCGCGATCTACGTTGACCCACCTCCCCGCACCGGCCACTTCTCCAGTTCTCGTGTTGTAGAGTTGCGGGCTCCGTCGTTGCGTATCGCAAGATAAGCCAAGTTCATTGCCGGGCCCTCGAATGAATGAGAGGGGCAGGCTGAACGCGATGGCCAGCGTGTTGTAACCGGCGAACGTGTCGCGTCCACGAGCGAAAACTCCTGGGTTTGGGTTGCCCGCCCTGATCGATCCATTGAAGCGAGCAAATGCGGGGATGTCGAAAAAGAATGGATCGTCAGTCAGACCAGCGAAGAAGATCACACCGGTTGGCGAATCCGTTGTCAGTACCGGTGTTGGGGCCACGTCGGCGCTGTTGCTGGAGTTGGTTGAGGGTGCGGTAAAGGTCCTGCCGTTCGGCAAGCTAATGGTGGCGGTCTGTGCTTGCGGTACTCCGGCAGCGTTTGCCAGACGGGGCGAGAACCGCACGTCGATGAATCCATCCGGCTTTGCGTCGCCGGTGGTTTCGATCTCAAATCGATAACGGAGCGCCGGATCGAAAATTCCGAAATTCCCGTTTTCGCCCGGTACGATGAATCCATGCACCGTCATGACCATGATCACTCGCGCGTTGTCGTTTGGATCGAGAAACATGTAGGCGTCGTTCAGGTCTGCCCCCAGATCGTGAGCTGTCAAAGGCGCGTCGCCATGATCGGCAGCCTCAAGTCTGTTTGCCGGAACCAGCACGATGGCGATCACCAGCAGCAATACAAAAACGCCGACCTGGGACTTTCTTCTTGCGAAATGCATCTTGTACTCCTCTTCAATACCGCCAATTTGCGTCGACTTAACATCCTTTGGACTGCTGATCCTTATGGTCCAAACCTCTGTCTATACTCGCCGGAATCCAGGAAGGATTTCACCATGTCGGCGCTGATGAAGTTGCCGTTAAACTGGTTCAGCTTATTCAACCAGAAGTTATACCCGGAAAAGTCAGTGTCGGGCGCTTCGTTTGGATTTCTTCTCAAGTAACCAAAGTACTGCATCAGCACAAACGCTTTATTAGACTCCTGTTGCGCCAGGCTCGAGTTTTCCGCCACGCGGCGCAGTACGCGCGCACGCGCCGCCGTGTCAGCAGTTGTCGTGGCCGATCCAAACTCGTTGATGGCCGCTGTTCGCTCTGAGGCCAAAGGCGTCACGCCCGCAGTCGTGTAGAGCGCGTCAACAAACTGCGCCGGCGACGTCGCCGTCGGGTAAGCGGCGGTAAAGCGCGAACGCGAGACGAAATCGAGCAGGAAAGCGTTCTTATTGTTTTCTAACTGCTGCTCCCAACCCGTCGCCCCGACGATGACGCCCAGACCGATCTGCTGGGTATCCGGTAGAAACTCATTCAGCCTGAGAGGGACGGGCGCGCCCGGCAGATTGCCGTAAGCAACCTTGTATACTCGGTAGACTAGATAGCCAGTCTGCTGAAACTCAATCGAGAGAAAGAAGGCTGCTGAAACATTGATGCGCCGCAGCTGCAGGCAGGGCAGGTTGTTGCCACATTGCGTGATTTGATTCGTCCAGAAACCAAGACCAGCCTGATCAGGCACGCGATTCAGAAAATCCACGTAATGCTGATTTACGAAGAACCCGGCGTTGTCAATCGGATTCAAATTCGGCGGCGCCGAATCATTGTCCACAATCGTCAACGTCGCCGTGTTCAAACCTCCCAGCACGGCTCCGGTGGGATTGCTGAGCGTCACGGTAATCGTCTCGTCATTTTCAATGAACACATCGTCGGTGATCAATACTGTGAGAGTCTTGCTTGTCTCTCCCGGATTGAACCGCAGTGTGCCGAAATGGTAAGCGTAATCGGCACGGTTCGTAGCGCTACCGTTAACGGTGACAAAGTCGATAGTCGAGATCCCGCTGCTGTCGCCGGTACGCAAAACCGTCAGGGTCGCAAACGCGTCGCCCTCGTTAACACGGTAGTCACCGGCGCTCAACTGCACGCCAGCAGCGCCCGGGGCGGGTGGCAATGGAATCACCGCGTTTAGCTGCAGCACGGGTTGAATGTCAGCTGCACTATTATTCGTCAATCGCACCAGACTGGTTCCGTCGGCATTCATCAAATAAATTTCAAGGTTGCCGTCGCGCGCCGTAGCAAAACAGATGCGCGTTCCGTCGGAGGACTGTGCCGGGTCAATGTCAAACTCCGGGTTGTTGGTCAATCGCGTTTGGTTACCACCATTGAAGCCCAGCGAGTAAATTTCGTCGTTCTCATCACGATTTGTCTGAAAAGTGATCTTTTGTGCGGACCAGGTGGGGCCGATGTCAGCTCCTGCTGAGGTAGTTAGCCTAACCACTCCGGCGCCGTTTGCATTCATTGTGTAGATATCAAAGTCGCTGTCTTCCCGCGCGCTGGAAAACGTAATCATGTCTCCCTGCGGTGAGAAGGAGAACGATGAATCGTCCGCCTGGTTCTGGGTCAGGTTTGTTTGATTGCTCCCGTCCGGATTCATCAAATAGATTTCGTCGTTGCCATTGCGATTACTGACGAACCCGATCTGCGACCCATCAGGTTTCCATACCGGAGCTAAATCGCCGGCGGTGTTGTTGGTCAGCCGCGTCTGTCCCGTGCCATCAGCATTCATCAAATAGATTTCCGCGTTGCCATCGCGAGTGCTGACAAATGCTAACCTGCTACCATCAGGCGACCAGGCGGGGCTATAGTCTTCCGCGGGGTTTTCAGTTAAGCGAGTCTGTCCGCCGCCGTCAGCATCCATAGCGTAGATCTCAAAGTTGCCATCGCGATCACTTGCGAAGGCAAGCTTGCCGATTACTCTGGCAGCTTCCAGTGTTCCCTGAGGCTTTTCCAGCTTGGTCGATGATCGAGCCCCGGAGCTGACTGCCTGCCGACTATGTGAAGGTTTCAGTGAGTGGTTGCGATCGCTAACAGATCCCGAGTTATCCTTCTGCGTCACGCCGCTAGAGAACGGGGCCACAAACATCATTGTGGCCACAAGCGCCGTGATCAGGCTAGCGCTTGAGTAGTTCATAATCTGCCGTCCTCATGAACGCGGTTAAGCAAGACCGGAGTTCATCCCATTTAGATACCCAAGAATCTTTTGTTGCCTAGCGAAAATAGTTTAGCTACTAACCTTAGTCAAGCATTTTGTCGGCCTCGATTAGCAACGCTACAAACAAACAGGCTTGACTGCTCAGTGTTTAGTGATAAATTGTCCACCACGTTTCGCGTCAGTAGTTATATTGAGTTATCGTGATTCGCAGCAACCGGCCAGGTCCTATGAATAAGTGGAGAAGCGGAATGAACTCTCGCATTGTTTTAGCGCTTTTCATGCTGTTTCTGCTGTTCGCTCACGATAACTTTCGACCCGGCAAGATAGCTTCGGCGCAATCCAGCCGTCCGGTCTTGTTCAGTGATGCCCTCTCGACACGGGGCGTGGTGGTCGACTCGGTAACCAATAAGCGCGAACCCTTCTCGCCTACCGCCACCGTTTCATTTGCAGCCGACAGATGCACTCGAATAATGCTCTTGGCAGGAAACCTGCGCCTGGCGGCAGGTGAAGGGATCGAAGTAGTTACGGCGGACGCCGAAGACGAATCGCATCAAATCTATTCGCTGAACGTGGAATACGTCGGGCCCGTCCCCGACCAAACTTGGGCTACTTCGGTGGTCGTTAAGCTCGATGCGCAAATGGGAGACGTTGGTGATGTGCTAGTGCGGGTTTATTACCGAGGCAGCGCCAGTAATCGAGTTCGTGTTGGTATTGGACATGTCGGTGGAGGCCCAGCGGACGATCCAGGTGCGGTACCAACGCCCGGCCCGATCCAACCCGACTTTCCCATTAACCCGATCACTGCAGGCACTCTGACTCCGGCAGAGGTGCAAACAATCATCGCCCAGGCGGTCTCCGCCGCAGTCGCTTTGAACAGGGCGGTAACCGTTGCGGTTGCGGATCGCGAAGGCAACGTTCTCGGCTTATTCAGAATGACGGGAGCGCCCACTACGATGCAAATCCGTGGCGGCGGCCCGTTGCAAACACCGGATCCAATCACCGGATTAGTGCCAATCGGGTTGGAAGGAACCCGGCTACCGTCAAAACTGGGCGCGATTTCCAAGGCCGGGACCGCGGCGCTCTTCAGCACCTCGGGAAATGCCTTCACCGCACGAACTGCCGGCTTTATCATTCAGGAGCACTTTCCGCCCGGCGTGGCCTTTCAATCGGGTGGCCCACTTTATGGCGTCCAGTACTCTTCGCTGCCCTGTTCAGACATCAAGTTGCCGGGTCTGCCGCTGGGACTATCGGGGGATCCTGGCAGTATGTCGATCTACAAAAATGGGATCGCGCAGGGAGGAGTCGGAATTGAAGGCGATGGCGTTTACGGGATCGACCGCGACCCTTCAGACTTTGACTTGCCCTTTGAAGAGGTCATCGCGCTTTCCGCGGTCAGAGGTTTTGAAACTCCTTCGTTGATTCGCGCCGACAATATCCTGGTCAACGGTATCAGGCTGCCATTTATCAATGTGTCGGCAGTGCTCCAACCACCAGCAATCCCATTTGCCAGCTTGCCGGGAGCAATCGATCCCTTTTTTCCTGTCCGCGGTGCGCAGCCGTCTGCCTTTACGTCGGTCGTTGTCGGCGGCATTCGAGGCGAAACAGATCCAAGATTTTTCCCTTTCATCTCCAGTCCCTCAGGCGGACCAAATTCACTTACTGCCGCCGACGTCGATCAGATCATTTCGCGCGCCGCTCAACAGGCAAATATTACGCGTGCGGCTATTCGCCAGCCGCTGGGTAGCAATGCCCGCGTGTCGATCGCCGTCGTAGATACCGAAGGACGCGTACTCGGTCTCTTCCGCCAGGAAGACGCACCGGTTTTTGGTTTTGACGTCTCCGTCCAGAAGGCGAGAACGGCTGCGTTCTTTTCGGGCGTAAATGCGGCCACGCTGCTTCGCGGCGCAGGACTTGGCTCCTATGTGGATCGAGCGGCAGCTGACGGCCTCAGATTGGACGGCTCGGTTGCGTTCACGGACCGCGCCAGTGGCTTCTTGCATCGTCCTTTCTTCCCGGATGGTATCAATGACACTGCGGCAGGGCCGTTCAGCAGGGAGATTAACCAGTGGAGCGTCTTTAACGTCGGGCTCCAACTCGATTTGATTAAGACAAATCTTCAGGCTGCAATTGTCGGCGCCAGCGTTCCCTGCACCTCAATTGCGAGCATCCCGAATGGCATCCAGATATTTCCCGGCAGCGTCCCTCTGTACAAGAACGGTGTGCTGGTCGGCGCCATCGGCATTAGCGGCGATGGGGTCGATCAGGACGACCTGATCAGCGCCGCCGGCGGCAATGGTTTCTCACCCGCGCCGGCCATTCGTTCAGATCAGGTTTTTGTTCGCGGCGTGCGGCTGCCCTTCCTGAAGTTTCCACGCAGCCCTAATCTGTGAAAACCCGGAAGTCTTGAGAACTATGTTACGCAGTACGACAGGCATTGTCGTTCTTCTGCTGCTCGCGTTTTTTTCCGTGGGACAGACTCCGTCTGCTCCGCAAGGCGCTGGTACCGTGCTGCGCTTGAGAGTGCGGGTAAAGGTGGGTGATTCAACAAAAGGACTGTCGCGCAAGCGCTTTTTCTTGATCAAGGGTTCACTCGAACAAAACAAAAGTTTGGTTGAGGAAATCCTGCGGCAGTCCTTCAACTCACGAGATTGCTATTACCGCGGCGCCGGCGCCAGCGAGCAATTGATTAATTGGCTGAGGGACAACGATTGCGAGACGGTTTACTGCCGCGAGCTCCAGCCGAGCGACCTGGAAGGGCCAGGTGCTATCCCCGAGTTTCAAACTGCAATCACAGCGGGCGAAAAAGAACTTGGCAACCGCGACCTTGCCCGCAAATGGTTGACGACGAACCTGCCGGAAAAGCTTCGCAACGGCTTTTACAAGGAGCAGCAAAATAGTCTACAGGCCAGCCTGAAACAGGCGGAACAGATTTCCGGGGCGCCGGCGCTTTCAGTTATGACTGACCGAAACGGCACCGCCTACTTCACGGATATTGAACCCGGAACTTATACGCTCTCAAACATTCTTCCCACCGAAGTAGGAGCGTCGAGCCTAATCTGGAATTGCGAAGTCAAGGTGAAACAGGACGACCGCGCTTATGAAAAACCTTATCTAATAATGAATCGCCAGGAAAGAAACGTGAAATGCGTCGCCGTGGAGAAACCTCTGCCGGTATGCGACGTGCAGAGACGGAATGACCGCTAGCGGCTTCGCCGCCTGATGTGCGGAAAGGCTCTGCCTTTCCGGTACCGAGTAAAACATGAACCGAGGCTCCGCCTCCCCTTTTTGAGGCGTAGCCTCAAAACGTAGTTGAGTTCCTGCCGGAAAGGCAAACCCTTTCCGCACTTCAAACGGCAAAGCAGCGAACGTTAAGACGCCGGTATCAGACGATCGATGATCAAACTCCACCAGCCAGGAATGTATCTTGCTATCGCGCGCGGTCGCGTATTTGTTTTGGCAGCCTTCGTTGCCAGTTGTCTGGTGTTCTTAGCCCTCATTGGTGTTCACAACACCGCGCAGGCGCAAAAGCGACGCGCGCGTAAACCACCAGTGCGGGTTTTGGCACCGTCAACCATCGACTATTCCAGATTCTCCCACGCAACTAAAAAACATCAGGGCGCGTGCAACACTTGCCACAAGGTTCCGACGGCCAACTGGGAAAAGGTAAGAGACTTTCCCGACGTTGCAGACTTTCCCGGTCACGCTGCCTGCGTGAGTTGCCATCGGCTGCAATTTTTCAAAGGTGCGAAGCCTGTCATTTGTTCCAATTGCCACTCGAAGGTATCGCCGAAGGACGATGCACGTTTCGCGTTTCGCAATCCCGCCGTGCCGGGCCAATTTCTGATCGAGTTTCCGCATGACAAGCATCAGGACGTCATCGCACGAATCTTTCGTCGCTCTCCGGTTGAAGAGCGCACGCTATTCGTGCGTGCTTCGTTCACCTATGCCAGTCCCGACGACAAGACGAAGCACTATAACAACTGCGAAATCTGTCATAGCCCGCGTACCACTGCCCCGACAGCGCCGGTTACCGGTTGGCCCGACTCATTTGTTCCGGAGGCAATTTTTTTCAAAGCTGCGCCCACGAGTCATGCGGCTTGCTTCAACTGCCACTGGAAATCACAGCAGCCGACGAATGGCAATTGTGTAGGCTGCCATAAGCTTAGCGACAAACCATCTTTCATCGTCGATGCTCCGAGCCGTTTCTCGATGAAGTTTCGCCACGCTCGCGAACAGCACGTAGCCGAATGCAGTACCTGCCATATCAACATCACAAAATCAGCAACGCTGCGCGGCCTGAAACCGGATGTGCCTATAACGGCCTGCACCGAGTGTCACAACAAGGATGGCTTGCGGCTGGATGTAAGTAAGGAGCTGGAAGCAATAGACAAGAATCGCGATTTCGTCTGCGCGTATTGTCATACGTCGGACTTGGGACGGCGTGATCCGCCGTCCAGTCATTATGTGATTGCTGGCCGGGAAGCAATGAAACGCAAGGATGTAAAGTGAGTCTTCAGATATTCACATTCTTATGGCGTCTGAAGCTTCGCGCTAGATATCTCCCGGCGGCGCGGTTCATGCCTCTGTGCATCCTCTGTGTGCTCTGTGTCTCGGTGGTGGCTGCAGCGCGGGTTTTGTTCACCACAGAGACACAGAGCACACAGAGTATGCACAGAGAGATGCGATTCCGCGCCGGATCGCCGCAAGGGCAGGACCTGGACTACTCAACCTTCAAACATAGCAGTCAACGCCACGCGTCACTCGAATGCACATCTTGTCACCAGCGAAAAGATAATTCCGCCACGCCGAGTTTTCCTGGACACAAGGCCTGCATAAGTTGTCACGCCGGGCAGTTTGTAACTGCCGGCGTCCCGATGTGCGTCATCTGCCACACGGACGTCAACAGCGCCAATCCACCGCTCCGGAGTTTTCCCACGAGGTTCAAAGAAAGCTTCAACGTCAAATTCGATCACGCCCAACACATGACCGGATCGGCCCGGCCCGCTAGTGGATGTGTGGCCTGCCATACTCGCAGCGGGCGCGGGGCGACGCTCGGGATTCTCGCGGGCATCGCGGCCCATAACCAGTGTTACATCTGCCACACGCCGAGCAGTAAGGCTCAATCGGGGCGCGAGCTTGCGTCGTGCGGAGTTTGTCACGACCAGAAACCGTATTCGCGAACCTCAACCAACGCGCGTTCTTTTCATTTCGCCTTCAGCCATGCGAAACACGGAAGCGGGCAGCGATTGGCCTGTGCGGATTGTCACACGCTGACGGCGGGCGCGCCCCAATCTAGCCAGGTGAGTTCGCCTCTTCCCTTTGAACACTTTGCTTCCGTACGCGGCAAGACCTGCCTAACCTGTCACAATGGTAAGCGTTCCTTCGGCGGCGACTTAGCATTTAAGGACTGCCGTCGCTGCCACACCTCGGCGAGTTTCAAGATGCCGATGTAAGAGATCATTCATAAAAGGCTTGGCCCTCTTCGTCCGCGATGTTTGTAAACCAAACTAGAGTTCAACATAATTGACAGTATGAATCGGTCTGACTTTCAGCAGCTGGCTGAACTGAGACTAAAAGAAGCTGAGGTCTTATTGCGCCAGGGTTGCTTCGATGGAGCATACTATCTGCTTGGGTACGTTGTAGAATGTGCCTTTAAAGCATGTATAGCCAAGCAAACTAAGGAACACGACTTTCCACCGGATCGCAAGGCAGTGGAAGCAATCTACAGACATAAGCCCAATGACCTTCTTAAGGCAGCAAGCCTGGAAACTAAACATGATCACGCGAGACGGGAAAACGCGGCTTTTGCCGCTAACTGGAAGATAGTGCAGGTCTGGTCGGAAGAATCACGATATAAGCAGGGCCGGTCCGAAAAGGAAGTACAGGATTTCTTTTCAGCGATAATCGGTGATGAAGGAGTACTACCATGGCTGAAGAAGTATTGGTGAAAGAATCGATCTCTCGTGAAATGATTTCTGCTGGTGAGCGATTAGCCCGACACCTTGTTGGCAGTGAGTTTCCTGTTGATGGCTTACTATGGCTCTATGACTCGGAGGCCAATGCTTGGCGCTTTGTCGTGGCAAGTCCTGAGGTCAAAACCTCGGGGCCAAAAAGCGTTTATCAAAAGCTTCGTCCGATTGTCGACGAACTCTCTCAACGTGGTGGAGAAATAGTTGCTTGGGACGATATTTTTGTTGTTGATTCAAATGATTCGTTAATTCAACTACTGCGCCAGGCAATCACGACCGGGCAGGCAATTTCTGGAATACGGTTTTCACGTAACGTCGTTAATGGGGTCTTGATCGAAGATGCTTACATCTATAGGTTAGTTTGAATTCCCAGACTACTGTTCTTCCAGGTCAAACGCTCTTCACCCTCGCCCATCTTGCTGAAAGAGTTTGACACCTTCAGGATCGCTAATTAAGATTGTGCTGCCCTCCCTGCTGGTTCCATGGCAAGTCTTCCTAAAATTTCTGTTTGAGCTTTTGAGTATCTGCGAGAGGTTATTTGATGAGAAAACTTTTGCTCTTGATGGCGTTTTTGGGATGTTTGGCGGTAGTTGTTGTGGGTAGCCGTTCCGGGCTTTCGGCAGTGCAGGAAATCCCGAAGGAGAGCAAGACTCAGCCCAAGGAAGTGGTCCTCTGCAAGGACAGTCAGTCAGACAAGTATGGCGATACTCCTTTCAATCATGAGAACCACACCACCAAAACCTACAGCATTGATGGTAAGACCGTTTTAGCTTGCGTGGAATGTCATCACACCGACCAACCGCCCGCAGCACTGCAACCACCGCTCAAAACCTCGGAGAGGGACGTTGCGCTGACAGCGAAATTGCTGGAGGCCGCTGACTCGAAGGCGGTGAAAACTTGCCGCGCTTGCCATCTCCAGGCAGGTGACGATAGCGCACAGATTCCGACAGTGACTTACACGGGCAAAACCACGCCTACCAAACTCACAAATGAAGTGTCTTACCACACAAACTGCAACATCTGTCACGACAAGGCGATCGCGGCGCGACCAACACTCAAAGGAAAGATCGCCGGATCAAACGACTGTTTCCCCTGCCACAAGCCGGTGAGCTAAACCCGATCCCAGAGCGTCCGAAGATCCAGGCACAAATCAAAGCACCGCATTGATGTGTTCAAACAGGATGCTTCACTAAGCTCACTGCTTAATCAAAGCATCCAGCTTGCTTGCCAATTCGGTGTCGAGTCTCGTGAGTATCCGCTGCTGCTCCTCTGCCTCAAGCTTTTGGTCTGATTGCAGGTAAGCCACTCCAAGATTGAAGTGTGCTTCGGCAAAGTCGGGTTTCAATTGCACCGCTTCTTTGAATTCCGCCACAGCCGCTGCAGGTTGATCCGACGCAGCGTACGCCAAACCGAGATTGTTGTGCGGCTTGGACAATTCCGGATTCAGTTCAATCGCTTGCTTGTACGCGTCGATCGCTTTTTTGTATTCGCCCAGGTCAACATAGGCATTGCCTATATTGTAATTAGATAGAACCATCAGTTCGTATTTGGCTTTGAGTTTCAAGACTCGCTTGAACTCTTCAATGGCTGCCTTCAGCTTCTGCATTTCGGTCAGCGAAAGAGCCAAAGCGTAGTGGGCCTCGGCCCAGTTTGGGCTCAGTCTTACCGCCTCAGAAAAATCTTCTATAGCCTTCTGGTATTTGCCCGCTGCATAAGCAGCCTCTCCCTCCTCGTAACGGAGACTTGCAGAGTCAGTTGCCCCGCGCGTAGCTGCGCCCGCGACCAGTCGCGACGATGCCTCACGCTTTGCGTACTGGTCAAAGCCTCGCGAGCCGCCGACCGGTTTCGGCAGCGGGCGGCGTGGACTCGGCGCCGGCTTAGGGGAAGTTGGCGTTTGGGCAGACGGGTTTGCGCTTACGTTTATGGCGAAAACTATTAAACCCGTATTAACGAGAGAGACCAGGAAGGTCAATCGAGTCCTTCTTTTCATAGCAATATCATTCTTGAAGCGTCTTCAGTCTAAAGGCAAGCTTGATAACGAAGCGGACAGCGAGTGGGAGTTGGACTTTCTCGTATGAGTCCAACAATCTCATTTCGGTCTCGCAACAAAAATGAAATCACTGCCGGGTTCATTCCCACCCCACTCACCGCGACGGGGCTCCGGAGTGACGCGCTCGACGTAGGACAGAATCCTTGTAATCGTGAGGATGCCGCTGTGGCCTCCGTAGCTTCGGAGCGCTTCCAAAAACTTTCGCGTAAAGGGAGAATGCTGCCCCGGCCGGCCATCGGGGACGTACTCTTTGCCGCCGGAAGTTAGGAACTGTCGTGTCTGGAACTGCATCTTTCGATAGATAAACTCACGATTGGTGACATCAGGGTATGCGTCATCTTCGGGACCGCCGCGCCTGGCTATCATCTCATCAAAGGTGCCACCGAAACAGGCGTCGATCACCAGGAAGATGTGCTTGCAGGGAATCTGATCGATGATGTTACGGAGTTGCGAGTGGGAAAGGTAAGTGGAGGCGTCGGGATCATCCTTCAGTGAGTTTCGGGCGATGAGGTAACCCTCGCGAAAATCATCGACGAACGTGCCATGCCCGGCTATGAAAATGAAGAGCTGATCGTCTTCACCGTACTTAAGCTCATTCTTGTACAGCTTGAGCGCGGCTACGATTTCGGCCTTGGTTGGATTAACCACGAGTTTTGTTTCGAACCCGTAGTAGTTCCTCAACTCGGCTTCAATTGCTGTGGCATCTGGAACTGGATTAGGCAGCGCACGCCAATTGTCATACGTGTTGCCGGCAATGAGCAAAGCGTAGTCTTTTCCCCGTCTAATGCCTGGAGATCGGGACAAGGCGGTATCGGTTCGCCCCGCGATTTCTGGACGCCGCTGCTGATCGCCCTGTTGACCGCCTTGCCCGGTCGCATATCGACTGAGAATCCGTGAGCGAGCCAGGCCCTGGACGTGCGCATTCTTAAGCTGAGTAGTTGGGTCGTAAACCAGCGGGAAATCATTACCGCCAAAATAACTCCTTACTTCCCCGTGTCTCTGATATTGATCGAGATTTGGAATGGTCGGTAATCGCTGCTGCACATATAATCGTGCATATTCGAGCAGCTGCTTGACGGTGATTCCCCTTGCACCCGTCTCGACCGAGCGTTTGATTCCCTTCAACAACGCGTAAGTCAGCAGACCATTCCCGCGGCCTTCACCCTCCACAAGACTTACTCTGGGACCCTCCGATACTGTGACCAGAGCTACGTCCCTTTCCAGTAGCCCAGCCAGAGAGCGGCTCTCTTCGGCGATAGATGCCGCCAGTGAGTCGAAGCCTTCGGACGACTCTCTGGCATCCAAAATAATTAAGCGCCGCTGAGCCTGGATCTTTGTGAATAAGGCGCGGAGCAAAGTAGCTGAGATTCCCCCCGGCAGTCCCACCCGGGCATTGAAGTCAGTGGGCATCAGATAAAACTCGCGTTTACTAGTCTTACTTAGTGAAGCACTGATGCCCTGTCCCGAATAGGAAAAGATGAATGTGTCCTGCGGTTTGATGTCGTGAATAATCTTTTCAAAGGCGCCCAGGATTTCAGCCTTGGTGCTATTGACCAACAGGTGGGTGTCTACTTTTTCAAACCCGCTGCTTGCAGCCGTCTCCAGTGTGGCCGCAAGGTCTCGCGCGTCCTTCACGCAAGTTGTCAAATTCCAAAGCGGATATTTCATGCCAGGTCGCGTATGCCTGGGGCCGTTCGGATAATGATCGATCCCAATCGCCAGAATATGCAGCGTGGGTTTTCTGGCCTGGTGACGCTCCTTTCGCAGTTCCGACACCTGGCCGCGCAGCTCCGTGGCTTTTTGTTTGTCTCCCTTAGATTCGTAGACGTTGGCCATGTTCTCCAGCGTCGTGGCTTCGCTGTCGCGCTCACCAAGCTCTCGCCAGAGGGCCAGTGCCTGGGCATAGTGGGCGAGTGCTCCAGCTGCATCTGACCGCTTGGAATTGAGAAAGCCAATGTTGTTCAGCGCCGTTGCTTCGCCACTGCGATCACCTATCTTCCTCAGTAGCAGCAAAGCCTGACGATAATAATCCAGTGCTTTTCCTGCTTCTCCGAGGGCGTCATATGCCGAGCCGATGTTGGTGAGAGTGCTGGCTTCGCCGGCGGCATTGCCGGCGGCTTGCCACAATGGCAGTGCCTGGTTGTAAAGCTCTAAAGCTTTCTGTCTGTTGGAGAGAGAATCGTAAATTCGTCCGATGTTATTCAGTATGCTGGCTTCGCCACCGTGGTTTCCTTCAGCTCTTAGAATTGGCAGTGCCTGATTGTAGAAATCCAATGCTCGTTGCGCGTCGCCGAGGGAGCTGTAGACCAGGCCGATGTTACCGAGTACGACGGCTTCGCCGCTTCGATCCCCAACGACTCGCAAAACCGCCAATGCCTGATTGAAAAACTGCAGAGCCTTCTGGTGCTCTCCCAACGAGTCATAGATAAGGCCAATATTGTTCAGCGTCGCCGCCTCGCTGCTCCGATCGTGTGCAGCCCGAGATAATTGCAACGCTTCTTCATATCGCTCAATCGCTTTGCGAAGTGAGTCGGCCGACCCCGCGTTACGCAACCGTTCGGCTTCTGCGATAACTTTATTGGCAGCCCGATTCTTCGCCTGGTCCTGCGTATACTGCTGCTGCGAGGATTGTGCGTCCATATTTCCTGGGCCCACGAAACAGCAGAATGTTAATAGTGCCGCGCAGCTCAGAAGTCGGAAGCTTAAGGTGAGCGCTGTATTCATAGAGGGTAGTGTTCTAAGTGGCCGCAAAATAAATCCGCGATGCCAACTCGGCTCCCACCGAGTCAAAGCCCCGGGTAACCCGAAATTCATTTCTGGATCAAAGCATCAAGCTTCGCTGCTAGTTCGGGATTGAGTTTCGCGAGTATCTGCTGCTGTTCCTTGGCCTCTTGCTTTTTGCCCAGTTGCAGATACCCGACCCCGAGATTGTAATGCGCTTCGGCGTAATCAGGTTTGAGTTGGACGGCCTGATTGAATTCCACGACAGCTTGTGAAACTTGACCTGATGCCGCGTAAGCGAGCCCGAGATTGTTGTGCGGTTTTGACAACTTCGGGCTGAGCTTGATCGCCTGTTGGTAGCCTTCGATGGCCTGCTCATATTGGCCGAGGTCGGCATAGGCGTTGGCCATGTTGTAATACGACGCGACCTTCAGCTCTGTCCAGGAGCTAAATTTCAGAACCCGCTTGAATTCTTCGATGGCTTCTTCCAAGCGACCTGTTTCAGTCAGGGACAGCGCCAGGATGTAATGCGGCTCGTCCCAATCGGGACTCAATTTGACAGCTTGCGAGAGTGCTTTCACGGCCTCTTCATACTTGCCCGCTTCGTAGTTGTCTGCTCCCGTGGTAAAAAAATCTCCGGGATCGATAATCATTCGCGTCGCCGCCGCTGCAATTAGCCTCGCTGACGCGTCACGTCCGGCATACTGCTCGAAACCTCTTGTGCCGCTCACGGGTTTTGGCAATGGCCGACGCGGTTTCTGGGCGGGCTCTTCCTGCGCCGGCTTTTCCTGGGCGGACCCTTGAGGTAACACGGTTCCTGTCAGGGTTAGCGACAAAACTATCACACCCAAACTAGTGACCAGGACGGGAAAGGTTAAGGCGAGTGTTCCTTTCATGACAGTTTTCATCCGGAAGTTTTGACAGTCTAACTTATCGGCCCCGGTTGCGTTCTCTTGATGAACGGTCGGGCAGAATTCATTTAGGAGGCGCGCCCCTGAGATTAGCTATGACCAATGGCTGCAACTCAATTTCGCGCCGGTAGAAAATGCGCGGTCGCTGCACGCTGCTCTTTGCGTCTTTCGGTCCACTGCCATCTCCCCTGAAGACTACAACTGTACCTCCGCCACGCAACGCCTCGAGCATGTTCTCTTCCTGCATGCGCGGCACTTCTTCCGCTGCATAGTTGAGTTACTCGTTAAGCGTCACCTGTCCGTCTTTCGGACCATTGTCAGCGGTGCCCTGCGACCATGCCTGTGGTCACTTACGCAGGAAAAACGACGCCGACGAAACTGACAAATGAAGTGGCTTACCACACGAACTGCAATATCTGCCACGATAAGGCGATCGCCGCGTGCCCCGCACTCAAAGGTAAGATTGCCGGATCAAACGACTGCCTCCCCTGCCACAAACCGGTGAGCTAGAACCGCGGAAGACAGAAGACAGGAGTCAGTAGAACTCGGATGTCTAGCGGCGGAGTTTGACTGCTCCAGCATCTGATTTCTTCTGACTCCTGTCTCCTGTCTCCTGTCTTCTGACTACTGTCTTCTGGCATCAACGAAGGATTCCAATGTCGTTTGTCTTTGACGTGCTGAACATGACATGAAGAGCAGTTTGGCTTGTCCTTGGCGATTAGTACCCGGCTTGTCCCCAACTCCAAACGGCCGTTATGACACTTGCCGCAAGTAGTCCGTGGCGTCTCCCGGTCAATCGGATTGAAGGTTTTGTGGCAGCTCGAACACGACAATTCCCCAGCCGGATTCCCCGGTAGTCCATTGGCACGAACTCGCTGCACGTGAAGCGCATGAAATTGTTTGCTGCGCCACTTCTCCTCAGTATCCTCAGGCAAGCGCGCCACGGCGATCTGTTTTAGTGTCCACTCGCCTTCGTTCAGCCCCTTCCACGTCCACTTCCCGTTAACCACTGGATAGCCAAACGATCCGCCGTGGGGCGTGCCAACCTTGTGACCATTGTAGAGATTCCGATTTGCATTGTCGTGGCATTCAGTACACGTAGCCAGCGCCGCCTCCGACGCTTGGAACTCAGTTCCCCGGTGTTCCGCATGACAGGCGATACAGCCTACGCCCGCGGCGACGTGCGGTTCAATTACTGTCGCGACAAAAGCTTCAGCGTTGTGACACTGCGCACAATTTTGCTCCATGCTGCCGGAAAAGGAATGGCAGTTTGTGCAGGAGTTTGCGTTGGCCTTGATCGCAATCGGCGGAAAAACGCTAAGCTGAGGCTGGACGTGTGCCCGGGCAACGGGACCAGGTGCATAAGCACTCGCGTACCAGTAAGCGGCCGCGAACGAAAGCAAACCCACGACGATCGCGCCCCAGATAAAAAACGACACCGGCCAATGCGACCTCAGATCAGTTGTAGGTGTCCAGTTAGCCGCCGCCTTGCCGGCGCGCCGCTGACTCCTGGGAAACAGGGGCGACGGCCGCACCATTTTGCCCGCTTCACGAATTCGCTTATCCCAAAAAATGTCGAGCGCTTTATCGCCCTGAATTGGGGCCGCGCGCGTTTTCGCATGAGCCTTCTCTCCTGGGGCCAGAACGGGTTCTAGTTTTACGGTACTCAGGTTTGGACTGCTCAGGTTGGCAGTATCAATTATCGTTCCGATCTGCAGTGAAACTTTGAGTACCAGTGCTTCATCAGTCAGATCTACTTCCAGCAGGAACGGGCCCACTTCGAGTACGTCACCGGGAGCTAATGCTTCATTCTCTTCAACCGTCTTTCCGTTGAGCTTTACGGGATTGGATGGACGAAGGCCGAAGAGAAAATAGCTCCCTTTGACCAACTTGATTCCCGCTTGCGCGCGCGAAACTGCCGGATGATTGAGCAGAAGTTCGCACTCCTGCAGGCGCCCGAGTAGTAGACCATCGGTGATGATCGTTACCGGATCCTGAACCAGATCCTCACGGATGATGATGTATTTATTTTCCTGAGCCATAGCTTCTGTCGCTGCTACTTCACCGCGAAATAGACGACTTGAATAATGTGCACGACCATTAGCGCCAGCATGACTGACGTAGAGATAACATGAGGCGCAATCCATACTTTGAGAACCTTGTGAAGATAGATCAGCGCATCTACGCGCCGCATGGTAACTTTCGCTTCAACCGCACGCAGCAATTGCGTGCGCTCCTCGTTGGTTGCGAGCTGCGTCAGCCGTTCCTTAAATGCCCTGCGGGCGTTGGCTAGTAGTGAAGTTAGCGGCTCGCGACGCAGGAACTGCCGCATTAGAAACGAAAAACTCGAGAATTTCCTGATGACTCGCTCCCCAATCTCTTCCTTCAGCCAACCCTCGCTCTGTTTCACCAGCTCTTCGAGTTCCTCCTGTAGTTCGTTGCGGCGGGCAACCAAATCCTCAAGCAGCAAAGGCTCGCCTTCGATGCTGGTCATGATTCGCGGAGCGAAGATGTAGGAAGCGATGCCGAACAGACCCGAGATAATGACCACGTCAAACGCAAGATAGAGCGACGTCGTCAACAAGCCTCCTGTGTGACTGCCCGCGTGCAACAAAAGTATCAAACCTGCAAGCGCGCCAACGTAGACGTGTGCCAGCATCCAATAGCGAAGCGCACCGGCGCGCCGCCGGTAGACCTGTTTGCGAAGCGGGTACGTCATGACTACAGCCACACCAAATAACCCGACAATTCCCGTGACCCAGCGCATCGTCAGCCATGTTCCCGCTAGGACGCCATCAAATCCGTGTGCCGCCAATCCCCAAACTGCCGCCACGGCAGCGACGAATATCAGCGCGGCGCCGCCGATGTGCAAAGCTTTAGCAATCGGATCGCTCTTGTGAATGTTACGGCCGAAAGCCTGCGTCTGGTCGCGGAAGATTAGCCCCTGCGTCTTTTCAACCTCGGTGAAGTACGTGACCGGATCGACACGCAACAGCGCGCCGGTGGGACAGTTTTCTTCGCACGAATATGCCTGGCGCGGAGCACCCTGCGGATTCAGAGGCGTGTGTTCGCAGAGATTGCATTTGATCGCCACCACATCGTCCGCGGGCGTAAGTGGAGCCGCCGGCGGCGTCGCCAGACTAAACGTCCTCCGGAGCGTGCCCATTAGATCGAAGGTCACGACCGGTTCGCCGTTCTTTGGCACCATCGAGATCGCGTCGTAGGGACACTGGGTGGCGCAATCGTAACAGCCGATGCAGGTGGCCGGATTGATATCTACGTAACCGCGTGGGTCGCGAAAAATGGCGCCGGTGGGACAACCCGTCAGACACTCAGGGTCCTTGCAATGCATGCAGACCTGTGGCGAGAGCACATGCTGGGTGCGCTCATTGCCAATCGAAACTGGTCGGGTAATACTTATCCCGCGTCGCAGCAGGCGCGATTGTCCATGCACTTTGTGACAGGCGAGCGAACAGTTGCCGCATCTGACACAAAGATCCATGTCCATGACCAGCAGGTTGGCGCCATCGATGATGCCCGTCGTTATTTCCGCTTCCGCGGACGCCATCGAGCGCAGGTCCTTCACCGCTTCGATGGAGGGCGGGTTGTCATCGGCGGTTGAGAAGGCGGCGAAAGCAGCCACGATCTGTTCCCGCAGTCTCGGATCACTTCGGAGTGATGCCAGCGGAATCTCCAGCACTTCCGTGCGCGCCATTGCCGAAGCGCTATATTTCCACTTCCCCTTCTCGTCGGAACCTTCAAGACCAAGACAATTTCCCGCGCCCAGGAAATCCACTCCGATTGTTTGGCCCATGCCAACTGCAACTCCAGCCGAAGCCGGATCGAGCGGCAACCCACTCACGCGCCTGACCCAGCCGCTTTTTATCAGGACGATGTTTTCGATGGGCTCGGTCTCCTGGCAAAGCACATGATGCTTTCCGTAGACCTTGAACTTCCCGATCTCTCGCAGCTTCCCAACTATCGCCTCATTCGCCCCACTACGACCTTCTTCAGCCAAATCTTCCAGGACGCGCCCCAGCCCGTGGGCTCGATACGTCTCGTCAAGCACCTGGCCAAACTTTGGCAGTTTTCTTAGCAGGCGAAGAGCCGGCCGCGTGACCTCGATCACAACCGCTGTCTCATGCTTCGGTACAGTGATAGTCGCATTCCGCTCAACGCCGGCAAGCACCGCCATTTCTCCAAAGCACGTACCCGGCGCCAGACGACTGATCTTGCGCTGCTCGCCGCCTCGGTCGCCAATGTAAACGTCCAAAGCGCCTTCCACTGACAGGTAGAACGTGTTTCCGCCCCACTCGCCCTGCCGCATTATTGCCTCGCCGCTGTCATAGCTGAGCAAGCGGACGTAAGGGCCCACGCGCTTGCCGGTGGCGTTTACCTTTCCATCAACTATCACGTCCAGATCGTTCTGGTTCTTCAGTTTTCCGTTTACTTCGATGAAGAGCTCGGAAGTGAGCTCGAGAGACTTGAGGGCGGCCAGAATTGCTGCTTTGTCAGTGACTTCGCGGGGCATGAAGGGAGTTATACTACTTTAAGGTTGTAAAGATAAATAACTATGGATCATTTCCGTTAGAGATAAGGTTTTCGCATCCTTCGATGGCTGCCAGTTTGAGTCTCAAAGGCGACCTTCTTACTGGGACTGCGGGCGTCTCGCCCGCAGCGAGCGCGTTAGCGCGAGTAGAGTTCGACAATGGACAAGTCTAGTGATGTATCGCTGCGGGCGGGACGCCCGCGGTCCCAGTGGTGAGAATCTTTTCGTTGGCCGGGGCGGCATGTTTTGCCTTATAGTAAAAGTGTTGTCTTATTCTGTTTTTGAAATCATCTGACCAGGCGATCGAGCCAAGAACCAGCTGGTCTGTCTGCGCGTTTCAATATGTCATTGGAATCACTCCTGTCGCTCTCTCTCGAACAGCAAATCGGACAATTCTTTTACATCGGTCTTGCCGGTACTGAGATCGACGCGGAAACACGCGCGCTAATTGAGGAGGTTCAGCCGGGCGGAATCATCATTTTTGGGCGTAACGTCGCCAGTGCGCAGCAACTGCGCAAGTTGCTTGACGATGTACGAGAAATCCTGCCCAGCAATCCTCTGCTCGGAATTGATCAGGAGGGCGGCCTGGTTGACAGGCTGCGAAAAATCTTTACTCCCATGCCCTCGGCACGCACGATCCGCGCGCACGGCGATCTGGCCGGATCACGCGCGCTTGGCAGAATCACCGGCGAAGCACTGCGACTGCTGGGCTTCAACATGAACTTCGCGCCAGTGATGTCGATCATGACTGACGAGCGCGATCTGCTTTCGAATGGACTCTATTCACGCTCATTCGGACGCTCACCCGGAGAAGTGCTTGGCTACACTACCGTCTATCTGCGCGGTTTGCAGGAGACTGGGATTGTTGGTTGTCTCAAACACTTTCCCGGTATCGGCGCCGGGGAAGTTGACTCCCACGAGCAGATGCCAATGGTCCGACTTTCGCACGACGACCTGATGGCGCAGGATCTAGCGCCCTACATAGAACTTTTTCAGCGCAAGGACGATCGCGTGCGTTGCGTGATGGTAAGCCACGGCGGTTTTCCTAACATAGATATCATCAAGGGCTTTACCGGCGGCCTGCTGGAACCCGCGTCGCTCAGCCATAACATCGTCACTAACCTGCTGCGCGGTGAACTCGGCTATCAACATCTCGTGGTCACTGACGATCTGGAGATGGGCGCGATTGCCAACCACTGTGAGATCGAAGCGGCCGTAGTGCGCGCGTTTATTGCCGGAAATGACATGATGCTGATCTGCGCCCGCCCCGACATTATTCGCCGCGGCTACCATGCTCTGCTCAGCGTGGCGCGGGATGGCAAACTGCCCAAGGATCGCTTGCGCGGATCGCTCAAACGCATAGCAGCGATGAAGTCAATTATCAAACCCCCACCCGCCTTCGATAGCGAAATTTTCCAAAAGCTTTCTGAGGAAACCACGACCCTCAATGAGGAGCTGAACTACAAGTACGGAGGAACAATCCAATGAGCGCGCGCAATTTCGGCTCTCTGTTTTTAGCGGTTCTGATGGTGCTGCTGCTCGCTGCCGGCTGCCGGCACAATCACAGCGGCGGTCCGTTTGTCATTGCCCTGGGCGACAACATCCGCACTATTGATCCCATCGGCTCCCCTTCAGTTGATGCTGCGAGCGAGCGCATACGCACGCTGATGTTCAATTCCCTGGTGAAGAAAGACGAGAAGTTTGACTACGTCGGCGAGTTGGCGTCGGACGTTAAGCGAGCCGACGATAACGTGACCTTCACGTTTACGCTGCGCGATGGCGTGAAGTTTCACGATGGGCGTCTGTTTACCTCGGCCGATGCCAAGTACACGCTCGATCTGGTTTTCTCCAGTTCGTTTGCAAAGTCAGCCAGTTTTTACGAAGGCTCCGGTGCGGAACGGAAGAGCTTTATTAAAAGCGTCGAAGCGCCAAACCCCAGGACGCTTGTCGTTACAACCGTAAAGCCGTGGACGGGGTTGCTCAGCAATCTCGTAGCGGTTGCGATTATTCCCAAGGACAGCTACGCGACGCAAAAAGATCACCCGTTGGGAACAGGCCCGTTCAAATTCGTCAGTTACGACAGCTCGCAACAGGTGGTTGATCTTCAGGCAAACCCTGATTACTGGGAAGGCGCGCCGCACATTCCAACCGTGCGCGTCCGCGTAATTTCTGACACGAACGCTCTCCAGGCCGAGCTTCGTTCAGCGCGCGTCGACATTGCACCGTTGCCTACCAGCCTGTTGCCAGACGCCGTCAAACTTTTGGGCCAGGATCCTAAACTGCAAGTACTTCAGTTCACCGGATCAAATCTCAACCTGCTAACTCTTAATTGCAGCCAGCCGCCACTCAACGACGTGCGCGTCAGGCAAGCAATCGCTTATGCCGTCGACCGTGAAGGGTTGATTCGCGATCTTTTGTTGGGCCAGGCCAAAATCGCGCATTCAATCCTGCCGGAAGAGTCGTGGGCTTACAGTTCCGGACAGCGATACTCATTCGATCCGGCAATGGCCAAGAAGTTGCTGGATGAAGCCGGGTTGAAAGATCCGGACGGCGATGGGCCGCAGCTGCGGTTCGCGAAGCCGGTAGTTTTCAAAGTGTCTGGCAGCAGCGTCGCGGCCAAGAATTACGCGGGCGTAATTCAAAATTATCTGAAGAACGTCGGCATTCCGGTGAGCATCGAAACTGCCGAACTGAATACTCTGTTTGACGAGCTGCGCCGCGGCAACTTTCAGATTTTTTACGGCCAATGGGTCGGCGGCAATCAGGATCCGATTTTCTTTAAAGACCTGTTCGCAACTTCTGAGATACCAACGGAGACGCGTGCTTCAAGGAATCGCAGCCGCTACAGCAACAAGGAACTAGACGCGCTGATCGATGAGGCCGTGAATACCTTCGACCGTGAAAAGGCGAGGCTGTTGTATGCCCGCATCCAGGAGATCGTTACCCGCGATGCGCCCGTCGTGCCGCTGTGGTATCAGGCAAACATCGTGATCGCGCAGAAGAAGGTGGGCAACATCAAGGTCGATGCCAGCGGCGACTGGGGGTTTGTAAAGAACCTGACGCTCGAGAAGTAGTGGTTCGGAAAAAAGTAAGAGCGGGGGCGAGCCCACCTTCCCGACCTGAGAGGTTTTCCCGGTGTGAGTCTGCGGATTGCATGAAAGCCTTTCAATTAATGTCGCTCAAGAAAGTTAAGCTCGAGGTCAGGAAGGCGGGCTTGCCCCCGCTTGTGCTTACGTCGCTCCTACAATAGATCTTTCAGCTCTGCGCGCGAGATCGCGCCTTCGCGCACCAAACGCACTTCCGATCCGCTGACATCCAAGACAGTCGACGGCTCAGTCGCCGTCACGTCGCCTCCGTCTACTATCAAATCAATTCCCGTCGGAAAATAGTTTTCCACTTCCTTCGCAGTACGCGCGGGAGGTTGTCCGGAAACATTTGCGCTGGTCGCCGTCAGTGCACCGCCACACGCGCGGACTAAACCGCGCACCTCTTCGTCGTCAGGCAAGCGAACGCCGAGACTATTCGTACCTGCCGTTAACTCGATTGGCACTTCCGGCCGCGATACGCCGATTAGTGTAAGCGGAGCTGGCCAGTGACCACGGGCGACCAGTTTGAAAAATGCGGACTGCTGAATGAAAAGATCGATCTCACTGTCGTCTGAAACCAGCAACAGAATTGGCTTGGCATCTTCCCTGCCCTTCAGTTCTCTGATCTTCCGAATTGCTGATGGATTGAGTGGATCGACGCCCAGGCCATAGAACGAGTCGGTGCGAAACGCGACGACACCACCGGCGACAATAATTCTCGCAGCCTCAACTCGCGTCTCTGGGTTGTCATTTTGGATCATGGGCTGAGGTACTCTGTGCACCCTTTGTGTGCTCTGTGTCTCTGTGGTTGATTGATTACTGCAGAAAACAGATTACCACTGAGGCACAAAGAACACGGAGGGAGCACAGAGCCTCAAGCTATCTTGACTGCATAACCCAAACCATCGCCCACCGAAAGGACCTCAGCGCGCAATTTGGGATGGTTGACAAAGTACTTATTAAACTCGCGCAAGGCGTTGGTCGAACTCTCCTGACCGGGTGAACGTATTTCGCCCGCTACCTGTCCACCCCAAAGCAGATTGTCCACGATCACCACGCCGCCGCGACGTAACTTCGGCAACGACAACTTAAGATAATCTCCATACTCTTCCTTGAGCGCATCGATAAAGAGCAAGTCAAAAGTGTCCGCCAGTTGCGGGATAACATCCAACGCCTTACCGCGCTCGATGCGCACCCGATCGCGCAAGCCCGCGCGCGTGAGATAACCCTCGGAGGCTTTGATCATCTCGTCGCTCGGATCGATGGTTACCACCAAACCATCCTCACCAACCGCCCGTGCGAGATGAAGGGACGTGTAGCCAATCGCCATCCCAATTTCCAGACAGCGTTTGGCGTTTATCGCGCGCGCGGTAATCTCGACAAACAATGCCACTTCGCGATCGGCGCTGGGAACGCCATGCTCGCTGCCATACTCTTCCATCTCCCGCAGGAGTGGATCAGTTTGCGGGATCAGTTGGTCAAGATACTCGGCTTGTTCACGCTGAACAATTGCGTCGATGCGTGCTTTCATATCTCCTCATGTTGCCAAAACAATGGACAGGATTAACAAGATTGACAAGATGACGGCGCAACAGTCTTGCTAAGGTCATCTATTAATCATGTAAATCCTGTCTAGAAGCTTCCTCCTCGTCGGAATTATCCTGCGCATCAGCGGCGACAGAAACATAGCGGCGGCCGAGGCCGAGTTGGCGTAACTTGTGTTGCAGCGACTGGCGGTGCATTCCCAAAATCTCAGCCGCCTTCGTCACATTGCCCTGGGTATGTTCGAGGCAGCGGCTGATGTAGCGACGTTCAAACTCGCGCCGGTCCTCACGAAAGTCGGCCGTGAAGGGAACACTCAACCCATCGCCAGAGTTTTGCTCCTCTATGCGCTTTGCTCTCGGCGTCCCGGCGGTTATTTCCTCCGGCAGATCCTGTGCACGCAGCTCCTCGCCTTCAGCCATAATCGCTGCGCGATCAATCGTGTTCTTCAGTTCACGCACGTTGCCGGGCCAATCGTAGTCAACCAACTTGCGAAGTGCGCTCTGTCCTACTTGTCGCAGCGGCAGGTTGTAACGCTCCGCGGCGGCGCTTGTAAACGTTTCGGCAAGCTGCGGAATGTCTTCGCGGCGTTCGCGCAACGGCGGAATATCGATTGTGACGACGCGCAGACGGTAGAACAGATCAGCGCGGAAATTCCCAGCGGCAATCTCCTGTTCGAGCGGACGATGCGTTGCACTCACGATGCGCACGTCGACCGGAATCGTTTCGTTGCCACCGAGTCTTTCAATTTGTCTCTCTTCCAACGCGCGCAGCAGTTTCGCCTGCACGTTGGAACTCATGTCGCCAATCTCATCCAGAAACAAGGTGCCACCGTTGGCCTGCTCAAACTTCCCCTTCCGCTGTCCCGCGGCCCCTGTAAAAGCACCCTTTTCGTGGCCAAACAGTTCGGATTCGATGAGCTCAGAAGGAAGTGCCGCGCAGTTAACTGCCACAAACGGACCTTTGCTGCGCACACTGTTTTTTTCGTGAACTTCGCGTGCGACCAACTCCTTGCCGGTACCCGATTCTCCCCGAACGAGAACCGTCGCATCAGTCTCAGCCACCTTCTCGATCATCGCGCGCACGCGCTGCATGCCTTCGGAGCCACCGATAAGCGTACCGCGTTGCGAGGCTTCTGCTTCGATCCGGCGTCGCAGCGAGACGTTTTCGCGCCTGAGCGCAATTGTCTCTGCAGCGTTCTTAACAACCAGACGCAGATCATCCAGCTCGAAAGGCTTCGAGAGGTAGTCGTAAGCTCCGGTCTTGACGGCCTCGACAGCCATGCGCTCTGAGCCGTGTGCGGTAATGATGATGACGAGCGGGCCGCTTCCGTTTGCGTCACCTGAAGGATTTTCGTTGCCCGAATTCTTTGCTTCCTGCAACTCCTTCAGAAAATCAAGGCCGCTCATTCCCGGAAGATTCACGTCAAGCAGCATCAGGTCCGGTTCCTGTTGCTTTACTAATATCCGCGCTGCCTCAGCCGAATCGGCTTCGGAAACGCTGTAGCCAAAGGTCGTCAGAGCGCGCCGCATGCCGTAGCGCGACGCCTCCTCGTCATCCACAATCAATAATCGCAACTTGTCTTTTTTCACCCTTCTGACTCAGTTTAGAACCTTACGGGTGAATTTCCCTAGCGCGTCGCGTGCCAGAGCGGGGCAGTGAGCAGTAAGCAGAAGGCACTAAGCAGAAAGCAAAAGGCAGAAAGCGGTAACTGCCTCTGGCTGCCGTTCACTGCCTTCCGCCTTCTGCCTCCTCTTTACTTGTTGGAGCGCCTGGCTGAGATCACCAGAATGATCGCGTCGCCCGAGGGGCCGACATGCAGTGTTCCGACCACCACCGGCTCGCCCTCACGCATGCTGATATCGGTGCTCAGTCCGGTAGACTCGTAGTTGAAAATCGCCGCCGTCGCGGGTGAGTTTGAAGCGAGCGCGCCCGTTTGAATGGGAATCCTCGCTCCGAAGTTGAAGCCTTCCATTCGCACGACGGACTGCCCCGCTGCATCGGTGACCAGCTTTACGGCGACCACTTTGAATTCGTTGAAACTGGGGTTAATCGAAGGCTCTGCGGATACCCCTAACGGGCCGCCAATCCATTTGAGATTAAGGCGTCCATTGTTCTTGACCCTATTGATCAACGTCGCGGCCAGACGATAGTTCTTAAACGGAAGAGACGGCCGCAACTGCTTTACCAACGATTCAAGAGCGGCGGGTAACTTTGCGTCGCCGACATCCTGGTTAGTAGCAACGAGCAAGTAGAGTTGGGTATCGAGATTGGTTTCGTCTTCCTGCTTCTCGCTTTGAGAAACAGTTGCCGAAGATTGAGCAAACACTTGCTGGCTGCAAGTAGCGACACCAAGAAACAATATCGTAAACAGAATTGTTGACAGACTCTTACGCAGATTCATAGACGTGTCTCCTTCAGGAAGTTGTTAGCGCCCGGGACCGAGGAGAGCGGGCACGCTTTGCAGATGGACTCCACCAACTCACAAACAAATTGCGATGGGCCGGCAATCGCTAGCTAACACGCTTGAGAGGAAGGAAAGTTCCAATGAGGAGATCCACGAAACACACAAAATTGCACTAACAACTATTCGTGTTAGTTCGTGTCCTTTCGTGGATCGCATCTTAATGAGGCTAATTGGTTGTGGCCTTCTGCAATGGCACGCGCAATTCAAAACTTGCGCCCGAGCCATTAACGCGCGCCGCGAGCCTGGCACTGCCGCCAGCTTCCTGCATGCGCTTGCGCACAATCGCCAGGCCCAGGCCTGTGCCTCTTTGCTTGGTCGTGAAGAAAGGCTCCCAAACTCGTTGGCGCAGATCGTCTGGTATTCCGGGACCACCGTCCTGAACGGAGATAACAAGATCATCACCCTTCTTCACTTGTGTGATTGTCACTTCCCCGCCCGGCGGCGTGGCTTGCAACGCATTGAGCAACAGATTGGAAAGCGCAACCCTTAACGCCGAGACAGCGGAGCCCGCAAGCTCTTCGTCCTTTTCAATCTTAGTCGTCAACCGGATGCCATCCTTTTCAGCACTCACCTGAAATAGCCTGACAACGGACTGAACAAGTTGGTCCGATCGCGACGGCAGTTCAGACGGCAACTCATTTCTGGCAAAGCTCAAGAGTTGGGTGACACTCCGGCCCAGTCTGTCTGTCTCGCCGACGATTAAACTCAGATCGCGCGAGTACTCATGGCTCAGGCTCGAGTCTTCGCCCATGACCTGAGCGATAGACTTGATTGCGGAGAGGGGGTTCTTAATCTCATGGGCTACGGTCGCGGCCATCTGTCCCAGGATTGCGAGGCGTTCGCGTTCGGTGAGTTTTCTTTCGAGTCGCACGTTTTCTTCAGCGAGCCGACTGTCTTCAATTGCAATCGCCACTTGCCCGGCAAGTATTTCGAGCACCGAACGAACATCCTCCGTCAAACTCACTGAAGGCGCATCGACCAGCAGAACGCCGGAAACGTTTTCGTCGCGACGGAGTGGATAGGCAAGCGCGTATCCGTTAGCTTCAAGCAGTGGATTGCCTTCTACTGGCGACCAACTGTCCCGGCTGGATAAATCGAGAACCTGCCCAACCCAGGCTTCGTCTGAAGCGTAGGCCTTCCCCGACGGCCGGGCCAGTGCCCCATCTGCGTCGCGCTCGGAGCCTCGGACGTCCCGGCCGTTCTGCCGCGCGTCTTCCTCGCCGGCGCGATCGCCAACCACGATACGAACGCGCCGAAGTCTTAGAGCGCTGGTCGTTTGTTGCTCAACGAAATCGAGCAAGTCGGGCAACTGTTGATACTGGCCCGCGTGCGAACTGATTCGCGAAACAATCTGACGATAGATCGCGGCTTCCCGTTCAAACAACTTGTGGAATCGCTGCTCCAGCCAACCTCGCAGGGGCGCGGCAGCCAGCGCCAGGGCAAGTATCAGCAGTGCTTCGACGACCCCGGCCCGCACGCCGTAGCGCGACGTCATCCAGTCCCCTATTGTGCGTATGCCATAGATGTAGATCATAAGCACGACCGCCGCAAACGTCGCCACGATCAAACTCTCTTCGATGATCAACTCCAGGTAGCGGTAGCGATAGATGTAGTAAGCCAGCAGGGCCGAAGGCAGCAGTGATCCCAGGTTCGCTATCGTCTTCAAGTACAGGCCGAGTTGCGTGCCCTCGCCAAGACCAAGCGCCAACGCCGCCAGAATCAAAATGCCAATGAACACAAACGAGGCCGCGAGCGTGCGCATGATCCGCTGCTCGCTCAGGTTTCGGGTCTTCTTCGCAATCAACAACTCGGTGATGGCGATAAAGCCCAGCACATAAGTAATCCAGACCGCCATCGGAATCACAAAGAGGTGAGTCCGTTGCAGCATGGGCGCGTATTGGTGCGTCCAAATTTTGTAGATAGCGAGCGGTAGGAAAAGCGTGGGCACGTACGAGGCGTAGATCCGGAGCTTCTCGCTTCGCTTCAGCGCACGCTCCGCGGCGGCGGCCCAAAGATGGATGTGTGCGTGAAGCAGGAAGGAGTAACAGAACACAATGCAGATGACCGCAATCGTGTCCGCAATGCGCAGGACAGTGACTATCCAGTGGCTGTAACCGAAGCCAAAGAGCCCATGCAACGTGACGATCAGGTTGCTGCTGTGCCACCCGCACATGCTCAGCGCCAGCGCAACCAGGACGCGCTCAATTGGGCTCAAGCGGCGGCGGGAAATGAGTTGAATTCCCATCCACAGCGGTAAAGTTGCGCCAATCGAGTAACCGACGAGTTGTAGGACTTCGAGTGGGGACATTGAAAGTCAGTAAGCAGTAAGCAGTAAGCAGTAAGCAGAATGCACTAAGAATAGCCGAGAACTCCAGTGATTTGCGTGCAGGCCCACCCAGCACGCCACCCCGGCCTTTGCCTTCTGCTTTACTGCTTACCGCTCACTGCTCACTGCTCACCGCTTCTGCTCACCGACGCCGGCTGCACCGTGAACGTGATCTCGGTGCGCCGATTCTTTGCGCGGCCGCTCAGAGTGGTGTTAGCCGCCAGCGGGTTGGCCGCGCCCATGCCATTAGCTTGCACTCGTGATGCGTCAACTCCGGCCGCCTGAAAGCGTTCCGATAATTGGCGCGCGCGTTCCTGCGTAAGTTGCTGCAGCGATACTTCGTCGCCTTTGCTGTCGGTGTAGGCCTCAATCACAATCTGGTAGTCAGGATTACTTGCCAACAGCGCCGCCAGCGGTTCGAGTTTAGCAGCGGCTGCAGAAACTAAAGTTGCCGCGCGGGGACCGCTCCAAATCGACTCCGGCAACAACAGCTGAAAGCCTCGAGACGTTTCCTTCACTGTCCCATACTTCCCGAGCGTCTGCTTCAAGGTCGCTTCGCCGGCGCGTCTCCGTTGCTCCCGCGCTTCAGCGTCTCGGCGTTCATCTTCTGCGCGTTTCGCCCCTTCGAGACGAGCCAGATTAATCTTGGCCGTGTCGCCCTCAGAGCGCACGGTTTGAAGCTCGTCGCGCAGACGAGCAACCTCGCTGCGTTGTTCGCGCAACTGCTGGTTTGCGGTCTCCGCATCTCTTTCGGCTGACTCGCGGGCACGCTGCTCGCGATCGAGGTCCACGCGGAGTTGTTCAATCTCACGCTGAGCTGAGTCAGCCGTCTTCTCTGCCGAACGCAGCGCCTCGTCCCGGCGTTGAGTATCCTCGCGACGCAAACGCGACGCCTTCCGGGTCGCCGCCATCTCTTCCGCTTTCACGCCGAATTCAGTGGCCTTCCGTGCTTTCGTATCCACCTCGGCAGTTGGCTCATTGAATCTCAAGGCCTTCTCGGCGATTAGCAAGAGATCTTCGGCTTGCTGAAGTTCCTGGGGCGCATCCTGTTTACCACCGGCGAAGCGAGCGAGGTTGACTGCCTGGCGCGCGCCAAGCAAGGAGACAGGAATGTCTTTGTAATCCGTCGAAGCGATCTCAGGCACACGTGCATCCCTAAAATAGTCGCTGGAGTTTCCGATGTACTGTACGTTCACCGTTTCCATCTGGCTCTTGCCAGGCCGCTCCGGAGTGATGTTTTCCAGTACAACCATGCGGCTGGGTACTTTCATCAGGAAGTGAGGCTCCGCGGTCACGATCAACGCGAAGGTCTGAAGCGGCGTCGTGACGTCCAGCTTCGAAGCGATGAACGCGCTGCCACCTCTTTTTATTTCCCCCAGATTGTCAACGCTGCCACTCGGCGAAATAGCCCAGAGGATAAAGGTCGTGTAGATGCCGCCGAGCTCGTTCGCGCGCGGCAAGTTATCGATGGCCAGCTCAACGCGCGTTCCTCGGCGACCGGCTCGTTTCACTTTCGCTTCGCCTTTCAATCGCGGCAGCAACGTCGTGCCGCGAAACTTAACCTCAACCGTTTCATCAAGCGGATAGGTAACCGCGACTGTGCGCCGCGGCGTATCGCTCTGCGCGAAAGTTGTAGTGGCAAAAACTAATATGCACGCTAGCAATGTCAGAAAGTTGATTCGCGCTGAAATGAGACGAGAAGACATAAAAAACAACTCCTTGTGAATGGTTACCGCTAAATATTTTGGCCGTTGCCGAGAAAGCCTCGTTTAGTTGATGCTACGGCGGCTTTTATTGTTGCCGAGGGGTAGGAGCAGGGTCAAGCCGGTCTGGGATACACAAATACGGAACCGGGAGCAGTAGCGACCGGGTTCAGGTAACGGCCGCGCTCTGGGAATTCATCATTCTACCCAGGCTCGAGTAAAACGGGACCCGACCCGGTCGCTACTCTATATATGAAAGGGCGCCCCAGCGGTGGTAGCTTGGAGTTGTTCGAAGACTTCAAGTAGAAACCGGAAGGAGAGCCCTATGAGAACGTATTATGTTGGCATGGATGTGCATGGTGCAAGCATTGT
>JANMQG010000022.1:0-16328 GCA_031370285.1 Chloracidobacterium sp. | reverse complement strand
CTAGCAGGCTGCTGAAAAATTGGGCATTGATAGCGCGTCAGTCTTCATTCATCAGTTTTAGTTATTAGTGATGAGCGATTTTCTTTGTAATGTTGATCCTCTTAGTGGCTCATTTGCCACTTTGGTTCGCTTGCCTAAGCGACTGCTCGCGTTTGGTCGCAGTCTTTCAGGTGACCTCGGTCAGATTTCTAATGCGTACGAGATTGTAGGCGGCGGTAGCGAACTTAAAGATCCAACCGACCAACTCCAATCCGCGGTGCCGTGTCTTGCGCAACAGACCGACGGTCTTCAACCAGCCAAAGATTTCTTCTACTCTTTTGCGCTTGCGCTGACTAACTTCGTAACCAGGATGGCGCGTCGTACGTTCATCAATGGCGCTCTTGCGGCGCTTGTTGTTTTGGGCCACGTGCGGCGTCACCTGACAGGCCCGCAAGTCAGCCACAAAGTCTTTCGTGTCGTAGGCTTTGTCACCGCCGACTGTTACACGTTTCTTTTGCGGTCGTTGCTGCAACATCGCCAGTGCCGCTTCCCGCTCGGCAGTCCCGCTGGCCTGGGTCAGCAGCGCGTTGACCACCAGGCCATTGCGATTTTCCATCAGCACGTGGCCTTGATAAGCGAGTTTCGCTTCGCTGCCTTTGGTCTTCTTAAACAGTTTCAAATCCGCGTCAGTGGTCGATTGATGCGTTTTATTCGAACGTTTCTGGCCGTGAAAGTTCACCGTCGGATTACCTGGATCATCCGGCTTGTCATTACTATCGCTTCCCGAACCGTCCATCGGCTGGAAACTTTTCAGACTGGCCCAACCTTCGACCATCGTACCGTCGACGGTGAAATGTTCGTCCGACAACAGCTCTTTAGCGCGGGCCACATCGAGGACGGCCTTAAAAAACTCTTCGGCGATTTCCCCGGTCAGCAAGCGATCGCGGTTCTTGCTGAAGGTGGTCGCGTCCCAGACCACGTCGTCCATGTTCAGTCCTACGAACCAGCGAAACAGCATGTTGTACGACAACTGCTCCATCAGCATTCGTTCGCTGCGCACCGAGTAAAGCACTTGCAGCAACAACGCTCGCAGCAACCGCTCCGGCGCTATCGACGGTCGCCCTACCCGCGAATACAACTTGTCAAAGTGCGGCGACAGTTGCTTGAAGACTTCATCGGTCATCTTTCGCATCGCGCGCAATGGATGATCCGCCGGCACTCGTTGCTCCGGCGAAAGGTAACTGAACATGCCCGCTTGTTGTTCGTTGTCTCCCCGCATTCTGCTCCTCCGTCTTTGGCGTTGGACCAGATTATAGTTGACCCTGATCATCGCGGGGGAAGAATGTTTAGTTTTTCAGCAGCCTGCTAGAACAAGAGTTTCCCTTCAGGAAGCAAAAGACCTGTCTTTTCTTTTCGTCGGAGACGCCAACGGCAAATGGTATTCGCTATCTGAAGTACGGAAGCTGCCGAAGGAACAAAGAAAACAGTACCTCTTTGAATTTGCCGAAGCTGTGAGGCTCACAAACTAACCCGGCCTGTTCAAACTTGTAAATGCATCACTACCGCCGATGCGCACGTCCTTGTGGATGCTCGCGATCGCTTACCGCATGGTCGACGGCGTCACCGGCGGCTACGTCGTGGCGCGACTCGCGCCCGATCGGCCCGTGGCGCACGCGCTTGTTGCTCGGCGTCATCGGCATTGCCTTGAGCACTGCGGGCGCCGTCGGGCCCGGCCCTCTACGGGGCGACGGGGATCGCGACAATCCGCCCACCGAGTTCGCTTACGTAGAGCGTGCCGGTTTTCTTGTCAAGCGTCATAGTGGTTGGGCGCGTTAGGCAGTTGGCAACGACAATCGGCGGACCGGCCGGAGTGGCGAAGCGCAACACAAGCCCCGGCCCCGACCAAGGCGGCAAGATCACGGTTCCGGAGGTATGCTGGAGCACCAGGTAATCAGTGTCCTCGTCTTCTGTTATTGGCAGCACGCCAATAGCCGTCCTGAGCCCGGTGATGAGCGCGGTATCGCTTCCCGTCAGTGGATCAACCTGCTCCACGGTTGAAGTGAGCGGCGGGAACGGGAAGCCCCTGAAAAGTGTCACCAAAAGCTGGCCGTCAGAAGACGCAATGCCGGTCGGGACTGCGTCGAGGAACGGCCCACCAAAAGTCGGGAAAAGCGGGTTCGGGATTCTCGGGAACGCCGCGAGCGGCGAGAACGAACCTGTCGGAAGATTAATCTGCCAGACCAGGTTCCGGCCCCCATCAGTAACGTAAAGCTCATCTTCGATAGCAACCAGTTGGAAAGGATTGGAAAGCTGAACGTTGCCCGCGAAGAACGGGAGCGGGAACGGTATGAAGTTGGGGAAATCAGCGACCATCTGGATTGTGATCTTGTCGCCGCCGCCATTCGACAGCGTTACCTTCTGACCGCCGGCGAGCGCCTGCTGATTGGCAAGCGTAAGCGTAAACCCGGTTGTGGTCTTCTCGGCGTTGGCGCTGAAGTGGATGGCCAGAACCGAGCTAAAGATTGGTGACGAAGGCCCAGCGGGGTTCGGTATCGTCGTCCCCGGAAACGGGCCGGGCCGTCCGGCATCGCCCGTTCCCATGGCAACATAAAGGGTGCGGCCGCGCATGAAGAGTCCGGCAGGGCCCGAGGGCTCGCCGACATCGTTGATCGCCGACGGCAGGCCGACCAGGAGCGTCCGGCGGTTGCCGCTCGTGTCAACAATGGAAATGCGTCCCGTGTTCGGTGTGGTCGTGCCGGTTTCCGAGACCAACAGATTACCTTGATTGGTCAGGGCCGTCCCGAGCGGTGTTCGAAGGCCCGAGATCAACTCGGGACACTGTGCGCTCACTTGCACGCCGGCTAGCAACACGGTCAAGACGGCCAGGGCAAGCGAGAATCTGACTGATGCGAAAAGTCGAAGCTTTTGTGTGCTCATGTTAGTGATCCTTCCTGAGAAAGATAAAGTCCCACTCACCGCACAAGCGGAACGGCATTGATATCCATATAGGGGGTTGCATATTACACTCGCGATGTTCAGCGGCGCAAGTCGCACACTGGCGGCGCAGCAAATCAGCGCGCGCAGCATGCAGTAGGTGATAGTCCTCGAGTTCCCCCGTCGCAGCGAGCGAATCGATCAGCGCCAGCGGCGGCTCAGGTCCCTCCGCCATCGCGACCGCTACCGCGCGGTTCAGCGAGACGGTGGCTGACGGCTGTACACGATCGAGAAGATAATAGAACGTAACGATCTGGGGCCAGTCTGTATCGTCGGCTCGCGTCGCCCGACAATGCAGGGCCGCGATCACCGCCTGCAGTGCAAACGGACCGGCCTCGCCGCGAAGCCCCTCTGCGACGCGCGGAAGAGCTTCAGCGATCAGCTCCTGATTCCAGCGGCGGCGATCCTGCGTGCTCCTGGGCAGGCGGCAGACTTCGCGCCACGCAGTTGCTGCGCGCGCTGACGGGTGAGAAGGCGAAGAAAGAACGACTTTAGATACTAGTCGGAGTAGGAATGATCATTACTAATCACCCCCTCCACAGATCCGGACGGGCGCTGCTAACGCATCCGGCTCCTGCCTTAGGTGATGACGCCAAGTCGCCTGAGCGGATAAGGGTGATGCAGCGTGGGCGGTGGCAGCCAGCGGTTAATCAAACGGTACATCCGCTCCCACGACAAACGCGTTTTCTGGCTGCGTCGCCGGAGCGACCGATACCAGTTGCGCGCAACGTGGAAGCGAAACGAATACAGCGAGGGCAGGTTCGAAGGCACACCGTAGTACCGGTTGTGTCCCTCGACCACCGACCGCAGCCACTTACCCACTTCGGTCACTCGCTGGTGCATTCGTTTGCGCAGTTCCGTTTTGACTTCCTTAAGCTTGGCTCGTTTCCTCTTGCTCATCGTCCGCCGCAGCACCGTGAACATCCCGTTGCTTCGCTTCTTGCTACAGATGTGCGTGAAGCCAAGAAAGTTGAATGTCTCCGGCTTCCCTTTTCCACGCCGCTTTCGATTGTTCGCTGCATGGAAGCCGAACTCGATGACGCGCGTTTTCTCGGGATGCAGTTTCAGTTTGAACTTGGCGAACCGCTCCGCCAACTCATGATGAAACCGCGCGGCGTCCGACTGGTGCTGAAAACCCACCACGAAGTCATCAGCCCAGCGGACGACAATCAAGTCGCCTTTGGCTTTTGTCTTACGCCAGTGTTGCACCCAGAGGTCGAACACGTAGTGCAGATAGACATTGGCCAACAAAGGCGAGGCACTGCCGCCTTGTGGGGTTCCTGCTTCACTGCACGTCCACTGTCCTTGTTCCAGCACGCCCGCGTTCAGCCATTTACGGATGAGCCGCACCACGCGCTGGTCAGCTACTCGGTGCTCGATGAACTTCATCAGCCATTCATGGTCCAAACCATCGAAGAACGAACTGATGTCCCCATCCAGCACCCATTCCACCTTTCTCGTCAGCAACCCGGTGTACAAGGCGTCCAGCGCATTATGCGGACTCTTGCCTGGCCGGTAACCATACGAGAAACCGAGAAAGTCAGTCTCGTAGATTCCATTCAGCATCATCACTGTCCCGCGTTGGACAAGCTTGTCTTCCAACGCGGTGACGCCGAGCGGTCGTTGCCGCCCGTCCTCTTTGGTGATGAATACTCTACGCACCGGCTTTGCTCGATAAGCCCCGCGCCGCAGCCGCGCGGAGAGGTCTGCGAGATTGCTCTCCAGCTGCTCTCCGTACTGTCGCCACGTTTCTCCATCTATTCCCGGAGCAGCGTCACGCTTCAGCCCGTAATAGGCTTCGCGCAAAGTGCTCAAGTCGTAGATGTGGTGCATGAGGCTGGTGAACCTCGCCTGCTTATCTTTCACGGCCGCTTGCCGTATCCGCCCCAGCGCACTTTGCACGGTGGCCCGGTCCTGAACCCGGTTCGTGTTTTGCCGCGGCGGCTTCCCTTTGGCCAGCCCCCTTCGCTCCACTCGCTCCGCCACGGGCGCGTTGGCAGCAGTCGCCACCTCGCCAGCTTTGTTCGCGGGCTTCGTCACTACTACGGGTCTGTCCGACTTCCTGCGTCCGTTCATCATCGTCGTACGTCCTTAGACTTCTCGATGCGACCCCAGCGTGCCGGCTGGGGTGGTCGCAGGATCTCCCGGTTCTCGCGCAGGTTGCTTCCATGCATGCCTGGGGTCTCTGACCTCGCGGGATACCAATGCTCCTCGCCAATGCGGAGTACTGGTTGTGGCCTTCCCCTTTCTCCTACAGGGTCGGCATCCCGTACCAGAATCTTTTCGCGGCTCAATACCCAGCCTGCACTTTCCCCTGTCAACGCTTCGCCTCGTGGATTGCTCCACACGACGCATGACTCGGGGTCGTCATGGTTGGCTAGACCTTTAACGTTTGAAACTTCCATTCAATACAACCTGCCGGTTTAGCCCGGCGCACAGGAGAAAAATTAATGCAAAAGATCACGCCATTTTTGTGGTTCGACACTCAAGCCGAGGAGGCGATGAATTTCTACATATCCATTTTTAAGAATTCAAAGGTCCTGGGTTGTAGTGGCTATGGAGAAGCAGGCCCCGGCCCAAAGGGAACGGTAATGGTCGCGAAATTTCAGTTGGATGGACAGGAGTTCATGGCCTTAAACGGGGGTCCGCACTTCAAATTCACTGAGGCAATATCGCTCCTGGTTAACTGCGAAACGCAACCGGAAATAGATGAGCTATGGGAGAAGCTCTCAGAGGGCGGAGAAACATCACAGTGCGGCTGGCTCAAGGACAAATTCGGTTTGTCGTGGCAGATTGTTCCCCCCATCTTAGGCGAGCTGATGCAAGACAAGGATCCCGAGAAAGCGAAAAGAGTCATGCAGGCAATGCTAAAGATGACCAAGATTGACATCGAAGCCCTACAGCAAGCGTATGAGGGCAAATAGAGCGTTCAGGCTCTTCCGTGTCTCTTAACTACTAGTCAAAGGAGTTCACTATGCAATTGAATCCTTATCTTCTTTTCAACGGACAATGCGAAGCAGCTTTCAAGTTTTATGAGCAGGTGCTTGGCGGTAAAATCACCTTCACGATGACCTGGGGTGAAATGCCTGGCGCTAATCAATTTCCCGCTGAGGCCCACAAGCTGATCATGCACGCGACGCTCAGCGTCGGCGACGAAGTTCTGATGGGCGCCGATTCACCGCCTGGCAGTTACCAACATCCACAGGGCATTAGTGTCTCGCTCCACCTCAAGGACACGGCTGAAGGCGAGCGCATCTTTAACGCGTTGGCCGAAAACGGAGCGATGCAGATGCCTTTTGGGCAAACGTTCTGGTCGCCGGGATTTGGCATGTGCGTCGATCAATTCGGAATACCGTGGATGGTTAACTGCGAGCAGGCTGGCTAACCCAAAGGATTAGTGGTTGGCAGAACGCCGATACGCGCCTGTCGGATACACCAAAACAACGAGTCTTCGGAACTAAACAATTAGGAGAAAAAACTCGCATGAAAAACACTACTGCAAAAAATATCGACGATTACCTCTCGAGGGTGCCGGAAGAAGCGCGCGCCACGCTCGAGAAACTTCGGCAGCAAATCAGAGCCGCCGCGCCGAAGGCCGTGGAGGTCATCAGCTACGGGATGCCGATGTTCAAACACAACGGGATGGTGGCTGGCTTTGCCGCATTCAAGGACCACTGTAGTCTTTTTCCCGGGTCTGCGGTCATGGAGGAATACCAGGAAGAACTCAAACGTTACGACACCGCTAAGGGCACCATCCGCTTCCCGGCCGGCAAGCCGCTGCCCGCCGCGCTCGTGAAGAAACTCGTCAAGGCGCGCGTTAGACAGAACGAGGCAAAGGCAGCTCGCCGAAAGAGCTGATGAGCGGAAGCGACAAAGTAAATGAACGGACCGGAGCGAGCGGCGGAGCCAAGCCCTTGGACGGCTGGTAAAACTCTTCGCTAAGATGACAGTCGCTGTTAACACTATCGTCAGAATCAGATAAAGGAGAAGAGCCCCATGATTAAGAAAATCCTGATTGGCCTCGCCGTCATCCTCGTCATTCTGGTGTTGGTTATCGCGCTGCAGCCCGCCACCTATCAGGTCGAGCGCTCGGCCAACATCGCCGCCCCTGCCGCGGTTGTTTTTGCGCAGGTGAACGATTTTCACAAATGGAACGCCTGGTCCCCCTGGGCGAAAATCGATCCGGCGATGAAGCAAACTTTCGCGGGCGCGCCTGCTGGTACGGGCGCAGTCTACACCTGGGCTGGAAACAAAGCAGTGGGTGCAGGGCGCATGGAAATTACCGAGAGCCAGCCGAGCGATCTGATCAAGATCAAGCTGGAATTTCTGGAGCCCTTCGCCGCCACCAGCACCACCGAGTTCACGTTTACGCCGCAGGGCAATCAAACCGCCGTGAAGTGGAAGATGTCCGGCGAAAACAATTTCATGGCCAAGGCATTCAGTCTTTTCATGAACATGGACAAGATGATTGGCGGCGATTTCGAGAAGGGACTAGCGCAAATGAAAGCGGCAGCGGAAGCAGCGGCGAAACAATAGGAGCTCAATCATGAACATCGCACTTTGGATCATCCAGGTGTTGCTCGCCCTCCTTTTCCTTTTTGCCGGTGGGACGAAGTTGTATTTCTCGCCGGAGGTATTAGCGTCAATGGGGTCGCCGAACCAGGTGCATCTGCCTGGTCTCTTAATCAGGTTCATCGGCGTGTGCGAGGTGTTGGGCGCGCTCGGTCTGGTTCTTCCCGGGCTTCTGCGCATCAAGCAGTGGCTGACACCACTTGCCGCCGCCGGCCTGGTGATAATCATGATCGGCGCCACGGTGCTTACGGTGATTGGTGATGGATTTGGAGCGGCGGTCGTCCCGCTTCTAATCACGCTGCTTTGTGCCTTCGTCACCTACGGCAGGTCGCGGCGAACATCGCAGGGCTGAGATTGTTGTGAACAATAGTTCGCCAAGTGAGACGACGCTTACAAAGTCTTTCGCTCTCTTACGGTTTCTTGTCGCCTTCGGCCAGCAGCTTCTGAATCACCTGCTCCGTCTCGTCATACGCGCCTTCGCCGACGTGCGTCCAACGAATGCGGCCAGACTTATCAAGCACGAAGATCGTCGGCCACGCCTCGACGTCGTAGGCGCGCCAGGTTGCATAGTCGTTGTCAGTGACGACCGGATAGTGAATTCCAAGCGATGCGACTTCGCGGCGCACGTTCTCGAGCTTCTTCTCGTTGTCCATCTCGGGTGAATGCACTCCCACAATCGTCAACCCCTTTTCGCGGTAGCGCGCGTCCCACTCCGTGACCGCTGGCAGCGTGTTGCGGCAGTTGTAACAGCCAAAGGTCCAAAACTCGACGAGCACAACTCGACCGCGCAAGCTCTTGAGAGTTAGCGGTTCGGAATTGATCCAGGCGCCGGGCGCGAACTCGGGAGCAGCCGAAGACTTGCTCTCGGAAACCAGCACAGCCGGCGACGCACTCCCGCTGTTAGCGTGACTCACACGCGCGATGGCGTAACTAAACACACCCAGAGGCCCGTGTCCGCTCCGGTAGCCGGCGGTCAGCACGACCAGCGTCACCAGCATCAGCAACCCTACCACCAGAATATTTTGCTTGTGCATCTTTGAACGTCCTTTGCTCTTGGTGTCCTATAAGCTTTTGGTCTTTTTGCTGCGTAAAACTGAACTTCGTCGGACAATGATACTCTTCGCAACATCTAAGGTACGAGTCGAATTGCAAGAGTGGATTCGTGATCGCAAAACTCGACAGCTCCGCACAACTCGAATCTGGGAAAACTTCAAGCCTGGTAAGGTATTATCACAACTAGTTCGGCTCGCAGTGGCGCCGGGTTGCTGAGCAAATGATCAAACTGCCGAAATCAGACGACGACTTACTGCGCGAATGCGAGGTCGAGACATTTCGGTCGAGCGGACCCGGCGGTCAGCACGTAAACAAAACGGAAAGCGCTGTCCGGCTCAGGCACATCCCTTCCGGCGTAGTGGTGACGTCGCAACAAGAACGCAGCCAATACCGGAACAAGGCGCTCTGCCTGCAAAAGCTGCGCAAGAAGATCGAGAAACTGAACTACCGTCCCGCCAAGCGCGTGCCGACGCGCGTCCCGCCCGGCGTGAAGGACCGCACCCTGGAAGAGAAAGCTCGCCGCGCGAGAATCAAGCGACTGCGTTCGAAGCCCTCAATGGATGACTGAAGCAACAAGATCCATTATCCGATAACCTCCAGAAAACTCCGAAGAAATACCGCGAAGCACCTATTCCCAACGTAGCCGCTAAGCGGCAACGTTGGGCTGGAGGTCGCAACCGCTTCGCGGTACAACGGGCTCCGCATTCTCGCATCGTGTATCATGAGACAAAGAAACTGAGGGAGACTACGCAATGATAACTGTAGCTAATCGTATTTACGTCAAGCAGGAATATGCCGACGCTTTCGAGCAAAGGTTCCGCGACCGCGCCGGACTAGTCGACAAAATGCCCGGATTTATTTCCAATCACGTGCTGCGTCCCGTCAACGAAGGCGAACCGTACGTGGTTTTCACGTTTTGGAATAGCCGCGAGGATTTTCTCAACTGGGTGCGGTCTGATGAGTTTGTCAAGGGGCACGCGCAGTCAGGCACACTGCCGAAGGATGCGTTTCCACAAGCAAACGTTTTGGAGATGCACGAGGTCGTACAGGATTCTACGCGGCCCGAATTGGAACCGGAGCCACGCGGCGGCCCATTCAAGATGCACTAGCATTTCAGAAAGTCCAATGTCCAAAGTCCAAGGTCCAACGTCACGTCAGCATGGCGAGGTCCGGTCCTGACGTTGGACTTTGGACCTTGGACTTTGGACAATCTACCGATGACCACCGAAGTAACCAACAACATCCGCGAAACGACTTACCAGGCGGCGCGAGCTGTGGCCTCAACTATCGAGGCCCACTTTGCCGAACATATCGCTGCGGCCCGCGAGCGCGGCGAGCAGCAACTCGCTCCGAATCCCGATCGGGCGGCGATTGAAGCGATCATCGACGCCACGTTCTGGGCCAGCCTGCGGCGCGAAGAAGGACGCTCGCCAAAAATTTCGCTGGCGTTCTTTCCGCATAGCCAGGTACCTCAGCCGCTAATTTTTGAGCGGCCACTTTCCCTTAGTCCGGACGTACTGACAAAGCTCGGACCCGCCGTGGAGCGACCGGGAATTCATCTTGGGGTAGGGCGGGCGCGTGATGGTGAGTTGCAGGTGTGGGGTGCGACGCGCAAAGTGCCCAGCTACTGTTTTGTCTTGGAAGTCATCGAGCCTGGCCTGCTGGTAATCAAGCATCGCCGCATGGATGGTTTTGGCAAGTTTGCCAACGTCGCCGTGCTCAAGGGCGAAGAAGTGAAGATCGTGGACGAGCATGGCGCCAGCTTGCCGGATTGCCCGGCGTTGCTTGCAGCCTTGCTTCCCTTCACCTCGCCCGGATCATGGGACCACAAGTTTAATCTGCACGTGCAACTGGCCGCGTCCATGCGCGCCCACGGACACGGCGGTTCGCTGCTGGTCGTGCCCTCGGGTACAGAGGCGTGGCGCCAGTCCATCGTGCATCCTATTCTCTATTCAGTCACTCCTCCTTTCTCAGCCCTGGCGGAATTGATGCGTCAGGAGATCAACGAGACGAATGAGAACTGGCTGGATGCGGCGGTCCAGCGGGCGGTCGACACCGTTGCCGGGCTGACTGCGGTAGATGGCGCCACAGTGATCAACGACCAGTATGAAGTGTTGGCGTTTGGCGCGAAGATAAGACGGCCCGAAGGGAGCGCGCCGGTTGAGCAGATGGTTAGGACCGAGCCCGTCGTCGGCGACCGGCCCGTATTGATTCACCCGGCGCAAAATGGCGGTACCAGACATTTGTCAGCGGCACAGTTCGTATACGATCAGCGCGACGCGATGGCGTTGGTGGCTTCGCAGGATGGTCGCTTCACCGTCTTCGCCTGGTCGCCGTGCGAACAGATGGTGCACGCTCATCGCGTTGATACTTTGTTGTTGTAAGAAAAGGCGCCAGTTGCAGCACGAGCCCGGGGCAGTAGCCCGACAGTGATGGAGGGCTTAATTCCTAATTTAAGGAAGGTAGTTATGAGCACACCTCTCAACATGCACTCAGCGCGAATGGCGATCAATAATGACTCTGAACTGCGCAAGTGGGCCGAAGCCTGGTTGAAGAATAAGGAGCGAGTGGTAGAGTCAACGATGACTGATGAGGAGTTTGCGAAGCACTGGCTCTATGTGCGCCCGGAGCGGATGCATGAAGGCGCGGTTGAGGCCGTCGCCGCCTACCAGATGTCCGATAGGCTCTAAGCTTGTCGTTCCTCGCAAGATCCTTTTGAGTCGAGTGGGGGAAGAGTCTTGTTGAACGTCACGGCTTACCTGGATCGCATCAACTACGAGGGCCCGCTTGCTCCTACCGCCGAGACCCTGCGCGAGTTGCAAGCCGCGCATCTCTCGGCTGTGCCTTTCGAGAATCTCAGCATCCGCGCCAAGCAGCCGATTGTCCTTACAGACGAAGCTCTCTTTAGCAAGATCGTCGAACACAAGCGTGGCGGTTTCTGCTACGAATGCAACGGTCTGTTTGCCGCCTTATTGCGCGCTCTTGGCTTTGACGTCAGGATGCTGTCGGCCGAAGTTGCCAATGCCGACGGCGTATTTGGCCCAAACTTCGACCACATGACGCTGATGATTTCGTTGGAGCAGCGCTGGCTTGTCGATGTGGGCTTTGGTGATTCTTTTCGCGAACCGCTGCGGCTTGATGAACGCAGTGAGCAGGTGCAGGGCCTCCGCGCCTACCGCGTTGACGCCGACGGCCCTTACTTCAATCTGATGCAGCGTAGTGATGGTGATGAATGGAAGGCCCAGTATCGCTTTACCTTACTGCCGCATGATTATGCTGACTATGCCGAGATGTGCCGCTATCATCAGACTTCGCCGCAATCGCATTTCACCCGCAGCCGCATTTGTTCGCTCGCGACAGCGGAAGGGCGCCTCACGCTAAGCGAGATGCGGTTCATAACCACCGCAAAGAATGGCGAGCAACAAGAGCGAACCTTAACGAGCCAGGCAGAGTACGCGGCAATACTGCGCGAACGTTTTGGTATTGTAATGACAAGCTAGTTTACCAGGAGATGACAGACTATCATCACGATCTTGGCGAACTGCGCAGCGTGCACCGGCCATCAAGCATCCGCATTTGGCTGATCGGGCTGGTGGCGCTTGCACTATTATCCTTTGTCATATTGGGGCTGCTCGCATTACTCAATTCCCTGGCCTCCGGGTCGGATAACAAAGAAGGTTCGTTAAATAGGGTCTTTGGTCCGTTGTTCTGTCTTGGTGCTCCTGGCCTAATGCTCGCCCTCATCTGGAGCTTCCTCGTAAAGGATTTTCGAAGCTGGTCCGCGACCAGAACCGCTAAACTGACAATCTTTCAAAAAGGGTTCGCCTATGAGAGCGAGGGTCGATTAGAAACTTGTCACTGGGACGAAATCAAAGACATTACCTATAGACGCGTCGAGATTAAGAGCAAGTACTCGGCGCCAAGAAAGGTGAATTTAATTCGATCAATCGTAAAGAGAGACGGCGAGATGATTAGCCTCGCGGAGACACTGAACCTTACACGGATCACAAAACTCATAACTGCGGCAAGGAAGTAAGGTTGCCGATCATCGATGGCTTCTACTCCCTGCGGTATCAGCTTCAGGCCACGCCGGAGCAATTTCGCCGCGCGTATCCGCGCGCGCCTGAGTTTGTGGCGCTGAAGCACCGACTCGATCCAACCAATAAGCTCCGAAACGAATTGCTTGACAAGTAGTTGTGTCCCAGATAAACAGCGACCATAACTTTTTTGAGTGCGGTGACCTGTCATGGCTTTGCGAAGTCTCTAGCCAAATAGCTCCGAGTGAATCTTCGCTCTGATTGATTGCGTGTTGTGTTGGTAGGAGCCCTCCATAACTGTCGGGCTACTGCCCCGGGCTACGACGCAAGCCTAATTTTACGATGCGAGTTGCGAGTCTGGACAAGTCACACCAACCTATGCCGGGGCAGTAGCGACAGTGATGGAGGGCTCGGATAGTGCTTACAAACAGAATTCTCACATCCTGCGGGACCTACAATAGGAGGACTAAAGATGACCGAAGTAAAAAAAGGATTGACGCGACGACGCTTTCTAGAGGGAGTCGGCTTGGCGGGCGGCTCGGCGGCAATGTATGAAACGATGACCGCGCTCGGACTGATTAACTTGCCGGAAGCGTGGGCGGGCCCGCCGGAACTGCCGCAAGGTTCAGGAAGAGGCAAGTCAGTCGTCATCCTCGGCGCCGGCATCGGCGGACTGACCGCCGCTTACGAACTTACCCGCGCAAAGTATAACTGCCAGATCATTGAGTTGACGGAGCGGGCCGGTGGACGCAATCACACGGCGCGACGCGGCACGGTCCTCAAAGAAGTGAACGACAAAGGTCAAACTACTGAACAGCTCTGCAACTTCGACGAGGGATTGTATCTGAATCTGGGGCCGGGCCGTCTTCCTTATCATCACCGGCGCGCGCTACATTACTGCAAGGAGCTCGACGTCGCGCTTGAAATTTACGTGATGGAGACGATGGCCAATCTGTTCCAGAGCGACAAGGCTTTCGGCGGCAGCGCACAGATCAGGCGTCGCGTCGCCAACGACATGCAAGGCTACATCTCCGAGATGTTGGCGAAGGCGGTGAACCAGAACGCGCTTAACGCCGTGCTTGACGCGGAAGACCGCAACAACCTGCTGTGTCTCTTAAAGAATTTTGGCGACCTCGGCGAGAACGAGATGTGCAGCACCTGCGGCCAGGTGAAATGCAAAACCTGCAATGCGAGTTGTCAGGCTTGCGTGAGTTGCAACAAACAATGCGTCACCTGTTTTCAGTATAGCGGCTCGACGCGTTCCGGCTGTGAAAAGCCGTTGACCGTTTACGAGCAATGCGAACCCGACACCAAGCTCGCGCTAAAGGACCTCCTTAGCTCGGAGTTCTGGCGCTATCGCTTCTATCAATCGTTTGAATACGAGTGGCAGCCGACGCTCTTTCAGCCGGTAGGCGGCATGGACAAGATCGTGGACGGCTTTGTGCGCAAGATTGGCTCGCTCATCCAGTACGACACGAAGGTGCTGAACCTACAGATTCGCAATAACGGCGTCAACGTCGTTGTCGAGCACAAGGGCGAGCGACGCAGCATCAACTCGGATTACTGCATCAGCAACATTCCGTTGCCGCTGCTCAAGAACATCAATAACAACTTCGCGCCGGATTTCGAGGCCGCTGTTAGGCAATGCAAATACGATCCAACTTGCAAGCTCGGCTGGCAGGCGAACGAGCGCTTCTGGGAAAATGACAAGTGGCAGATTTACGGTGGCATTAGTTATACGGACGATCCGATCACGCAGATGTGGTATCCGTCCTATGATTACTTCACGAAGAACGGCACTTTAACCGGCGTCTATAACTACGATCAAGACGCTATCGACTTCGGCAACATGAGTCCCGCGGACCGAATCCGCGATGCGCGCAGAGGCGCAGTTAAGCTTCATCCGGAGTTTGCCGATGAGCGAATTGTTCCCGCCGACAAAGCTATATCCATAGCATGGCAAAATATTCCCAGCCAGGGCGGCGGTTGGGCCAACTGGAGTCCCGACAGCATCGCAGACAGGGACGCCTACAGGCGCTTACTGGGACCGGACCGTCGTTTCTTCGTCGTTGGCGATCAGGTTTCGCAGTTGCCGGGCTGGCAGGAGGGCGCGATGATGTCGGCGCAACACGTCGTCGAACAAATAGGCGGGCTCCGCGAGTTGACCCCACCGGTGATCAAGCACGCACCAAACACGCGTCGCTTGGTTCAGGGCCGGAGGTAGAACTGTAGTTGTTTTCCGAAACCCGCGAAGCGGGCAGTGGGCAGTGAGCGTATTTAACCCGGAGGGTTCTGCAGAAAGTAGCCGGTGGTCGAAACGCAACGTAGACCACCGGAAAGAAAGCGAAGAATGATTCGCACCTCGAAGAGGTGCCAGACCCTGAGATCCATGTTGCACCCCTCCGGGGTGCCTCGATCACTCGCTTGCTTCCGGTGGTCTACGCTTCGCTTCGACCGCCGGCTACTGTCTTACAGCCCTTCTGGCTGCAGCCCCGCGTCGAGAATAGTCTCGACACGCTTACGCAAACCGTGCTACAACGCGCGCCTTGTGATTACTCACGCCGAAGGCGTTAAAGAAAGTAGCCAGGGGTAAGCGCGTTTCGCGCGCCACCCCTGGATCACGTCCGTAAAATGTTCTTCACGCCGAAGGCGTGAGAGATAGTAAGAAGATGCAGAATCTCGACGTGAGTAAAACCGCAGCCGCCTGGTCTTCACTAGCCGGCAAGATCTTCGTGCCACATTCGGAAGATGACTATCAGAGGCTCGTCGCTTTGCTTGATTCCATGATTGATGAAGTTGGCGAGGACGAATCGCATCCGCTCGCCTCGCTCATGGAGGTTGTCGGAGTCTTGATCGAAAAGTACGAAGACGAGCACGTGCCGGAGTTAGCGATTGAATATGATCTCACCCGGCAGAGGTGACGGGGCACAAGCTCAACGTGACGTTGAAACGCCGGGCTAAACTCATACCGACGCTACGCGTCAAGAACATCCTCGACACGCTCACGCAAACCGTGATACAAGGTGCACCTCAGACGACTTGTTGGACTGCGTTCTAACTCCACGCCTATCCTAGGCATACGCGCCGGGACGAAGCCGCACCGAATCATCGGCATCTGGGCTGTTGTGGTTGAAGGGCGTGTGTTTGTGCGGTCGTGGAGTCTGAAGCCGCGAAGCTGGTACCGCACATTCCTCGAAGAGCCACGCGGCGTGATCGAGGTCAACGGGCGCGAGATTCCGGTGCGTCCGGTGTTCACCCGCAACGAGTGCTTGAAGACGGCGGTTGACCTTGCTTATCGCGAAAAATACAACACGCCAGGCTCGCTTCATTTTGTGCGAGGCTTTCGGCTCAAGAAGCGCCGCGACACGACCACGGAGTTAGTTCCGCTCTAGAACCTATCCACAGATTACACAGATTACGCAGATACGACTCAGCAAAGAGGTCTACACCTCAAGGCTAGAGCGCCGCTGACTTCTGATTGGGGTGCTTCTGCTGCTTCGTTCCTGCTCTTTTCCTTCTCGGCGTAATCTGTAATACAAATGGGCAACTTCTTGCTTTCCTGGCAAGAGTTTTGGCGGCGTGTTGTTGAAGGTAAGTTCAATGAAAAGCTCCAACTAGCCTGCGAAGCTGGCGGACAGAGTGATAGCCCCAGGCGATGGCGGAGCCGAGCCTGCGGTCACAGCCGTAAAACCT
>JANMQG010000110.1:0-8143 GCA_031370285.1 Chloracidobacterium sp. | reverse complement strand
CAGCCCAGGGTTGCCGTAGGCTACCCTGGGATATCGAAATTGCGAATCGGCCCCAACCCCGATGGGGCGCAACCCCATTGGGGTTGCGTCCTCTTTCATGCGTCTAAACCCAACGTAGCCGCCGAGCGGCAACGTTGTGCTGGAGGTCGCAACCGCTTCGCGGTATAAAACCCGGCATCGCGTTACCTCCAACTGCTAAACCTCAAAGCGATCCAGCTTGTTCAGAGATTACTAAAGTTTGCAACGCTGGACTTCAGACGCTTTACTAACTTACCAGCGCGGCCACTTCACCACCAAAGTCTTCTTCGCGCTTTTCGAGGCCCTCGCCCATCTTGTAGCGAGTGAACCGGCGGATGGTAATCTTCTCGCCGGTTTTTGCCACTTTGTCGATGACTAGTTCAGCCACCGTCTTGGCCGGGTCTTTCACAAAAGGCTGGTCGAGTAGAACGTTCTCTTCAAAAAACTTGTTGAGGCGTCCCTCGACAATCTTGTCAATCACCAGGTCCGGCTTAGTGGCGTTCTTCGGATCGTTTTTGGCCTGGGCGCGGGCAATCTCTCTTTCCTTGTCGAGGTCAGCCGCCGCAACCTGGTCGCGCGAAACGAATCTGGGTTCCGCCGCCGCCACGTGCATGGCGATGTCTTTCACCAGTTGCTGAAACTCTTCGCCGCGCGCCACGAAATCGGTTTCGCAGTTTACTTCGACCAAAACGCCGACTTTTCCGCCCATGTGGATGTAAGAACCGACGATTCCCTCAGCCGCAATGCGGCCCTCACGCTTCTTTGCCGAAGCCAGGCCGCGCTTGCGCAGAATGTCCACGGCCTGCTCTTCGTTGCCGGCAGCTTCCACCAGCGCGTTCTTGCATTCCATCATGCCTGCGCCTGTTTTTTCCCGAAGCTGCTTTACTGCTGCTGCTGTTACTTCTGCCATGATTATGAAGCTCTCCGATTAATTTTGTCAGTACCACCTGGCGGTTCGCCAGCTACCGCCAGGTGGTACTGACCTGACTCTTGCTATTGAAAAGCGCAGCCCGGCGGGAGTCCCGCTTTGAAGGCTGCGCTCGCCGGTAATGAAAATCTAAATGCCTGGGGTTAGGTCGCTGCTACAACCGACTCCGCACTTTCGTCGACAGCCGCTTCTGTTGTCGCTGTTTCGGTTGCGGGAGCAGCGGCGCCGAGCTGGTTGCCACCATTTGCTTCCAGCGCCTCAGCTGGTGTCACCGACACAGTCGTTTCAGGCGTTGCTGCCGATTCCGGTGCCGCCGCAGGTTCACTAGCCGTTTCGCCCGCCGGTATCGCCGCATCCGCTTCGGTCCCATCTGCTTTCGACTGAGCAACCACGCCACCTTCGGTGGCGATTTGCTGTCCTTCCAGAATTGAATCGGCGATTCGCGAAGCAAAGAGGCGCACGGCGCGCAACGCGTCGTCGTTACCCGGAATGACGTAATCAATTCCTTCCGGCGAACAGTTGGTATCGACAACGGCGACGATAGGAATTCCTAACCGGTTGGCTTCAGCCACTGCGATCTCTTCTTTCCTGACGTCAATGATGAACACAATGTCGGGCAGGCGATTCATCGCCTTGATACCCGAAAGGTTCTTGTTCAAGCCTTCGCGCTCGCGATCAAGCTTGATGCCTTCCTTCTTCGTCAGCTTTTCGTAGCGGCCATCAGTCTGCATAGTCTCCAGCTCTTTGAGACGCTTGATGGATTTTTGCACGGTTTGGAAGTTGGTCAACAAGCCGCCGAGCCAGCGCTGATTGACGTAGTATTGACCGGCACGCTCAGCTTCCTCGCGGACCGCATCCTGAGCCTGTCTCTTGGTGCCGACAAAGAGCACGGTCTTTCCTCTGTCTTCGGCGATTGCGCCCGCGACAAACGCGAGCGCGTCGCGAAACATTCGCTGGGTCTTCTGCAAGTCAATAATGTAAATGCCGTTGCGCTCGCCAAAGATGTATTCCTTCATCTTTGGATTCCAGCGCCTAACCTGGTGGCCGAAATGCACGCCGGCTTCCAGAAGTTCTTTCATCGTAACCGAAACCAAACTTTATTCTCCTTTGCAGTGAACTGGTTTAATGTACTCACCATAACTGCCGGGCCCCTCCGGGAGAGCAACCAATCCGAGTTATGGCAATGGATTTAGAATTTCGGAATTCGGATTGCGGATTTCGAATTTCTATTTCTCAAACTTCGCAGGCAGGGCTAACAACAACGCCTGCTTATCAACAAATCAATCGTCGCGGTTCTCAAATTCGAATTCCGACATTCGAATTCCGAAATTCTTACCGTTTCGAGAACTGGAAGCGCTTCCGGGCGCCCTTTTGCCCATACTTCTTGCGTTCTTTAATTCGGGGGTCTCGCGTAATCAGGCCGGCCTGCTTCAGTGCTGGACGAAGGTCCGCATTGTATTCAAGCAGCGCGCGCGTGATGCCGTGGCGAATAGCGCCAGCCTGTCCCGCCGGTCCGCCACCGCGAACATTGATCAGAATGTCAAACTTGGTAACTGTCTCGGTCAACTGCAGCGGTTGCCGAATAATCATGCGCAACGTTTCGTTGGGGAAATAGGTGTCGAATGATTTCCGGTTGATTAGGAATTCGCCGCCACCCGCACGCAGGTAAACTCTTGCCGTTGCGGTTTTTCTTCTTCCCGTTCCGTAATATTGAATTTCAGCCACAGTTATATATCTTCCTCTTTATTAACTCTGCATCGTTACGCTTGATTTGTCTGTTTTGAACGTCGCGGGGTGAGTGTCATGGTCTGTGGGCGCTGAGCGGAGTGCGGATGTTCGGCATCGGCATAAACCTTCAGCTTCTTGGCCATCGCCTTGCCCAGCTTGTTTTTGGGCAGCATCCCCTGGACTGCCAGCGAAATTACTCGGTCGGGACGTTTGGCAAACATGTCTGCGGCTGAAATCTCGCGCAGGCCACCCGGGTAGCGCGTGTGGTGGCGATACACCTTTTGCACGGCTTTTGCGCCCTTGAGGACTGCCTGCCGGGCATTAATCACGATCACGTGATCGCCCATATCCATGAACGGAGTCCACGCCGGATTACGTTTCCCGGTCAGGATAGAGGCAACTTCAGACGCCAGATGGCCGACCGTTTGGCCGGCTGCATCCACTAAGAGCCACTTGCGTTTTCCAGCCAGGTCTTTGCCGCTGGGAAAGTATGTTGACATGGTTAACTATCTCTGTTTTTAGCCCCTAAAAAGCGAACGGCTAGAATAACCAACGCCTCAAAAGGTGTCAAGTTGGGGACTTAGCGGTTAAGTGGCGTGATTCGCTACGATCAGATTTCATTAGTGCAGGGCTCTGCCACTTTGGGTGCGCGGCAAGTCTCCGACTTGCCGAAGATCAACTAAATATTCGCGGTCTGCGACCGCCGTCGAACTTAGGTCGGAGACCCCCAGGAGTTGGAAGCAGATCGGCAAGTCTGAGACTTGCCGCGCACCGGACGGCAAAGCCGCCGATCCTCTCGTTCGTACTAGCCGAGACTTAACCAGCAAAAAGGCTCCCTGGCATCGTTGCGAGGGAGCCATCAGGCCTTTGTATCCCTACCGGCCAAGGTTGAGACGGCTAGGGTTGAGACGGCTAGGGTTGAGACGGTTTCGTGCCATCGTTCTTCTTCAGTTTAGGAGGCTCCGACTTGTCAGCAGGCTTTGTCTCAATCCCGTCCGGGTTGGTTGTCGAGTCGTCCGGCGTTGGTTGCCGTTTCTTAAGCGTCGGCCGTCCCGGCGGTCCGTCTTCGGCTCCCCCCAGCGCGCCGGCAGTTGAGGCTCTGGCGTTGGACAATTTCAACAGCCGGGCCTTCACTCTCTGAAATTCTGAGGTGCTGATCACATACTCATCATGCTCTGGGAATCTCGCTGCCAGGGCGAGTGCGGAGGCCCGCCGATCCGGCGGAGCCGGGTGCGACGCAAACGCTTTGGAGATGAAGCCGGGTTTTTTCTTGTTCTTTGCCTCCAGCTTTTCAAACATCGTCGCCATCGCGCTGGGATCGTAGCCCGCCGCATACATGTATTGGACACCGAGTTTGTCGGCTTCCTCTTCGGCGCCCCGGCTAAACTTCATGAAAATTCCCAATATGCCGAGTCCCGCCGTGTTCTGATAAATCATTCCGGGAATGCCACCAAGTAAGATTGAACCACCGAGCGCCAGATACTCGATCAAGCTCGCCTTGGTCTGGTTTTCCATGGCATGACGGGCAGCAACATGAGCGATCTCGTGGGCCATCACGCCAGCCACTTCCGCTTCGTTGTCCGCCACCAGCAGCAGGCCTTTGTTCACATAGAAAAATCCGCCGGGCAGCGCAAATGCATTGACCTCGTCGGAGTCTATTACCTTGATCGTGAAGGGGATTTTTGCGTCAGAATGCAAAACGATGTTCTGGCCGACGCGGTTTACATATTCCGTGATGACTGGATCGTCGACGAACTTTGCCTGGCGCTCAACTTCCGCCGCCGCCTCGCGTCCCTGCCTTACTTCTTTCTCCGTCGAGCCGCTCATGCCAGCAATGATGCCTTTGTTGATGTTCCGCTTTCCGATCATGGCCGGATCTTCATTTACCGAAAGCGGCTTGTTGGCACCCGGGGTGGTGGTCGGCGCCTTCTGGCTCGTATCCTTTTTGGTAGCGGTTGTGCTTTGCCCAGTATCTGTCGATTTCTGCGCCTTTGCGGTGTCAGATGTTTGGGCAAAGCTCGCCACCGAGCCTGCAAGCAGGGAAGAAACCAGCAACAGGGCAGTGACCAGGCGGGAGCAGCTATTCATCTTGAAAACCTCCAGACATTTCAAAACAAGCGTGGCGGAAAAGTTTTCTGGGGAAAAATCTTTCCAGGAATTCGGTTTGAGGGTTCTGCGCGGACGCTAATCTCAAATAAGGGGTTGCCGGAAGCACAGGTTCCGGCAGAAGCTTTTTCGCCATTTTCAAATGCGCAGTCTATGATGCCAGCTATTAGCCGCTTGGTTGCGCGTCTCAAGTGATCATAAAAAGGCAAACACTCCAGCTCGCTTCGGCAATAACCCTGATGCTTTGGCGATTGCGGGATGGCCGCCATTATAATGCACTGCCTTGGGAAAAACCTAAATGATCCCAGACTTTGACGCGAGGCGGGTCAACAGTCCCCCAAACAGGTATTAGCCCGCGAAATGGGCGCCAGAGGACTCCCCTTCAAGAATCGCCAATGCCGAAAGCAAAAACCACCGGATCAAAGCCTGCCGTTGCCATCGTCGGAGCGGGCCGGCTCGGCCAGGCGCTCGCCATCGCGCTCCAGTCATCCGGCTATCCCATCCTGGCCTTAGTCGCACGAACCAGGCGCAAAGCCGAAAAAGCAGCAGCGCTGGTTGGTAAAACGCTTGGTAAGGCGTGGCCACAGCCTCTCGCCTTCGGTGTGAATCAGTTAGCGGAGCTACCAGAGGCGGATCTGATCTTGATCGCAACGCCCGACGACGCTATCGAAAAGACAACTAAGATACTGGCGTCCTGTCTCGGGCCCGGCCTGTGGGCGAGAACGGTTTTGCACACCAGCGGTGCGCTCTCTTCCGCCGTCCTGGCCCCTTTGGCAAAAACAGAGTTTCAAACAGGCTCGATACATCCGCTCGTTTCCATCAGTGAGCCTGTGTCCGGAGCCGCAGCCTTACACGGCGCCTTCTTTTGTCTTGAAGGAACCAGGAAAGCCAAGCTGTTGGCGGAAGCGATCGTCCGCGATCTGGGCGGCAGCAGCTTTACAATCAAGCCGGAGAGAAAGGCCCTTTACCACGCCGCCGCCGTGATGGCTGCTCCTCATCTCACCGCGCTCGTCGATCTCGCCACGGAGGTGCTTTCCACCTGCGGACTCCGGAAGAGCAAGGCGCAGCAGGTGTTCGTCCCGTTGCTCGAGAGCACGGTCAACAATCTGAAGACTTCAGATCCCCAGCAAGCGCTTACCGGGACATTCGCGCGCGGCGATGTGGCCACTGTTCGCCGTCACCTCGACGCCCTATCGGGAAGAGAGTTCGCCGAAGCACTGGAAGTTTACAAACTCCTCGGCCTGCATTCGCTTCGACTCGCAGCAAAGAACGGACTCGACCCGAAATTTCTCAAGCAGATTAGAAAACTCTTGCGTTCCGCTTAGGAAGGCTATTGAACTCGCACGACGACCGAAGACGGACGATGGCGACGGGAGACGGACGACAGCCGCGGACCGACGGTTTGCGCGAGTGCGTGGGCGGGGCAGTAGCCCGACAGTTATGGAGGGCTTCATGCTACGCAAGAGGGAAGCTGATTCTATGTGCGCCGTTTGTTCTCTTAGCCCTAAGGAAGACTTTCCATGAGCCAGACCATAACGATCAACTTACCAGACGAGACCAGAAACGCGCTGGATCAAGCGGCGGGTGAGGAGGGTCTGTCTGAAAGCGCGCTCATCGAGAAGGCGCTAACAGACTATCTTTTCCTCCGTCAGTTTCGCAGTCTCCGCGAGCGCATTCTGTCAAACGGCAACGCTCGCACGGATCAGGATGTTTTCGATCTCGTCTCGTGAAGATCGTCCATAACAAGCGTACCGAACTCCATCCCGAATACATCGTCCCTTCAGTCGTCGACAAACGCGTCGCCGAAGCGGTCGCGCGAGACGTTGAAGAAGCCGCCTACCAAACCCGCGTCGCCCGGCGTGATAGAAGTATTGCAGACAGTTTTTAATCGGCACGCGGATGGGTAACCCGAGACTGGCTCAAATGAACAGTCCGTTCGCTGAAGATTTGCGGCGAACGATTGCATGGGAACGAGCGAATCCCCCCGAGCAAATCTTACCCGAGAATTTGAACTACGCCGCGGAAGACGCTGCGCTGGCTGCGAGTAGTCGGCGAGCTCGAACTTCCCCCAGCAGCCGGCACCCATGCCCCAACCAGCGACAGTTTAGAATTGCTGTCCGCTGATTGCTGACTGACTGCTGATTGTTATTCCTAAGCGCGAAGCGAGCCACGCAAGGATCGAAACCTGATTAACTTCGTTTCGCTCCAGCATGGCGAAACTATCTTTCTAGAAAGGAATGTCGTCGTCTTCGAACGGAAGAGCCTCAAGCTCAGGGTCGTCGTTAGGCGGCTGTTCTGCCTGCTGGTCCCCTTCTATTTCCTGCTCAGCAGCTTCTTCTTCCCACTTCTTGTCCAATAGATCGCTGGCTTCTTGTTTTTTGGGATCTTCCGGTATCTCGAAGATTACGGGCCTCTCACTCTTAATCCCCTTACCAAAAGCGATCGCCTGAAATTTTTTTAGGTTTGGTATTGCCGAGACATGATCAGTGCTAAAAACATTCGCCAAGTACTTCAGACCGGTTTCATCATGCATTCCAAATGACAAGACAGTGTTGCATTGCGAGAGTAAGGTTTTACTCACGAGAGCCGTTCTCTGTGAAACAAGTAGGATGCCAACACCATACTTGCGCCCTTGTAAGGCGATTTGTGATATACGGCCTAAGACAGACTCGGTCTCGGTCCGATCAAACCGCCCAAACAAGCTCATCTCGGGGACAATCGTGTGCGCTTCCTCCAAAACGATCAAGAATTCTACGGCTCCGACGAAACTTGCGAGCCCACTCAAAAATGCTGGAAAGATACATCTCAGTGAGGCGGAGCGTCGCCCTGGTATTTGCGATTTCGTCTAACCTAAGAATTCCAAGCGCCCGCTCTTTTGGTTTTAAGAAGCCTTCAATCTGAGCGACGATTGTCGGTTTCAGCTCATCAACCGCTCTTTTGAGAGCGGCTTTTTGTGGGCCTGCTCCGAAGTCGCCGGTTTCAACATCAAAAAGCCTATCGCGCAAGTCGTTCGAATCTTCTTCGGGCAACTCCAGTATCATTGGGGCGAGATCCTTCAACCTTTGCTCATATTCTGCTGTAAAGTCGACGCAAAATACCTTAAAGCCGGAGGAAAGAGCGAATCGAATTATGTCGAAGGCCAGTTCTGTCTTACCAGTTCCAGTGACCCCAAGAATAGCCGTGTGATATTCAGCGATGTCCTTAAGCTTGGCTCCAATTTCTATCGTGGAGTATGGCACCGTTCCGATTACAAATTCATCCTCGCCAAGGACGGTCTCAAGTCTCGTTGTCTGATCCACAAGAAAGACTGGAGAGTTCATAGTTGGCAGCCAACCGTACTTCACAAAACCTCTTTCGGGGTTG
>JANMQG010000082.1:0-4212 GCA_031370285.1 Chloracidobacterium sp. | reverse complement strand
GGTTACACGCCGACTTACGTGACCGGGGTTTGGATGGGTTTCCCGGGAAGAAAGAAACCACTTGGCAATGACATGACCGGCGGCCACGGAGCGCTGCCCATGTTCATTACCTTCATGAAGGATTTTTTGAAGGGGAAACCGAAAGAAGACTTCGACAAAGCGCCGGGAATGCCGGAGGACATGAAGGAGCTTTTCCGCCAACGTCAACGTGAACTCCAGGCTGAACGCGCTCAGTTTAATGAAGACGCCGCGAAGCAGACTGACGAAGACAGCACTACCTTGCCGGCTGCGAATACAGAACCGAAGTTAGAACAGATGACCCTGCCACCGCCGCCAAGGGCTGACGAAGGTCCCGCAAACCCGCAACCGCGAACGGAAACGGTGGCGCCGCGAGTTGAGGGTCCGCCGCCGCCTGTCACGCGTCCGCGCGAAGCAGATCCGGCAAAGAAGAAAGGCAAGAAAGGCGGCGACGAACCGGGGTAAGAATTTCCAGGCGAAACAGGGCAAAAGGGGAACGGGAAAAGGGGTAAACCGAATCATTGCCGTTTCCCCGTTTGCTGTTTACGCTGAATACTGGTTCCAATTCGAACCCGGACCAATGAAAGCAATAACTAGGCGCGGCGGGGAGTGCGCGCAGGTCGATCGTCCAGGACTGTGTTGATTTTCTTGAGCCAGGCTGCGCGGATGCTCTCTCGTTCAGCCTGGTTCAGTTCGCTCCAGACCACTTTGAAATCTTGACGACTCTTCAGATCGCGTTCAATGACTTTCTGAATCCTGGCCGCAGCGTTTAGGCCTTTGTCAGAGCGAGTGTCACCGACAATGCGAAGCCGCTTCCCGGCGTGCTTACCCCTCGTGCCCTGGCTGAAATCGTATTCTTTGCGCATCTTAAGACTCTTCGTATACGCCACGCTCGCGCCTTGTCGGCTTGCGAGCGGTGATGATTCTGATACAACTGCTGAGCTCGGTATATGATACTACCAGCAACCGCCCCGTGAAAGATTGTCCAATTGAAATAAACCGATACTCCGAAATTGCGTGCGCCGGATCATCAATTGTGATTTCAAGTGGATCAAGAAAGACAGTCGCGGCTTCTTCGAAGGAGACGTGGTGTTTCCTTTGGTTGAGGCCATTCTTGTTTTCGTCCCACTGAACCTCGGATGTGGTGTTGCCAGGCTTCACTCCTCCGGCATTCTCACCCGCTTCGTGTCTGGTTCACCAGCTCTACTGAAGAGGACGACCTTCATGCCAAAAGCAAGATTTCTGGCATAGGGACAGACAGGAATGTCTGTCCTACCCAAGAATCCTGTCGAGTGTAAACGGCAACATCTTGCGCCACCAGGGCCAGTCGTGATCGACGTCCGCGCCCCAGAGATCGAGATTGTGAGGAATGCCTTTGGCTTTCAGGATGTCAGAAAGATTCTGGCTGCGGTCTGGCGCTTCGTAGTTTCCCTGACCGGAGATAATGTAAATGTCATTCGCCTTTTGTAGCAGCGGCAGGTAGTGGTCATCGTTTAGGTTTGGCAGGTAATCGGCGGGATTGTTGAAATAGACGTTGTCGTCGTAGTAGCCCTTCAAATAAGAACGCACGTCGTAACTGCCACTCAAGGCAATCACCCCGCGAAACAAATCCGGATGCTTGAAATAGGCGTTGGCGGCGAGAAATGCACCGAGGCTGGCTCCGGTCGTCAAAGGTCTCGCGTCATCGGAGCCCGCGTCGTTGCGGATTAACGGCAACACCTCGTCCGTGATGTAGCGATCGAAACGCGTCAGCAGCTCAGCCTTCATCTGCGGAGGCATCTGCTCGTTGAGCAGGCTGTACTTGTTAACACTGTTTATGGAATAAGCGCGAACACGTCCACTCTCGATGTGCGGCCGGATCGCGTCCACCAAATGAAACCGTTCATACTCGAGATAGTCAGCGGCTGCAGTGGGAAACATCAGCAGTGGCTGGCCGGCGTGACCGTAGGCCACCAGAGGCATTTCGGCGCTTAAGTTGTGGCTGTACCAACCTGTTATTCGGCGTTCCATGGAAACCTCTCTTAGGCGGATGTATCCCGCAAATTGAAGACTCGATTAGTTTTTGTTTTTGGCAGAGCGAGATATTCTCGCAGTTCACGGTTGAGTGCAAGCGCGGTCGAGGACTTGGCCTTTGGTCTTGGGTCTTTGGACTTTGGACTTTGGACTTTGGACTTTGGTTTTTTAGCATTCCTTTACCGGGAGCGTTTCCTGGACAGAACAACACACTCCTAACTACAATTCGAAAACCTAAGACCAAAGATCTGCTAATTTGCGGTCACCAAGAACAAGACATCATGATTCCTGATGAATTCCGCCACCTCGCGTTAAGCATGGAGGGCGCGATCGAGGGCGCGCATATGGGCCATCCCGACTTCCGCGCCAACGGAAAGATCTTCGCGACACTCTACCCTGATGGCGCGTCTGGGATGGTCAAGCTGACGCCGGACCAGCAGCAGGATTTCATGAATGCGGATGCTGCGGCGTTTGTGCCTGCGAGCGGCGCCTGGGGACGCCAGGGATGCACAACCGTCCGGCTCGCTGCGGTTGACGAAGACCAGCTGGGAGAGGCGATGACGCTCGCTTGGCAAAACACTGCGAAGGCTGCGGCACAGCCGAAACCTAAGCGAGCGACCAAACCGACGAAGCAACCACGGCATACCCGCAAGCAGTGATACAGACACGCCAAAAGGGTCGCCTGTTGTTAGCAAAAAGGGTCGCCTTGACGCTCTATGCACCATCTGTTATAAAAATTTCTTCGCGCACGCGCATGGTTTGAGACTGCGTTGGGCGCTTATTCCGCAGTAGCTCAATGGCAGAGCATCCGGCTGTTAACCGGAGGGTTGTAAGTTCGAGTCTTACCTGCGGAGCCAGATAGGACGAAGGTCGCCGGAAGTAGCCCCGGCGGCCTTTTCGTTTTGCCAGGCAGTGTTCGTAACGGCAAGAAGATCAAAGGGTTGGCGGAATGTAGCAGTCAGTGTTCCGTGCTTCCATGTTGAGTTCGAACACACGAAATCCAACAGTCGACGCTTTTCGCTTGGATTCTGCTTTTTGAATAAGAAATAGGCCTTTCTAGCGAGTTCGAGTAGCCGCACGCCATCGTCCACGTAGTTATCATTCGCGTTTTGATATTCGTTCTTTTGGTCCATCAAGCGCTTCTGTGCTTGCCGCCACTCTTGCGCTTTGCGCTCAAAGAAAGCGGGTTCAATGAAACCATCGAGCCGATCTTCGTAAAGCTTATCAAGACGGTTCTGGATCTTGCTGTCTTCCGCTTGCAGTCGCGCAATCGCCTCATCCCTGAAGCGTTTCTCATCTGCATGGCTTTGGTGTAAGGCTTCGCTCACCCAGTCCATGACTTCATCGTCAAAGACGAGACCTTTCAGCAAGTCCCCAAAGCACTCTTCCAGTACTTCCTCGCGAGCGTAGGGTTCCGAGCATTTCCCCTTGTTGCCGGTGCAATGATAGTAAACGTACTTGCCCTTCTTTCTCTCGGCTACCAGAGCACATCCGCAGTGTCCGCAATTAACCAGCCCTGAGTAAGCAAACTCGTGCTTGGCCACTTTCTGCTTGGTCGTAAAACGCCCGTCGAGGATTTCCTGCACCCGATCGAAAAGTCCCATTGAGACTAGCGGTTGATGACTGCCCCGATATGTCTTGCCATTCCAATCGAAGTCACCCGTATAGATTCGTTTGCGCAGAACGTTATTTATGTTGGACTTTGATATTGGTTTCCTGGCCCCACGCGAAGCCAAACCGGCTTGCCGAACCCTCTGTGTAATTTCGGCGATTGAGCATTGCCCCGTCGCGTACCACTGAAAGATCTGGATGATGATCGGGGCAACCTCAGGATCAGACTCAATTATCCTCTTGCCGTTGGGTCCCATAACGTTGCGATAGCCCAGTGGAGCGAAGGAAGGGTAGATCGCCTGTTCGGCTTTCTCTAGCATTCCCTTCTTGGTCTCTTCCGATAAATTGTCGATGTAGTTCTTGGCCATCAAAACCTTGATGCCGTGCATGAATTTGTCAGAAGAGCGCGAGTCCCGAGAAAGAACAACACTTTCTTTGACAAAGTGAATCTCCAGATCGAGTTCATCCATCGTCACATAGTCCTTGAGGTTGCGATAGAGACGATCGGTTTTCTCAACTAGCAGCACACGAACAGACGACGACCGCTTGAGGAATTTGACCAATTTCATC
>JANMQG010000070.1:0-50628 GCA_031370285.1 Chloracidobacterium sp. | reverse complement strand
CTGCGGATCGTCATCATCAAATACTGATCAGGCCCAAGCTCATGATGCGGCAAAACGTGAACGGTAAAAACCGCGCGACCGCTCGGCGTGTTGAAAATGCGTTCACGGGGTGGATTGGGAAGATAAAAGCCCCCCGGCTGTCGCACTCGCGCGTTGTAGTCATTAAACCCGGGCACGACTCGTTCGATATGATCTCGGATCAGATCGTAATCAGCGATGAGCGCCTGCCAATCGATATTCGCGCCGCCACCGAGAGTGGCCATTGCCAAACGGGCGACGATCGCCGGTTCGCTCAAAAGATCAGCCGACGCCGGCTTCAGAAAACCTCGCGACGCCTGGACGACCGCCATCGAATTTTCCGTGGTCACGAATTGTGGGCCGGAACTCTGCAGATCGGTCTCCGTTCGTCCCAGGCATGGCAGAATCAAAGCTTGTTCGCCAGTGATCAGGTGCGCGCGATTGAGTTTCGTGGAAACCTGCACAGTCAAACTACAGCGCCGCAACGCCTCGGCGGTGTATTCGGTGTCGGGAGTCGCTGAAAGAAAATTGCCGCCGAGCGCAAAGAAGACGCGCGCCTTCTTCGAGTGCATCGCTGCGATCGCTTTTACAGTGTCGTAACCGTGGCGGCGCGGTGGCTCAAAACTGAATTCACTTCCAAGTTGGTCGAGAAAAGCATCCGTGGGTCTTTCCCAAATTCCCATCGTGCGATCGCCCTGCACGTTACTGTGCCCCCTAACCGGACAAAGCCCGGCACCGGGTTTCCCAATCTGCCCACGGCACAACATCAGGTTCACTATCTCCTGAATGTTGGCGACCGCATTCTTATGTTGCGTCAGCCCCATCGCCCAACAAAAGATTGTTCGTTCGGATTCAATGAAGATTTTCGCAGCCGCTTCGATTAGCGCTCGCGAAACGCTGGATTGCTCAATGATTTCATCCCACGAAGCGTTATTGATTGCGACCGCAAATTCCCCAAACCCACTCGTGTAACTGCTAATGAATTCGTGATCCAGGACCTTACCGTGGCGCCGCTTCTCTTCTGCGAAGACCGCTTTGACAATTCCCTGGAGCAACGCCACATCGCCATTGATCCGCACCTGAAGAAAGAGATCCGCCAGCGTGGTTCCCTTGCCAACCCAGCCCAAAACATCTTGTGGGTGCTTAAACCGCGTCATGCCCACCTCCGGAAGCGGATTGATATGCACCAGCTTGCAGCCATTTTGTTTGGCCTTTTGCAGCGCCGTCAGCATGCGCGGATGGTTCGTACCCGGATTCTGACCAATGACGAATATTGCCTGGGCATGATCGAAGTCTTCAAGTGTGACCGTGCCCTTGCCGACGCCGATTGTTTCGCCCAGCGCGGAGCCGCTCGACTCATGGCACATATTTGAGCAGTCAGGAAGATTGTTAGTGCCAAACTGTCTGACAAAAAGTTGATAGAGAAACGCGGCTTCGTTACTCGTCCGTCCAGAGGTGTAAAAGATTGCTTCGTCCGGATGACTTAGTGAGTTCAACTCACTCGCGATCATTGTAAATGCGTCGTCCCAGCTTATCGCTTCATAGTTTGTCTCGCCGCGGCGCAGCACAGTTGGGTGCGTAAGGCGTCCTTGTTTGCCCAGCCAGTGATCAGATTGTTCGGCGAGGTCAGCAACGCTCCAATGGCGGAAAAGCTCCGGCGTGACTCGCTTGGTTGTAGCTTCGTCAGCGACGTGCTTGGCGCCGTTTTCACAAAATTCCGCGTGCGAGCGTTCGCCATCGGGTTCGGGCCAGGCGCAGCCAGGACAGTCAAACCCCGTCTTCTGATTGAGCTTCAGCAGCGTTCGCACACCACGTCCGACTCCCATTTCATTCCAGACGGTTTTAGCAGTGGCGATTATCGAAGGAACGCCACCGGCAACCTTGCTGAGGGGCCGGATCTGAATGAGAGACGGATCTTCAGGCGGTTGCGCGCTTGGCTGAGTGATTGATTCGCGATCTGACATCTTGTTCATCACCATTGTATTTCCGCTACGAACGCTTTACAAAACGCGCGTTACCACGGCCGCCCTCTTTTAGTTAGTTCTCTGTGCTGCCTCTGTGTGCTCTGCGTCTCTGTGGTGAATTGTTTCCTTGAATTGTTTACCACAGAGGCACAGAGAACCCAGAGGTCGCACAGAGAACTAAATTAGGCACTACAGGTCCACAAAATTTGACTTGCCTGCGCGTATGGCTTAAAAGCTTCCTCTCCCGTAGAAATAACGCGAAGACATACTCTCGTTTAAAGGTGAAAACTGGATGACTCGTCAACTCTTGCGTTGCCTCCTTGCCGGTCTGCTCCTTGTTGCCGCCACCGTGGCTGTTAGTGGTCAGGTCAAACCCGGCCGCGATCCCAACCAACCGGTTGATGAGGAATACACAAAGAAGATTCGGGAGTACACGACGGAGCCCTTCTTCAATTCGCCGCTTACTGACTACCTCCCGGCGTCGCCGAGTGTGCCCACGCCAAAGTCGGTGCTGGGTGACGTCGCCGGCGCGCCCGGCAAATTGCCTTACGCGGAAGAAGTCTATCGCTACCTGCGCCTACTAGAGAAAGCGAGCCCGCGCGTAAGGGTCTACACAATCGGCACGACGGAAGAAGGGCGCGAGATGATTGCGGTCGCGGTTGCCTCGGAGCAACTATTGGCGCGCCTTGATGAAAACCGCGCGCGGCTCGCCAAACTCGCCGACCCACGTACGATTAATCTCAATGATGACGAAGCTGACAGTCTCGTCGCGGCTTCGTTTCCGATCTACTACATCACCGGCACTATCCACTCTACAGAAACAGGTTCCCCGACAGCATTGATGGAACTCGCTTATCGCCTCGCGGTGGACGACAGCGCCTACGTCAAGTCGATTCGAGAAAACGTGGTGACCTTGATTACTCCGGTCGTGGAAGTCGATGGGCGCGATCGCATGGTTGATATCTACAACTGGCACCTGGCTCATCCGGGCGAGAACGTGCCGCCGCTAATCTACTGGGGTCATTACGTTGCGCACGACAACAATCGAGACGCGATCGGCCTTTCGCTAAAGCTCACGCGCAACGTGCTCAATACCTACACCGGTTGGAAAGCGCAGGTGCTTCACGATCTGCACGAGTCAGTCCCATATCTTTACGACAACACGATTGGCGATGGACCCTACAATGCCTGGGTCGATCCGATCCTGACGGACGAGTGGCAAATAATCGGCTGGAACAACGTTTCGGAGCTGACGAAGTTTGGCATGCCGGGCGTGTTTGCTCATGGCGACTTCGACACCTGGTCGCCGGGTTACCTGATGTTCATCGCCGCAACGCACAATGGCATCAGCCGACTCTACGAAACATTCGGCAACGCCGGCGCCGACACTGTGGAGCGGACGACGTCGCCGGGCGAGTACCAACGCACCTGGTATCGCCAGAATCCGCCGCTGCCGAAAACAAAATGGTCGCAGCGCAACAACAATAATTATCAGCAGACCGCGCTATTGACCTCGCTTTATTACTTCGGCAACAACAGCAAGCTCTTCCTTAAGAATTTTTACCTTAAGAGCAAACGCTCAATCCTGAAACCGAAGAACGAAGGACCGGCTGCGTATGTTTTCCCGGGCAACGATCCGCGTCCCGGTAACCAGGCGGAATTGCTGCGCACGCTGCAAGCGCAAGGCGTCGAGATTCATCGCGCCACCGCGCCCTTCACCGTTCCCACAAAGTCAGAACCGGGAGCGACCGGCTCACCATCGCCATCGCCATCGCCATCGTCATCCCCAACGCCGACCAAATCCAAGGACGTCCAACGCACCTTCCCGGCTGGCACTTACATCGTCCGCATGGATCAGCCCTACAGTCGCATTGCCGATGCGCTGCTCGACTATCAGTACTGGGCGCCAAGCGATCCGCAAACAGAAGTCTACGACGACACCGCCTGGACCATGGGTGAATTGGCAAACCTGGAAGTGCTGCGAATCACCGACAAGAAAGTGTTGGACGCGCCCGCGGATCGCGTGAATGGTGAAGTTCGTGCGCCTGGTAACATCATCGGCACGGGCTCAACTTACCTCGTTAATAACAACGCCGACAACGCGCTGGTGACGTTGCGCTATCGTCTGAAAGACGCCAGCGTTGATGCCGCCGAGGAACCTTTTGAAGCCGCTGGCCAAAAGTTCAATCGCGGCTCATTTATTATCCGCAAGGCCTCCGCCGATGAACTACAGAAGGCCGGGGCCGATCTCGGCATTCAGGTCTATGCGGTTGCGGATGCCCCCGCAGTCAAGACTCACGCGCTCAAGCCCGCGCGCGTCGCGCTGATGCATACCTGGCTAAACACGCAGGACGAGGGTTGGTGGCGAATTGCATTTGATCATATGCAAATGCCCTATGCCTACATCAGTACTCAGGACGTTGCCCGCGAGGAAAACCTGAAAGCGAAGTATGACGTAATCGTCTTCGGACCAGGCGCAGGCGAGCCGGTTAGGATCGTGAATGGCCTGCCGATGTATGGAAATCCGCTGCCATGGAAGACAACTTCGCTTACTCCCAACCTCGGCAAGATTGATTCAACTGACGACATGCGGCCCGGTCTCGGTTGGTCGGGCCTCACGAACCTGCAAAAGTTTGTGCAGCAGGGCGGCGTTCTTATTACGGTGGACGACACTGCGAGCTTTGCGGTGAACTACGGCTTCACGGCGGGCGTCGCGATTGCACGAGCCAATCGACTGAGAGCCGTCGGCGACATTCTACGAATCAAGACTGTCGACGCCGCGAGCCCGATTGTTTACGGCTACGGCGATTCGTTGGCAATGTATTGTGCGAACGGTCCGATCTTTAATCTCAGTAATTTCGCTGGCGGCGGCGGTGGTCGTCGCCGTTCCGACGGGCGCTTTACCGGACGTGGCACGCCTAACGATCCTGACACCGTGCAGGGCCGCCCGCCTGCCGAAGTGCCGGAGTCGCCCAAGGCGGAGACATGGGAAGCGCTGCCTTTAACCGACGAACAACGCCGAGGCAACGGCGCCTTAATAATTCCTCCCGCAGAACGCCCGCGCGTAATCCTGCGCTACGCCGATATGAAAGATTTGTTTGTTTCCGGATTACTGGACGGCGGCGACGAGATCGCGCAACACGCGGCGGTGATTGACGTGCCCTCGGGCCGTGGACACGTCGTGCTCTTCTCCACGAATCCGATTTGGCGCGGCCAAACCAAAGGCAGCTACTTCCTCGTCTTCAACGCGATTCTGAATTGGGATAATCTAAACGCGGGCAGGAAAGTAGATGAGAAGTGAGTTGCATCGCGTGCGCCAACCTATGCTTCTACGCTGGGTTCTTACCGATGAAATCCCGAACCCATTCAATCAACCGACTTACATCATCTGGTGAGTACTTTGAATAGTGGCCATGGGCTGCGTTGTTTCTAAGATCGAGCCAAGCCGTAATTTGTTTCTGATCAAAAAGACTATAAGCCTTTTTTGCCAACTCTTGATTTAGCTGCTCAGCCCTCTTATGTCTTGTGCTCCCATTGGATAACGCGAAATCAAGTGGTACGCCGTATTTATTGGACAACGGATGCAATTGAGATTCGAGAGAGCTGCCGGCAATAACAGCTGCTGCATCTTTATAGCCTTCCTCCAACAAGTGTTCTGCCATATCAATCAGGTTTTCAAATATTTCTCCGCGGACCAATTCGCTAAAGGAACCTCGAATGCAGACGGCAAACTTCAGTGCCTCCCTTTGGAGTCGTCGCTTGAGAACCTTGGAAGTATTGAGCGGCGGACAAAATCAGAACCGGAGCCGTCGCGACCGCGTACGCTTCTTCTTACTCAAGCTTGGTGGAATGATTAATCCAGGGTTGAATGCGCACGCGCGACGAACCCGGTCGGTACCGCTTCCGGCTCCGTATTTGTGTTCGGTTCGCGTCGCTTATTTTTCGCATAGGCGCCGGCGGCAGCGGCAGGTGAGCCAGAATTCTTGCATTGTGGGTCGACGAATACGGAACCGGGAGCAGTAGCGACCGGGTTCGACTTGCGGTATAGACTATTGCATGTTAAGCGAATTCGAGGTCAGAGATTTTCCGCTGGGTTACCTAATCACCTTTCGCGGTTATGGTACCTGGCTTCACGGGGATCGGCGCGGATCAGTAGATCGATTTCACAACCGCTTTGGTACGCCGCGGCTGCCCCACAACGAACGTTGGCAGAAACATAATCGGGATGCGCTCAAGCAGTCGCCTGTGAAATTGGGAAGGCGCCAAAGAGCGACAATTCAGGAAGCAATTCGAGAAACCTGCAAAATCCGCAAGTGGGAGGTTTGGACAACGAATATACGAACCAACCACGTTCACACTGTGGTGTCGGCACCGTGCAAACCAGAAAAGATCCTTGCCGCTTTCAAGGCCGAATGCGACGCGAAAGTTGAGGGAGGCTGGCTGTTGGCGCTCCAGTAGAAGCCCATGGGTTGACCGCGGCAGCAAGAGATACTTATGGACCGAAGCCGACGTCATTAAAGCTGTGGTATATGTTGAGTATCATCAAGGCGAACCTCTGGATTAGCTGATGCTTAGCTTGTTGCGCAGCAATAACCCGCTCGGCTTTTTGTTGTGTGTAGGTCAGCCCACCCGGTCGCTACTGCTCCCGGTTCCGTATTTGTGTTGGGTGCGCGCTGTGTATTACTCAGTCTCTGAACAGAGAGGCGCTGTCCTCACTTGGAGCGGCTTCGGCTTCGCCCCGCGAAAAATACAGACCGCGCACGTTCCAGACGAACAGCATTCCTTCGTCTGTCTTGATCGCGACCCAACCATCTTCCTGCTGAAGCGAAACAGCGGCGACGGGGTATGCGGTCCGCGGCCAGGCGTTGGTTGTTTCTATGAAAAGATTGCCGGAGAGCAGCACGGCGGCTGCGAGGACGAGTCGCGTAGTCGTTATCTTCACCGGGCGATAGTCTAGGTCTTTTATCACAGCTCGAATCCTATTCCTATGATCTCGGCAACATAGCCGCGAGCATCTCAAAAGAATCGTGAACCGCGCTATATGATGCTTCGAGTTGCGTATCTGTTCCACGCCTCGCGTCCGCACGATACTTAGTGAGGGCTTCACTGAACTTCTTCAACTCACTGATAAACTCCGCTCGGTTCTCCTTACTCGTGCCGCGCGGGGAGCCGAGTCTAACGATCGCTCGGCCGCGCCTGGTGAGCAACGCCGACTTTGCCCTGATGAGCTTGAAGTCCTTATTGGGTAGGGCCTCGTGTTGCAAAGGGTGTAATACGTCGTGGAAGTCTTCATACTGCTTGACGCTAAACCCATGTTTACTGCCGTGACCTTCTTGAGAGTTTGCCGCGTTTGTTGTCCACCCGTTGGACAGCAAGGTGCCTGAACAAAGTGTTGCGAGTGCAAAGATGAATAGCAGGCAAGTTCGTTTCAAGGGTGTTCCTCCGGTTCGCTCAAAACTAGGTGCAATACAAGTTGCCCAATAACAGCTGGAAAAGATGAGCCGGGAGATTATAATCCGAAAACTGTCGACTTCGCGTGACTGGCCCAAACGCCAATGAATCTCTTCGACGCAATCTTCAAACAGAGTGTACCTGAACGCACTGCGATTCTTTATGAGCGGCGGCGAATCAGCTACGCCGAACTGCGTGACCAGACGTTAGCGGTCGCGCGCGGGTTGGACGTTTTGGGAGTGGGTCGCGGCGATCGTGTGGCGTTGCTGCTCAGTGATTCTCCCGAATTCATCGCTGCGTTCACTGCTATCTGTTCCCAGGGCGCGATTGCGGTGCCCATCAACATGGCGCTCCGACTTGAGGAACAGCGCGCGATATTGAACGACTCCACTGCGACTATCGCGATTGTCGAGGAAGATCTCTGCGAGACGCTGCTGCAGGAGGCAGCGAACCAGCTGCCTGATCTGGAGCAGGTTGTTGTCGTTAGTCGTGAGAACAAAAAGAAACCCACCACCGAGGCACAGAGTACACAGAGCGAGCACAGAGACCGACCGCAGGCGCCGTCAATAACGATTCGACAACTGGCCGACCTGCTGAATCAGTCGCAGCAACAAGTGGCGCCTGAGTTCCCTGATCCGGATCAGAATCAGCCGGCCTTCATTCTCTACACGTCCGGCAGCACCGGCGAACCGAAGGGCGCAGTTCATCGGCAGTCGGACATCTTCTACACGAATGAAACCTATTGTCGCGAAGTGTTGCGGCTGCGAGAGCATGACAGGCTGTTCTCTTCTTCGCGTCTTCCCTTCGCTTATGGTCTCGGAAATGGCTTCACGTTTCCGCTGCTAAGTGGCTGCACAACGATCCTCTGCCGCGAGAAGCCTACGCCGGAAGTCATCGCCCAGGTATTTGCCGACTACAAACCTACCATCTTTTTCGGCGTGCCCGTTGTGTACCGGCTGCTGCTGGACGAATCCAGAAAACAGGCCCGTGGTTCTGCACTTGATTGTTCGAGTTTGCGCTTGTGCGTCTCTGCTGGTGAGGCGTTGCCGGCGCAACTCGGCGAGGAGTGGGAAAGGACTTTTGGTGTGCCGGTGCTTGACGGGATTGGCTCGACCGAGATGCTGCATATGTGGATGTCGAATCACGAAGGCGAAGTGATTTATGGCAGCAGCGGAGAACTTTTGCAGGGTTACGAGGCGCGTCTGCTTGACCCGGAAGGGAAACCAACACCAACCGGCGCTGAAGGAAACCTTTGGGTGAAAGGAGCGAGCGCTGCCCTCGGATATTGGCAGCGGCCCGAAACAACAGCCAACACTTTTGTCGCAGGTTGGGTGCGCACCGGCGACCTTTACCGGCACGACGCCGACGGCCATTGGTTTCACATGGGCCGCTCCGACGACTGTTTCAAATCAAGCGGCCAGTGGGTTTCGCCGGTAGAGGTTGAAGGCGTGTTGTTGCGCCAGGAGGGCGTTAGTCGCGTGGCCGTCGTTGAAGACTTCGATGACGATCGCTTGCCCTGCGCCTGCGCTTTCGTTGTGCGATCTGAAGGAGAGGTCGACAGCGACGAACTCGAAGAGCGTTTGCGGGAACTCGCACGCACGGCGTTGCCACGATTCAAGCAGCCACGCCAGTATGTGTTCGTAGACGAGTTGCCTTACACTGCCACCGGGAAGATTCAGAGATTCAAACTTAAGGAAAGTCTAGAGTCCAAGGTCCAAAGTCCAAAGTCTGATTAGCTTCGGAGTGATTTTGGAAACCAGAGGTCAATTTATTCGACGTTGGACAGTCGAGGTTTGGACATTGGACTTTGGACTGTTGTTTATGAAAAGCATTCAAGAGACTTACGCCCCAAACCTGAAGTGTTTTGGTTGTGGCCCGGCAAACGAACAAGGGTTGCACGTTCGTAGCTTCCCAGCCGGCGAGGAAGTTGTGGCCGACTGGCAGCCGGAAACTTACCACGAGGCATTTCCGGGAATGTTGAGCGGCGGCATCACCGGCACCGTGCTCGACTGCCATTGCAACTGGACCGCCGCCTATCACTTGATGAAACCGAGCGGTCTCGATCATCCGCCCTGCACCGTTACCGCTGACTACACGATCAAACTCTTGCGGCCAACACCTACGGATAAACCAATACATCTGGTCGCGCGCGTAGTTGAGTCATCTGACGACCGCGCAATCGTGGAAGGCGAACTGATCGCGCACGACAAAGTGACGGCAACCTGCCGCGGGACGTTCGTCGCAGTTAAGCCCGGCCATCCGGCTTATCACCGCTGGTAGAAGCAGTAGGACAGGCATTCCTGCCCGCCCCATGTTCGTATCCTTACAGTCAGTCGAACAACAATCCCAAGATTTGCCATTTCTCATTTTTCATTTCCCATTCGTCATTAGAGCGTCGTACAGACGCTTTGCTTTCAATGAAAAATGACAAATGAGAAATTATGAGAAATGATGAATGGAAAGTTCTCTTCTCATTGACCGGTAGCAGTGCCTCGCCGACACCAACAGACGCGCTCATGGGGGAAAAACCGAGGGCAGACAGGAATGTCTGTCCTACCGTGAAACCCACAGGCGTCTCCTGTGGCCTGCGCCCGTGTCAGCTTCTCCGCGCACCACTACACTCGCCGTCGCAGCGAGTTAACCCGAAACAAACCTTCTCCCGAAATGATTACCCAACTCAGGCTCGAACTTCTGAAGCTGGTGCGCTCGAAGGGCTTCTACCTGTCGTTTGCGGCTATGTCCGCCTTCGTCCTGCTGATGCTCTGGGGCTTCTATTCCTATGCGCAACAGAAAACCAGCGGCCTGGCAACCGAACAATTCAAATACACCTACGAATCGAAGAGCTACTTCAATGGACTGACCTTCACGCTTTATTCATTAATGTTTGCGTTCAGCCTGGTCATACCCATCTTCGTGGCAATGACGGCAGGCGGGCAGATTGCCGGCGAACGCCGAGCCGGAACGCTCCGCATGATCTGCATTCGACCAGTCTCGCGGGTATCGATTGTCATGTCGAAGTTTTTTGTAGTGGCAATCCACACCTATCTCCTCTTGGCTTTCTTTATTGGACTCAATCTGCTGGTGGGCCTGCTGTTCGTCGGTTGGGGAAATCTGGAGTTGTATCCGGGCCCGCTAAATCTCGTGGACGTGCCGGGACAGATCCTTCGCGACGAAGCGCTCTGGCGTTTCTGTTATGCAAGTTTCTCCGGTACCTGGGCGTTGCTGGTCGTGGCCGCAATTGCGATGCTGCTCTCCGTTATCTTCGACAACCCGGTAACAGCTGTGGCTGCGACCATCGCAGTTTATCTTATGCTCTACATCGTCGGACGGATCGAGTTCTTCGTAAACCTGCGGCCCTTCTTCTTCACCACTGATATGGACTTCTGGCGCGACGTCTTGAAACCGGAAGTGCCGTGGCACGACCTTTATCACTACGTCGCGACCTGCGGCGCTTACATCTTTGGTCTGTTGCTGACTGCCGTCTTTATCTTTGATCGCAAGGACATCACTACCTGAAATGTGGATCAAGCTTCTGCTCGGCGCATTTTTCCTGCTCTCGCTCCTTGGCGCATTCGTTATCGAGCCTGCGCGCGAACACGACTTCAAACGTGGGCGTGATGCGGATGGCCGTGGTGGCGATGGGAAGCGCTTGCGGCTGCTGAGCTGGAATATCGGCAACGGCGACCTGGAATCCGAGACCCGCGCCCACGCGGAAGATCTGCCCGCCGTGGCCAAAGTCATACTGGATAACGACGCGGACGCCGTCGCACTTCAGGAACTAACCGGCGAAGACCAATTGAGACTACTGTTGGCTCACTTGAAAAACCGCTATCGCGGATACGTGAATAGTCGTGGCAGCAGCGACCGGGTCGAGGCGGTGTTGGTTAAGAATCGCAGCGAGCATCCTGTTCGTGGCGAAGATAGTCTGACATTCAACGATGTTCCGGCCGGGGACAGATTTGCAGCCGCGGCAACCTTTCGTTTGCAGAAAGACTCACCCGAGGTTGTGCTCGTGAGTGCCCACGCGGATGCGTTCAGTGCCTCGCGGCGTCGCACGTTCGCAGCAGACGTGGTTGACTGGGCTCGTAGCCACACCAAAAGCGAACTGGCTTTCATCGCCGGCGATTTCAATCTGGAAGTCAGCACACGAAACAAGAACGACCTCTACACGGACGATGCGAAACACGACAGCGAATCTTATGCCTACCTGCTGAAGTATTTTCGCGATCTCGGCCTCGATGCCGGCGAGACTTCCATCAACGATCGCCGGATTGATTACGTTTTTGGGCCTGCCGAAACTGTTTCGCTACGTCGAGCCGAAGTGTTGCGAGCCGCGGCGGTTGGACGCATGGATCATTGGCCGCTGCTGATTGAAGTCGGTTTCTGATTCGGAGCGGTCGAAAGAACTCAACCCTCTGTGCCAACTTTGTGTTCTCTGTGTCTCCGTGGTGGATTGCCGCAGAAGACCGATTACCACAGAGTCACAGAGGGCACTGAGGACGCACAGAGAACATGAGCGAACTCATCCTGCAGACTGAAGCACTGACGAAAAGATACCGCCGCCGTACAGTCGTTGACGATCTCGCGTTGTCTGTCGAGCGCGGCGATATCTTTGGTTTCCTGGGTCAGAATGGAGCAGGCAAGTCCACTGTGATCCGCATGGCGCTGGGACTCGTGCGACCGACCCGCGGTCGCGTATTACTTTTCGGACACGACATCGCAAAGCATCCGCTGCGCGCGCTGGGCCGGGTCGGCGCCATCGTGGAAGCGCCCGCCTTCTACAAAAACTTTTCCGGCCACGCTAATCTTCACATGTTCGCGGCGATGTCTGGCGGCGCCAGCCAAAAACGAATCGAGGAGACACTCGACCTGGTGGGTTTGCTGGATCGTGCTCATGATCCGGTGCGCACCTACTCTCACGGAATGCGACAGAGGCTCGGCATAGCGCAGGCACTCCTGCCTCATCCTCAATTCATCATCCTCGATGAGCCAACTGATGGTCTTGATCCGCAGGGTATCCACGAAGTTCGCCTGCTGTTGCCGCGTTTACGGGATGAACTCGGCCTAACGATCATGCTTTCCAGTCATCTTCTTTTCGAGGTTGAGCGTATCTGCAATAGAGTTGCGATTATTAACGAAGGCCGGCTGCTATATCAGGGCGCGATCGAAAATCTCATCGAGAAGGAGGAGTTGATAAAGATTACCGTCGAGCCAATTGAAGAAGCTTGCCAACTGCTTAGCCGCGATCCGGCACTTTCAGTTAGCCGGAACGGTTCTAATTCGCTCTATGTCAGAATGCAGGCTGAACACTTACCGCGCGTGAATGCCCTGTTGGTCGCGAATGATATTCGCGTTATGGAGTTGACGCCGCAACGGGCAACACTCGAAGATATGTTCATGGAGCTTACGCAGGTCAAAACCGGGAGCAGCTCAGACGCGGATGAACGGCACTAATCTGAAAAGCGCCAATAGCGGGGGCAAGCCCACCTTCCCGACCTTTGAGATGATCAAAGTAGACATGAAATTCTGGATTGGATGGCTTTCAAGGTAAGTACAACTAGCCAGTCAAAGCATCTCTCAGGTTAGGAAGGTGGGCTTGCCCCCGCTCCGTCGTCCAGCGCAGCCGAAACAGTTTGCTTGCCGAATTCTCCGGCAGTTATGATTCCTTTTCCCAACAAGCTCGGGAGTACAATTTCTTCTTAAGGACATTCATGTCAGATTTGCTTCATCGTCCCCGCCGCCTGAGAAGAACTGAAAACCTGCGCGCGCTGGTGCGCGAGACGCGCCTGGCGCCGGAGGACTTCATACTTCCGCTGTTTGCCTGCGCCGGCAAGAAAGTGCGACGGGAGATTCCGTCGATGCCAGGCGTGCACAATCTCTCCGTCGATGAAATCGCGAAGGAAGCTGCCGCCGCCGGCGAGCTTGGCGTTAAGGGTGTAATCCTGTTCGGCCTGCCGGAAGCGAAAGATGAAACAGGCTCGGGCGCATATCACGAAAAAGGAATCGTCCAGCAGGCGGTGCGCGCTATTCGCGCCTCCGCGCCCGACCTCGTGATCGTTACCGACACCTGTCTTTGCGAGTACACCTCGCATGGACACTGCGGCGTCGTGCGCGACGGCGAAGTCTTAAACGATCCGTCGCTCGAGCTATTGGCGCGCACTGCCGTCAGTCAGGCGGAAGCGGGCGCTGACGTGGTCGGTCCTTCGGCGATGATGGACGGACAGGTAGGTGTGATTCGCGACGCGCTTGACGACGCTGGATTCGATCAGGTTGCGATCATGGCTTACGCGGTGAAGTATGCGTCAGGATTCTATGGCCCCTTCCGTGAAGCAGCAGATAGCGCGCCTGCGTTCGGCGATCGCCGTGCCTACCAGATGGATGCCGCAAACGCGCGTGAGGCAATGCACGAAGCGGAGCTTGACTATGCCGAGGGCGCGGACATCCTGATGGTGAAACCCGCCACCTGTTACCTCGACATCGTGAAAACACTCCGCGAGGAATTCGATCTGCCTATTGCCGCTTATCACGTCTCCGGCGAATACGCGATGATCAAAGCCGCGGCCCAAAATGGCTGGATTGATGAGCAGCGCGTGATGATGGAAACCCTGACCAGCATCAAACGAGCGGGCGCGGACATTGTTCTTACCTACTACGCGCGCGAAGCGATCAAATTACTGCGTCGTGACTGAACTCGCAGCCGTCAGAAAAAAGAGCTCCCAGGGTAGCCGCGAAACGCGGCAACCCTGGGCTGAGTTACAAAACCGCTTCGCGGTAGGAGCTAACGCTCATGACACCAACTTGATTAGAGGTCTCCTTGTTTGCAAATCAACCTTATGAAAACATTCTTCCCGCTTGTTCTGCTGCTCATCTTCGTCGCAGCCGTTCCCAACGCCTCAGCACAAACAACTGCTGACCCGCAGCTGGCGGCAGCGATTGCGAAAATCAAGGCGATCGACAATCACGCGCATCCCCTGCGCTACGTGGCCGCGGGCGAGAAGCCGGATGATGAGTTTGACGCTTTGCCGCTTGACGCCATCCCACCGTTTCCGCTGCCGGTGCGTTTGAATCCCGGCAATCTGGAGTTTGTCGACGCGTGGCGTGACCTGTATGGCTACAAGCACGACGACATGAGCGAGGCGCACGTGCGCGAATTGCTGGAAACCAAGCAACGCGTGACGCGCGAGCAGGGCGAGAAGTTTCCGGCGTGGGTTCTTGACCAGCTCGGCATTGAAACAATGTTTGCTAATCGCGTGGCGATGGGACGAGGTTTAGTCGCGCCGCGTTTCCGCTGGGTGTCGTTTGTTGATGCCCTGATCTTTCCGTTGAGTAACGAAGCAGCAAAGCGATCGAATCCGGAATATCGCGGCTTCTATCCCGGCGAAGAACGGCTTCTGAAGCGCTACCTCGCGAGCGCGGGACTGCGAGCTTTGCCCGCGAACCTCGACGCATACCTGGCAAAGGTCGTGACCGCCACGCTCGAATCAGAAAAGCGCGACGGCGCGATTGCCGTAAAGTTTGAAGCAGCTTATCTGCGGAAACTCGACTTCGACGAAGCTGACATCGTTTCCGCACGGCGCGTGTATTCGCGTTATATCAGGGGCGGCGAGCCCTCGGCTGCTGACTACAAGACGCTACAGGACTTTCTTTTCCGTTATATCGCGCGAGAAGCCGGCCGGCTTGGTCTCGCCGTGCATATTCACGTCATCAGCGGCTTCGGCCCTTACTACAAACAAACCGGCAGCAATCCCCTGCTGCTCGAATCTGTCTTCAACGACCAGTCTCTTAGAAAAACTAACTTCGTCATCGTTCACGGTGGTTATCCGTTTACGAAAGAGACGGCATCGATAATGAGCAAGCCCAATGTTTACGCCGACTTTTCCGCGCAAACGTTTCTCATCTATCCGCGCGAGCTAAGCGAAGTATTGCGCAACTGGCTGGAGGCCTACCCCGACAAGATTCTCTTCGGGACAGATGCGTTCTCGTTTGGGCCGGAAGTGGATTGGCCGGAAGTCGCCTGGCTTTCAAACACGAGCGCCCGCCAAGCGCTGGCGCTGGCGCTAACTGGAATGATGAATGATCACGAGATCACCCGCACGCAGGCGGTGGAGTTGGCGAGAATGGTGCTGCGTGAGAACGCCGTCAAACTATATAAGCTGGACGCGAAGTAGGACAGGCATTCCTGCCTGTCTGCTTTTTGTTCTCTGCCTTGATGATCGAATCCGATAGGAGTTATCGATGTACAAACCAAAGCCGCACCGCGACTGCGACCTGCCGGCGGCCCATAAGTTAAATGTAATCGCACTCAATGGCTCGCTAAAACACAAGCCCGAAATCTCAAACACGGAAGAGGTCGTTGTCGATGTTATCGGCAACATGGGCACAAAGTGTGAGATCGCGTCGGAAATCATCCGGCTGTCTGACTGCAATCTTCCCGTTGGCCTGGGATTCAAGGAATCAGACACAGACGATTGGCCGGCTATTGTTACAAAGATCAAAGCGGCCCACATCGTTTTGTTTGCTACGCCTGTTTGGTGGGGTGGACGATCGAGTCTGATGCAGCGCGTCATCGAACGCTTTGACGCGCTCGACGAGGAATACCACGCCTCGGGCCGCAGCGCGCTCTACAACAAAGTTGCCGGCATCGTAGTCACCGGCAGCGAAGACGGCGCCCTCCAAACCATGGGATCCATCATGATGGTGTTGACGTGGATGGGATTCACACTGCCACCTGAATGCGCGGCTTACTGGGTCGGCGAAGTTGGCTTTCCACCCGCGGATGATCGCGAAAAGCGACTGAAAAATCAGGCCACAAAAACGATGGCAAAGAATATGGCACGCAACCTTGTGTACTATGCGCAGCTTCTAAGGGACCATCCACTGGAGCTGAAGACTTGAACTTTTGTGACCTGAGGCGTACGGCCCGCCTCGACCCCGGACGAAAGCATGATGAGCTTATTCCCGCACTTGGGACGCCGACCTCGCAAGCGATGGGCAGTTACGCTTGTCCTTTTGTTGCTTGGTCTGACCCTCGAAGCGGGAGAAACAGAGGCGCAGTCGGGACGCCGCGCCGCTAACCCTCCTGCGCAACCAACTCCGCTCGTCACCACCGAGAACCCAACTCCCGAGGCTGAGAAAACGCTGGCGCCCGGACAGCTGCCCTCTAAAGTCCGGCTGCTCGTAGCCAGACAGCCAACCTCAAAGCACCTCAATACCGAAGATCAGATTTTCGCCAGTTTCGTAAAGCAACTGAATCGGTATGAAAATATCGACGCCAACTCAGTTGGAGACCTCAAGGAAGGGCAGGCTGTGGAGCGCGCGAAAGTCGAGACTGAGGCGTTTGTAATACTGCTGAAGTTTGACATCGATACTTTTCAGGGTGGAACTATCATCACGAATTCGCAGGACCTGGAGATTGAGTATGCCGTGCTGGCGCCGCACACCGGCAAGAAGCAGACGAAGGGCAAGGTCTACTTCCAGACTATTGGCGGCGGCAGAATGCGCAAGCAGGATTGGCCAAACGGCACGCCGATCAGGATCACACCGGAAGCGACCGGCATCGAAGCTGCGGATGGTTTGTACTTCTGGCTAAAACTCGCGGCCGCAAAGAACGCAACGCCGTAGCTGCGAAACCGTTGTCAGCCTGCTCGTCTCATTCCCACCTGGCTCAAGCCAGGTGGGAATGAGCGGGAGCAACATCAACATTCATTTCGATCGCACACATCTGCACTTGACAGGGAATTCGCACCTACAGTCTCAACTGATCGAGCGCCTGGCCTAGTCGATCGAGTCCTGCCGTAAACGTTTCAGAATCTCCACCCATGCCGATGCGAAAGTGGGCGGGCAGCTCAAAGAAACTTCCCGGCACTACGGACGTTTCATATTTCTCTCTTAGCAAAGTGCACAAACCCGCCGCCGTACCTTTTTTCACTCGCGGAAACATGATCGAGCCAAACGCCGGTCGGATTGCTTCCAGATCATCCCTGCTGTCGAGAAACTGATTCAACAGTTGGCGATATTTGTCGAGCCGGGCTCGCGCACGCTCGGCGATCGCGGGCAGTTGCTTGAGCGCGATTACGCTCAGCCGCTCGCCGGCATGCACCGGAGTGGCGGCAAAGAGATCGTTCAATCGCCACATCCGCTGAGCGAGTCCAGGCTCCGCGAGAATCCAGCCGCAGCGCAGCCCGCTTAAACCAAAGGCTTTGGTGAGACTGCCGGTTACGACGAATTGATTACCCAAATGAAAAGCTGTCGGCGGCGGCTCCGCGAAAAGCATCTCGAGATAGACTTCATCAACGAGCACCCGAGCGTTGTTCTGGTGAGCTAGTTCGCCAACTTCCTTCAATGTCTGGTTGTCCGTCAGAACTCCGCTGGGATTGTGAAAGTTAGTGATCACAATTAGCCGAGTGCGCGGGCTCAGGTTTCGTTCGATCTCAGGCGCTGAAACACGCCAGCCGTCTTCAAACCGTCGTTGGAAACGTTTTACTGTAGCGCCAAGATATTCGGCAAGCCGGAGCAGTGGTTCATAAGCGGGACTCTCGAAGAGTATCTCGTCACCAGGATTGATTAGCGCAGCCAGGGACAGGTGGTTGGCAAACGTGGTTCCGGCTGCGGTCACTACCGAGGCCTCTTCAACCCGAAACCTGTCAGCAAGCAAACTTATCAGCGGCGGATAACCGTAGCCACCCTCCCCGGTAAGCTCGAGGTCAGCGAGCGAAACCTGCAACTCCTGCAACTTCACGTTCGCGAGTCCGCTGGTGGCGAGGTTGAAGCGCGCGCGCGAACGCGTCTTGGCCCAATGCATATATTCCGAAGCTCTTGTGCGTCTTTCGTCCGGTGCAGCAGTCATTTAGCATTTCTCCAACGCCAGAAAAAGAAGGCCGGAATTCCCGCCAATAGAATGGCCAGCCCAATCAAAGTGTTTCCCGGGTAGCGGTAGACAGTATTGATCACTACCAGCCAGCAAATCGCGACAAAAAGCGCGGTTGTTACCGGATGGCCGGGAATGCTCGCGATCCGCCTCGCGCCATCGGCCGCCTGCGTATTTGTCGCTTTCTTTCGCCGGCGAAACACAAAGATACATAACGCCGTGGCGCCAAAGAATATGAAGTCTACGGATACAACGTAGTTCAGAATCTGTTCGTACTTGCCCCAAAGTGTAATCGCTATCGCCAGCAGGCCTTGCAGTGCGATGGCCAGAATAGGGACGTGAGTCTTTGGATGCAGCTTGCCAACACTCTTGAAAAAGAGACCGTCCTCGGCCATCGCGAAATAAACGCGCGGAGCAGTTAGCATTCCCTGGCTAAGAAACCCCAACGTTGAAATGGCGATGCCGGCGGCAATTGCGCGAGCTCCGGCTGGGCCCAGCGCGAGTCGCATCACGTCCGAGGCGGGCGTGGTTGTGTTAGCCAGACCTGACACCCCGAGTACGCGAACACAGACGAAGTTGACCGCCAGATAAAGCAGGACGACGCCAGTCACACCGATGATCAGCGCGCGCGGCAGATTTTTTCGTGGCTCGCGTATCTCTCCGGAAACGAAGCTGGCGGTTTGCCAGCCGCCGTAAGCAAACAACACCGGCACCATCGCCGCGCCTATCGTCGTAAGAAAACTAAGTGAGGGTGGAAAACCACCTGCGATAGCGCCCACACCGCTCGACGTTTCCGCATCCGATCTGATTGTCTGCGGCGCGATAAGCCACAGGCCAACCGCGATGAGCGCTACAATCGCGATGATCTTCAGCACCATCAGTAACTCTGCACCGTGCCGCCGGCGCGCACCCCCAAACAGTTGATGGCAGTCAAACTACCGAGCGCCACAACGGCGACCATCCAGTCAGCGACATGAAGATTAGTGAGTTCGAGAAAGTAGCGGGCGAACGTAACCGCGACCGCTGCCATGCCGCCGCTTTGGATGACCAGGAGCAATCCCCAACCGTAAAGAAATGCCACCAGTGGGTGGTAGGCATCACGAAGATAAGCGTATTGGCCGCCAACTTCCGGTCGCAGCGCCGCCAGCTCGGCCCAGATGAATGCGGCAATGAGCGCGATGAGTCCTCCTAAGGCCCAAACAAGGAGTATCAGGAATGGAGTGGTAACCTGGCGGGCGACCACTGCAGGATTCATGAAGATGCCGGAACCGATAATGCCGCCCATCACGATCATCGTGGCGTCAAAAAGGCCCAGGCGCCGCGCCAGGGCGGGGGCTGCGTGGCTCGTCGCGATGGAGTTACTCGAATCCATTTGGATCACAGTGCCAGTTCATGAACATCGGAGGCCCGCAGGGCAGGTATTCAATAGCCATGCCCGTGAGGGCGTGGTTGAAGCACATGATAAGAATTTGAGGCCCGAAGGGCCGGCACATTCATGCTGAGCACGCGAGATCAGTCGTCTCGCATCTGCCGCACCTTCGGCGCTCGTTTATCTTGAAACAAACTTATCCACGCCCTCACGGGCATGGCTATTGACTACCGGCCCCTCGGGCCTAAAGACATCGATCTAGTTGACAGTTCTGATATAACAGTCAGGCTCCTTTAAGACAATCCTGAAACTGGGCGACGCAGGTTCACCGCAGATACCAACAGATGGCTACCGAAGCAAACTTCTCCCTCGGAATTTACGATCGCCGGACTATTCTTTGGTCGTGGCTTTTTCCGCTTAGCTATTTGATCCACATCACCGAAGAATACTGGGGCGGCGAAGGTTATCCGGCCTACATCCTCCGCCTCAGAGGCGTGCACATGTCAACGGCGCGTTTTCTGGCAGCGCAGAGCGTCGGCCTTATCCTGGTAACGATCGGAGTGGTATTGGCGCGACGACTCAAGTTTCTCCCGATGATGCTGGTAATCCTGGGAGCCCTGGTAGCAGGAAATGCGATCACGCATACAGTGACCGCGCTCAGTATTCTTAGTTATGGGCCAGGCCTCGTTTCGTCAATTCTTGTCTGGGGGCCGCTCGGCATAGCAACCATGATTCGTTACAAGAGCGCCATCGACGACCAGCGACAGTATTGGCTCGCGATCGCAATTGGGGTCGGAATAAATGTGGCTATCGGCGTCCTTACGATGCGGGGTGGACGGGTCGCCTGACTGAGCGCGAAGCTTAGAGCGGCTCAAGTAGCCTGAGTTTCAAGCAGTTCAGAGTTCAAGCTTTAGCTTGCCGCTGATGAATCAGCAACCTGAAGGTTGAACTCTGAACTGCTTGAGTGCCATTCACAGCAAAAAACCGAAGCCATTCCTGGATGGCTCCGGTTTTCTGTTTGTGGCGGCTGCAAAACTTAGAAGCCGTTGCTTGCTCCCTTGAAGCCATGCAGCGCCTGCTTAAGTCCCCATTTGATGACGCGCATGTTGTCGTAGCAATAACCGAGAATGTAGTTGCACGTCGAGAGACAGTGCTTCGTGCATTCAACTTTCATATCGTCCAACTGCTTCACGTCAAACTTGTGGTTACCGACGGTGCCCCAGTCATGAGTCGCCGAATACATCGGGAAACACGGCGCCAGCGAGCCGTCCGTGCGAATGATCAGCGAATTCTGTCCGGCGCGACACTGCCAGGGTGGAACGCGGCCGCGCATCAGCAGTTTCATATCTTCCATGTGTTGCGTCGGATTGGCCATCTTATAACCCTTGTTGACGCGCAAGTCCTGCAGGTAGTCGAGCAGTGCATCAACCTTCGGCCAATCGTCGGGCGTCAAATAAGTCTGATTCTCGTTGAGATGTTTGAAGTGGGTTTGCTCCATCATCGGCGTTTCGTTCACGTGATAGTCAGTGGCGATGCCGTTGTCGTGAGCAATCTCGGTCAGTTCTTTAACATCGTCCATGTTGTTATGGCAGATGTTGATATTGAACATTACCGAGTAGCCGTAATGATGCTGGCGTTTTATGAGGTAATCGAAGTAAGGGCGAATAGGGTCGAGCGCTTTCGGCAAAGACTTGCGCTCTTTGACGGAATCAACCGCCAGATTAAACGTCGCAATACCCGCATCGCCGAGCCGGTCGATTACGTCGGGCTTCATCAAGCGGCCATTGGTAGGCAAGTAAACGAAGATGTCTCGCTTCGCGCTGTAGTCGACGATCTTGTGGATGAACTTTGGACGCAGCAGCGGCTCGCCACCCATCAAGGCCAACACGCGCGAACCGATTGAATGAAGCCAATCGATGGAGCGCTTGGCAACGTCTTCAGTCATGCCCTTGACGGCATTGTTGTAGGACCAGCAATAGTGACAATCGAGATTGCACTTCCATTCCGTGAACAGGTACGGAACCATCGGGCGCAACTCGTTGCTGTGCCAACGTGACTTGAAATAGGGAGAGCCCCAGCTCTTCCAGGTTCGAATAGCGTTAAACTTCTGGTATTCCTTCCGGGTCATCGGCACCGGATCGATTTTCTGCGGATAAACTGGCTCCGGTAATACTTGTTCGGGCATCGGTTCAAGCTTGGGGGCCGCTTCCGATTTGTAAAGTATCTGGTGGAGCTTTTGATCTATGCGGAAAGGTTGGGCGGAACTTCCCGCTTCAAGGTTCTCCTGAATTTCTGCCATGTCGCTTCCTCTCTGAATTCAATCAAGCGCACGAGCATCGCGCATTGGAAAATCAACCACAACTGTGGAAAGAATTGTTACGAACAACCGTTATTCGATCAGCGGAATCAACCCGCTCCGGAAGAAGACGCCGGCCGCTGCGATCTTAGGCTCACGAATCGACGCGAATGTTCGCTGATTTCCCACGGAATTGCAACCCTCAAGCGCCCTTGGAGCCGCTTTCTTGGTCCCAGGTTGCGCCGCAGTTTGAATCGCGCTACGCTTGCCCCTTTTGTCGGGCGTCTTTGTCCGACCAATGCAGATCAAGGGAAGACTGAGGACTAAAACCATTGGCAGCCAGGGCTAATGCCATCATCACCGCGGGCTTGAGACCCGAGCTCTTTGCGGAACGAGGTGTCGTTTCGTTAAGCAGAACTGTGCTCGTTGCCCTTCTGGCCGTGCTGGTCTTAGTGGGCTTCGGTTTCCGCGCCTCGAGCTTGAGTGCTGAAGGCCTGAGTGAAGACGAATTGAACAAGCTGCAGGCCGTGACAGACTACCGCGAGCATGGACTGACGTCGGCTAACAGCGAGCATCCTCTCCTGATGAAAGCGCTGCTGACCGGTAGCATCGTCTTCGCTGACAAATGGAACAGCATTCCTTCCCTCGGCGGCCGGAGGCCAATCGCACCGGAAACGGCCCTGCGTTTCCCGGGCACGATTTTCGGGGCGCTCACGGCAATTCTGATTTACCTGCTGGCCGCTGAATTGTTCGGTGCGGAGGTCGGATTGATCGCGGCGGCGCTGTGGGCTTTTGATCCCATGGCCAGCGGATTCAATCGCATCGCCAAAGAGGATACTTTCCTATTGTTCTTCTTTCTGCTGGGCAACCTGCTCTGGCTGCGCGCGCAGCGCGTTGCCGAAACTAAATCCACCAGTCAGGCCGAAAAATATTATTGGGCGACGGCTGCCGCGTTTGGCGCGACGATGGCCTCGAAGTATCTGCCTCAACTTGTCGTAGTTGCAATCTGTTACTACTACATATTCCAGGGAGTTCCCGCCACACGCTGGCGTCTGGGGAAAATACGACTACTGAAGTTTTATGGCCTCATGTTCGTCGTATTCGTGCTACTGAATCCGACCATTCTGTTCCCGGCCACCTGGCATCAGATGGGTCAGTTCGCCGGCCAAAAGCTTATCGGCCACGACGCCTACGAGTTCATGGGCACACTCTATCCGCACCGCTTTACGGACTGGTTGCGGGGAATACCCTGGTATTTTTACCATCTCTTCATAATCGTGAAGCTGCCCGTTTTGACCGTCGCTGGGTTCCTGGTGGGCCTTCCTCTCATTTTCCGGCGCAAGCTTGGCGACGGGCGCTACTTTATTCTCTTGTGGATGTTCATCTGGATGATGACGTTCAGCTTTGGTGGCGGAAAGTTTACTCGTTACTTCACAACTGTGCTGCCGGCAGTGCTCATAACCACAGCCATCGGAGTGCAGACTGTTGGCCGTTGGCTTGGCGAAAGGCTCTCATCACTGCTGTCCGCAGAATGGCCCAGGGTTTACACACGGCCCGTGCTGGCACTAATTCTCATAGCCGGATCGCTGGGTGCCCTAGCTAAAGCGGCGCCACACTTCCGGCTCTACACCAATGCTCTCGGTGGCGGCGGCGCCAAAGCAGGTTATTATTTTCCGCATGATGAGTTTTACGATTCGAGCATGCGTGAGGCGATCTTCGAGATAGCCAAACGCGCGCGGCCGGGAGCGCGTGTGGCAAGCGAGAGTCAAACGTTAGCTTCATACTACGCGCAACGCGCTGGGCGTCCCGATCTGGTTTGCGTATTCCTTTCCGATCCAAACGAGTTGCAGCAACTGCGCGAAGGAGACTTTGTGATCGACGCGCGCGGACGTCGCTATTTCAGCAACGAATTAATTCTCGCAGCCCTCGCTCAGTCCGAAGCCCCGACGTTTCGTGTTTCACTGGGCAGCGTACCATCGGCGTCGATTTACCAGTTGGACCGAAAGTCGCTTGACGCGATTCAGGAGGCTGCGCGTCAAATGGCGCCGCTAGCTGACGTCTTCGAGCGGCGGACAACGCCAGTTGAAAAGAATTAGGCAACGACTCCTGATCGCACCTGCTGCTGGTTGGTTGAAGTAGCCATGTCCCCACTGGTTTAATGCGCGAGACATGAACTTTGAAATCCTCAGCGAAATCACGGATGTCCAGCTAATTGCGGTCGGAAGTAGAATTCACCATCTAGCTAGGTTAAGCGAAAATTATGGGCGGTATGATCTCCGCCTTTCGTCCAAGCTTCTTCGGAAAACAGGAGAACCGTCTTGAAACGACTTCTAATCGCCACACTGTTTCTTTGTATCTCAGTCAGCCCTGCGCTCGCTCAGACTCAACCACCAGATAAGCGTTTCACGCTCGAGCAAGTGATGAGTGCGCCCTTCCCTTCCAATCTGGTTGCCGCGCCGGTGGGTGGTAGTGTCGCCTGGGTCCAGATCGCGAAAGGCTCGCGCAATGTCTGGGTAGCCAGTCCACCGGAATACAAAGGCAGGCAGTTGACCTCCTATACCGGAGACGACGGCGAGGAGATTGGCGAACTCGTCTGGACCCCAGACGCCAAGGCAATCATCTATACCCGCGGTGGCGATCTCGACAGCTTTGGTGAGAGCCCGAATCCGCACAGCGCCCTAGCGGAACCAAAACAACTCTTGTGGATCGTTACCCTCGACGGTAAGCCGCGCCAGTTGGCTGAAGGACACTCCGCCGCTGTGTCGCCCAAAGGAAACCTTGTCGCCTACATTTCCAAGCGAGATATTTGGTCGCTGAAGATTGCCGGCAGCGACAACCACCCCGTCGGGGCTGCCCCGATGGGGACCCCGGAAAAGCCTGTCGCGCTGGTCAAGGCCAAAGGGCAAAGCGATTCCCTTCGTTGGTCGCCCGACGGATCGAAACTAGCTTTCGGCAATGGCCGCCGCGAACACAGCTTCATCGGTGTTTGTGATCTCGCTGCGAAGGCCGTGCGCTACCTCGATCCGAGCGTCGATCGCGACAGCGATCCGGTCTGGTCGCCAGATAGTAAACAAGTTGCCTTCATTCGCATTCCCGCGTCCCGCGAAGCCGCGGCGTTCGCGCCAAAACGAACTGGCGAGCCGTGGTCGATTCGGGTTGCTAATGCTGCAACGGGCGACGGTCGTGAAGTTTGGCGGGCGGACAAAGGCGCGGGCAGCGTCTTCAGAAACATTGTCGCGGACTATCAGCTTATTTGGTCGACGAATGATCGGATCGTTTTTCCCTGGGAGAAAGACGGTTGGACGCACCTGTATTCAGTCTCTGTTGCTTCGCCTGGTAAAGCTGTTGTGCTAACGCCCGGAGAGTTTGAAGTTGAGCACGTATCCACGAGCGCTGATGGGAAGGAGATCATCTACTCCTCCAACCAAGCGGATATCGATCATCGATACCTTTGGCGTGTCCCCGCGGCCGGAGGAAAACAAGCGGTGGCTGTGACCGCGGCGATATTGGGCGGCGCTAGCATTGAGTGGTCACCGGTTGCCACCAGCGATGGGAAAGCCGTCGCCTTCTTTCACTCGGATGCGCGCCGCCCCGAGCGGGCCGCAATCCAGATTGGCTCGCAGCCGATCCGCGACCTGGCGCCCGAGACAATTCCAGCCGAGTTTCCCGAAAGCTCGCTGGTTGAACCGGAGCAGGTAATCTTCGACAGCGCCGACGGCATGAAGATTCATGGCCAACTGTTCCTGCCCGCGAACCTCGACAAGACCAAGCGCCATCCCGCGATTCTTTTCTTCCACGGCGGCTCGCGACGCCAAATGCTCTTGGGCTGGCATTACATGTATTACTACCGCAACGCTTACGCAATGAATCAGTATCTTGCCAATCAAGGTTACATTGTGCTGTCGGTGAACTACCGCAGCGGCATCGGCTACGGGATGGAATTTCGCGAGGCTTTGAATTACGGCGCGACGGGTGGCAGCGAATTCAAAGATGTGATGGGCGCGGGCGTCTACATGCGCAATCGTGCAGATGTTGATTCGCAGCGAATTGGATTGTGGGGCGGCTCGTACGGCGGTTACTTGACGGCTATGGGACTCGCGCGCGCCTCAGATCTTTTCGCGGCGGGCGTTGACATGCACGGCGTTCATGACTGGAACATCGTCGTGCGCAACTTCGTCCCAACCTACGATCCGCTCGCCAAGCCCGATGCCGCACGGCTGGCTTTTGAATCGTCCCCGCTCTGGTCAATCAAAACGTGGCGTTCGCCGGTGTTGCTGATTCACGGCGACGACGATCGCAACGTGCCGTTCAGCGAAACAGTGCATCTGGTGGAGGCTTTGCGAAATCAGGGGGTGGAGTTTGAGCAGCTAATCTTTCCGGATGAGATTCACGATTTTCTGCGACACGAGCACTGGTTGCGTGCCTATCACGCCTCAGCGGATTTTCTTGATCGTCACTTGAAGAACGGTCATCGCTAATTACATCCGTTTTGGAAATTAGTGGGAGTAATCTTACGAAGGATCGTGAGGGGCTGCCGAACGTTTCTGCAGCCATCGATCAAAAGACGCTTGACTCTCGCCGGAAGGCTTTCCGAGCAACAGATTCTCGACGCTGATGTCTTCATCCAGGTCGGGCCAGTGGATGCCCTCGCTGTTTCCAATCAGTCGCCAATTGCTTCGCTCTTGAGGCGTGCCATGCACCAGCCTCGGAAACCAGGGAAGAGGCACAGAGACCGAGCGTCCGTCGCTCAATTCGATCGTTAGACGGTCGTCTGTCACAACCACCTTCTGTGCTCTTACATCAGCGGTCGAAGTACTCATTCCAACTCCTCGCCAAAAGCTCTCTGTTGTCTTGAACGAGATCTCGTATGCGACGAATCTCATTCCTACTGAAACCTCCGCTCGTTTGCAGTCTCACCGGATCAAGCCAAAACTTCGCCAGGCTATTGTCCCGTACAATGTGAACATGTTGTGGTTCGTCCCGGTCACCCGCGTAAAAGAAAAACCTATAAGGTCCAACTCGCAATACCGTCGGCACAGCTGAACGATATTGCGGCATGACAAGGATAGTCCAGACTCAGCCTCCGTGCCACCTTGATCGGTCAATGCAAGAACACTTGCTCGTCTTGCAAATGCGACCGATGACCGGCGATCGACGGCGGACCACGTCTTCCGTCCTCGGTCGCCCGTCGTCCGTCGTCAGTCTAGCGCCTCACCTCAACCTCCACTGGCTTCGCATCGTGGGAATCGTAGCCTTCGGGCCAGTTGGAAATGTTCACGCCATAGAGCCAATCAGATTCAGGTGTAACCGCGAAGCGAATCGCGAGTGGCCGGCCACGCATGGCGCTCAGCCGCGTTAAGTAACTATTGACTCGCCACTCCTGGATCAGCGGCTGACCGGCGGGCTCCCAGGGGATCAAACGCGAACCACAGTCCTTGCCATTTACGAAAAGTGTAACGCGCGTCTTGATGTTTTCTGATTTGGCGTCGATTGGCAGCACGGGTTGAAGGTGCGCGCGAACGATTAGCTCGCTGACACGACGACGATCAGCGCGAGCCGGAACGGTGTACTCGAGATACCCAACTCCAAACCCCCAGATGTATCCCGGGCCGCTGCCCACCTTCTCGAAGCGTTCGCTCGACGCCATCTGCGGCTTGAAGCGATAGAGGATCGATTTGTCTTCGTTCACGATCATGAGCGGCAGCTCGGCCGGATCATTCGCCGGTAGTGCCCACGCAAACTGGCGCGGCACCAGATGTCGCGTTGGATCAAGCAGTCGCTCAGGCGGATCAGCGGCGGCGAGCGCTACAAACATTTGCGAGGCGCGAGTAACCTCGGCCAGCACCCCACGGTCGCGATCGGTTGCATAGGTGACGCCGTAACCGCGCCCCGGATCAGGAGTCAGGATCCAAAACATTGCGCCGGCAGCGCCCGCGGCTAAATTGCTCTCCAGGTATGCGCGATACCAGCTAACCTGCGAAAAACCCTGGTAGCCTTCTACGCCCATTCCGAATTCCCCAAACACGAGTGGCTTCTTAATTGAGAAAGCCGCTGCGGCGCGATTGTCGATGAACTCGCGCAGCGCGGCGGGAGAGTCAACAAAACTGTCCGTGTCGTCCCTGGGATAATTGTGCACGTCGCAGTAGTCGATATTGGGCAACTGATGATCCTGGAGCCACTCGCGTCTTTCCGCGGCCGTGCGATAACCCCAATCGCCGGGGGCAATGATGTGGTTGGGATCGAGCGACTTTAGATAAGCGCTCATCTCGGCAATCCAAGCCCGGCGTTCCGCCCAGCGGCTCGTCACCGCCTGGGCTTCATTCAGCAACTCCCAACCAAAAATATTCGGATCGTCGCGGTAGAGGGTGCCGGTGACGGTGTTGCGGCGGGTAGCGAGTTTTTCAAGATGTTCGCGATAGAGGCGACGGGTTTCGTCGTTGGTGTAAAAAAGCATCGCGCGTTCGGGGTTGATGCCGAACCGAAATTTTTCGTCGGCGGCATCCGTGATGCCGGCCCAGCGCAAATACTGGGTGACGCCGCCGGTATCCCGCCACCAGTTTGCCAGGCAGAGTTGCACGAGCAGGTTGCTGCGGGCGGCTTCGGCGATTACGTTGTCCAGGTGAACAAATGCTTCTTCATTCCATTTGCCCGGAGCCCAGCGCAAGGGATGCGTGCGGGGCCAGTCTGCCAGATCAGCCAGCGGCCCAATATCGCCGGGGCCGCCTTCACCTGAGGCCCACACGCGAACAACGCTAATGCCCGCTTGCGAAGCCTGCCGCAGAGTCTCCGGCATGCGCGCGCGATCTTCGTCGCGGTACATCACCGAAACGTTCGCGCCGACAAAGCGAAATGGTTTGCCCGCAATGACGAATCGGCTCCCGCGCGTGCCTACGAAAGTATTTGGCGGCGAGCCGCTACCAGCCTGACTCCGCTCGCGAAACAACAAAAACGCCGTGCCCACAGCAAGTGCGAGCGCGGCGATTACAAAAGCTTTTTTCAGCATCAAGCGAGTTCTATCCGATAAGCTTTAGCTTGTCGCCTTCTTCGGCGAAGGAACCCGCTAGCGAACAAACGACAAACTAAAGTTCATCGGACATTAACGCGGGCTCGTCAGTCTAATAAAGCCCAAAATCGCGCAGATAGCCCCGAGGATAACAAACAAATTCAGGAACGTTAGAATACTAAACGCCAAACCGATGTCATTGGTCACCACCCCGAAACCAACCACAACAACTTGAATGTGAAACAGCAACAGGCAAACCGCTGCGAACGAAAACCATCTCGCTGAAGGGCCAAAGGCGCGCGCGCGCGCAAAGCCGAGCACGGCGGCTACCAACCACGCTATGGTGCCCAGCAAGAACATTCCAAAAAAAACAGGGATGAAGTAGCTGGGCATGTTAGCCGTTGTTTCAACCTTGGCAAGCATGATCAGCGAAGCTATGAACATTCGTCTCTCCTGAAAAAATTTTGGTCTCTCTACAAACTAAGCGCCGTTTGGGCACGGGACAAGCCGCAACTGTGCACAAACGGCGTCAATTCAGATTTCGGCAATAACTACAGCGAAGCCCTATCAGCTTTGTCGGCAAAACAGACGTACCACTAAGCGGCGAAGTATCGCACCGGCAGCTATTGAGTGATGTGGATCTCTTCTTCCTGATTGACGTGACCCAGGAAGTAGATTAACCCGCAGACGAAAGCAACGGCTGCCAGGGCCAGTGAATACCAGCCGAGATGCTGACCGCCGCTAGCTTCCTCGAAGGTCACAAACTTATAGAAAAAAATGATCGCGCCAACGGCTGCAGCTAAACCCACCAGCGCTGCCAACAGCTCTTTTATTTTCATTTTTACCCTCCGGCAATCGAGTCGCTATGAAGGTTTAAGGGAAAAAGCCGAATTCGCTTATATGACCAGCATGTTAACGCCGCGTATCGCGGAACGCAAGTGTTTCTATCCTTCGGAGAACCATACCGCGACAGGTTAGGACACCTGGCTGGCGGCAGGTTCGCTCCAATCCGGGTCTACTTCAAAATAATGCGCTTGTCGCCGGCGCGGAGGGTAACACGTTCGCGGTCGAAGTATTCGAGCAAGGGAATGGCATACTTACGAGAGACGCCGGCCAGATTTTTGAAGCCTGGCACGTCGATAAAGCGGTCCGGCTCATGCTCCGCTGCATACCGGCGCAAGAGCCTTTTCAGGTGCTCGATCGCGTGGGAATGAAAAAACATCTCGCCTTGTACGCGAACCAGAGACCCATTATCGATTAACAGTTGGAGAATCTTCCGGGCATGCGCTCGCTGGGCCGCCGGTATTCCGGCCTCGACTAAAGCCTGGTCGAGTGTAGGCGCTTCGAGCGCGGCCTTTTCGTAGGCCTGAGCGATCTTTTCGCGTAACTGCTCGTCGGCCGTCGACAGTTCCTGCCCATGCTCGCGAGCGCGGACTATGTCTTTTTCTGTAACCAAAGCGCCGTCCTTTTCGAGGCGGGTGATAACAGCGCGAAATATTTCCGGAGCAGCATGAGCGAAATGGCGTTCGCGCAAGGTCTCCCGCGCCAACCCGCGAGCTAGCGGTTCGCGTTGGTGATGAAGTTTCACTTCCTCGACTGCCATTCGTGAGAGTCTTTCAAAGTTTTCTGTTGAGACTAAAACCCCTTCGGCCTCTATTGTCGTCGCCGCCCCCCCAACAACCGTCGCTGCCTGGGCTTGCTTCGCGACTTGCGATACAACCTCATCGTTCCAACCTGTTCGCGCCGCAAGGTCCGCGAGTCTTAGTCCCTGATCGCCAGCCGCCGCGACAAAAACGGCCAGCTTGCCGGGTCGCTCGGAGTCAACCAGCGCGCCCAACCGTTCATGGGTCTTAGCCATTTCCCGCCCACGATGTTTTATTGCCCGCGGATCCAAAACCAGTCCACCGGCGATGGTCTCTGCGGGCGAGTAAGAGCGAATGATAAAGCGCTCCTCGTGCAGGGCTACGACGGGGCTCTCGAATCGAAGCTGCGCGAAACCAGTGCTGCCTGGCGCGACTTCACCGCGAATGTTAAGAACGCGAACGCGCGCGAGCACCTCCGCCGAGCCAATATGAACCCGCAAGCGCGAACGGGTGCGAATGGCCCTTGGCGCAGCCGGCAAAACGCTGAGCTGCACGTCGATGATTTGCGTCGGCAGCAGGCGACCGATCGGAGCGAGCGTCATTCCTCGTTCAATCTCGCTCGCGTCGACGCCCGCCAGATTCACGGCGGTTCGCTGGCCAGACTGTGCCCGCGAAACTGCAGCTCCGTGCACTTGTACTCCGCGAGCACGCACGCGACTTCCGCCGGGCAGCAGCTCAAGTTCGTCCCCGGCGGCAATTTCTCCCGACACAAGGGTGCCCGTTACCACAGCGCCAAAGCCTTTCATCGTAAAAGCGCGATCGATTGGCAACCGGGTAACAAAATCCGAAGAACGCTCAGGAACATCGCTGGCGATTTGACGGAGCGCCACCCGCAATTCGTCCAAACCAACACTCGAGCGCGCACTCACAGGAATGATGGGCGCGCCTTCGAGAAACGACCCGGCTACCAGTTCCTCGGCTTCGGCGCGCACCAGAGAAAGCAGCTCCTCCTCGACCAGATCTGTTTTGGTAAGCACCACCAGACCCTGTCGCACGTCGAGCAACCGGCAGATTTCAAAGTGCTCGCGTGTTTGCGGCATCACCCCCTCGTCAGCCGCGATTACCAGCGCGACCGCATCGATTCCGTGAACACCGGCAAGCATGTTTTTCACGAAGCGCTCGTGCCCGGGTACATCAACAAAGCCTACGCGCACGTCGCCGAGATCAAGGTCTGCAAACCCAAGATCGATGGTGATGCCGCGCCGCTTTTCTTCGGGTAAACGATCAGGATCTTTTCCGGTGAGCGCCTGAACGAGTGAACTTTTCCCGTGATCAATGTGCCCGGCTGTGCCGATGATGATGGAACGCATTTTAGGAGAGAACGGGCTTTGGTCTTGGGTCTTTGGTCTTGGGGGTTAGCTCTTTAGTAGTTTTAGACAATACTGCGACGGGGGTGTTTAGCAAAGATCTAAGGCCAAAGACCCAAGACGTATTTGTAGTTCATCTAAACTGCGCTGCGCGCCTTTTCCAAAACACGTTCGTAGTACTCAATATACCGCGGGATCACAATGTCGGTGCGATAACGAGTCACCGCAGATTCGCGCGCGCGTTTGCCCATCTCGCGTCGCAATGTTTCGTCACTTAGAAGATGCGCCGCGTCACCGGCCATTTTGTCCACGTCGCCGACTTCGCTCAAGAATCCCGTTTCGCCGTCCGTGACAACTTCCGGAATACCCCCAACGCGGGAAGCGATAACCGGCACTTCGCACGCCATTGCTTCCAGCGCCGCCAGACCAAAAGATTCCTGCTCGGATGGCAGCAGCAAAACGTCCGCCGCCGATAGGTAGTCAACTATCTTCGGCTGCTTGCCAACAAAAACGCATTTGTCGTAGACACCCAGACAGCGCGCTCGATGTTCGACGTTTGTCCGCTCGCTGCCGTCTCCGACCATCACCAGCCGCGTGCTGATTCCCTTCTGCAACACGCGCGCAAGTATCTCAACGCAATCGACTGGACGCTTCACCGGACGAAAGTTTGAAACGTGCACCAGCAGCGGCTCGCCCTGGGGAGCAAGCGATGATCGCAGCTCGTCAACCGGGTGGCGGGCATAATCATGCTGGCAAATAAAGTTGGGGATAACTTCAATATCGTCAAACTGAAAAATCTCTCTCGTCGCCTCTTTCAAGTAATGAGAGATGGCGGTGACGCCGTCTGACTGCACGATGCCGTAGCGCGTGATCGGCAGATACGAACGATCGGCGCCCACCAGAGTGATGTCCGTTCCATGCAGGGTGGTAATCACGGGCAAATAGCGTTTTGGTTTGAGAGACTCGCGTGCGAGGATACCGCTGATCGAATGCGGAATTGCGTAATGCACGTGCAGTAAATCCAGATTCTCCGTTTCCGCTACTGTCGCCATCTTGGTTGCAAGCGCCAGCGTGTAGGGCTGATGCTCAAACAACGGATACGACATCATCTCAACTTCATGGAAGCGCACGCGCTCATTGAGTTCGGTGAGCCTGGTAGGCAATGAAGAAGAGATGAAGTGGACCGTATGGCCGCGCTCCGCCAACTCTTTTCCGAGTTCAGAGCCGACGATGCCGCTGCCGCCGTAAGTTGGATAGACCGTTATGCCGATGTTCATAAATCAGTGAGCAGTATGCAGTGAGCAGTGAGCAGTAAGCAACAGTTTGGAATCGAGTACACCCAGCTCGTCACTTGTCTGACTGCTCACTGCTCACTGCTCACCCAAAATAGCGGAGGCAGGGCGACCCTCGCAATCGCCTGCCTCCATCTCAACTTGGCTCACCTTCTTTGAAAGGGGGGGCAAGTGAGGGGCGGAGTATATTCCCGCTTTTGTGCTTTGGCAATAGCTGTTTGTTGTGAGATAGATCAGTGGTTTTCGCGTCTGTAATTAGTCATTCTTCCATGGTGGTGTGTTGAGGAGAGGTCCCGGTCGCTTACCGCTCCCGGTTCCCGTATTTGTGTTACGTTCGCACGAGTTTTTACATTGAGGTATAGCGAACGGGTGAGCGGGGACTTGCACTGTGGGTCAACGAATACGGAACCGGGAGCGGGTAGCGACCGGGTCAAACATTCAACGCCAAGCGATCCACGAAGTCACACAAAATCTCACGGGGGTTAGTGTTAGTTAGGTTAGTGGATCGTTCACTTATGCTCCAAGATTAGAACCCTACCCCTGTTCAACTGCGCTTCCCATCTAAACTGGTTATAATGGGCATGCAGCGGAGACGACGAAATTCTTTAGCTATTGGTGGTCGCAGAACACCGGAGATTTAAGCAATGCCTAAAATTAGTGATATCGAAGAGACTCCTAATCCAAACGCGGTCAAATTCATTCTCAGAGAAGCAGTAAGCAATGGAACAGTCCATCAGTATGGTTCTCGGGAACAGGCGAAAAATGATCCGCTGGCCAGGGCGCTATTCGACGTGGGCCACGTGGTATCTGTTTTTTACATGGACCGCATGATCACGGTTGAGAAGGAAGACGAAGGCGACTGGGACGACCTCCTTCCGATCCTGGCGGTGCCAATACGCGCGGCGGAGGCGGTTAACTCCGGAGCGGCGGCCGCCGGAGCCGCACTAGGTGGTGCGATAGCTGCTGTTACCAGCGACGATCCGCGGCTGCTGCAGATAAACGACATACTGGATGAAAAGGTGCGGCCGGCGCTGATGGGCGACGGTGGCTACCTTGAAGTTCTGGGCCTCAAAGATCACACACTGAGCATCCGTTATCAAGGGGCTTGCGGCAGTTGCCCCAGCTCGCTCACCGGCACGCTCATGGCGATTGAGGGCATGCTGAAACAGGAAGTTGATCCGGAGATGGAAGTCGTCGCCGTGTAGTATTGGTGCATGGGCGACCAGGGCCTGCGACAAGTCGCGGCCAGCTAAAGCGGTTAAGGGTCACGAAGAGATAGGATCCACCAAATCACACAAAACTACACTAACAACATTTCGTGTTAGTTCGTGTCCTTTCGTGGATCGCGTATTGGTAAACCAGTACTCCGGACACTGCATTCGAAATTACTTTCTGGAACTTAAATTCTCCTCGCACGTTTAATTCCTTCGGTTACATCTGTCTAACAATCCCTGCGCAGGAGAACCAATATGGCCCGCCGTGTTTTGTCTTCTCGTTTGCCGTCCCTTTTCGCAATTCCCTTTCTGCTGTCGCAGGCGCCTGCTATTCCGGCCCAGGACACTGCCGCGAAAACAGTTTCTCAACCGCAGGTCGCTATGCCCGCTGCCAAACCGGCGGCCAAAAGTAAAGAGACCGCCGCAGCAGCGAAAGCGCGGATAGCCCAACAGAAGGCGTTGGGCGTTTCCTTGTTGGTTTCGCTGGCGAATAATGCCCGCAACTTTTCCGACCAGCCGCTGCGTGCGCGCACACTCTCTCGGATCGCAGATGCTCTTTGGGAGGTTGATCCGGAACAGGGACGCGCGCTCTTTCGCAAAGCCTGGGATGCCGCTGAGGTGGCCGATCAGGACACAGCGCGGCGGATGAACGAAGAACGCCAACGGCAGCAGGGAGACAATCCCAATGCGCCAGTCGCGCTCGAGGGAGGACCCGACTTGCGCTCAGAAGTTTTGCGTCTGGCGGCCAAACGCGATCGCCCTCTCGGCGAAGAGCTGTTAGACAAACTTAAGGAAGTGCGGAAACAGGAAGCGGCTGATGCCACTTCTCCGGCACGCAATGACCCGTTTGATTCGTCAGCTTCAGTCAAACAGCGTTTGCGCCTGGCGAATCAACTGCTCGATACCGACGTTGAGCGCGCGCTGCAGTTTGCGGATCCTGCTCTTGCGACAATCACTATGGAGGGTCTCGACTTTCTTTCGTTACTGAGAGATAAGAATCCGGCGGCGGCCGATCAGCGTTACGCACGCCTGCTGGCACTTGCCGATGGAGACATCAAATCGGACGCTAACGCGATCTCACTGCTTTCTTCCTACCTATTTACACCGCATCTCTTTGTTACTTTCGGAGCCGATGGCGGCCAACAGTCTTCGCGAACGAACCAACCCCTGCCACCGCCCGAGGTTACGCCCGAATTGCGCAATGCTTTCTTTCTTACCGCTGCCGGAGTGCTGCTGCGCCCTTCGCCGTCGCGGGAACAGGACCGCAGTTCGTCAGGCCTGCAAGGGAAATTTCTCGTGATCAGGCGCTTGCTGCCGCTCTTCGAACAGTACGCGCCAAACGAGATAACAGAACAATTGCGCGGTGAAATGTCCGTGCTGGGCCAGGGCGTTGAGGCAGATGCGCGTGATTTGGAGGAGGACGAGCCCGTCCAGCGAGGAATTACTCCTGATCGCAAACCCGAAGATGTTGAGAAGGCAATGTTTGATCGGATCGACCGCGCTAAAACCTCCGCTGAACGTGACACGCTTTATCTGCAACTCGCGGCCAGAACGGCGCAAAAAGGCGACCTGCGCGCTCGCGACTTCACTGAAAAAATCGAAGACAGCGAGCTGCGCAAAAAGGTCAGGCCCTATGTGGATATGTCTATCGCTCTTAGTGCGGCGAATAAAAAAGAGACTGAGAAGGCTCTGCTACTAGCCAGCAAAGGCGAGCTGACGCACATTCAAAGAGTATGGTTGTTAACGGAAGCCGCCACGGCTATGCCGCCAGCGGATCGCGAAAAGGCTTTGGAGACAATCGCGGACGCTCTGGCAGAAGCGCGGCGGATTGATCCTGCTGATCCTGACCGGCCGCGTGCTCTGATCGCAGTCGCCAATGCTCTGCTGGCAACGGATCGCCCACGCGCCTGGGAGACGATGCTGGAAGTTGCCAGGGCTTCAAATTCCGCCGACGGGTTCAGTGGTGAAGACGGCCGGATCATGATCCGACTGGAATCAAAAAATATGACCTCAATGCGCGTCAGTACCATCGACGAGTTTGACTTGCCGGGTATATTCCGTGCGCTGTCAAAGGAGAATGCGACCCAGGCGATAGAAATAGCGCGCAGCTTCGAAGGTGAGGCGCCCCGCGCCACGGCGCTTATCGCTGTTGGGCGCGCGTTGCTGAATGACAAGAAGTAAGGTCAGGAGTAAATGTTCATCGGCCTTGTTAGTAGCGCGATAGGATCGTCTACGTTCAAAGCCTCGCGAACATACAACGGCTCGCCAGCAGCGACGCCGATAAGCGACCCAAAGTAGCGCATGCGATACTCGATTTGATCGAGAAAAGCCGGATCGCTAATTCGCGTAGTCGGTTCCTTTGAGTCAGCCCGATAAAACTGCGAAGCATGCGCCCTGATTGCGGCCATCTTTTCCTCAACAAAGTCTGTCACATCAACGATGAACGACGGTACCACGTGACGTGAGAACAGCGAATGCATGATGGCCGGCATCCGCACCGGCTCTTGCTTCCCCGCTTCATCGTAGCGTGTCATCGTCGCCAACCGCGCGGCATCACGCACGATGCGGCACGTGTTCGCATGGTCGGGATGAGGATCGTCCCAATGCGTGGTCAGCAGGACTTTGGGTTTGTGGGAACGTATCACCCGAACGACAGCCGTGCGCGCTTCTTCAGTCAACCAGATATGTCCATCAGGCTGTCCCAGGTTGAGTCGCAAATCCAGCTTCATGAGGCGAGCAGCTTCGACCGCTTCTTCAGCGCGCAATTCGGGCGTGCCGCGCGTGCCCATCTCACCCCGAGTCATATCCAGCACACCGGTGCGATAGCCCAGCGACTTCAAGCGAAGCAATGTTCCTGAGACGGCAAGTTCCGCGTCGTCCGGATGGGAGAAGATTGCGAGCGCGTCCAGTTCGAATTGTGATTCGTCCATTTGTTCTTGAGGTTTAACTGAGGCCGCCCGTTTGGTCAAGTGTAGCCCGCACCGACTAAGAGGAGGACGCGGTCAATTCCTGGCGGCTCAGAGTTGCGGAAGTTTATGGAACAGCGCGGAACGTGGGCAGGAAAACACTCGCCAGATTGACGCGATGTGCTAAAGTACCGCGACCCAAAGGCATGAATGTAGGACAGACATTCTTGTCTGTCGTTCTTTCCAGAGGTGACAGACAGGAATGTCTGTCCTACTTTTTCCAGAATGCAATCAGGGGATAACAGTTATGAAATGTCCAACATGTGGCAGACGGGCTGGGTTGGCCCGGACCAGGTGCCCGGCGTGTCAAACCAGACTAATCGGGTGGTACATCCTGGCGGCGATCATCGTCGCCGGGGCTTGCTTTGGAGGATTGCTGCTGTTCGAGAAGGTTGGGTAGCAATTTCAGATCTCAAATCTGAGATCTGAAATTTGAGACTTCAGACGCATTCACCTCACGCCCCATTCCCAAATTCCGTAAAGAATCTTCTTGTCCAGCACTTTACCTGACTGTTTTAGTGACAGGATGATTTGCCCGCGATGATGCGATTCGTGTGAAATCAGATAACCCAGAAAAGCAGTCGCATGGGGCTTGAAGCCCTTCACTTTGCCGTCGGCCCGCAAACTTTGACCGAGCAGAGACTTGATCGCTTCCCCGGAATCCGTCAGACCTTTTCGCAGGAGTTTCTTGTCAACAGCCTGCTCCTTCTCGATTTTCATTAAACCCGCTAACAGATCAGGAACCGCCGATTTCAGCCACATCAGTCGCACATTGTGGATGTGTGCAAACTGTTCACCAACGGTTCGCCCTTTGGACGCCGAGAGACTAACAAGAGCCGCAGGTTCGACCGCGTCGAGCAGATAAAGATTGATTCGATTGTGAATCTCCCAGGTTTCAAGAAATTGTTGGTCGTCCATTTGGCGGCTCCTCTTGTGTTTATGTCCGATAAACTTCAGTTTGTCGTTTGCAACCATCGACAAACTGAAGTTTGTCGGACATCCAAAAGCGAAGGCGGTGAGTTTCGCCCCAGATACTCACCGCCTTCTCGCGTACGGTGCTGCCGTTTATTCGGGAGACGTGAATTAGCGCACACGCACGACGATGTTGTTGCTGGTCAACGCATTACCCGTTGCTCGTTGTAGTTCTGCTATCGCCTTGTTGAGATCTGTTTGCGCTCGCAGTTCATTTCCGCGCGCGGTAGTCAACGCGGTTTGCCGCTCGAGCACTAAGAACACCGTTGATTGCCCGGCGTCGAGTTTTCTTTGTTCACTCAAATACTGCTGCTCGCCCGCCTGCCGCGCGATACCCGCGGCGCGCAATCTTGCCTCGGCGCTACGGACCACCTGCAAAGCGTTTCTCACGTCAACCTGAATCGTCTGCTCGAGTTGTTCGCGCTGCGTCGCAATGCGCTCGCCTTCGACCAGCGAACGCCCCAACTGCGCCTCGGCCGTCCGGTTTCGGAGCGGCAGGTTAATCTGCACGCCGACGCGAAAATTATTGAAGCGATTGCTCAACAGGTTCTGCAACGACTGGTCGTAGCCGCCAATCAGAAAAGGCGATAGCGCTTGCGGCGGCAGCGGCGTCAATAGTGGCAGTTGGGCTTGCGCCAGAAGCTGGTCGACTCTAGCACGAAGTTCCTGGGTCGAGGCGCTTGTGAAGGGATTCCCGGCGGTACTTTGCGAACCCGCCAAACCGACCATGCCGTAACTGCCGACCAGGTCGATCGCCGGCTTAGTTTGTTCGTGAAAGTATTTCTGATCGATCTGATTGATCTCGCGGACAACATTCGACTGCTGCAGCTCCGGCCGGTTATCCATGGCCACTTTCAAAGCTTCAGGCAAAGAAATGTCGGGTGGAGCCAGATCAACAGAATCAGTGGGAATGATGGAAAGGTTCCAGAGGTCAGCCTGGCGATTGACCGCTATCAGGTTCTTCAAATTGTTTTCGCTGCGAGACACTTCTTCGAGCGAGATGAAGAGCGTTTGCTCGAAGCCCGCCACCTGCGCCTCTGCCGCAACCACATCAATCGGCGCCAAAGCGCCTTCCACAACCAGACGCTTGTTGTGTTCAAGCTGCGTCCGCGAATCGCGCACGGCGTCTCTCTGCACCTGTAAGTTTCGGAGCGCAAATACCAAATCCCAGTAGGCCCGCTGTACGCTGGTAATAGTTTCGATCGCCCTTTGCCGAAACTGCGCGTCGGTTAACGACAGATTCTTTTTCCCGATTTCAATAAGGCGCCGATTGTTATCGAACTCTCGACCACGGAAGAGAGGCTGCGTGTAGCCGAAGGTGAGCGCCGTCGGAAACTGTGGGCTAAGCGCAATGAATTGATTGTTGCTTGTCAATCTAATCGACGAAAAATCCAGGCGGTAGCTGCCACCAAGCTTGGGCGTCAGACCTTCGAGCCGCGCGGTTCCGGTGTAATCGGTTTGGGTGGTAGCACCATTCGAACCGCCACTAAGAAAACTCGAGATAGGGCTTTCGATACGTTCGTAATAAGTAGAGGAGCTGAGGCGCGGATCGTAAACACCGTGTGCGGCAGTCAGATCAAACTCAGCAATCTTAACGTTGTGCCGCGCCACCTCGATGTCTTTGTTGTTCTCCAGCGCCATTGCCAGCGCCTCGCGCAGCGAAAGTGGTCTTTGGCGATCCATGTCGACGCCAACGCGGCCAAGCTCCGGCAGAGGCTTCTGAGCCGGGTGGAAATCCGGCGCGATCGGCGGCACCTGCAACTCCTGAGGTGAGGGCGAAGAAGCTGGTCTGATCTCCTGCGCAATAGCGCTCGGCGCGCTCAGTAGGACAAATGCAATAAATCCCATCAATCTTGAATTTACTAACCTGATCATCTAGTGCCTCGAAACCAAACTCAAAAGCGACGCGGTCACGCTCGCCGCCTTGCGTCGCACTCGGCCAAATAGGCCGGTTACTCCTGAGCCGATATATCCCCAAACGCGACTCTTGCCCAGATCATCGAAGAGTGAATAGAAAACCGGAACGGCCAACAGCGTCAGCAGCAAACAGAGCGACTGCCCGCCAACCACCAGGACGCCGATTGAACGATTCGTACCCGAGCCCGGGCCACTCGAAATTGTTAACGGCAACATTCCCGCGACGAGCGCGATCGTGGTCATCAAGATAGGCCGCAAGCGATCACGGTTGGCACGAATAATTGCCTCGAGTCGTTCCATACCGCGCGCGCGTAATTGATTCGTGTGATCGATCTGAAGAATAGCGTTCTTCTTAACCACGCCAAAGAGCAGCAACAATCCCAGCCCCGAGAAAATGTTTACGGTCTGTCCGGTGATCAATAAGGCCAGGATGCCGAAAGGTACGGCCAGCGGGAGCGTCAACAGAATTGTGACCGGGTGAATGAACGATTCAAACTGCGCCGCCAAAACCATGTACATGAACACAAACGACAAAACGAACGCGAGCATGAAGTAGTAACCGGCGCGCCCAAGTTCTTTTGACCGGCCCGCCAGCCCCGTCTTGTAAGCAGCATCGATACCCACTTCCTTCGCAAACGAGTTCATCCTCTGAATGACGTCCGCTTGTGACCCGCCCGGCTTCACGTTAGCCAACAAGGTGACCTGGCGTTCGCGGTTCAACCGGTCAATTGCTGAGGGTCCGGTGCCTTCTTCTACCCGCACCAGATTGTCGAGACTCACCCAACCAATCTTTGACGAGGAAACAATCATCTGATTGAGGCCTTGTACGCTTGAGCGAGATTGCCCAATCGCTCGCACGCGCACGTCGTATTGATCGGTGCCGGCATTAAACGTGGAGACCTTTTGACCGGCGACAAGAGTGTTGAGCGCCTGCGCGATGTCAGCCACGCGAACACCGAGATCCGCGGCCCGGGCGCGATCAATTACCACGCGCAATTCGGGCTTGCCGGTTACGAGCGATGAATCAGCGTCAACCACATCCGGAATCGTCTTCATCTTCGCGAGCATATCCTCGGAATATTTCGTGAGCTTCTGCAGGTCGGGGCCGCCAATGACGTATTGGATATCGGCGTTGCGAAAGCCACCACCGGAAATTGCCGCGACCTGCTGCACACTGGTTCTAAGTTGACCTGGGAACTCTTTTAGATACTTCGCCAGCACTTCGGAACGTGTGCGCAGCATCAGACTATCTTGCGAAACGCTGCGCTCCTCCAGCGGTTGTAACTTCACGTAGATTGAGGCGACGTTCACCTGCTGCTGCTGGCCACCACCGATAGTCGTCAGCGTGTCGGTTACGCCCGGCAGTTTCCGTATGTCCGCGGAAATACGCTCAGCCAGGGTGGATGTTGCAGCCAGCGTTGAGCCTTCCGGCCCGCGCACGTTAATTTCAAACTGCGACTGGTCGTCAACCGGCAGGAAGTTTTTCCCGACGAACATGAATAACGGCACGATGCTTACGATAACGATCAGGCAGGCAACAACAATCAACCAACGATGCGCCATCGACCAGGTCAGCATTCGCTTGTAGGTGCGATCGATGGGAGCGTAAAACCGCGACTGCTTCGAGCCGTGGTCCGCGGGTTCCGTGCGGCGTTCAAACGTTCCTTCTTCAGCGTCGTTACTGCGCTTGATGAGACGCGCTGCCAGCATTGGCGTAAGCGTGAATGAGACCAATAGGGAGACCGCGATGGCGAAAGAAGAAGTCAAACCAAATGACGACATGAAGCGGCCGACAATGCCGCCCATGAATCCGACCGGCAGGAAGACCGCCAGCAGTGACAACGTGGTAGCTGTGACCGCCAGGCCAATTTCCTTCGTGCCTTCGATTGCTGCCTGGAATGGATGGATTCCTTTCTCTTCAATGAACCGGAAAATATTTTCGAGCACGACTATCGCGTCGTCGATCACAATGCCGACCATCAACGTCAACGACAGCATGGTGATCTGGTTCAGCGTGAAGCCCATTGCCGCCATCAAGCCAAACGTCGCAATCAGCGAGGTGGGAATGGCGAGCGCGGCAATCAAAGTGGACCGGAAGCTCCAGAGAAAGATGAACACCACGATGGCGGCGAGTATGCTGCCCTCGATAAGGTGCTTCTGTATCGACTCGATTGAAGCTTTGATGAAGATTGACTGATCACCCACCACCTTAGTCTTGAAACCCGGCGGCAAGGTCTTTTGAATCTCCAGCAAACGCTCCTTGACAGCCTCCGCCACCGCCACAGTGTTCTGACCCGACTGCTTGGAAACAACCAAAGTAACCGCTGGCTGGCCGTTTAGACGCGCCTCTGTCCTCGGCTCTTCGGCTCCATCTTCCGCATAACCAATGTCGCTGAGTTTCACGGAATAAGCGCCGCGGCTGCCGACCACGAGGTTATTAAAGTCAGACGGCTGAACGATGCGGCCCATCGTTCGGACAGTCAGCTCGCGCGTGCCTTCGTCTATGCGTCCGCCGGGGACCTCCATATTCTGAGCGCGCACAGCATCTGTCACCTGCGCGACAGTGACGTTGAAGGCGCGCAGCTTGTCGGGATCAACCCACACCTGGATCTCGCGTATGCGGCCGCCGATGATGGTCACCTGGCCCACGCCGTTGATCGATTCGATTTGTTGCTTGATTTTCTTGTCCGCGACGTCGGTAACTTCGCGCGGAGAACGAGGCGCCGACACGGCAATACGCACCACCGGCGCTGCATCAGTATCCAGCTTCTGAACGATGGGCTGCTCGGCCGTAACCGGGAGATCGTTAACTATCAGGTCAACCTTGTTGCGGACTTCCTGCGCTGCTATGTCGGGACTCTTTTCCAGGAGAAAGGTAATGAAGACTTGCGAGACGCCTTCGACGGAAATGGAACGCAGCTCGTCAATACCGCTGACTGTGTTTACGGCGCCTTCAATCTTGTCGGTGATCTCGGTTTCAATTTCCTGTGGCGACGCGCCGGGGTTTACGACCGTAACTGTTATCGTCGGCAGATCGATCTTTGGGAAAAGATCCACGCCCAGCGATTTGTAGGAGAAGAGCCCGACAACCGTCAGACTCAGGATCAGCATCGTCGCAAACACCGGACGCCGGACACAAATTTCAGCTAACTTTTGCATCTGATCTTGGTTTCAAGTTTCAAGTTTCAAGTTTGCTTGACTGCCATCCCGTCGCTTAGCTGCTCGACGTTGCTGGTTGCCACGGTTTCGCTTTCCGCGACGCCGCTTTTGATCTCAATCAGGTCGCCTTCGGTCTGTCCCAACTGCACCTGACGCTCCTGCGCCTTGCCATCCTTGATTACAAACACGCGGCTGACGCCCGACTCGGTACGCACTGCCCGCGCTGGAACCAGAGTCGCAGGCGCAGCGCGCGACTGCAGGATTCGCACCGTGGCAAATTGTCCTGGCTTCAACGCTCCGCTGGCGTTTTCAATTTCCGCTTCGACGGTTAACGTTCGCGAAGTGGGGGTGACGTTTGGCGAGATGCGCGCAATGCGGCCGCTGAAGCTTCGGTCCGGCCACGCGCTGGTTGTTACCGACACGGATTGACCCACACTCACCGAAGGGATTGCCTGTTCGGGAATATCGATGCGCACCCGCAACGGATTGATTTTCACGATCGTCGCCACTTTGGTGGTCGTGGAGACATATTCGCCAAGGTCCGCCGGGCGGTCGGCCACGTAACCATCGATTGGAGAATATACGTTTGCATAAGATTGATTGCGGAGTGCGAGATTAAGCTGGCTCTCAGCATTGGCTACATTCGCGCGAGCAGTCATCACGGCAGCGTAGTTTTGCCGCGCCAACGAGAGCGCCGACTCATACTGCTCCTTCAATTGATCGCGCTGCGCTTTCTGCTGGTCGTAAACAGACCGAGAGATGTCTCCCGATTCAATCAGCTTTTCCGAGCGGCGCAGATTTTTCTCGGCGAGTTCAAGAGCCACGCGCGCATTCCCGACTTCCGGGAGTTTGTTTATGTCAAAAACCTGGCCCGGACGAATTCCCACCTTCTCTTCAGCCTGGCGCCCTGCAGCTTTTGCCTGATCAACCTGAGCCTGCGTCTGCTGCACGCGGAGTTTTGCATCCACATCATCGAGTCGGACTATCGTCTGGCCACGCTTAACGTAGCTTCCCAGTTCTACTGCAACCACGACGACCTTGCCTGCCATCTGCGGAGAAATATCGGTTTGCTCATCGCCCGTTAAACTCCCAGTCGCCTCAAAAAACCTCGGCAACTCGCGCACGATTGCCGTCGCAGTAGTCACCTCAACCACCACGGGTTGGGCGGGATCGTTCGCTTCACTTCTGACATTTGCCTTGGAACCGCCGCAGGAAGTTGCCAGCAGCAAGACGCCGGACAAAGCGACGGCCAATGAAAACAGTTGTACGACCCGAACGGGTAATCTGGGAGAAGACATTTGACTCTAGCTCTTTCTCGAAAGACCGTTTCCAGAAACTTTACGTGACGTCTTCTTTCTCGGCTTCGACTCCGCGTCGAGGCTAATTCCATTCAAAAGAATGTCCGTAAAGTGCTTCGCCGCGTCCACATTTGAAATCTTCAACAGGCGACGATTGGGATCCCACAGATTGTTATTGAGTGAGTGGTGAATGATCATGCCGATGAAGGAGCGGACGACGATCGGAGGATCGATCTTAACCATCGCTCCATCGCGCTGCCGATCGGCGATATAGCCACCCAGAAGTTCGTAAACGCGCCGGACGAACTTTTCAAAAAACATTTCCGCCAGCTCGTGACCTTCGAGGGCGGAATGAAGCAGTAGTCTCTGAAACTCCGGATCGCATTCGTGGTGATCGAGCGCACCTAAAGCCAACTGTTCAAAAACCGCTCGGTCATCTTTCTGTTTCAGCGCCTCAGCAACCATCTGCTCCGGATTCATCGAATCACCCGAACAAGCCTTATGGTCGAGAATTGCCGAATAGAGTTCCTGCTTGGTAGCGAAATGCCGGAACACCATGGCCTCAGAAACGCCGGCTGCCTGGGCGATTTCTTTGGTGGTGGTGCCTCCAAAACCCCGCTGCGAAAAAAGGCTGACCGCAACGCGAAGTATCTGTAATTTTCTGTCCTCCGCGGTCATGCGCCCGCCGGCTGCCTGATTAGGAATTGCCAACGGAGCTTTGTCGGTCGCTATTTCTTTACTCAACGGGGACCTTTCTTTTCTTTACCCAACTCGAACCTTTCTTCCTGGACACGGTGCCAAAGTAAGTACTTACTTACCATCGGCCAGACACGCTTGTCAAGACGTCGGCTTGATACTTCGGCTCTCAATCAACTCCCGGAAACTTGCAAGGTGAAATTAGAAAAGGGGAGCCTGGAATGGCCCGCCCTCTCTCGTTTTGTCCGTGGTCTGTGCGTGCTTACTTCGCCATGGGTTTGCGCGGCAGCTTCTCATCCCGCATCGCCGCGTCGTAAATAAACGCCGCCATGATGGTGGCTGCCTGCTTCATGTCGTCCGCTTGAATGCGATCAAATACGTCCTGATTCGAATGGTGCGTGCGCGAGTCGTATTCGATCTCATCCTGAATAAACTGGAACCCCGGCAAGCCAATCGCGTCAAACGAAAGATGGTCCGTGCCGCCGGTGTTCTCAATCGAGAGAGTTGCAGCGCCCATGTCGCGGAACGGCATCAGCCACTGACGAAACAATGCCCGGACCGATTCGTTGCCTTGCAGATACACGCCACGGATCTTTCCCGTACCGTTGTCGAGATTGAAGTAGGAACTGAATTTTTCGTATTCGGGTTTGGTAACGAGCACGCCGGGGGACGGGCTTGGCGCCGGCGAAGGAGACGCCGATGACGGCGCGCCCGCAGTCGAAGCGGGCGCTTCAATCTTGCCGAAGTGTTCAGCCACGTAAGCCTTTGATCCCAGCAGCCCCTGCTCTTCACCGGTCCAGAGCGCGATGCGAATCGTGCGTCGCGGTTTCAGGTTCAAGGCCTGGAGAATCCGCACTACTTCCATCGTCACCGCCACGCCCGCGCCGTTGTCCGTAGCGCCGGTTCCCGCATGCCACGAGTCCATATGTCCTCCCAACATCACAATTTCATCCTTTAGATCACTGCCGGGAATTTCAGCGACTGTGTTGTAACCCATCGGATCCGCGTCCTGCCATTCGACCGCGACGTCTACGGTCAGCTTCACTTTTTCGCCGGCCTCGATCATGCGCGCAATGCGGTTGTAGTGTTCGACCGCCAGCACGAGCTGCGGCATGATCTTCGGCGCGGTCTTGTCGTACGATTGGGTTAATCGCGCATTCGGACGGAACGAATCCTCGGTTACTGGCTGCGGCACCGTCGCCGACTGCACGAAAATTGTGCCGCCGTCTCCGGCGCGACTGGCATCTACCAGCACCGCGGCGCGTTCGTTCTGAAAGAACTGGTACTTTCGCATCGTGAACACTTGCGCCGCTCGCTGCTCAGGAGTAGAGCGCCGACCGGCTCCGGGGGTTGGCTCAGGCGCATCAGCTAGCGCTAACAGATCTTTTTCATCGCGCCGCGTGCCCAGCGGTTCGAAATGCGCTTTTACTTCGCGCATTTTGCCGGTCAGGACAATCGCACCTTTGAGTTTGCCTCTGAATCGTTGCAGGTCCGCCTCGTCCTTGGCGTCGACGTAAACCACTTCTGCGGTGAGCGGCCCGACCGTTCCCGGCGACCAGGCTTTCGGATAGGCAATGAGCGGGATGTTCAATGGCTCCGAGACCTGGGCCGAAAATCGTTTTAGCGTCCAGCCGCGGCCAAAAGGTCCCCACGCTTCGAGATGCGCATTTCGTAATCCCCATTTCGTGAGTTGATCGCGCGTCCACTCGTTTGACCTTTTCATTCCCGGCGACGCCGTCAAACGCGGCCCGATAACGTCGCTGAGATAACTCAGGGTCTGCATAACCTGCGAACGATTCATGCCCTCGTCTTTTATTCGCTCGATTGGATCATTGGGATCTCTCGCCGGCCTGGCGGCTGCCCCCTGGGGGGTTGCGGGGCTTGGCGATGGTGAGGCTTGAGCAAAAGTCGTGCTCGGCGAGGCAAGGAAAATGAAAAGCAGTACGACGGTCGCATTGCGTTTGAACATTTCGGACTTCTCCTCCGGCTTTGTAGGACAGATATTAGTGTCTGTCACTTCACTATCTCAATTGATGGGAATGCGGGCGGATTCTAACTCGAAACTCGAAACTCGAAACTCGAAACTTGAAACTTGAAACTTGAAACTTGAAACTCGCAAAGGCTACTTCTTTGCTTTGGCTTTCTCAACTGCACCCTCGTTGGAGCTATAACCACACTCCTCAACGGCGCAATGACGAAACGTGCCTTGCTTTTTGGTGGTCTTCTCGAGCAGAAACGGCGCGTTACATTTTGGGCAAGCTTCCAGGACCGGCTTGTCCCAGTAAACGCGATCGCAGTCGGGATACGTGCCGCAGCCATAAAACACTTTGCCGCGCTTCGACTTTTTGACTACCAAATCACCTTTGCATCCGGGCCGGGCACAGGCAACGCCGGTCGATTCCTGCTTGATGTACTTACACTTCGGATAGTTTGAGCAGGAGATAAATTCTCCGAAACGACCAAAGCGCCTTACTAACTGCGCGTCGTCAACCGGACACTTCTCATCCAGAGGTACCGGTGCCGGCGCGGCCACACCGCTCTTGGCAATCTTGCGAATGTTGCGGCATTCAGGATAACCCGTGCAGCCCAGAAACGGTCCAAAGCGCCCGCGCTTCAACTGCATTGGTTTGTCGCATAGCTCGCAAACTTCCGGCTCCGCCGCCACTTCGCCAGCCGGCCCTTCGGTTCCATTCGCACCGCCGTTAGCGCTGGCTTTCGGCTCAGCATCACGCGTCGCTTCACACTTCAAGCACTTCAGATACTTACCAAAGCGGCCCCACTTCAGCACCATCCCCTTCGTTTCACATTTGAGACATACCTCTTCAGTTGGTTTCTCGGCGTCCTTTATATCTTTCGTATACTTGGTGAACTTAACCAGATCGCTGGAAAACTTGTCATAAAACTCATGCAGCGCGTCGGTCCATTTGAGTTTGCCTTCCTCGACGTTGTCCAGTTCTTCTTCCATCCGTGCCGTGTAAGTCTCATTAAACAGGTCGGCAAACCCGCCCTCAATCAGCAGATCGTTAACGGTCTTCCCTAAGTCTGTGGGGTGGAAACGGCCCTCACGTTTCTCAACATACTCACGCGCCAGAATCGTCGTCATGATCGCCGCATAGGTTGACGGCCGGCCTATACCTTTTTCTTCCAACGCCTTCACGAGCGTAGCTTCAGTGAAGCGGGGCGGGGGATCAGTGAAGTGTTGTTCCGGCGTGATCTGGTTAAGGGCAAGTGTCTCGCCTTTTTCCACTAGGGGTAAGCTGCGCTCAGCCTCTTCATCTTCTTCGGTCTTCTCATCGCGACCCTCCTGATAAATCTTCAGGAAGCCGTCAAACTTTTGCACCGAACCAGTGGCGCGGAATATGAAACGACCCGCCCCAATATCAATCGTGGTCTGATCAAAAACAGCGGGTGTCATCTGCGAAGCAACTGAACGCTGCCAGATCAAGCGGTAAAGGCGCAGCTCGTCATTGTTCAAATAGCTTGCGAGCGAGTCTGGAGTACGCGCGACATCGGTAGGACGAATCGCCTCGTGCGCATCCTGCGCGTCCTTCTTCGATCGATAATGAATTGCCTTTTCCGGCAAGTAGGGAGCGCCAAACTGCTTGCTGATGAAGTCTCTCACCTCTTGTAACGCCGCATCGGAAACGCGTGTCGAGTCGGTTCGCATGTAGGTGATCAATCCGACTGAACCTTCCGCGCCAATCTCGATGCCTTCGTAAAGCTTCTGCGCAACCATCATCGTCCGCTTCACGGCCCAACCAAGTTTGCGCGCGGCCTCTTGCTGCAACTTTGAAGTGATGAATGGCGGAACCGGATTACGTTTACGCTCCTTCTTCGTTACTTCATTGACGACAAAAGTTTGCTGGCTTGCTTCAGCGACAATATCAGCGGCTTTGGTTTCGTCGCCAAGCAGTATCTCGCTGGCCTTTGTGTCCTGATCAAAACCGCCGGTCTTGACAGTCTGTTCGCCTACTTTGAACAACCGCGCATCAAAGGCTGGTGGTAGATGGGCAAGAAGATTGGCGGATATTGTCCAGTACTCAGTCTTGATGAACCGTTCGATCTCCCTTTCGCGCTCAACAACCATCCGCAGCGCTACTGACTGCACCCGCCCGGCGCTTAGCTTTCCTCCCACTGTCCGGCAGAGAAGCGGCGAAACTTTATAACCCACCAAACGATCCAGCACGCGGCGCGCTTGCTGAGAATCGACGAGGTTCTGGTCGATCTGTTTCGGGTGCTCAAAGGCTTCGTTGACCGCGCGCTTCGTGATCTCATTGAACATCACGCGAAAAGTAGCTTTCGCCGGTCGCTTCGGCACGATTTCTTCTGCCAGGTGCTGACAAATCGCTTCACCTTCTCGATCCGGGTCAGCCGCGAAATAGATGTTGTCAGCCATTTTGGCGGCTGCCTTTAGCTCCGACACGATCTTCTTGTTGTTTCGTTTCCTGGAATCGGGAATTACTTCGTAGGTGGGTTTGAAATCGTCATCGACGTCAACTCCCAAACCCTTGGAAGGCAGATCCTTGATATGGCCTATCGAGGCCTTAACCAGATAGTCCTTTCCCAAATACTTGTTTATTGTCTTCGCCTTCGCCGGCGATTCAACTATTACTAAATTTTTTGCCATTACTATTTATCTACTAAACAACAACTGCATTGACGGCTTTATCCCGTTCGCTTCGAGCCAGAATTCCAAAATACAAAAAATACTTGCGTAAGTCGGATGGATGAATGAACTCGGGAGTCTCGTTGTAAAGTTCATCGCATATTACTTCCCTCAACCGCGTCAGCTCTTTGAGCCGATGATTCCTCCACCGTGGGTCGGCAATCGTCAGGTCGAGCAGCTCAAGCAGCCGGGCAAAGGCGTGTTGGAAGCGAACCTCATCGCCACGCTTTTTCCATTGCAAAGCCCGCTCATACTCGCTGCCTGCATTCCCCAGTTGGCTGGCCAGAGATAACGTAAACCAGCGACCTGCCGCTAACTCTGGATGATATGTTGTCATTACCTTCTTATCGCACCAGTTTCCGCACGATCTCCATTATGCGTTCCTGCAACGCCGCGTCTTCCACGCCGCGCGATGGGTTGTTTTGTCTGGGCCGTATATTAATCATGGAATCGAACTCAACCATTTCGGGCAACACGCGGTCGGTATACAAATTAATTCCCCATAAACTCTCCTGGCGTGAATTTCGCTC
>JANMQG010000048.1:0-14915 GCA_031370285.1 Chloracidobacterium sp. | reverse complement strand
CCATATGAGCGTTACGATATCTCGGTTTGCTGCGTTCGGAATATATCACGAGGCAGTGGGCAGTGGGCAGTGGGCAGTGGGCAGTGGGCAGTAATACGAAAACCGCCAGCCTTCTGCTTTCTGCCTTCTGCTTTCTGCCTTCTGCTTTCTGCTTTCTGCTTTCTGCCCACTCCCCACCGCCCACTGCTCACTGCTTTCCCCGTGCTAGACTACCGTCCCTACCGATGGCCAAACCAGGCAAACTGCAGACGTCACTCGAGTACGCACTGGCGCGGGCACTTCTCTCCGGGCTGGGGGTCTTGCCGCGTCCCGTAGCAATAGCCATTGGCCTGTCGATTGGACGTCTCGCCTATCTCCTGCCCGGGAATCTCCGGCGAACGGGCAAACGCAATCTCGAGATCGCGTTCCCTGAATTGCCAGAGCCGGAGCGACGGCGGCTACTGCGCGGCTGCTTCGCGAGCCTGGGCCGGTTGCTTGGCGAGTTTAGTCAGCTTCCGCGCGCGACTCCGGAAAGCCTGCGCCAGATTATTGAGTATGATGAGGTAGGTCTGGCCCACCTGAGAGAGGCGGAGAAAAACAAGCGCGGGGTGATTTTCTTGACCGGGCACCTGGGCGTTTGGGAGCTGCATAGTTTCGGCTGGTCGGCACTTGAGTATCCGCTGAGTTTCCTGGTGCGTCCGCTCGACAATCCGCGCATCGAAGAAATGATTGAGGCCGTCAGAACGCGGTTTGGCAATCGAGCGATAGATAAACAAAGCGCGGCGAGACAGTCGCTACGCGTGTTGCGCGAAGGCGGCACGCTCGGCATCCTGTCAGATCTCAATACGCAAACGCGCGAAGGAGTTTTCGTTCCCTTCTTTGCTAAGCTCGCCTGCACCACTGCCGGCATCGCCACGCTTGCGCTGAAGACTGATGCAGTGGTGATTCCCACCTGCGCCGTGTGGAACAAGAAACGAAAGCGCTATTTTTTTCACGGCGACCCGCCCGTTGAGTTAGTTCGAACCGGCGATCACAATAAGGACATCGAAGTGAACACAGCGCGCTTCGCAGCGGCGGTTGAGCGTATGGTGCGTCTTTACCCCGACCAGTGGCTGTGGATTCATAAACGCTGGAAGACCAGACCACCGGGGGAACCCGATCTGTACAAGTAGGCAGTAGGCAGAAAGCAGTAGGCAGAAAAAAGGAGAACTGCTTTCTGCTTTCTGCTTTCTGCCTACTGCCTTCTGCCTTCTGCTTTCTGCCTTCTGCTTGCTCCTCAGTTATACTTCCAGATGCTCAACTGAACGCCATGCAAGCTTCCGCCGAACAAGAATTCAAGGGTGCGCGGCCCCCGGATGAAACCATCGCGCGGGCTTACAAGTTTGCCGACCTCTCTTCCTATCCCACAAAGAAGCGAATCCTGATTCGCGCCGCGGACCTCGCATTTTTTCTATTGATTAAGGTGGTTGGCTGGACGATTCGTTGGCAAGTTGAGGGTTGGGAAAACTGGGAAGCCGCCACGCGTGATGGCCACGTCCCGATCTATACCTTCTGGCACAACCGGGTATTTCTCGCGACTCACTTCTGGCAGCAGCGCCGCATCGTGGTGATGACGTCGCAGAGTTTTGATGGCGAATACATCGCCAGGTTCATTCAGAGATTTGGCTACGGCGCAGCACGAGGTTCGAGCACACGAGGCGCTGTCGGAGCGATTATTGAGATGGCCCGGCTGATGCGCGCGGGCTCGCCGACAGCATTTACGATCGATGGCCCGAAGGGGCCACGCTACGTCGCCAAGATGGGCGCGGTACTGCTCGCGAAGAAGACGGGACAGCCAATCCTGCCCTTCACAATTACAGCGCAACGGTTTTGGGAGGCGAAACGGAGTTGGGACGGCTTCCAGGTTCCCTTGCCGTTTTCGCGCGCTCGGGTGGACATCGCGCCGCCCATCTACGTCTCTGCCGACACTAACGACAAAGGGCTTGAAGCGAAACGAGACGAGTTGCAAGCGGCGTTGGAAGATATCGATCGTCGTGGTAAGGACTGGGCCGGTCAATAGCGATAAAGATTCATGAGTGGATCAAGTCCTCAGGTTGTGATCATTGCGGGCCCGAATGGCGCGGGCAAGTCAACGCTTGCGCCGTTTCTACTGAGGGATACGCTCGACCTCCACGACTATGTCAATGCCGATCCCATCGCTCTCGGACTCTCCGGCTTCAATCCCGCGAGCGTAGCATTCAAAGCTGGTCGCGTTATGATGAATCGACTGCACGACCTTGCCCGACAAAGAAAGAGTTTTGCCTTTGAAACAACGCTTGCGACTCGCTCTTATGCGGCTTGGATTGAGGAACTCCGCAGCGAAGGTTACAACTTCCAATTGATATTTCTTTGGTTGCGAAGTCCTGAACTTGCAGTTCGGAGGGTACAAGAACGTGTATTATCTGGCGGACATGATGTCCCCGAGTCAGTTGTCCTCAGAAGATATGCTCGGGGCTTAAAAAACTTCTGGACCATTTACCAGCCGCTGGCGGATGTGTGGTCTGTATACGATAATTCTGATTCTCCTGAACCAACGTCGATAGCGTCAGGGGGTAGGGACCGGCCGCTAGAGATCCTACAAGAGGATGCTTGGACGACATTCTCTGAGATAAATCAATGAGCAAGCAGATCAAGCTAACACTAACGAACGACTTTGTTGCCGAGCATGCAAAGGATATTGAGAAGATTCTTCAGCGGGCCGTCAATCATGCTCTGCTCAGGCACAAGCGCCTGGGAAACCCAATCGCCATTTGGAAAGATGGCAGGGTTGTCATTGTTCCGGCTGAAGAAATCGTCATCTCGCCCGAGTTCCTAAACCCGGAAGAATAGTCATTTGCCCTCGTGGCCCGCCTCATCCGGGCAGCGCGTTTTGATTTATGCGCATCCTTGGTTAATCTCTCTTCATACTTTCCCCGTTCAACAATTCCGAGGAGCTTAAGAAATGAAATCCGCGTTCGCCTTCATACTTGGTTCATTCATCGCAATCTCAGCCCAGGCGCAAGCTGTAAAGCCGCCAAAAGAAACAGCCCTCGATCGCTTCCTGCGTTACGCAAAGATTGATACGCAATCAGCGGAGGACCAGCTGACGGTTCCCAGCACGAAGAAACAACTGAACCTTGCGAATCTGCTCGCCAAAGAATTGAAGGACATTGGCGCACAGAATGTTCGCGTCAGTGAGTTTGGTATTGTTTATGCGACGGTGCCGGGCAATCTGGCCGACAATTCAAAGGTGCCGGTCATTGGCTTCATTGCCCACATGGACACCTCGCCCGCCGTCTCCGGGGAAAACGTAAACGTCATCATTCACAAAAACTACCAGGGCGGCGACATCGTCCTGCCGAAGGATCCGACGCAGGTAATCACCGTCGCGAAGAGTCCCGTGCTAAAGGAGTTGATCGGCGACGACATTATCACGGCCGACGGCACCACGCTGCTTGGCTCCGACGATAAATCAGGCTGCGCGGAGATCATGACGATGATCGACACGCTGATGCAAAACCCACAACTCAAACACGGCACGCTCGCCGTTGCTTTCACGCCCGACGAGGAAGTCGGCGGCGGCATTGAGAAGTTTGACGTCAAGGGATTTGGAGCTAAGTTCGCTTACACGGTTGACGGTGAATCGCTCGGCGAGATCAGCAACGAAACCTGGAGCGCGCTCACAGCCACTGTTACCTTCAAGGGCAAGAGCACGCATCCCGGAACCGCCAAAGGGATCATGATTAACGCGATGTACGCCGCCGCCAACTACCTGGCGCGCTTTCCCAAGGACATGTTGCCGGAAACGACCGCGGATCGCGTCGGCTTTGTGCATCCTTATGCGGGAGTCATCGACGTTGAGGAGTCCAGTCTGAAAATTCTGCTGCGCGATTTCGAGTTGAGCGGGCTCGCCGCTAAGGAGAAGGTGTTGCGCGACATGGTGGCGCAAACGCAGACGAAGTTTCCTGAGGTGAAGATTGCCATCGAGGTCAAGGAAAACTACAAGAACATGAAAGAGGTGTTGAAGAACTATCCGGAGTTGACCAACAACGCCATCGAGGCGTCGCGCCGCGCTGGCGTCAAGGCCTTTATCAAACCAATTCGCGGCGGCACGGATGGAGCAAACCTGACCTTTGAGGGTTTGCCGACGCCCAATCTTTTTACCGGCGGCGCAAATTTTCACGGCAAACTGGAATTCAACTCGCGACGTGGATTGGAGAAGACTACGGAGACTCTGATCAATCTCGTGCAACTTTTTGCAGAGAAGGCTAAATAGGAGAAGCTTGGGCACAGCCATCAATCAGAGGAGCTTCATAGTTTCATGCTTCGCATGTCTCGTGGTCGTACTGTTGGCTGACTCCTGGTGCTGCGGGCATCCAATTAGCGGAGTTCAAAAACCCGACCCACGCATTCCCTCGCCTCAAAGAGTAACGTTTGTTCTCCGCGATCATCCGAACGCGAAAACCGTAGCACTGGCCGGAACGTTCAATAACTGGAACACTCAGAGCACGCCAATGACCAGGAAAGGTGCAGATTGGTCTGTGAGTATCAATCTGGCGCCGGACACTTACCGATATAAGTTTGTCGTGGATAAAGACCGCTGGACCGTCGATCCGAAGAATTCGCAAACTGAGGACGACGGCAATGGTCACATCAACTCCGTGATTGTGGTCAGCCCCAAAGGCTTGGCGTCAAACCTTGGGACCAAACTATCCAAACTCAATCGGACCTCGTTTCACCGGCGCCTGGACGTCGGCGGCTATAAGCTATACATCAATTGTGAAGGGCGCTTGCGCAGAGGTGATCCCGTCGTAGTCGTGGACGCGGGTCTAGGAAACTCCTCGGAGAGTTGGCTCGGCATTCAACCCAAAGTGGCGGAGTTTGCGCGCGTTTGTATTTATGATCGCGCTGGCGTAGGCAACAGTGACCTTTCAACGCACACTCAGACCAGCCGGCAAATCGCTGAAGACTTACATAACCTGCTGGCGCGCTCAGGCGTTGACAAGTCTCTCGTATTGGTGGGGCATTCGTTCGGCGGTATTAACGTTCGCATGTACGCGAGCATGTATCCGAAAGAAGTGCTGGGAATGGTGCTGGTAGACTCCACCCATGAAGAGCAAGGCGCGAGGGCCGATGCGGTAATTCCCGAAGAGATCAAGAAACAGTTTCCACCGTCTGCGTTAGTCGTGACGAGTGCGGAAAAGATCGACTTCAAAGAGAGTTTTGAGCAGGCACGCAAAGCGAATTGGCACGCAGACATTCCGCTGGTCGTCCTGACAGCCTCGAATTCGGGGCCAGGAGGCGAAGGGCCCCTCGCATTCTTAGCCCCAAAGTTGGAGCAGATTCGCCAGGAACTTCAACAAGACCTGGTGCATCGTTCAACCAAGGGCAAACAGATAGTCGCAACCAGGAGCGGCCACTTCATCCACCGCGACGAGCTGCAATTGGTCGTTGATGCTATTCGCGAAGTGCTCGATGCGGCACGCAACCACAGGTAGGACGGACGCTGCACTTTGAATCAGAACAGCGACAAAGATGGATGGGACTAGTTTCCACGCCGGATATGTCGCCGTCGTCGGCAGGCCAAAGCCTTCACGAAGCGACGAACGCAGTCCAGTGATGTTAAAATTGATGCGTACGGAGCCCTAATAAATGACCAAAGCAGAAGCACTCGAGTTCCAGCAGCGCTGGCAGTTTGTAAATGATTTCATTGCTGAAGAGATCCGCACCACCAGGCCGGAGGTGCGCTTCCAACAGTTGCGAACGATGATCGCAACGGCACACCGCTTCGGTCGGTTACGTTCTGCAACAGACACCGCAGAAGTCCGTGAGCGCTGGCTCCGCCTTAAAGATCAATGGCATGCCTCAAGTTAACTCGCCAGCAGACGTTCTGTTCGCTCTCTCTATGAAATCCTATCGCAGCGGCTACGTCGCCTTCATCGGCCGGCCAAATGCCGGTAAGTCGACGCTGTTGAATCAACTCGTCGGTCAGAAGATTGCCGCAGTCTCCGATAAACCACAGACCACCCGCTTCAGAATTCAGGGCGTCATCACGAAGGTTGAAGGTCAAATTGTTTTGGTTGACACTCCCGGCGTTCACAAGCCTGGCTACGAAATGAACCGGCGCATGATGGCAACTGTTCAGGATGCGCTGATGGGAGTGGATCTCGTGTGCCTGATTCGCGATGCGTCAGTTTCGACCGGAAGCGGCGACAAGTTTGTGCTTGAACTGATCCAGTGTTCGCAGAAGCCCGCTCTGCTGCTGCTCAACAAGATCGACAAACTAAAAGACAAGACGGCGCTGTTGCCGCTGCTCGAGTGGTATCGCCACGAATACGATTGGGCCGAGCTTATTCCCATCTCTGCTCTGCGCGGAAATGTGGTTGACGTCCTGCCGCAGCAGATGATCAAACACTTGCCGCCGGGTGAGCCGCTCTTCGGGGAAGATGATTTTACCGACCAATCAGTGCGCACGATGGTGGCGGAGATCGTGCGGGAGAAAATTCTCTTACAAACGCAGGACGAGATTCCCTACGTGACGGCGGTAGTGGTGGAGAAGTGGGACGAGGAGCGCGAAGACTTTACGCGCATACACTGTGCGATTTTTGTCGAGCGTGGTTCGCAGAAAAAAATAGTAATCGGCAAAGGCGCCGCGCGCTTGAAAGAAATTGGCATCCAGGCGCGACACGACATTGAGAGTATGCTTGGGCATCGCTGCCATCTGGAGTTGTTCGTGAAAGTTGAAAAGGACTGGCGCGACAAAGTAGGACTGCTGGACGATCTGGGCATCCGCCAGGGATGAGTCAAAAAGTTTGAGCCGCACACTGCCATTCGAACCAAGACGCGATCCACGAAAGGACACGAACTAACACGAAATGTCGTTAGTGAAGTTTCGTGTGATTTGGTGGATCGTATCTCCTATTTTGAGTCGCTCTCCATCTCATCCCAGATCAAGACGTGTCTGGTTTCCTTGAGCAATAACGAACCGACGATGAACGTCAGGCCTGCCACAATGATCGGGTAGTACAAACCTGCATAGATATTTCCGGTTTGCGCAACCACGTAAAGTCCAATCAACGGCAGCAGCCCACCGAACACGCCGTTGCCAATATGGTAAGGCAGCGACAGCGACGTATACCTAATCCTGGCCGGGAAGGCTTCGACGAGATACGCCGCAATCGGCCCGTAAACCATGGTCACGAAAATTACCTGAATGAACACCAGCAGGATCAGTTTCCACGCAATCGGACTACTGACAAGACTCGCGAAATCTGTGTAAGGCAGAACTTGTTTCGCCGGCTGCAGTGCGCCGTCGACATAAGTCTGTGGCGTCAGACTGATCGAGCCGGTGATTGCGTTTCGCACCGGTGAGGCGGTCACAACGTTGGAGCCGGCGGCACTCTGCATTGCCCGGTAAATTGGAATGTAGGAAACTGCTGCCAGCAAACAGCCGAGCATCATGATTCGCTTGCGACCGAGGCGATCAGACAGTGCGCCGAAGACCACAAAAAACGGCATTCCCAGCAGCAAGGCGATCGCGATGAGGTAACTTGCCGACGTACCGTTCACGTTAAGGACCGTTTGCAGGTAGAACAAGGCGTAAAACTGTCCGGTGTACCACACCACGCCCTGACCCGCAGTCGCGCCGAAGAGTGAGATCAGAACTCGCTTCAAGTTTACCCACTGAGTAAAAGCCTCTTTCAAGGGTTTCGCCGAAGTCATTCCCGCACTCTTGATTTGTTGGAAAATCGGCGACTCCTTCATGCGCAACCGAATGTAAAGTGAAATGCCCACCAGGAAGATCGAAATGAGAAAAGGTATGCGCCAGCCCCAGGAGCTAAACGTTTCTTTACTCATGAAATTCTGCACGATCAGGATGACGGCCAACGATACGAACAAGCCCAGCGTCGCCGTGACCTGGATGAAGCTCGTGTAGAACCCGCGTTTTGCATCAGGCACGTGCTCGGCCACGTAAACCGCAGCGCCGCCATATTCACCGCCCAGCGCCAGCCCCTGCAGAATGCGGATTAAAAGAAGGATAATCGGCGCCGCCATACCAATCGTGGCGTAAGTCGGCAGGAAACCGATGAGCGCGGTCGCGCCACCCATAATCAGTAGCGTCACGAGAAAGGCGTATTTGCGTCCCACCAGATCGCCTATGCGTCCGAAGAAGAGCGCGCCAAAAGGACGAACCACAAAGCCAACCGCGAACGTCGAAAGATAGGCGATCAGCGCCAGCGTGTTATTTCCCCGTGGGTAGAAGAGCGGCGAGATTACGGTCGCGAGGCTGCCGAAAATGTAGAAGTCGTACCACTCGATCATGGTCCCCACGCCCGAGGCAGTGATGATCTTCCAGATCTTGTAAGCTCGGGGGTCGCCGCACTTCGCGGCGTTCATGGGAATAGACGATGTCATTTAGGACGCGTATCTTAAACTACAGGCGGACTCCACTGCACCCTATTAAATCAACCGAACGCATACGCAGTTTCGCTGAGGTCGGTTCGAAAGCGTGCGATATATGGAACGGGCAAGACGGTTGATTGGAATCACGAGTCCGATCTGCCTGATTGGATATTTGTAGCTGAAGTTTTGAAAAGGTTGGAATGAGTAAATTGAGTTCTCCGAAAGAACAGCAAACGCTCGCCGGGTGGTATGGGCTGGATCTCACAGTCCTGAGCGAAGCGCGCGAGGCAGTCGAGTATGCGTTGATGGAAGCCGGCGCCCTGGGAACGGAAACCGGCGAGGCAGAGAACAGCTTTCTGCGAGTGACTGCTTATTTTGATTTGGTGCCGGACCGCGAGTTAGTGCGCGCGGAGTTAGCTGAATCGTTTCGGATCTATCAACTGCCATCGTCTTCAGTGAGGGAAATGACAGTTCGCGAAGTGGTTGATCGCGATTGGCTCGGTGAATGGAAGAAAAGCTGGCAGCCCGTTGAGGTAGGTGAGCGTTTTATTATTGCGCCGCCCTGGGCTGAGATTCTTGACGAGCACGACCGGATTGTAATTCGCATTGAGCCCGGTATGGCTTTCGGCACGGGAACCCACGAGACGACGCGTTTGTGCCTGGTAGCGATTGAGAGGTATTTTGCAGGCGGAAGTTTTCTCGACGTAGGAACTGGAACGGGAATTCTGGCCATAGCCGCCGCAAAGTTGTTTCCTGACGCGCGGATTGAAGCCTGTGACACTGATGCGGAAGCAATAGCGATTGCACGCGAGAATGCGCGTTTGAATAGCGTGGCGGAGAAGATTACTTTTCGAGTGGGAACGGTTGATGAGGCAATGGCGTCTGCGGACGTCGTCTGCGCAAATCTAACTGCCGACGTGATCTCGACCATGTTACCTTCGCTCTTGTCTGTTACTTGTGGACATTTGATCCTTTCGGGAATTTTGGACACGCAGGCAGAATCTTTGCTAGCGCGATTATTGGAATGCGGGGTGAGCGAGCCCTGCGAGACGATGCAGGATGGCGAATGGATCACGCTGGTTGTTTAGTTCCCACTACAACCTGAATGCTAAGTACTTACTTTGAAGAGATCGAGGCCAGGGGTTTTGTAGTAATTCCGAGTGTCCTTGATTCGGAAGGTGTAGCTCGCATCATCGATCAACTGAGGGCTGTCCCGCGCAGCGATTCCACCAAGCAGCGGGGCCAGAGTTACTTTGGAATTAGGAACCTACTCGGTATTGTTCCGTCTCTTCAGAACCTCGCGAGTTCGGCTGCCATTCGATCTCTTGTTGATCCAATTGCCGGCCCACAGGCACGGGTTGTTCGCGGAATCTTCTTTGACAAGACGCCCGAGGCTAACTGGAAAGTGCCCTGGCATCAGGATCTGACGATTGCCGTTCGTCAGCGAAAGGAAGTCGAGGGCTTTACAGGCTGGTCTATGAAAGCTGGTATCATTCATGTGCAGTCACCCAGTTTTGTATTGGAGGAGGTGCTGGCACTAAGACTACACCTCGATGCTACTGACGGAGGCAGCGGGGCGTTGAAAGTCATTCCGGGCTCGCATACGCGCGGCCGGCTCAGGGCCGAGGACATCAAACAGATCCGGCAGGGGACGAAACCGGTTGTTTGCTCGGTTGGGCAAGGTGACGTGCTGGCAATGCGTCCGTTGTTACTGCATTCTTCGTCTGTTTCCAGCAATGCGTCTCACCGCCGCGTGATACATCTGGAGTTTTGTTCAGTGGATCTACCGGGTGGACTTGAATGGTCTTTATCGTAGTCAGGGGACCTATTAATCAAAGTGACTCGTCGCAGATTCTACGCGCCGCTGGGCGCCTTCGATTCAAGCCTTACTCGCGTCACACTGGCAGCTGACGAGGCGCGCCACTTGCGCGAGGTATTGCGCCTGAAGGTTGGCGACGAGGTTTACGCCTTCAACGGCGTAGGGAGAGAGTTTCAGTGCCGGGTAGAAGAAACCAGGCGCGATGCTGCCCACCTCATGATCATTAGAGAGGTAGCTGCCGCTCGGCCCGAATCGCCTCTGCAATTAACTCTTGCCGTTGCCCTGCTCAAGGCCTTGAAGTTTGACCTGGTTATCCAGAAGGCAACTGAGTTGGGTGTGTCCGGAGTGGTGCCAGTGGTGACAAAGCTTGCCGATATTCGCTTGCGCGACGAGCCGGATGTGACGAAACGCATGGGGCGCTGGCAACGAATTGCGCTAGCGGCTGCGAAGCAATCTGGACGCGCAGTTGTGCCAGTGATATCCGAGCCGGTTCCTTTTGAGAACTTGATTCAGGAAGCCAACGGTAGGCCAGGTTCGCGCCGTCTGCTGTTCTCGGAGCGCGAAGGGCAGTCGCTCGGGGAAGTAACAGAGTTGTTGTCGTTGAAAGGATTCCCGTTGACGGCGTTGGTTGGTTCGGAAGGTGGCTGGACGAATGAAGAGCTTACCACCGCGCGACAAGCCGGGTGGACGATAATCACTCTTGGCGGACGCACCCTGCGGGCTGAAACCGCCGCTATTGCCGTTGCCGTATTGCTCCAGCACCTGGCTGGCGATCTGGTTTGAGCTGCGCCGCGTCCAGCTGAGTTCATCCGCTGCTGTTTCCGGTTTTGGCAGCCACACAATCAGATGGGCCGCAACAAATACATTCTCTACATCGCACTGGTGCTTGTGATGATTTTCGCCCTCGCTTTCCTCAGTCAGGTCAAGAAACTGCAACGGCAGGTAACCTCGTCGGTTCGAATTGTTCCTGCCGAACCAAAATCGCGCGAAGGCGTTGCTCAAAACGAATTAGACCAGAATGCTGCGACCTACTGGGGCCGTCCTGAACTTCTCGTGAAGTTTCGCGCTAGTGTTTCCGCGGATGCTATCGGCCAAATCACAGCTCGCTTCAACGATCAGGTCCAGGATGAGATTGAAGCAGTTCCCGGACTGACTGCGATTCACGATCCGGACAATGCAGATGCAGCCGCGCTCGCCAATCAGTATCGAGCGTTGCCGGAAGTCGAATACGCGGAACCCAACTACGAGATAAGTATCGATCTGGCAGGCAACGATGCGAATCCGGTGCGAGCAAATGATCCGCGATTCGAACAGCAATGGGCGTTGTCTAGTATTAGTGCCCCGCAGGCGTGGGCCAGAACCAAAGGCAGTGGCGAGATCGTGGTCGCCGTGCTTGATAGCGGCGTTGAATACACCCACGTTGACCTGGTCAACAATATTTGGACGCGGCCGGCCAACATGAAGCCTTACCATGATCGAGACCTGGGCACTATTGACGATGTACACGGCTACAACGCCGTCGCGAACGACGGTGACCCTATGGACGAGAATGGTCACGGAACATTCTGCGCGGGGGTGATCGGCGCTGACTGTGGCAACCACGTAGGCGTTTGCGGCGTGAATTGGAAAACTCAAGTCATGCCGCTGAAGTTCTTGAATGCCGGCGGCTTTGGCTATGTTGCGGACGCAGTCGAAGCTATCAACTATGCGATTGACCGCAAGCGCGCTGGCGTGAACCTTCGCGTGATCAATGCAAGCTGGGGATTAACTGAACCCTCGCGAGCACTCGAAGATGTGACCCGCAAAGCGTATGAAGCCGGAATACTTTTCGTTGCCGCGAGCGGAAGCACAAGCACGAATAACGATGCGAGTCCACGCTATCCTGCCGGCTATAGCATAGGAAATATTATTAGCGTCGCCGCCGCCGACCGAAGCGACGCACTCGCGCAGTTTTCAAACTACGGCGCGCAAGGCGTTCACCTTGCCGCGCCGGGAAAAGGTATTCTGACTACCGCGCTCGGCAATGATTATGAGCGGCATTCGGGAACTTCGATGGCGGCGCCTATGGTTGCCGGAGTTGCGGTGCTTGCGCTGTCAGCCCGCCCAAATCTTTCAGTGGATCAACTGCGTTCGTTGCTGCTTCGGTCGGTCGACAAACTGCCGGGCTTGCGCGGTCGAGTTATGACTGCCGGGCGAATCAACGCTGCCCGTGCCGTGGGTTACTAGTTATCTCCACCGTTTTCCCAATGGATTCGCGAAACTCGTAAGGCACCGTGGCCCCCGACTTGCGCCGAGGGGCGCCCATGCCTGATAATCCCCTTGATGATTGCCCTGATTCATATCAAATCCGGCCCTGATCTTTTAAGGAGAGTGTAAAGAGTGAAAGCGGAATTACAGCAATTAGTCGCTCTACAAAACCTGGATACAAGTATAAGAAAATCACAAGCAGAACTAGAAGCCATCCCACAAAGGCGCGCCGAGATCGAGTCAGAATTCGATCAGCGCGCCTTTGAAATACGCGCCCTCGAAACTCGCCGAGACGAAGCCAGGCACGCCCGTACGCGGCTCGAAACGGAAGTTGGCGAACAGCGCCTGCGGGTTGAACGCGCCGATCGCAATTTGATGTCGTCGAAGAAACCAGACGAGTATACCGCGGCGATTCGTGAGGCTGATGCCGCCCGGAAGCAGATCGCCACGCTCGAAACGCAGATTCTCGAGCAGATGGAAGCGCTCGAAACAGCGGAGGCTTCGCTTACGGAGCGCGCCGAAGAGGTCGCTTCTTTGAACTCCGATCGGGTGGCCAGACTCCAGGGCTTCGACGAAGAGACTCGCCAGCAAGCCGACAAGCTGGCGGCGAGTCGCGCCGAACGAGAGCGACTGGTTGCTGCTTTGCCGAAGGCGATGGGCGCGCAATATGTGCGCATTGTGGCGCGGATACGTGATGGCGTGGCGGTGGCAGAGGCGCGCAACGGCGCCTGCATGGCCTGCTTTATGGCGCTGCGACCGCAGGCGATGGCGCAGGTGCGCCGGGGTGAAGAAATCATTACCTGTGATAACTGCAACCGCATTCTTTATTACACTCCGAAAGATTCTGCTCCGGCAAGCTCGGCGTCGACGCAACCAAAGATGGCCCACACTTAAGACTCTTCCTGGTAGCAACCGCCGCTACACCCTTTTCCGGTGCTGACGCAGTTTCAATCTGAATTTGATTTCCCGAGCCGCTGCGGCCCTGCCGTTGCGGTGCGCGACAAGTCTCTGACTTGCCGAAAAAACTCTTCACGGTCTATGCCCGTCGAATGCAGGTCGGAGACCAGGAAACAGGCTCTGGCTAGCCGGCAAGTCAGAGACTTGCCGCGCACCGCAACGGCCGAGCCACCGCGCCAAAGACTGAATTATCTTAGGGCTTCCAAAAAAGAGGTTCGTAAATCATGAGAGTGTTAGTCACCGGTGGCGCCGGCTACATTGGCAGCGTCGTCACCGAAGAACTAGTGAAAGACGGCCACGAAGTTGTCGTTTATGACAGCCTCTACAAAGGTCACCGCGAAGCCGTCGTCGCCGGCGCCGCGTTTGTGCTGGCCGATCTGGCCGACGCCAGAAGGTTGCGTGAGACTCTTGCTGTCAAGCGGATTGAAGCCGTCGTTCACATGGCGGCAGATTCGCTGGTGGGTGAATCCTGTGAGCACCCTGCGAAATATTACCGCAACAACGTAGCCAACGGCTTGGTCCTGCTTGATGCGATGCTGGAGTCGGATGTCAGACGCATCGTCTTTTCATCTTCAGCCGCTGCCTATGGCCAACCAGACAAACAACCAATAGAAGAGACCGCTCCCAACCAGCCGACCAATCCTTACGGTGAGTCCAAGCTTACCTTCGAACAGGCGATGCGCTGGTACGGTGAAGCTTACGACCTGTGCTTTGCATCTTTGCGTTATTTCAACGCTGCCGGCGCGAGCGAAAACTGCGGCGAGGATCACGCGCACGAAACCCACATCATTCCCATCGCGCTGCAAGTTGCCGCAGGCGCACGCGAATTCGTGGAAGTTTATGGAGGCGACTATCCGACGCCCGACGGAACTTGCGTGCGCGATTACATCCACGTGATCGATCTTGCGCGCGCCCACATTCTCGCGTTGAAGTCGCTCGCGGATGGTGGCGGACGGATTTACAACCTTGGCTGTGGTGGCAATGGTTACAGTGTGAATCAGGTGTTGGAGACGGCTCGCGAGGTTACCGGAAAAACTATTCCAGCCCGGGTTGGTCCCAGACGCGCGGGCGACCCAGCAGTTTTGATCGCGAGTTCGGAGAAGATAAAGCGCGAGCTTGGTTGGAACCCAGAGTTCCAGGATTTGCGCGTGATCATTGAGTCAGCCTGGCGCTGGATGCGGTCGCACCCAAATGGCTATGACAAGGACTGATGCAGTCTCAACTCGGATTGGACCTCATTAGCCGCTCCGGCTTGGCCGTGCCGGTGCGCGGCAAGTCTCTGACTTGCCGGAAGGTCGAGAGCCAGTCACGGTCTCTGACCGTCGAACGCAGGGTCAAGACCCCAGAAATAGGCCGGGGCGGGCGGCCAGTCAGAGAAATTACCCGCACCAGATCGGCCAAACCGGATCGGCACGGTAAAAAAAAAAAACCTACGTGAACCAGAGTGAATTTATTTTTCATAACAAAATGTGTGCCCCAAAAAAAAAACTAA
>JANMQG010000041.1:0-2735 GCA_031370285.1 Chloracidobacterium sp. | reverse complement strand
TGTTTGCGTTGATGATCGCAGCGCTGATGGTTGTTTTTATTGTGCAGCCGGTAAAAGTGGAAGGCACCTCGATGCTGCCACGGCTGCACGACGGCGAGCGCATCTTTGTTAACAAGTTGATCTATTATGACGAGTATCGCTGGGCGCCAAAGATTGATCGCGGTGATATTGTTGTGTTTTGGTATCCCGACGATCCGTCTAAAAGCTACATCAAGCGGGTGGTCGGTTTGCCCGGAGAAACGGTCGAGGTGCGAGAAGGAATCGTGCGCATCAACGGCAGCCCTCTCGATGAGAAATATCTGGACCCGCAGTTAAATCTCAGCCCACGGAGTCAGGCGCCGGTAATAATCAGGGCAAACTATTATTTCGTAATGGGTGACAACCGGGATAATTCCAGCGATTCGCGAATTTGGGGATTGGTACCCAAGAAGTATATCTACGGCAAGGCGCTGTTTCGTTATTGGCCACTGAGCGTAGCAAGCGTTATCCACCATGAAAACATCTCGCCCCTGGCAACGCCACCTACTGGATATCAACCGCACCCTCAGGAGATGCCCGCCATACCGCCGGAGCAATAAGTTCGAACGGACTTGAGAACTTAATTTGAACATACTCGATTGGGTACGGCTTCTGTTGATGATTTTTTACGCGCCGGGGCGCGGCCTTCGAGAAGTGCGCGACCGAGCGCCCCTGGCTCCTGCAGCCCTCGTTGCGCTAATCGCTCACGCAATCTTTTTCTTTTGTATTACCCTGCTCTATCTCAGTTATCTGGCAAATCCGCGCAGCCCCGCCACTATATTTTCTGTAATCTTACAGTCGGGGGGATCGCTGGTTATCATTGCCCTCGTTTTCTGTCCCCTCGCGCTATTTTTGTCCAACTTGTTTGAGCGCCGCGCGAGTTTCCGACTTCGACTACAGCAGGATTATGCGCCCCTGGCGGCGACGATGTTTTACGCCTTAACTGCCGCCAGCCTGAGCGCCACGATTCTGACGATTGCTGCCACTGTTAGCGGAGTAGAGCAGACACTGGCTAACCGGATGCTCGAGACACTGCTGGCGCAACGAAGCCAACTTCCTCCGGAAATCCTCCTGTTGATTGAACAGGGGTTTTTAAGACCGGGACTGCTGGCCGCGGTGCTTTCAGTAATGGTCTTGCTGGCGATCTTTGGTGTCTGGGCAGTGATCGGAATACGCGTTGTTTTTCGACTTTCCTGGCTGCAGTCGGCAATTGTGGTGTTCATCAGCGGCACGCTTCTTATTCCGGCCTCCAGATTGATTCCAATAGTTGGCATGCTGCTGGCCTCGCCTTTTTTACTGGTAATGGTTTTTCTTTTGCTAAGGGGATACTTTGCCGAAGTCACACGCACACAGCGTGGGCGCGAGTCGTTCAAGCAAAACCTGGAGGCGGCAACGCTGAACCCTGCTGACGCGTCGGCCCATTACAATCTCGGATTGATTCATCAGCAGCGAGGCGAATTAGACGCCGCACGGGAACGTTTCGAGCGGGCAATTCAGATCGACGACGAGGAGGTCGACGCTCATTATCAACTCGGGCGTATCGCTCTACAGCAGAAACGGTTCGCTGATGCCGTCAGGAACTTTGAACAAGTGGTAGCCCGCGACCCGGCACACAGCCAACACGAAATCTGGCGTGAAGTTGGCGCCACTTACCTCGCTGCCGATCAGTTTGAAGACGCTCGCGATGCTTTGGAACGCTTCCTCGAGCAGCGTTCGTCTGACCCGGAAGCACTCTACTTGATGGGTCGCGCGCACGCCGGTCTTGGTCATCAGCGCGAGGCCGCCAGCGCGATGCAAGCCTGCATAGAAGCCGTGAAGACCGCCCCGGCTTACAAGTACCGCGCCGATAAACGCTGGCTCAATGAGGCGCAGCAGTTTATTAAAAGTAGCCAGTAAAGCGGTCCAAAGTCCAATGTCCAATGTCCAATGTCCAATGTCCAATGTCTGCGTAGCTAACCACCTTGCCTTTGACTTTGGACGTTGGACATTGGACTTTGGACCATAAACACAATGGCAGTGAGAAACCAAAATTCTGCGTTACTAGCGCTTGAAGATGGCCGCGTTTTCCGCGGTCGCTCGTGGGCCGCGGAAGGCGAGAGTGTCGGCGAAATGGTCTTCAACACCTCGATGACTGGTTACCAGGAAGTACTCACCGATCCTTCTTACGCCGGCCAGATCGTTTGCATGACTTATCCGCTGATCGGCAACTATGGCGTCAACAGTGAAGACGAAGAATCTGATCGCCCCTGGGTCGAAGGCTTTGTGGTGCGCGAGGCGGCCCGAATGGCCTCGAGTTGGCGGGCACAAGAGACTCTTGATGCTTATTTGAAACGCTGGAACATCGTGGCGATTGAGGGAGTCGATACGCGCGCCCTCGTCAGGCATATTCGCGACAAAGGAGCGATGCGCGCCTGCATCTCCACAACTGATCTCAATGAGGACAGCCTCATCGAAAAAGCACGGCAGTCGCCGTCAATGGAGAACCGTGAACTGGCGAGCGTCGTGACCACAAAAGAAACTTACGAAGTTGCCCCGGCGGGTGATGAGCGTTTTCATGTGGTCTGTTATGACTTCGGGGTCAAGCGAAATTCATTGCGCGAGCTCTCGCGGCTGGGCTGTAGCATCACCGTGGTACCTGCTTCAACGACGGCGGCGGAAGTTCTGGCAATGAATCCCGATGGAGTTTTTCTTTCCAATGGTCCGGGAGATCCGGCTTC
>JANMQG010000032.1:0-4656 GCA_031370285.1 Chloracidobacterium sp. | reverse complement strand
CGCCGGGTGATTCAGTTTTTCGCCAAGCATCTTTAATCAAAAGCTGTTTGGAATCGCTATGCCAGTGTGGATGCTCTGGAGTCTGATTCAAAAATGAGCGCCTTAATTCCCAGACTGTCGATGACAGAGCTCGATCCGGATCTTGCCGAACTCCTCCGCCCCAAGGTGGAACGGCTAAATTACCTGGGAGAGTTTTTTCAATGCACTGGACATCAGCCTCGCGCTTTGATCTCCTTCTACACGCTGACGGAGGATCTGAAAAAGGCACTCCCCGACAATCTGACAGAGTTGGTGGCGCTAACGATCGCCACCAAAATGAATAGCGCTTATGAGCGGGTGCAGCATGAGCGCCTTTCGCTCAAACTAGGATTGAGCGAGGCGTGGCTGCGTGAAGTAACTTCGCTCTTGTCAAAGCGCGAGGGCAATCTTTCTGAGACCGAAGTAGTTGTGCAGAAGCTCGTGCTGGCAGTGATCGAACGCGGGGGGCACGAGACGGGAGCTGAGCTGGAAGAAGTGGTTAAAGCAATCGGCCATGAACAAGGAATCGCCGTCTTGATGTTGATCGGTCGCTACGTCATGCACGCATTGATCGCAAACTGCCTCGCCCTTAGGCCGCCCGTAAGTTCACCACTGGAGTCTTAAATTAGGATTTGTTTAGAGGGCGGACTTGTCCGCCTTCAACTGCAACGCCGGCAAGTCCGGTATCTAAAGGGCCGCGAATTCTTTTCAAGTATGTCTTCCCCAGCCCCATTGTGGATTTCCGAAGCGGAAGTCGTTTCCATGATGCATCTCGGTGAGGCCATCGAGGCTTTGGAAAAAGGCCTGCTGACGGAAGCGCATGGCGACGCCGCGAACATGATGAAAACTCACGTCGCCTGGGGAAACGGCTCAACGCTTCACGCTATCGGCGCCATCTATCCCAAAGACGGCTTCGCCGGCACCAAGACGTGGTCCCACACGGAAGGTGGGGCCACTCCGTTGCTGATACTTTTCGATAGCGAGAATGGGAGTCTAAAAGCAATCATCGAGGCTTTCGCGCTCGGTCAAATGCGCACGGCCAGCGCCTCAGGCGTTGCCACTAGATGGCTTGCCGCCAATGATGCTGACGACTTTGCAATTATTGGTACGGGCAAACAAGCTATTACCCAGGTGGCGTCCGTGTTAGCCGTTCGTCCAATCAAGCGGGTACGGGTTTTTGGTCGCAACGAAGAACGACGAGAACAATTTGCCGCCCGCGTGAGGAAAGAGTTTGGGTTGGAAGTAGCACCAGCGCGCAGCGTTGCAGACGCCGTCAAAGGCGCTGGCGTTATTACGGTGGTTACCCGCGCTACAGAGCCTGTGCTCAGCGCTGAGATGATCGACCGAGGCGCACATGTCAATGCGGTCGGCGCCATTGTGCCAAGCCGCGCGGAAATTGCCGGCAACGTGCTGGCGCGATGTAGCCGGATCGTGGTTGATAGTGTGGCTCAGGCGCAAAAGCTTTCGAAAGAATTGATGGAATTCATTGGTCCTCCTGATCAGGAAGGCTGGAAACAAGTGATGTCTCTTGCCGAGTTAGTCGCCGCGCGAAAGTCGCGTGCGGCTAGCGATGACATTACGTTGTTCAAGTCACTGGGTATGGGGATCTCAGACCTCGCGCTGGGAATGCAGCTTTATCAGAAAGCTCGGGAGCTCGGCCTTGGCCGCGAGCTGTCGCATCCCCAAAGAGTTCCTCCGCGATTGCGCGCTGCCTGGATTAATTAGTAGTCAGCTCGGAGGTAAATGACATGGAACAGGCCTTCAGATTTATTGATCGCAGCGGAGTGGCGAGTGAAGAGTTGAATCTAATTCCCGCCGTCTTGATCAAAAAGCAGCAGATCGACGCCGAAATCGAGCGGCTCGCGGGTCTTCCGGTTCCCGAGAATGGACGACGCGTATCTCTTATCGCGAGTCCTGAAACCGGCGTCGGCAACGGCTTAACTTATAGCACTGCGGTCTCCCTTTGCGTATTGAAGCCGGGCGAGCAGACGAAACCGATTCGTCATAATTCGTCGCTGGTGGATTTCTGTATCCACGGTGGCGGACACTCGATTATTAACGGTCGGCGGATAGAATATAAGCAATACGATGTGTGGACCACGACGCCCTGGTCTATCTACCAACACTTCAATGACACGAACGAACTGCAAGTTCGGCTCAGCTACAGCAACTCCGCACTGCTGGAAAAACTGAACGTTTATATCGTTGACGATGATCCCGAGGTTGGGCGAGAGACTGACGAAGTTGCCTCGGAGGAGGTAGTTGACCCGACCAGCATCAGCCCCTATGGCACTTTCCCATTGACTGACGACGGTGCCTTCCTGATGCCTTACGAAAAACTGATTAGCCCAGACCACGTTGAGGTGAAGGCGTTGCACTGGCCCTGGAAAAAAGTCAAAGCCGAGCTGGATAAACTCAGAGCGTTGGGAAAGAGCTATGCCGGGCGGCGTCTTTATCTGATGTATGACCCGACGACGGGTCGCACGAACGGCACCACTCCCACCTTCTTTGCCACCATTACGATCCGGCCCGCGAAGATTGTTGATCGGCCACACCGCCATGTTTCAGCCGCGATCAATTATTACTTTCAGGGTAGCGGCTACAGCACGGTAGAAGGACGGCGCTACGAATGGGAAGCGGGGGATTTGATGCTGAGTGCGCCCGGCTGGGCTGTGCATAATCACGCTTCCAAAGAAGAAGATGTTTATGAACTGACAATCCAGGATCAACCGCTGCACCTGGCGTTGGGCTCTTTGCTTTGGCACGAAGACTTGCGACGGGAGCCGAAGCCCCTGGGTCTGACGAGCGGCTTTGCCACTAATCGCGCCGGAGTGGAGGTCGGAGCAGGAAAATGATCAAACTGGATGACAATTTCTTGCGTGGCTCTTATACGCCTGTTGTAACGCCGTTTCGCGATGGCAAAATCAACTACGAAAAGTTTGCTGAATTGGTAGATCGCCAGGCCCGCGAAGGTTCGCACGGTGTAGTTGTGACCGGAACAACCGGGGAACCCAGCAGCCTCACGATTGACGAACGAACTGAGCTGGTCAAGGTGGCGGTAGAAACGATCTCCAAGCGCATTCCGGTTGTTGCCGCAACTGGATCGCAGTCACTTGCGGAAACCACTGAGCTTACCGCCAGGGCGGAGAAGGCCGGAGCAGACGCCCTTCTCGTTGTTACGCCCTATTACAGTAAACCGCCACAGGAAGGGTTGGTCCAGTATTTCGAAGAAGTTGGGAGACGGACGGATCTGCCACTTCTGATTTATCACATTCCCGGTCGAGCTGCGGTATCCATCACGCCCAGCACCGTAGCCAGAATCACGGAACGATTGCCAAACGTGGTGGGAATCAAACATGCCGCTAACGATTTAGAATTTCTAACCGAAGTGCTTACACGCCTCGGTCATCACTTCCGTGTCTTCTGCGGCTTGGAGGCCTTGAGCCTGCCTATGTTGGCTCTCGGCGCCAGTGGATTGATGAACGCCGTGGGAAATCTAGCCCCGACACTTGTCGCCCGCCTTTGTGAGTTGGTTGACCAAGGCGATCTGGCCGCTGCTCGCGATCTGCATTTTCAACTCTTCGAACTGAACCAGTCGATCTTCCTTGAAACCAATCCGATTCCCCTGAAATACATGATGGCCCGACTAGGTCTGCTCGATACCCCGGAAGTGCGCCTACCACTGGTCGCTATCGACCGGGAACGCGGCAAGATCCTCGACGAAGTCTTGACCCGGGCTGGCTTGCTTGAGCGAGTTAGCTAAGTGTCTTTCGGGAAGCCAGTTTGTTCTGTTCTTTGAGTGGAAAGGACTATACAATTGGTCAGTCCATTCAACCTTTTAGCCAGGAGTCGACTGCGATCTAAGATGTTTGAGCCAGTTAAAAACCAAAGAGTTTCCGACGAAATCCTCCAGCAAATACGGGACGCCGTCCTTGCAGGCAAGTTCCAAATTGGGGATAGATTGCCAAATGAGCGGACCCTCGCCGAGCAATTTGTAGCGAGCCGCACTTCGGTTCGGGAGGCCCTGCGCGGCTTGGAGCAGCAGGGAGTAATCTACACAAAGAAGGGGGTTACTGGAGGCGCTTTCGTCGCCGATTTGGATCATCGTCTCGTAAGTCGCTCGTTTCAGACGCTGCTTACGCTCCGGAAAATCTCTATCAATCACATCGCTGAGGTTCGTTTGATTTTCGAGCCAGAAGCCGCTCGACTAGCAGCATCGCGCGCGACCAGCCAGGATTTAGAAGAGATGGAGGAAGTCATCGAGACGATGAATAACGCGGTGGAGGCAGGAAAATCTCCCACTTCGTTTGATCTCAAATTCCACAAGCTTGTCGCCAGGGCAGCCGACAATCCTATTCTTGAAATGCTCGCCGATTCCATGTTAGAAGTGGCGTCTCAGGTGATAACCGAGCTACATCCTTCGCTGGAAGTGCTTCGCCATGTTGTTCGAAGGCATCTGGAAGTATTCGAAGCAATTAAGAATAAAGAAGGAGATCTGGCTTTCTCCCTAATGTCCCGGCATATTGTGGATGTGCAGCGTAGGTTGGCTCCGCCTCCCAACGACAACGGACGCAAAGGAAGGTCGATAGTAAGGAAGTAGTTCAGGCCTGTCTCATAAGGAGTTAAACTCGGCTTCTA